>CAVRAO010000013.1:0-65512 GCA_963719035.1 Methanobacteriota archaeon | reverse complement strand
ATCGAGACGGCGGTGGACAATGTCGGCCGCATCATCACCGACCTGCGTCCCAGCATCCTCGACCACCAGGGCCTGTGGGCCGCGCTGGAATGGCTGGCGCACGACCTGCTGCCTGCCGCCGAGCTGGCGCTGGACTGGCAAATGGAGTTGCCGGATGGCCTGGAACTGCCCGAGGCCGAAGCCATGGCCGTGTTCCGCATCTTCCAGGAAATGCTGAGCAATGTGGTGCGGCACGCGCAGGCCAGCCGTGTCGTGGTTCGCATCGCGGTGGAGGATGGGCTGTTGGTCCTGTCGGTGCAGGACGATGGTCGTGGCGCGTCGGCGCAAGCTTTTGAGGCCGCAGATGCCCACGGTGTGATGGGCATGCGCGAACGGGCTCGGCATTTTGGCGGCGCCATGGAGATCTTGAGCCAGCCGGGGCAGGGCGCCTGGTTCATCCTGTCCTGGCCCATACCCGGTGAAGGCGACCCGCCATGATCCGGGTGCTGCTCTGCGACGACCATCGCATCGTGCGCGAGGGCCTGAAGCAGGTGCTGGCCGACGACCCTGGGATCGAGGTCTGTGGCGAGGCCCGCACCGGAACCGAGGCGCTCGCGCTGGTCAGCGCGTCGATGGTGCGCGCCCGACCCCGATGCCCGACGCCGGCCTTGATGTCGTCTTGCTCGATATCGCCATGCCCGAACGAGACGGGCTAGACGTTCTGCAGGTCCTGCGTCAGGAATACCCCGGCTTGCCGGTGCTGATGCTGAGCACCTACCCGGAAAAGCAGTACGCCGTGCGCTGCATCCAGCTAGGTGCCGCGGGCTACCTGCACAAGAGTGCCGATCCCGACGACATGGTGGCCGCGGTGCGCAAGGTGGCCGCCGGCGGGCGCTACTTGACCGACGCGACTGCCGAGGCGCTCGCCGGTGCGGTGGGCGCACCGGTGTGGTGCGTGCGGGGGCATCCAAGAACAGGCGTTGGCATCGAGGCCTTGTCGCACCGGGAGCACCAGGTGTTTCGCTTGCTGACGAGCGGGCTCAGCGTGAGCGAAATTGGTGCGCAGCTCAAGCTCGCGCCCAATACGGTCAGCACTTATCGCGCCCGCATTCTCGAAAAGACGGGCGCACGCAACGATGTGGAGCTGGCACTGCTGGCCGAACGCCAAGCGTCGGCGCCCGGCTATTAGGCCCCACCGCTCGGGTTTGTAGGGCTAGCCCTACAGCCTGTCGCGGCAGTTGCCATGAAATGCGGCGCCAGCCGTTTTCTCGCGGAAATCTGGCCCGGCCCTTGCGTAGTGGCGTGCATCAACTTTGCCGAGGTGTGCCATGTCCGAGTTTTTCTCCCCTTACGACGCCGACCGTCCATTGATGCTCAAGTGCAGTTGTGGGCGCGACCATACGCTGGCAGACCATCATGCCGAGGTGGCCGCCGATGGCGCCGCTGTCGAGTTGCGCCGGCGCAGCGAAAGCGCCGAGTTCGAGGCCTACAGCAATGAGTTCATCGAGGCTACGCTGGTCAAGGCGATCTTTCCGCAGGACGAACAGCGCCGCCGATTCCTGCGGGCGGTCGGCAAGGGCACGGCCATGGCGGCGATCGCCAGCGTGCTGCCCGTGGCCAGCCTGCAGGCGATGGCCCAGGAGAAAGGATCTCTGGAGAAGACCAATCTGAAGATCGGCTTCATTCCCATCACCTGCGCCACGCCGCTGATCATGGCGCATCCGCTGGGTTTCTACAGCAAGCAGGGCCTGAACGTCGAGGTGACCAAGACCGCCGGTTGGGCCCTGGTGCGCGACAAGATGATCAACAAGGAGTACGACGCCTCGCACTTCCTGTCGCCGATGCCGCTGGCGATCAGCCTGGGGCTGGGCAGCAACGCCACGCCGATGAACGTGGCCACCATCCAGAACATCAATGGCCAGGCCATCACCCTGGCCCTGAAGCACAAGAACAACCGCGATCCGAAGAACTGGAAGGGCTTCAAGTTCGGCATTCCGTTCGACTATTCCATCCACAATTTCCTGCTGCGCTACTACCTGGCCGAGAACGGCATCAATCCCGACAACGACGTGCAACTTCGCGTGATTCCCCCGGCCGAGTTGGTCGCGAACCTGCGCGCCGGCAACATCGACGGCTTCCTCGGCCCCGATCCGTTCAACCAGCGCGCGGTGTTCGACGAGGTCGGCTTCCTGCACGTCCTGACCCGGGACCTGTGGAACGGCCACCCCTGCTGCGCTTCGGCACCAGCACCGAATTCATCCAGAAGAACCCCAACACCTTCGCCGCGTTGTACCGTGCCGTGCTGACCTCGGCCGCCATGGCGCGCGACCCGAAAAACCGGGAGCTGATCGCCAAGGTGATCGCGCCGGCGCAGTACCTGAACCAGCCCGAAACCCTGCTCACCCAGGTGCTCACCGGCAAGTTCGCCGACGGGCTGGGCAACATCCAGAACGTGCCCGAGCGTGTGGACTTCGACCCCATGCCCTGGCAGAGCATGGCGGTCTGGATGCTGACGCAGATGAAACGCTGGGGCTACCTCAAGGGCGACGTCAACTACAAGCAGGTGGCCGAGAAGGTGTTCCTGATCACCGATGCGCGCAAGCACATGAAAGATCTGGGACAGCCGTTCGCGGCCGGCCCCGGCTTTGTGAAGCACAAGATCATGGGCCGGGAGTTCGATGCGGCCAAGGCCGACGAATACGTCAGGAGCTTTGCCATCAGCAAGGCGGCCTGAGCATGAAAACCGCCGGCCTTCACCTGCGCGCCGCCCTGGTGACGCTGCTGATCTTCGGCCTGTTTGTGGGCGCCTGGCAACTGTCCACCAGCGGGCCGTCCATCGGCGGCGCCTCGACTGGCATGACCGCTGAGCAGATCGAGTACGCCAAACTGATGGGCAAGGACCCCGGCGCCAAAAAGAGCACCGGCTTCCCGCCGCCCATCGAGGTCGCCCGAGCGAGCTGGGCGCAGCTGGCCAATCCGTTCTACGACAAGGGGCCGAACGACAAGGGCATCGGCATCCAGCTCGCCCACTCGCTGGGCCGCGTCGGGCTGGGTTTTCTGCTGGCCTGCCTGGTGGCCATACCGCTGGGCTTCGTGATCGGCATGTCGCCGCTGCTGCATCGCGCGTTCGACCCCTTCATCCAGGTGCTCAAGCCGATCAGCCCGCTGGCCTGGATGCCACTGGCGCTGTACACGTTGAAAGACTCGGATGTGAGCGGCATCTTCGTGATCTTCATCTGCTCGGTCTGGCCGATGCTGATCAACACCGCGTTTGGCGTGGCCTCGGTCAAGCGCGAATGGCTCAACGTGGCCAGCACGCTGGAGGTCACGTCGCTGCGCAAGGCCTTCCAGGTGATCCTGCCGGCGGCAGCACCCACCATCCTGACCGGGATGCGCATCAGCATGGGCATCGCCTGGCTGGTCATCGTGGCCGCGGAGATGCTGGTCGGTGGCACCGGCATCGGCTACTTCGTCTGGAACGAATGGAACAACCTGTCGCTGACCAACGTGATCTTCGCCGTCCTGGTGATCGGCGTGGTCGGCATGTTGCTGGACCTGGCCTTTGGCCGGTTGCAGAAGGCGGTGACCTATGTGGAGTGATGTCCCCTCGCGCGCCGCGCACGCGGAGCCCATGGCACTTTCCGCCTCCGGCGCAACACCAAGAAGACCCCCACCGTGGACGGCTTCCTCAAGATCGAAAACTCAGCAAGGCCTACATCGCCGCCAAGCCGGTGTTCGCCGATGTGTCGTTCACGCTGGACCGCGGCGAGTTCGTCTGCATCATCGGCCATTCGGGCTGCGGCAAGACCACCATCCTGAACGTGTTGGCGGGGCTGGACACGGCCACTTCCGGCAACGTCTTCATGGACGGCCGTGAAGTTTCCGGCCCCAGCCTGGAGCGCGGCGTGGTGTTCCAGAGTCATGCGCTGATGCCCTGGCTGACGGTGCGCAGAAACATCGCGTTTGCCGTCAAGTCGCGCTGGCCCGAGTGGCCGGCGGCCAAGGTCAACGGGCATGTGGAGAAGTTCGTCGCGATGGTGGGCCTGAGCGCCGCCATCGACAAGAAGCCCTCGCAACTCTCCGGCGGCATGAAGCAGCGCGTCGGCATCGCGCGGGCATTTGCCATCCAGCCGAAGATGCTGCTGCTCGACGAGCCCTTCGGCGCGCTGGACGCGCTCACGCGCGGCACCATTCAGGACGAGTTGATGGCCATCGTGCGCGAGACGCATCAGACGGTTTTCATGATCACGCACGACGTGGACGAGGCCATCCTGCTGGCTGACCGCATCCTGCTGATGAGCAACGGCAGTGAAACCAGCACCGGCTATGTGCCTGGTGGCATCGCGGAAGTCGTAAACAACCCGCTGCCCCGCCAGCGCACCCGCGCCAGCCTGCACCACCTGGACGGTTACTACGACTTCCGCAATCACGTCGTGGACTTCCTCGTGACGCGCGCAACTGCGCATTGAACTCGTTTCCCTCCATCACCCCAACCCTCAAGAAAAGCAGGAGCACCCCATGAACCGACTGGAAGTCACCGAAAAAATCATCAGCACCAAGGTTGCCAAGAGCATCCAGTGGGCCGACGTCGCCAAGAAAGTCGGACAGTCCAAGGAATGGACCACCGCGCTGTGCCTGGGCCAGATGACCGCCAGCCCGGAGCAGGCCAAGATCCTCGGCAAGATCTTCGGCCTGAACGCCGAGGAGCAGAATGGCTGCAGGTCGTGCCCTACAAGGGCTCGCTGCCCACGTCCGTGCCGACCGACCCGCTGATCTACCGCTGGTACGAGATCGTCAACGTCTACGGCACCACGATCAAGGAACTGATCCACGAGGAGTTCGGCGACGGCATCATGAGCGCGATTGACTTCAGCATGGACATCGTGCGCCAGCCCGACCCGAAGGGCGACCGGGTGAACGTGGTGCTGTCGGGCAAGTTCCTTCCGTACAAGGAATATTGAGCACCGCACGCCGGCCCCAAGGATGCTCACGTAATGATAGCAGATGGTGACTATTTGGCAGCCGGTATGGGCTCTTTTGGCTCAATAGTGAGTCTTGGAGTCGGGAGAGCCCTCTTCACACCCGCCATCTGGCGGTGTTCGTCCCCGCGTTGTGGCCGCCAAACCCGCCGTGCCGTTGTCCGGAACCCGGCTCAATGCAGCGTCAGCGGCATCGACGTGGTCTTGACGCGAATCACTGCGGTCCTTGCCTCATAGGGAATGGGCTCGCAGCCGGTGAGGGCCGCTGCAATGGTTTTGGCCTGGCGCGCGATGGGCTCGATGTAGCGGCTGGCCTGGCCGTCGAGGGTGACGCAGTCGCCCATCGCGTGGATGCCTTCATCGCTGGTCCGCAGGGTGTGGGGGTCGACTGCGATGCCGTCGGCCCAGGCCAGATTGGCGCTTCGGGCCAGACGGCTCGGGGTCTGCAGGCCAGCGGCGACGATCACCTCGTCGGCGGCGAAGTGCTGGCCGCATTCGGTGGTGATCCGCAACCGCGTGGTCTGCCCGGCGCAGGCGGTGCCTGCGGGCAGGGGTTGCCAGAGTCGTTCGGCGTCCAGCGCCAGGCGCTCGACGCTGGCCACCTTCACCTCGCCCACGAAACGGATCGGCAGCCTTTCCAGGCCTGCAGCACCTGTGCGCCGGCCTTGTCCGCGCGCCAGCGCGCCAGCGGCTGCCTTGAACGTCGAGCAGGGTGACACGGTGCCCGCCCAGGGCCAGGTCGTTGGCGAGTTCGCTGCCGATCAGGCCGGCGCCGACGATCAGCACGTCTTTCGGCCCCGTGACTGCTGCCTCGCCGAGCACGGCGCGCAGTTGCAGGTAGGCGCCCAGGTGGTTGATGCGCCAGCACAGCGCTGCCGGCAGGGCGGGGGGCAGCGCGGCCTGCGCGCCGTGGGCCAGCACCAGCTGGTCGTAGCGTAGGGTGCCGCGCGTGGTGCGCAATTGCTGAGTGTCCTTGCAGATCCGGATGGCGTGCGTGTGGGCCAGCAGGCGCGCGTTCAGGCGACGGGCGGCGTCGGCCCCGGTTTCCTTGATGAGTTTTTCCGGGGCGATTCGGCGGGCCAGGGCGATTGAGAGCAGGGGCTTGTCGTACACGTCTCGGCTCGATGAACAAGCGTACCTTGTTCCCGCTGCCGTGCCTTTTGGATGGCCAGCGCACCCCTCTCATTAAATCCCTTGAACGTAACCGCACGTGCGCGAGGGCCGACTTCAACCGGTTCGCCGCCAACAAGGCATATCGTGTTGTTTGCCTCTAGCCCGACTTCAAGCGAGCTGTACCAGTTGTTCGGCTGTTCTTCGTTAAACGTTTCCCACGGGAAGGCCGTTCTATCGCCGTAAGTCAAGTCCGAAGCAAACACGTCGTAGTCGTGCAGCCCCATGTCAGATGGATAGTCAGAGTCCTTGATTAGCCCCATCATGAAGTCGGTCTGTTCGTTTGAAAGCTCCTCGTAGGTCCGCAGACTGCTCTGCAATTTCGTTCTTGCGAGATCGCTGATGTTATGTTCCATGCCGCCTATGACGATGTCCGGCGCGTGTAGGCCCTCTCCGCCGACCACATCAATGATGTTCTGGGCGACTTTTCTCATTCCCTGACAGCGCTTCATGGCGTCTGCGTAGACGTTTTTGTCAAAACCGACACCGCACCCGAAATCCGGGAAAATCAAAATGTTATGAAGCGGATGGCTGTGCATTTTGTTAGCAATGGCAGCCAGTTCTCGTAATATCATGCCGTCCTTTGGGGGTTCAACGCCGATTGAGTCCTCCACAGCCTCTACCGAAGCGCACGAATGAGAGATAGGGCAGATGCCACATATCCGCGACGTTGCTATCGGGGCGAACTCCATCGGCTTGCCGATAAGGAATTTTTCAAAATTCCTAACAGGCGTTATGCTGAAGTAGTTTCCTTTTTCCACTATGCCGTCGTCGTTTGTCTCTAGAACTAACTTGGCGTGCCCTTCGACACGAGTACACGGCGCTATTTCAACTATATTGGCCAAACTCATAACCTCCTTTTTTGGTGTTCTTAAGAGATTGACGTTTTTAATATCTCTAATGTTATAAAAATGAGTGGGTATGTCTAGTCCGAATATCCTATATATAAAGTAACCGCTCGGAAGCGCGTATAAAAGCGAAAATCGCTCCTTTCGCGTGTTCTGCAAAGTCAAGATTAACCAAACGCTGAAATATAGAGGAAAAAGCTATTGCTACTGCTCTAGCCCCTCTAGTTCTTAAATTGCACATGAACTTTTTCCAATTCATCGAAAAAAAATGTCTTAAAAAAATATAAGCGTTATTATGAACCAGTAATAACAAATGTACCAATAATGACTTTCCCTATTTTAACGCGCTTTCAGACTAAGCGTCGTTCTAATGAGCCAAATAATTAATATTTTAATGAAATCACGCAAGTTCTTGCCTACGTGGTATAAAAACGTTATTTATTATCAGTAATAATGATCGTAATATCTTTTTTTTGCTATCAACAAAGCAAAAGCGATAAACGCAAACAAGCTCGTCTTAATCTATTATATAAAAGCTTCTATTTAGATTAGGTATGAACAGATATATAGTAGATAACGCTTCTAATGAATTTTTGGTGATATTATGGCTTTTAAAAGTCCTTTAGAAACAATCAAGGCCGTGCAAGTCACTGGCACAGCGAAAACGCTACTCCCGTGGGATAAACTCCTTCTCATGGGATTTCTCGCAGGCGCGTATATCGCGTTTGGGAGCTTGTTAGCGCTCATCGTGACTGGCGGCATGATTAGAGCGGGATATCCTATCGGATTATATCGATTCGCATTCGGCGCGGTGTTTCCCGTCGGCTTAATGTTAGTGGTCATCGCAGGATCAGAACTATTCACGGGCAACTGTATGTTCCCAGTAGCAGCAGTGATTCACGGCAAAGCGAAACTCTCGGGATTGGGGAAGAATTGGCTCGGCTCATACGTGGGCAACTTCATCGGAGCGGTGTTCGTCGCTGGAGTCCTGACATTTCTCACAGGCCTCATCGTTGCGCCAAAGACAGGTGCATTGCCTAGCGCCTATTTCTTAAATTCGCAGGCAGTGTATAACGCGAAACTGGCTTTACCGTTCTGGGATGCATTCTACAGAGGCATAGGCTGTAATTGGCTCGTATGTCTTGCTGTATACCTTGCTGTTGCCTCAGACGATACAATAGGCAAGATCTTTGGGATTTGGTTCCCAATAATGGCATTCGTCGCCATCGGCTTTGAGCACAGCGTGGCCAACATGTACTTCATTCCGACCTACATCTTCGCCAACAACTGGGGCTGGGACATGGCAAAATGGGGAGAATTCCTATATGTCAACCTGCTCCCCGTGACGCTCGGTAACATCATCGGCGGCGCAGTGTTCGTAGCTATGATCTACTGGTGGACCCTCCTTCGTGGAACCGACAAAGTAGAAAAAGCAATCGTTGACCAAGCAGAAATCGACTGAACAAACTAGCCAGTTGGCTTTTTAAGATCTGGCTACCTTGACGGGCAAAAGCCCGTCCTCTCTTTTTTTTACTAACGAAGATTTTAAGCGAGGGCAAACTCTGTCCAAAAGGACACGCGTGTGCTGAATTCGTTCACAGAGAGGATCGACTCACCGTACCTCTGATCAAAAAAGATGGCACATTAGTCGAGTCTACGTGCGACGAAGCCCTATCCTTAGTTGCTTCGACGTTCAAGGCAACGCAGGACACGTATGGGCCCAATTCGGTTGCGTTCCTGGCTTCTGCAAGGACAACAAATGAAGAGAACTACTTGATGAACAAGCTGGCAAGAACGGGCTTCCACACCAACTACCTTGATCACTGTGCGCGGCTGTGCCACGGTCCCACGGTATCTGGACTCGCACGCTCGTTCGGCTCTGGTGCGATGACTAACTCTATTGCCGACATTGCAGAAGCTAACTGCATATTCATCATCGGTTCGAACACCATGGAGCAGCACCCACTCATCGGTAGAAGTGTCATCCGAGCGAAAGAGAAAGGCGCCCCAAGCATAATTAGCGACACGCCATTAGTATTTTTGAGCGTCTTGCAGTTCAAAGGTGTGGTAGTCGATCGAACGCAGATGCGACAAAAAATCGAGCGTCACGTAAACTGTTTCTCCTTTCGGATAGTAGGCTTTGCTGAGCCACTGCGCAATTTTTGCATTGCAACGACAACGAAGAAAAAACATACCACCACCCTACCCGAGATTACGTATATTACGGTGAGGGCCACGGGCTCTGCTAGTAGGTACAGCTAAAGAGAATCAAAGGACAAATAATGATAATATAAATAATGCGAGCCCTTGGCTAATTAAGGGCCCGCTCCGCACAACTCTAGAAGCTAAGTCGTTAATTACTCTATCTTCTTTTTAAGTATCAGAGCTATACACAAAATCCCGGCAACCGCGAAAATAGCTTCGAACCCTGGAACGGGTGGTGCTGTAGTGTTATTAGCTGCTTGCAGGAAGCTTGTTACCCCGGCTGCTGTGGTCGTCGCGTTTGTAGTGGTTGCTACTGCTGTTGTTGTATTTGCTGCCGCTGTTGTCGTCGCGTTGCTCGTTACTGTAACATTTGCAGTTTCTTGCGCCATTGATGGCAGACTAAAAACGAGGATTAATAAAAGTGCCAAAACGCTGCTTATAACTACTCTCTTCATTTTGATTGACCATCTCCCATATATTCAACAGATAACGGCTTAGCAGAGAGACATAACACGGCCCCCCATATACCCAAGGAGAGCTATCTGCCAAACAGATAAGAGAACAACTCATTAAAACGTTTTTCGATTTCTTTATTCGCATACGAAGCTCGACTGTGGATCTGTAAAAGCGATGAAGTAGAAGTTCAGCCCGTAGACTTTTTTTAAGAAGCAAGTACGTGACACGACATTCGTGTCACGCAGACTTACATAGCAACTTATCATCGACGTTATCGAGAGCGAGGAGCTTACCTGCCCCTTTAAGCTCACGAATAGCACCACATGCGAAAATATGCATCGTTGTCCTCTTCGTAACGGGGCTGGCAAGCGATCTTACTGCATTCGAGAGAGCAAAGGAGGTGAACAAACAATGGAAGCAAAGACATTCGACACAACGGCTAGGACCTTCACCTACTGCCACTTCGATCTGAACACGGAGTGCGAGCTGGGACTAGAAAGGCCGGACAGCAAGTTGTGTGCCAAATGCGTAGCCAACGCTTTCGATGGTATCGTAAGAACCAAATGAGGTGGAAAGCCGATAGCAAGTCGTAAACGAACTGCGTCGCTGACAGTCTCTGTAACCTAATAAGAACGAGGTAACAGTGCTTTAAGCAAAGAAGGTCGTAACTTAGTCGGCGCGACTACAAGCATTAAGTCTGCATAACTTTGCCGCTAATAGCAGGTGTGGGCGGCACGCGGGTTTGTTTAGCATCTCCGTTTATCCATTTTCGATTTGGAGTATGCTTATAGTCATCGCTGTTTTCGCCTACAAATGAGCTCTTTTGCGAATTTGTGATTTGCATTTTCAAATTTCTGCAGCATTTGCTGTAGCGCTTTTAAAGATTCAAACGGTTGTCGTCATTATAAAGATTTCACACATCAGCTTCTTTTCGCGCCCAGCCAGAACTAGAAAATGAAGCTAAAACAAGACTGATTTTCAAAGACAAGACGTGCTGGGAAAAGCCCTGTCATAAAGCTGGTTCTAAATCAAGAAGGCGCCATTTCAAATACTTTTCTTTGTTAACGCCGCCTGTATTAAGGGAAGATGACTTAAGCCTACACACGTACCCTTTTTACGCAAAATTGAGGGGAGCCCTATGTATCTAGGAAAAGACGCAACGACCGAAGACAACACGGAGCTAGGCAAGGTAAGCGACGTGGCCGTATCAGACCAAGGGGGGGTCTATTACCTTGTCGAAAAAGGTAAGGACCCCAATACAAGATACTATTTCACCCAAGAAGATGTGTTAACGTCCAATGAGAGAGTAGTGATACGTTCTGTAAGAGGGTTTGCTGACGATATAGCCAAACGATCACATTTCTTGTGCGCGCTTTACGGGGTGGAAGTACGTGACCCCACTAACCATCGCGTTGGAGTAATCGATAATTTTGCAGCAAGTCCGGAAGGCGCACTTGTGGTGATTGAAGGTACCGAAGGTAATACCTTACTTGGCCGTTACCGCGACCTTGACCTTACTCAACTTAGCAAATTTGCGATACTAAAGCAGCTGCCTGCTCAAGATTCCTTTGACAAACATCTAAAGAGCATAAATAGAAATGCACTCCTTACTAAAGGTATTAGCTGCGATTTGAGCAGCGTCGCAAGAGATGAGGGTTTGCTTTCACGAATCCGGAAAAAGCTAGCGCAGTCAGACGAGGATCGAATTATCACTGATCAGGCCCTCTTACATTAAAGCTAGGTTGAAACTGCAGGTGCTTTGCTACGAGATCGCCTCGACGAACGGATATTGAATATAGCTGTAGAAGTGACCACAAGTAGTAACGCACTCTATGGGCGGAGCTCCGAGGAAGATCCACTCTCTCTTGCCTAGATTCAAATTAGAAAGATTAAAGAGGTTTGAGTTAAACTAAGCTTGGTGATTTGTATGCCTACACGAGAAGAAATGGTCAAAGAGGTCGTTGACGACTACAATAGCGAGCATTCTCCGCACTTTCACGACAAGTCGGAATTCCAGATGAGAGTTGAATTCTACCAAGATGTCATGGAGATCAAGGAACTTTTGAAAAAGATCGTCGAGAAGATGGGCTAGGAGCTTATATTACATCGATCTACTCTGATTAACCTAATTGTCGCTCAGCGCTCGAGAAGTTGGTAGCCCTGAGCGAACTCTTTATTCACTTCGACCACTTCAGCAGCGAGCTCGCGCTGTGGTTCGGGGACATCACCAAGCGTAGCAACCTTCGCAAGGGAATCAACAACTTGCGCGTCTGAGACGAACTTACCTTTTGGAAGATCAACGCCCGTTACGAGTGCTTTTGTCGATACGAAGCATTCATTGCCGATATTTGCCTTGAAAATAGTCGCACCGAATCCAATGAAGCTATTATCTCCAATCGTGCACGGCCCGTGGACGACAGCCGCGTGGGCAACGCATACTTCTTGGCCGATTGTGATAGCTTCTCCCTTCAATGCGTGCATCACGACATGATCTTGTACGTTGGAGCCACTTCCAATTACTATTGGCCCTCCTTCATCGCCACGAATCGACACATGTGGTCCGACGAACACGTTTGCGCCGATTTCAACGTCACCGATTACAACCGCTGATGGATGAACGTACGCAGAGGTCTCTATTTTCGGCGTTTTTGAATCCATCCAACTTGTCTTAGGGTTTTTTTGGATCATTGTTTTCACCTAAACAGATTAAAAAAATACACTCTTCTATTTCCAATTGTCGCTTCCGGCAAAGGATTGCTCAGGTTCGTTCCGGATGTGTGGCCTTGCTGAAGCAGGTTACGACGAGATGCTTGCCCACTCATCACATTGAACGTTGATCGACGCTCATTCGTAACCTTACGTACAATCAGACGCAGCGCTAAGTTCACACGGCTAATGATCAACCAGCTTATTCCGCAGTGTTTCGCCTAAGGGCCACTGGTTGCTTTTAAATTGTTGGTTAAGACAAAATCAACGCCAGATTGCCGCAAAAAGTCTTTGACGATGTCAACAACGTCCTCCAATGTGAAGTCATTCCGGTCTAGCACTGAGCTTCCTTCGAGCAAGAAGCCCACATCGTCGTCGCTTGTGTTTTTAAGACGCAGGATGATCGAACCTTCGGCCTTACATACGCCGGTATAGATTTCGTCGCCGTCCCCGTCAGTGATCCCGATAATCGGAATGCCGGCGCGGGATAAAATGTCGCCACATATTGCTGTGGTGTCGTCTCCGACAGTAATAACACAGATGGTTTTTTCATTGACAGATTCAAACGTGCTTTCTGCACAGTGATTGACAAACGAAACTGCGCCACGTTTCAACGGCCGGGAGGGCAACGTAGAGGGGCGATCGAAAGTATCATTGCTCGGTCTGAGATGGCCAGTCTTGATATAAGCAGTGCGCAAGTCAATATTCCCAATCTTCTCAATTCCATGGGCTTTCGTCGCAATCCCTGTGATTTCAACGATACTACCGCTCCGTGCGATGATCGAAACGTCGTCACCCACCACGGTCCCCACGACCTTTCCCTGAACTAAAACGGGCTCTCCTCGCTTGGCGCCATGGACATGTCTTAAGACCATATCGCCAGCATCTTCGACGGACAAGCCTTTTTTTTGCTTTTCGATGAGAGTAAGGGATAAGCGATGTGACAAGTACCTTGCAACGTGCTGAACGTTGCTTGACTTGTCCCCATCCACGCCCCGCCAAATGATGACGCTGCCGTTGACCAACCCCGGTCGTTCCACTTGGATAACAGAACGTTGTACGCGCGACGATACGATCTGGCCGAAGACAGTTCCTGTTTCGGACGTTTTGCCGCAATTAGCAAGAACAAGAACCTCTTTGTCAGAGACCTTAGCAAGTGCATTGCTCGTATGTATTTTTTGAGAGGTATCGATAAACGTCAGATGCTTATCTAAGGCAGCGACGCGGGCCATTGTACCTCCAACAAGCGCCGATACTGGCCCAAGTGAGCGCAAAGCTTCTACGATAACAGTGATTTTTCCAGAATCTATGAGTTCAGGACCGTGGATCACAAGTCCTATGTCGATTGTACGTTCTAGCGGCATGATCGTATGACTGTAAAGGGTTGTGCTCTGCGTTTGAAATTGCCTTAGCGTCCTGTCCGATCAATAATGTGCGTAGAATGATCAGAGGTAACGGGCTTACGTTGAGCGGATATGGAGTGCCCTTGTTATAGAGCCTTCGCCGGCTAAATCTTCCACCCGGTGATGGAGTAACTGAAGCTGTAGCCGGAGGCTTGGGCTGCCTGCTCCATATGTGTCCTTATCGCGCTCCAGTCGTAGCTGTAAGAATATTGCTTGCCAAAATAGTTAGACTGCTCCGTAATGCTGCCCTCCCGGGGGCCTGCTCGCGTCTTGTACGTCTCGGCCTTGAACCCTAATCCCGGAGAGGTACCATCACCACCGCCAGAGACCCCGGAGCCCGTCTCTTTAAGCATCTCCGTGAACTTGAGCTCCTTAGCAGCATCGTCAACCCTGAATCTTGCGATGTACTCGAGCTTTTTCTTTGTGAGGAATGCCTTGCGCTCCGCGACCACGAGCGTAAGCGTGTAAGCCCCCTCCTTCTCCTTGAGCTCAGCGCCTATCGAAGCGACCATTCCCATGATATTATCTATCAAAGCCATCTCGCACCCCGTCTTCCATAGCCATTGGATTAACGCTGGCTATGCCCACTACCGCTAAGGATTTCAAACTGCCACTCTTCATGTAATGCCCGTAGTTCAAAGATTGTTCCAGCTATATGGCATTTGGCTCCGTTGGAATAAACTTGGGCAACAGAACGCGACGCGTTGTTAACTATTCAACCGTAACGCTCTTGGCGAGATTTCGCGGTTGGTCGATCGCAGCACCTTTGTACTTAGCTGCATAGTACGCGAGCAGCTGAAGCGCTACTGCAGCGAGCATCGGCGAAAAGAATTCATCAACGTCCGGTATCCTGATTACAGAGTCGACATATTTGACGATCTCGTCATCAGAGGTGTTTGCGATCGCAATTACATAGGCGCTTCGCGCCTTTACCTCTTTTATGTTGCCGAGCGTCTTGTAATACGTCTTACCCTGCGGTACGAGCGCAATTACCGGCGTGTCAGCGGTGATAAGAGCGAGCGGGCCGTGCTTTAGCTCTCCTGCTGGGAATCCCTCAGCTTTGATGTACGAGATCTCTTTCATCTTCAGCGCGCCTTCGAGAGCGATAGGGTAGTTGAGCCCACGTCCGATGAAATAGCAGCAATCCGTTTCGCAAACTCGAGAAGCAGTTTTCTCGATAGTGATGATATTGTCGAGCAGTGATTCGATAAGTCCCGGCACCGACTTCATTGAGGTGATGATATTTCGTGACGTCTCAACGTCTGTCAGCTTCTTCAATCGCGCGACATAGACGCCGAACATGTACAGTACCAGTATCTGAGCCGTGAATGTTTTTGTGGCAGCGACCCCTATTTCTGTTCCTGATTTTGTGAAGAGAATATCGTCGGCTTTTCGCGTGATGGTGCTACCGACCACGTTCGTAATCGCAAGCGTCAGGTATCCTTGCGATTTGGCCTCGTTCATCGCTGCCAGCGTGTCTGCGGTCTCACCTGACTGACTGATGCAGATTGCGAGAGATCTTTTGCCCGAAAGGACGTTGTTATATCGAAACTCAGAACTGTACTCGACACGGACCGGGATTCGCAGCAGATCCTCGAGTATGTACTTGCCGAGGAGCCCAGCGTGGTAAGAAGTCCCACAGGCGATGATGCTTATGCTTTCAATCTCCTGGATCTCGTTTTCGAGAGCCCGAAGCTCTTTAAAATCAATGCTACCCTCGAGCTCGCACAGACGATCTTCCATGGTCTCACGGAGTGCCTTAGGTTGCTCGTGGATCTCCTTAAGCATAAAGTGCTCGTAGCCACCGCGCTCTGCATCTTTAATGCTGCCGTCCGCGATTGTTACGGTTTTCTCGACTTTAATGCCCTGCAATGTTGATACGGTAACGCTGTCCCTCGTGATCCTGACAAGCTCTTCGTCGTTGATGTAAATGACCTTGTTTGTATATTTCCTAATTGCGGGAATGTCACTCGCAAGGAAGTTCTCCCCGACCCCCAATCCCACGATTAACGGGCTATCTTTTCTCGCGGCGATAATGACGTCTGGCTCATTGTCCGATATGACCGCGATGGCATACGAGCCTTCGACACGAAGCAGCGCCTCGCGCACAGCTTGCTCGAGATCACCGTTGTAATAGTCTTCACAGAGGTGTGCCAGCACTTCGGTATCAGTGTCAGAGCTAAAAATATGGCCTTTGCCCGTAAGTTCCTCTTTCAGGGCTTGAAAGTTCTCTATAATGCCGTTATGAACCACGGCAATGCTGCCACTACAGTCGACGTGAGGATGCGCGTTAGTCGAGGAGGGAATCCCGTGGGTAGCCCACCGCGTGTGACCGATTCCAACACAGGAATTGTCGGTCAAACTCAAAATAGTCTCAAGGTCAGAGATCTTACCTTCAGTCTTCGTAATGTCAATTTCAGCGCCGTTGAGCGTGGCAATGCCTGCAGAGTCATAGCCTCGATACTCAAGCCGTTTCAGTGATTCGACTAGAATAGGCGTTACTCGTCTGTTGCCGATACACCCAACTATACCGCACATTAAACCGTCTCACGATTATTTCTATGAGGCCCACAACATAGGCAGTCGTGATGGTCTATAAAAGTTCCGATTTTTGCTCCTGCTTAGTTTATTTTGAATTAGCTGCCCTCACAGATGATGTTATCAAAAAAACACTATTGAGTAGTACCACCTATCTCATTTTTTGAATCTTCTCGTGCCGGATAGCTTTTTATCGTAAAATGACCTACCCCCCACAACATGAAGGTCTTGCTAGTCGGTTCTGGTGGTCGTGAGCACGCGATTGCAATGTCAATAACGCAGAGTGCCGAAGAGCCAACGCTCTACGCGGCGATGAGATACAAAAACCCAGGAATCGCCCGATTATGCGAGGACTACCGCCTCATCAACGAAACAGACGTCGAGAAGGTGGCAGAGTACGCCAGAAGTGCTGACTTGGTAGTGATCGGCCCAGAAGCGCCACTCGCAGCGGGCATTGTCGACGTGCTCAACGATCACGGTGTGCGTGCTTTTGGACCTACAAAACAGGCTGCTATGATAGAGTCGAACAAGGGCTGGACGCGTGCCTTCATGTCCCAACAAGGTATCAAAGGATGCCCCAAATACGCGCTATTCGACGATTTGAGTGACGCCGATCGCTTCATTAAAGAGAATATCGACGACGGCAACTTAGTAGTGAAACCCTTTGGCTTAACTGGCGGGAAGGGTGTCGTGATTGTCAGCAGCTATTCTGAGGGGAGAGATTACCTTAAAAAGCTCAATGGGCCGGTCGTCATTGAAGAGTGTCTTTCTGGAGAAGAGTTCACCGTGCAAGCATTTGTCGATGGAAACGTAGTTGCGCCCGCACCGGCAGTTCAAGATCATAAGCGCGCTTTTGAGGGGGATCTTGGACCGAACACGGGCGGCATGGGTTCTTACACAGACAAGTCTGTACGTTCTACCCTTTATGAAAGAGGAGGACTATAGCGCTGCCGTCTCCATTATGCAGGATACGGTTGACGCGCTGAAACGCAGCGGCGCGGCGTACAAAGGTATCCTCTATGGACAATTTATGTTGACGAAAACGGGACTTATGGTCGTCGAATATAATTGTCGATTCGGGGATCCCGAGGCGATGAACGTTCTTCCGCTCCTCAGATCTGACTTCATCGAGCTCGCAGAATCGGCCATTGATGGGACGTTGAAGTCGACTGAATACGAACTTAGTGCGACGGTCTGCAAGTATGTGGTTCCAGCTGGCTACCCGGCAAACCCCAAACCGACCGAGATCACGATCGACAAGGATAAGATCGATGCTACGCTGTTTTATGCGAGCGTTGACGAGCGCGATGGCGCGATAGTCACCACTACCTCCCGGGCGTTGGCAGTCCTCGGTGTGGCTGAGACAATAGATAATGCCGAACAACAAGCAGAACGGGCCCTACAATTCATAAAGGGTGACGTATTTGCAAGGCACGATATCGGTAAGAGCGAACTCGTGCAACGTCGCATTGAGCACATGAAACGCATTAGAGGGGGCAGTTAAGAGCGCGCGCCAGAGGGCCCAAGATGAAAGATCTTATTTCTATCGGTGATTTATCCAAAGACGAAATCTTCGACGTTTTACAGCTTGCGCTCCGTCTCAAAGATGAACGATCACGTGGGATGTTCTCAAAAGTTTTGCAGCACAAAACTCTGGGAATGATATTTGAGAAGCCGTCGACGCGAACACGAACCGCGTTTGAAGTTGGTATAGTCGAGCTGGGAGGATATCCAATCTACTTGAACTGGAATGATCTCCAGCTCGGGCGAGGTGAGACGATCGCAGATACCGCGCGGGTACTCTCGAAGTATCTAAGCGGGATTGTTTTGCGGGCGACCCACCATTCAACCATTGTTGAAATGGCTCACTACGCCCCAATCCCAGTTATTAACGCCCTCTCTGATCTTGAGCACCCCTGCCAGTTGCTCGCTGACCTGATGACGATTTACGAGAAGAAAGGTACCCTCAGTGGTTTGAAACTTGCTTGGATTGGAGACGGAAATAACGTGTGCAACTCGGCCATACTCGCTTGCGCCTGTTTGGGCATGCACATCGACGTCGCATGTCCGCCGGGCTATGAACCGAACGCTGCCATCATTGAGAGAGGTCAAACGCTCTCAGCAGTGAGAGTAATTCGCGATCCGTTCGAAGCCGCGTCCGCTGCAGACATCTTATATACGGACACCTGGATCTCCATGGGAAACGAGGCTGCTTCTGCAGAGCGCCTGCTCGCGTTCTCCAAGTACCGCATTGACGAAAAAGTGCTCGACAGAGCGAAGGACGACGTGATAGTGCTCCATTGTCTTCCTGCTCATCGGGGGCAGGAGATCACCGATGAAGTGATGGACGGGCCACACTCGGTCGTTTTCGTGCAAGCTGAAAACAGGCTCCACGCCCAAAAAGCTTTGCTAATGAAGCTCCCCTTGTAATTACCACGGCTCCTTTTTTTTGCCAAGCTTGTACCCAACGATGTTTACTACGATATGTAACAACGGACTCAAAATAAGGAGGATCACTATTATCGAAGGGGTGAAGTTTTGGACGAACCATTCGCTAAAAAAGACGTATGTAAGAACCCATGCACCAACGACGAAGTCAAGCTGATCAGCAACGGGTAATGGGCTGCCTCGATCAAGGCCTAGCCTCCTTTTAACGAAGCTCATCGCAAGATCTCCGAGCATCGCGCCGAGCGACAGGGTGACGACGACTGAAATCGGCTCAAACGAGGGCACGCTAATGTGTGTGCTTTCGTTGATAAGCTGTAGAAGCAGACCGACTACTATACCCGACAGCGTCCCGCCGATTAAGCCCCTAAACGTTTTCCCCGGCCCAAAAATCCTTCTGCCATCGATAAAGTTCCGCCCAAAATCGACAGGGGTTTTTCCCGAAAAGAGGACCGCGCTCGAGTTAGGCACGTAGGCAGGGAGCATCAGCCATAAGGCGTCGATTATCAGCGAGAGCATTGCATTGCGAAAGGCGCACCATACGTATTAAACCTGTCTCTCGTCTGTCCGGAACGTTCATCGCAATCGAACGCAGTGCGTGACTGCTCGCGTCCTAGCCCGGTTTTTAGAACACAAAATAATAATAGTAACAGAATAAAATGTGCTATTAGCAAAAGCTGGAGAAACTAAATGCCGATTTACGACGCACCAGTGCCACTACCTAAGCGAACGACCTCGTTATGTCACGTATGCCTTAAACCCGTCGATGCTACCATCTATGAAAAGAACGGCCAGATTTGGATGGTTAAGGAATGTCCGGAGCATGGCGCGTTCGACGAGTTGTATTGGTCAAGCGCAGAAATGTATCACAAGGCTGAGCGGTTTTCGTATGACGGACACGGAGTGCAGAATCCTCAGCTGACACTTGAAAAAGTGTGCCCGCTTGAATGTGGCCTCTGCGATGCCCATCTGACTTCGACGTCCCTAGCAAATGTCGACGTTACTAATCGGTGCAACTTGCGCTGTGAGTGGTGTTTTGCTAACGCACATGCGCGGGGTTATGTATACGAACCGTCATTCGAGCAGCTCAGAGATATGCTTTCCACGCTACGCCAAGAGCGACCAATTCCAACGCTTGCGGTTCAGTTTTCGGGAGGCGAGCCGACGTTACGGGACGATCTCCCTGAGATCATCAAAATGGCGGTCGATATGGGCTTTATTCAAACCCAAATTGCGACAAATGGTATTAGGCTCGGAAAAGATGACACGCTTGCACGGACGCTTAGACAAGCTGGGCTAAATACCGTATATCTTCAATTTAATGGCGTTTCTAAAGAGACGGATGGTCTGATTGAGCTGAAAAAGAAGGCCATCGAGAACTGCAGAGATGCGGGCCAAGGCGTTGTGTTAGTTCCCACAGTCGCTCGAGGGTTAAATGACCATGAAGTCGGGAAAATTATCTATTTTGCAGCTCAAAACGTGGATGTCGTTAGAGGGGTCAACTTCCAGCCAATGGCATTCACGGGTGCCGCAAACGAGTTCAGCGCGGCAGTCAGAAATGCTGAGAGATATACCCTGCCCGATCTTGCGTTAAGCATAGAACAACAGACGGATGGACAAGTCAAAACTGAAGATTTTTATCCAGTGCCGTGCGTCGTTTCGATTTCAAAGCTCATTGAGGCTTATACGCAAACGCCGCAGATCGAGTTCAGTACACATCCGCACTGTGGTATAGCTACTTACTTGTTCGTCGAAGACGGGAAACTGATTCCAATAAACCGGTTCGTGGACGTCGACAGATTCTTTGAGCTGACCCAGAAGCTCGCGGGCAACCTGAACAACGGTGGTGTGCTGCGGAAACCGGCAGCGCTGATGCGAGGATTACTCGCACTGAATTCGCTCGTCGACGAGGAGAAGCAACCTAAGGGGATTCAGTTTAAGGAAATAATAAAGACGGTCTTACTAACTCACGAATATAAAACGCTCGGTGACTTTCATAAAAAAGCCCTGTTCATCGGTGGCATGCATTTCATGGACGCTTACAACTATGACGTTGAACGGGTCAAGCGCTGCGCTATACATTACGCGGTCCCAGGCGGGTTGATTGTCCCATTTTGCGCATATAACAGCGGCCCAAACTACCGAGACGCTATAGAAAAGAAGTATAGCATCCCCCTCGAGGAGTGGGAGCGCACGAAAGGGAAGCTTCAGTATGAGGCGCTCCCCTAAGCGGAGATAGCCCGGCACGGATTCGAACCGTGGTCGTGAGATCCAGAGTCTCACATGATTGACCGCTACACTACCGGGCTAAACAAATTCTTCTTAAAGAACGATGCTCACCCGAAGGATGAGCTCTGTTTTAATGTCCCCCCGACCATATATTTACTTAACGAAGGCGCAACCAACACACGTGTTGTGAAGGCATTAGCACACTCAGTTTTTGCTTTTATCTTCTGCATCGCCATTTTTGAGCTTGCTATACCAGAAACAAACAAAGTAGTGGTACTGCTCTCTAGCACTGTTGCACTCACACTGGCATCGATCCCTGACATCGATGAACGTATGCCCAAAAGACTTGTTCACCATAGAAGCGGAGTCTCCCACTCGATCTTCACCATAGTGGCGTGTGCCTGCTTTTCGTATGTCCTTCTCTCACGATACCCGCCCCTTGATCTACTCGTTGTACCCGCACTCACAGCGGCCGTCGCAAGCCATATCCTCCTCGATACACTAACAAGATCAGGCTGTCCGCTGCTCTGGCCTCTGAGCCGTCATAGTTTTTCGGCGCACTTGTGTAAGTATGACAATCCGTTAGCCAACGCATTGATTGTTTTGCTCTCTTCGCTCGCGATCCTCACGTTCATATTATGTGGTTGACCCCACTTGAGTCCCACTGCAGCTAATCGCTTCTTTGATGTATAGGCTAGCCGCGCAACTTGCGAAAGAATCTTCTAACGGGAGACATCGTCTCGCGAACAAACGAACACAATATTAAAGTATTCGAAAAACCAAGTTTGTGTGAGGATCTAAATTGTTCCCATCGAAGAAGGTTCAAAATCTGGTTGGTTCCAGAATTCAAGTCGAGATGAAGGGCGAAAAATGTGTGCTCGAAGGCCTCTTAATGAGTGCCGATGACTATCTCAACTTACATCTTACGAATACAACAGAAGTTGTTGACGGGGAGAAGTCGCGAGTTCTCGGATCGGTAGTGCTCCGTGGCAACAACATCATTCTTCTGAACCCCGTGAACGACTAATCCCGGAACTGAGGCGCACGCGTGAAAAAACACGCTAGGCTGCTTTGGGGAGTTCAAAACAACAATATACTCACAGTTCATTTGTCAACAACAAAGGCGGAGGAAAAGTGAAAGCCGAAGATGGCGAAAAAAACAAGCACGATCTGCTTCTAGCGCAAGGCAAGATCGCCCCTTGTATCGGATGCCACGAGGTGTGTACTCCAGAGTACTGTTCGCTCCTCGACGAGTGGCTGGAATTGCTCATCTAAACTCTCGCGTTTCACTTCGAGGCGCACACCCACCCCATCTCTTCGGGGCTTACGGCTTAATTTCAGCGCATTCTTTTGTATTCTTTTAAGTCCAAATCTTTACTTAACTCAAGAGCAAAAATCCTTTGTTTACAACGACTTTGTAAAAGTGCAACACGTTGTTTCTTCAAAAATCATAATTGAAACGATATAGTCGTAAATTTAGGATACAACTTTTAAAGGCCTTTTTTCGTTGTTTAACACGTAAAACGCCCACTAATGGCAATCATTACACAATATTGAAATACTTTGATCGCGAATGTTAATATGGGACTTATTTTGGGAAAACGCGACCTAAAGCTAGCCAGACACGCAGTGAAATGTTATTACGGCTTAGATGATGGAGACGGAAAAATCGATGTCATCGAGAACTTTGACAACAAGATGCCCACCGGCGGCTTCATAAAAGATATAAAGGAAGAGCTAAAGGCGGTGTGGCCACGCAATATCGGTATGAAGTCTAAAGTCGCTCGATTGTCCGAGTCAGATTTTATATACTGCGTTAATGAGCTCCGTGCGAAAAACGGATCACCGCCAATCGCTTCAGATGGGAACTTACACAAGAAATGGATGGAATGTATGGCATCGAATGATCCACATGTTTACCTCGTAGCCATCCGAGGCGAGCGCACGAAGCTCGTTTTAGTAAATACGAAGGTCACTACTCAGAGCAGATCCTAATTTTTTTGAAGAAATGCTGCCCCATTCTACATCCGCCGAGGGCATCATATGAATGCGAGACGATCGGGCGACCATTTTAGTGGCGTAGACGAGCAAATCTGCGAAGTAGAGACGGAGATACGCGACACTCCTTACAACAAAGCCACACAACTCCACATCGGTCGTCTAAAAGCAAAACTAGCGCGGCTAAAGGAGCAAAGGGAGACGAAGGGCTCTCATAAAGGGACCGGATATGCACCAAAAAAGTCCGGTGATGCCACTTGTGTGCTGGTAGGATACCCATCCGTTGGAAAGTCAACCTTGCTGAACGCGCTCACAAACGCAAAATCACCAGTCGGCGCTTATGATTTTACTACACTTAATGTCATACCTGGCTCTATGGTGCATAAAGGGGCACGCATACAAGTCTTGGACGTCCCAGGATTGATCCGAGGCGCAACAGCGGGCAAAGGAAGGGGCAGAGAGGTTATTTCGGTTGTAAGAAGCGCAGACCTCATCCTGATTTTGGTCGACGTTTTTAGCGAATGGCAAGTCGACGTAATCAAAAAAGAGTTAAACGACGCTGGAATCAGACTAAACCAAAGTCCCCCAAACGTAGTGATAAAAAAGAAAGCCCGTGGGGGTGTCTTAATTAAAAGGGCCCCAAATGCTACTAAAATCGATGAAGCCACGATAGTTGCGATTTTACATGACTTCAAGATTCACAACGCGGACGTTTTGCTTAAAGAAGACGTTAGCGTCGATCGATTGGTAGACGCATTGATCCCGGGCAGACGGTTCGTCCCTGCAATAACGGTTGTCAACAAGATAGACCAATTACCTAGCCCAGTGGGTTTCGGTGACGTTCATATTTCCGCCGAGCACAACATTAACGTCGATCATCTTAAAGATTTGATCTTTGAAAAGCTAGGGTTTATTCGCGTATTTTTAAAACCTCAGGGTAAAGCGGCAGATACTGAAAACCCGTTGATTTTACGTCATAATTCGACCGTCGAAGAGGTCTGCAACCTTATGCATAAACAAATCTCGCGGAAATTCAGGTACGCTCACGTGTGGGGTCCAAGTGCAAGACACTCTGGTCAGCGTGTGGGACTAGACCACAAGCTGCTTGATAAAGATATTGTCACTTTAGTGGCTTCCCGCTAGTAACTCCTTTGCCAAGGTTTCTGCACAGTGATTTTGCACAGCGCGAGCGCAGTAACCGGAAATGCTCAGCTAACGGTGAGTGCAACCCATGACAGGTCAGGCATCTAAAGTTGAACTTCAGCGCCGGCCTCAGGTACGCTTATATTCCTGAATCCGGCCTCTTCAAGCTTAACCCGGTAAAATTGCTGCGCTTCAATCTCACCATGCACCAAGAATACCTTTTTCAACTGACTTTTATCCTGGCAACTGATGTAATCCTTCATTTCATTGCAGTCGCCGTGGCCCGAAAATGCTTCAATCCGTTCAACCGTTGCTCTCACTGGGTGTTTTTCGCCGAAGATAGATACAGGATTTTCACCGCTTACTATCCTAGCTCCCAACGTAGCGGGCGAGCAATAACCAACTACAAGAATTGTGTTTTTCGGGTCTTCAATATTGTTGGCCAAGTGGTGCTTTATCCGTCCAGCTTCCATCATACCAGAGGCAGAAATGATCACGCACGGTTTATCAATTGAATTCAGCTTTTTCGATTCTTCTGTGCTTTTTACGTAAAAAAGGGTACCAAATCCGAATGGATCTGAGTCATTTTGCATTACTTCTTGAACATCATCGCTGAGGTCATCGAGGTGCAACCGGAAGATGTCGGTGGCATTCACTGCCAACGGGCTATCAACGTAGATATTTATTTTTGGTAAAAGCCCTTCGTTAAAAAAGTTATTCAGCGCATAAACCACTTCCTGCGTGCGGCCGATGGCAAAGGCAGGGATGATGAGCTTCCCGCCTTTTTCAACGCACGTCTGGCGGATCACCCGAAGCAGTTCTGCCTCGGCATCCCGCATCTGCGGGTGCACGCGGTTTCCATAGGTCGATTCGGTGATCAGGTACTCGCATTGCGGGAAAGGCTGTGGCGGCTTCAGTATGCGGTTCGCCGGCCTGCCGATATCACTCGTATATGCGAGCTTTGTTGTGTTCCCGTTTTCGGTAATTTCAAGCGAAACTACGCCGCTGCCGAGCATATGTCCGGTGTTGGTAAACTTTACGTTGGTATTGTCATCAATCCGGAATCTCCTGTTGTATGCCACGCCTATGAATAGCTGCATACAGGCACGGGCATCTTTTTCGGTATAAATCGGTTTAACAGGAGCCAAGCCTTTGGCAACTCGGCGTCTATTAAACCGTTCTACGTCACTTTCCTGTATGTGCCCGCTGTCGGCAAGCATGATAGCGCACAGGTCGCGGGTGGCATTAGTGCAAACCACCGATCCTCGGAAGCCGAGTCTATAAACGTAGGGGATTAGTCCCGAGTGGTCGATATGTGCATGCGACAGGAGGATATGGTCGATTTCAGCAGGGTCAAAACCGAGATTGCGGTTCATGCCATCGGTTTCCAGCCCTTTGCCCTGGAACATGCCACAGTCGAGCAGTATTTTCTTTCCGTTTTCAGTAGTGATTAGATGTTTGCTCCCAGTAACTTCGCGGGCGGCGCCAAGGAATTTTAGCTTCACAATGCATCAATTATGCACTGAGGCTTGGTATATCTTTTTTGAGCAGCGTCAGGTCTCAAAGACCGCAGCGATGATATTTATCGCATAACAGTAAGCTTATATCGAACCAACAGGCCATATTGAACCAATGGAGCTCCACATCGGAGAAGCGTTCAGCATTGATCCAGGGTACCTCGTCACTGAACGAAGTGCCGTCATAGGACAGAGCGGAAGTGGAAAAAGCTATCTCGTGAGCGTCATATGCGAGGAGCTTGCCGCAAATGACCTCGGTTTCGCAGTAATTGATACTGAAGGAGAATACGCCGGGCTATCTGATCACTGCCCTAATATCGATTCAATCGATGATATTGAGAGCCTTTCAAAGGACGAAGAGCACATTCAACGACTTATCACAAAGTCACAAAAAATCGTTCTCGATGTCTCCGAAACGGATAAAAAAATCATAAACGATTTCTTAGATAGCACTTATCGGGTCGCAACCGAACTGTTTAGAGCAGGACGTCACAAGCAGAATCCTTTTTTGCTAGTCGTTGAAGAGGCAGATATCTACATTCCGCAGCAAGGGCGCGATGGACTTGAGATCCTCCAGGTTATCAGCAGACGAGGCAGAAAAAGAGGACTGGGAGTCCTTTTTGCGACCCAGCGACCTGCTTTGGTCAACAAAAACGTGCTAAGCCAGTGCAACAACGTGTTCATCGGAAAGCTAACGCTTAAAAACGATATCGATTCGGTGCGGATATTCTTCTCCTCGATGGATTATGCGCGTCAGCTTACTGGACTCAAACCAGGGCAGTTTTACGTCCAAGGAACAATCTCTGATCCATCGTTTATTAAAGTGAGACGGCGAAAAACACCACACGGGGGGGCGACGCCTACGATAAAAAGTCGTCCTGATCCCACGCAAGATCAAACCTCACGCTCAGAAGTTCGCACATCGCAGGATCTCGATGAGAGCGAACACGCCCGGGTTCAGCGTGCCCTTGACACCACGCGGGGAGATAAGAGGGTCGCTCTTATACACTACGACGACAGCAAGGTCCTCAATGCCTTAAATAGCAACAAGCGCAAGCACCTCATTTTAGGCACGAGCGAGAGCGTGATGGACGTCAAGCGCCTTATGCTGCCCATTTTTTCTGTTAATGTCAGAGAGTTGAAAAAAAGACTTATAGGTACAAAGTTCGTTGATTACAGGGTCTTGATCGACGCCATCACAGGGGAGATACTTAGCCCTAACGGTGTGCACCGACGGTCCGAGAATCTACGTTATCTCACTGACTTGAATCCTATTCAGCTGAAGGTCATGGGCTTCATCCTCACCAACAAAGGCGCAAGCTATGCAAGGCTACGTGAAGCGCTGCCCGAGAAGCGTTTCAAGCCAAGCTTAAAAAAGCTTGAAGAGATGCACCTTATAGGCTTAAAAAACGACACTTATTTTCCCTTGCTTGATATCTCTTATCCAAAATCCCTCGATTCACAGAACGCCGACGCTTTAAAGATTAGTAATGGTCGCGCTGACCACGTGATTAAGCCGAGAATTTTAAAGCAAAAACTGAACGGACTTATTAGAGGTTTGTACCCAGGATGCGAAGTTATTGGTGTAGATGTCGTATATTCGACGGTCCTTGAGGTCCTCTATGCCCGTGACAGCAAAAAAAGACGCGTCAGAATAGACGCACTAACAGGAAAGCTGTTGCATAGCGAATAGAACGCATTAACGTCGAATCAATCGATTTGCTGCCCTATTATGCGAATTGAACTGTTCTTAATCCTATTTCGAGCCGATATGTTTATCAGAAGAGGGGTGATCGACTCGAGCATGTACGACGCCTCGAGCGGCCCGGCATCGAAAGGAGTGAGCCCTGCTATATCCTTGATCAGTTCCATAACGACTTTTTTCGGCTTTTCTGAGCCACAAACGAGGACATCCAGACCAAGCTTATCTTTGAGATCTAACAAACGCGCAGCAGGCGTTGTGTGAAACGCCGAAACGACCTCGTTATCTGACAGGGTGCTTTGTATCTCCATTGCAGCGCTTCCAAACGTCTTGGACGGCTCATAACGCAAGAAACCATCCTTAGTCATAGGAACGACGGGCGACACTACTATCGCTTTTGGGTCGAGCTTTTCCTTAATGGCGACTGCTGTTGGCATCGCATACTGGTACTGAAGCGCAAGCACTACCACCTCGCAGTCTGCTATCGCCCGGACGTTTTCTTCACCAGACAACTCGCACGTTGTACCCTCTTCTAGCAATAACTCTTCACAAAACGCTGCCGCTTCCTCGGCCTTTTCGGCACTTCTTGACCCTATCATAACGTCATGTTTGGGGGCCCAACGGAGCGCGAGTCCTTCTCCTATGTTTCCTGTGCCACCAAGCAAAGCGATGCGCATTTGAAAACCTAGTTCTACAGATTGGCAAAGAACACTATAAGCTTTTGTCCTTGTTTGCGCTCAGGTTTGCTGTGCCGCTCACAAGCGTTGCGTTTTGCTAAATACGCAGTAAAGCTTCTTTAAAGATCTAACGTCGTTATTCGACGAGTTCAACTAGTCTATTGGAGAAAAATAAGAAAAGAGGGAGATCTGTCTGGAGATCTCTCACCGCCTCATCAACAGATAAACCACGCCAGCCAACAGAGCCGGTATTCCAAGCCCAAGTAACGAAAACTCTAGAACTGGTTGTGCGGGTAAGCTCGCAACGCCGTTGGTTTGGGCTGATGGAACCGAAATTCCAGGCACGGAGGCGTCCGCTAGCGCTTCAGATAGGCTAGGGTTCGAGTTAGAAACGCTTGACGTAGCAGCTGCCTTTACTATCTTTGGCGTTGCTGTTGCCTTTACTGTGGGTGTTGCTTTTATGGCTGCTATTGCCTTTACTGCCGGTGGTGCTGTTGCCTTGACTATCGGAGTTACAGCCGCCTTCGCCGTTGGCGTTGCGGTTGCCTTGACTATCGGTTTTACAGCCGCCTTCGCCGTTGGTGTTGCTGTTGGCTTCACCGTAGGCGTTGCTATTGGCTTCACGTTTTGCCCGGAGTGCATGTCAATGCGGGCTGTTTTAGAGCTAGGATTGACAACGACGGTCCCATATTGGTATTCCCGTTGCCACGTGCCATCTGCATTCTTCACAGCTTTACCCAACGCTGTTCCTAGCTGGATGCCATAATCGTTGAACCATTGCGTACCAGTTGGAGCGTAGAAGAAGTAGCCGTCAGTAAGCAGGGCTGAACAATAGCAGAAGTACCGGTCAGATGCACCGCCCTGTGCATAAAAAAGCGTCAACTTTCCCTTGGTGGACGCATCGAGAGCAAAACCGATTGAGTTATCCCACCCTTTGTAGAACGGGAACCCCTCATCCATCCACCCGTCGAGAGCGTCGACGTACCCAGGAATGAAGTAGGCACCGTTGTAGATTACCGTCTTGCTGCCACCTGCCTGTTTAATGCTTGTGTAAAGAGCGATCGTGCTTGACTGCCACTGGCTGTCTGAGCCAGACCAGCTTCCTGGCCAGACAACGTTAGGGGACATCAGGCCATTATCAAGGACGAGGCCATCAAAGCCCTTTTGCAGGGCACCCCGGCTGATCTCGACACACTTAGCCCGCCAGCCTGCATTGGTCAAATCCATGAGAGGCTCATTATAACCGCTTGAATGAGTGACGCCTTTCGCGTCCCTTAGATACCATTCAGGGTGTGGCTTTCCCTCCGACCCGCCGAAGAGTGGATTAAAGTACGCGAAAACAACTGTGTTAGGATTTATAGCTTTGATCGCCTGAACGTGCTGCGCTGTCTCAGTGTAGTGCAAGGCAACGACGTCGTACTTAGCGAGGTTTGCAGCTGTATCAGCTCCCCAGCTGCTCTTGAAATCAATATATGTGTGAGGTGCGCTTGCGCCGTTAAGACGCTGCGCGTTGCTGCCGCCAGAGCTAGATGATACTGCCGCAGCAGGTGCGATTACCCAAGCTGCAACAACCGATGACACTGCCAATAAAAAAAGCGCTCTGAGGGCATATCTTTTTGCATGTTTCAACTAAACACCTCGGTCTGGTAGTTCAGTATCTAAATACCACAACTAACAGCTACTTATAAGTTTCCATCAATTATTTATATATTAATGTTAAATAATTAAAAAAATAGCTTCGATTTTATTTTAAAGCCCAAAAAATAGATATTACTATTTTCGACATAGTAACAGCCGGCCCCTTGTGCATTAACGGACGCATTGACCGTAATCAAATTTTAGCTGTTTTTAAGAACAATTTGACATCAATTGGCCAAAAGCGTCAATTTAATAAGCAACTATCACCTCTATACCTCAAACGGGGTCTTATTATGGATGGCAATTTCGCGTCTTACCTACTGCTTGCCATGATATTTACTCCGACGCTGCTTTCACTAATCCCCTTAATTCTCGGGAGCTTCACACGCGGAAAAGCAGTAGACTATGTGTCATCTACAATTGCGCTTGCGACCCTCTTTTTTGCCGCAGCCCTAGCCATTTCGTATACGGGAATCATTACCGCATCCGTGCCAAACGTGCTCACTAGCGGCGTACAGCTCTTCTCATTTAGGTTTGACGCGCTTAGTCTGCTTTTCTCACTCGTGGTGACACTCACAGGGTGCGTCATCGTGTGGTATTCGAACAGCTATATGGAGGGAGAGACTGGAAGGGGTCGGTACTATTTCCTGATGCTCTTTTTTATCGGAGGAATGCTGATTCTCGTCAACGCCGCTAATTTTATCGTTTTTTACATCGGCTGGGAGATCGTAGGCATTTGCTCATATCTGTTGGTCGGTTTCTGGTATGCCGATCCTGTAAGGACCCAAGCCGCAAAAAAAGTCTTCTTCTTTACACACATGCCTGGAGAGGCGCTGTTACTATTCGCCGTTGGTGCCTATGCGTGGACTGGCAGCGTGGATATTAACACGTTTTTGACATCAACGCTGCCCAGCTGGCAGATGAATACCTTGCTCATTCTTGCTTTTATAGGCATCTTCGCCAAATCTGCACAAATGCCGTTCTTCTCTTGGTTGCCCAGCGCAATGCAAGGACCCGCACCCGTCTCTGCGTTGCTGCATAGCGCAGCAATGGTGCCTGCCGGCGTATACTTTGCTGCTCGGCTCTTCCCCTTGTTTACGGGTGTGTGGCCGTGGGTGCTCGCAATTGTCGGCGGATTCACGTTAGTCTTAGCTTCTGCATTTGCCATTCGCGCTAACGATCTTAAAGAGGTCCTCGCGTACAGTACCGATTTCGAACCTCGGTTTTATGTTCCTTGCATTCAGCTTCGGACCAATAGGACTCGTCGCGGGACTGATGCACTTCTTAGCGCACGCCTTCTTTAAGGCTTGCCTGTTTCTTGGCGCGGGGGCTGTCGATCACACAGCGCATACCATGGACCTCAACAAGCTTGGTGGATTGTCGAGGAAAATGCCTTACACCGCTGCTTCGTTCACCGTTGCCGCGGTAACGCTTGCGGGTATGCCGCCTACTGTGGGTTTTGTGAGCAAATGGCTTATTTATTCAAGCAGTATAGCGCCAACGACAACTGGTTTACAAGTATTTGTGATAGTCGTGCTCCTAGGAAGCGTGCTCTCCGCTGGCTATATCTTGCGCGCAACTCATAGCGTATTCTACGGCCAACTACCCGCCGACTTGAACAGCGCGCACGAAGCGCCAGCTACTATGTGGGTGCCACAAGCGATACTCGCGGTGGGATGTATCGCATTAGGAGTTTTCGCACAGTACCCTCTCGCGATCATCACAGACGTCCCATACGCCGGCACCGTTACGACTCAGTCAACCTTCATTCTTACCAGTATTGAAATACCCGGCGTGTCGAGTTTCGCACCTACCCTAGCAGCTGTGTTGCTTCTGACTGCGATACTTGCTGGTCTGATTCTGAACGAGTTTCTAACGCGAAGACCGCGTGAAGTTGTTCCTGCGTCCAAACAACTTTTCGGCGCGGGGTACGAGCTGCCCGAAGGATTTGTGTATTCTTCAGGACGGCATTTTCTATATCAAGTGACACAACCGTTCGAACGACTACGATGGATTAACCCAGACTATGTCTACGCTGCAATTGGACGTGGGTTGGATTCGCTATCGATACGGTTACGCCACATTCAGAACGGAAGCGCAGTCAGCTATGCCACGTGGATATTCATGTGGTTGATCCTCGCCGGAGCTGTTTTTCTGATATTTGGGAGGCCGTAATGGAAACAGTCCTCGCGTTTGGCATTTTTTGGGTGATATTCGCCAGTGTAATCGTTTTTTTGCGCGATAAATGGGCAGCGCTCGCACTTCTTGCTTTAAACGCCACCATCGCCGCATTCTTGCTTACTGAGAACGATTTGGTAGGGGCAGGCCTAAAAGCTGCGCTTGGCGTCGTACCGCCTCTCATCATCCTGCTCGCCGCCGCTCGGACAAGAGAGCCTACACCCCGATTTAGCGTGCCTACGCTAACAGTAGGAACGTTTCTGGCTATCGCGCTTTCTTGCCTAGCGGCTTTTCTGGTGCAATCTCAATTTCCCATTGAGCGAACCGCTGAAACTTATGTACTGTTCGTGCTGTTTGGCGTCGCTTTCTTAATTATTAGTAGTCAAAGAAGTGTTCTGAAGCTTTTGCTTGGAATTTTGATTCTTGAGAACATCGGTACGCTCTTGCTGGCTTGGGGGGCGGGCACTGCGCTGTTTGCCTTATTCACAGAGATATTCGCAGTGCTCATCACGCTCACCATAGCCTTAATAGCGGTGATTGATTTTGCCGAATATGACACCATCGACAGCAGCAAACTGATAAAACTGCGTGGATAGTGAAGGATTATAATGTATATCACATACACACTGATCATTCCGCTGGTCGTTGCAGTTTTATGCGCATTTTTAAGCCGGAAATCGAAGATATGCGCCTACGTCGCAGTCGCTGGGATGACCATCAGCGCTGCTCTATTCACGGCAGATTGGTACATCAACACGAGCACGACGACGTACCTTGACTCAGCAGCTGCCGCAGCCGGGCTCTCATCGTTGTGGCTCATCGTTGCGTACCCCGTGATCATCATCGGAACGATCATCACGTGGTTCAGTCTCGCTTACATCAAAAACGCGGGGCGTATCTACTATCCTCTCCTATTAGTCATCATTGGCACGACAGCCACCGCTGTCATTAGCACGAACCTTATAACGCTCTACGCTCTTCTTGAGATCAGCACGCTCTCTACCGCAATCCTTGTGACGTATCGAAGGGGACATGCCTTTGAGGCGGCAACGAAGTTTATTGTTTTAAACAGTGTTGGAAGCTCATTTACGCTTATTGCGCTCATTCTCATGTTCGTCAGCTACGGCACGAGCGACATCGCGAGCTTCGGTAGCATCCCAAGCAATACGATTCTTTTAATAAGCCTCTTTTTGCTGATAGGCTTGGGCACGAAAATCGGCGTCGTTCCAATGCATTCGTGGGTTCCCGACACTTACAGTGAAGCCCCAATTCCTGTGAGCGCTTTTTTGGCAGGCACCGTAAAAGGCGCCAGCGCTTTTATCCTCATTCGACTCTTGTTTGCGATGCATCCGGCCCTTGACGTCGTGCTTTTGTTCATCTCAGTCACTGCCTTGCTCACTGTAGGCGTCGGGGCCATAATGGCGTACACACAGAAGGACTTGAAGCGTTTCTTAGCCTATTCGTCGATCGAACAAGCTGGAATCATTCTGTTTGCTATCGGCATAGGGTCATCGGCGGCACTGGCAGGGGGGATTTTTCAAATTGTCAACAACATGGTCATGAAAACGCTCTTGTTCCTCTGTGTGGGTGCCATCATCGCTGCTACTAAAACGAGGGATATCGAAAGTCTCGGCGGCTTAGCAACTAAGATGCCCATCGTGGCAGCGGGATTTCTAGTAGGCGCGTTGGCCCTTTCGGGGATTCCCCCACTCAATGGCTTTATCAGCGAATACATGATTCTCCAAGCAGGCTTCCAGAAAGGGGGGTATTATCCCGCCTTGTCTGTATTGTTACTCATGCTGACGTTGCCAATGTTCGCTGCCTACATCAAAGTGTTTCAGCGAACGTTCCTTGCGGGAGATGAAAGCAGAGAAGCGCCGGAAGTTTCCTTTCTATCTATTTATATAATAATCCCTATAATAATTCTAAGCGTCCTTTGCGTGCTGATGGGCATATTTCCGACAGCTATCATAGAACAAGTCAACAACCTATCAATCGCGATTTTAGGTGGATAACCATGTTTCGAGCAAGATCACCGTGGGTCTACTTCATAAACACAGGGTCGTGCAACGGATGCGATATCGAGGTGCTTGCGATTCAAAGTCCGCGTTATAGCGCGGAACGCTTTGGCGTTCTTCGCGTAGGGTCTCCACGGCACGCAGACGTACTAGTGGTAACAGGCCCAATCACCAAGCGCATGACTGATCGATTAACGATGATCTATGACCAGATTCCCCATCCAAAAGCCGTCGTTGCAGTGGGCAGTTGCCCTACGTCAAATGGCATTTTTGACGGCGGATATTCGTTGACCGGGCCGTTAGACACGGTCCTCCCTGTCGACGTCTACGTTATGGGATGCCCTCCGAGACCGCTCAACATCGTGTCAGGCATTCTCAAAGCTGCAAAAATGCTCGATTCTAAGCGAAAAGGTGCGGGAGGTCGATCAACGGAGCGATTTGACGAAGCGATGGCAAAGGAGACGGATATGGAGCTGAAGTTTCAGTCGTCGGACAACGTAACCGAGGCGGAAAAATGAAGCGATCGTTTGAAGACTCTGTGCCGACAATTCAAGCAAATCATAAGGGTTTGAACTCGTACTACCGCATCACACTCGATAATCTCGATGCCGCACTCTCATTTCTTACGGAGGAAGGGGCGCGGCTTAGCACTATTACAGGCAAGGATGCCCGGGATCACCTCGAAGTGCTATACCACTTTGCGATTTGGGGTGAGCTGCATACCGTTATTGTAGAGCTCCCCTATGAAAAGCCGGATGTTCCGACGATAACCGACCACTTTATCGCCGCGTTGCTTTACGAACGAGAGCTCATCGGTTTGCTTGGCATCAACGTGCTTGGGATTCCAGATCCAAGGCCGCTCGAGCTTCCTCCGAAATATACTGATCCAACCCCCCCGCTGAGGAGAGTGTAACAATGGCAGACGTCAATGAACGCCGCTTTGCACACTTAAAGGTTCCAATCGGGCCAAGTCATATCGCTTTGGAGGAGCCTGCGAGGTTTCTGTGTGAAGTCGAGGGCGAGAAGGTCGTCGACGTTGACTACGAAATCGGATTCAACCACCGAAGCATCGAACGGCTCTGCCAAGAAAGGCCTTTTTCCAAGATCGTCTATCTTGTTGAGCGCATCTGCGGCATCTGTTCACACGCGCACCCGCTAAACCACGTTGAACGAGTTGAGGACATAGCGAACATCGAGGTACCCGAGCGAGCTAAGTACATCCGGACAATTTATGCAGAGCTCGAACGAATTCACTCGCACATGCTATGGGCGGGAATTGCCGGTGAAGAGATCGGGTATCACACTCTCTTTATGTACACCTGGCGCGAACGAGAGAAAGTTATGGACCTTTTCGAAGCGTTGAGCGGCAATAGGGTCATGCACGGATGTAACAGAATCGGCGGCGTCAAGTGGAATATCTCCGAAGAGCAAGCGAGATCCGCCTTGGGTGCTCTCACTTATCTCGACACTGCTGCCGATAAGATCGCTAAGGCAATTCTAAAGGACGGCAACATCGCAGAACGATGCAAGGGCGTTGGTAGCCTCAGCAAAGAGGATGCGATCCGACTTGGGGCGGTCGGGCCCAACGCACGCGCGAGTGGCGTGCCTGAGGATACACGTGTGATGTGCAAGTACGCAGCATACGGCGATTTCGATCTCGAGCCGCAGACAGCAAAAGACGGAGACGTCGTTGCCCAGGTTCTCGTGCGCCTAGCAGAGCTTAAACAATCTATTTGGCTTACCAAGGAGCTTTTCGCTAATTTACCGGATGGACCAATCCAAGCCGAATACGACGACGACGTGATTCCGCCAGGAAGGAGCGTAGGCCGAGTTGAGGCTCCACGCGGTGAGCTTATCCATTATGTTGAGACAAACGGTACGAATTTTTTTGAGCGAATAAAGATTAGGTCCCCGACGCTCGCAAATATCCCTTCCTATGTTCCGAAGTTAATCGGCTGTCAAGTAGCCGACATCCCCATCATAGTTGCTTCAATCGATCCTTGTTTCAGCTGTACCGATCGAATGACCGTGATAAAAGATGGAAAGCGAAAAGTTGTAAGCGGACGGGACTTGAAAGCAGGGAGGATTTAATGATTGTCCCCATAGTGGGCGCGCTCGTCTATGCCTTTGTTGCCGCGCTGTTGCTGCAAGGGATTCGCCGTATTATCGTGGCGCATAGCCAGTTTCGGAGGGGCCCCAGCATCTTTCAAGCATTTTATGACTTCTTCAAACTGATGAGTAAAGAGAGTTTGACGCCGAACGTGACAAGTCCGCTGCTGTTCAACCTCGCACCGATCCTTAGCGTCGCTTCAATGCTCATTGCGGCGTTAATCATACCTTTGGCTGCCACTACATCGGCTGTCGGCGCAGGCGATCTTATCGTGGTTATATACCTCCTTGCGATACCACCGATTGCACTGATCCTCGGCGGTTCAGCAAGCGGAAGCCCGTATGGAGCCATCGGCGCTGCGCGCGAGGTTGCGCTCCTTATTGCCTATGAGACTCCGTTCATCGTCGCCATGGCAGCTGTAGCGATAGCAGCAGGCTCGTTCCAGCTGGATACTATTTCGGCAACAGCGTGGATAACCGTCCTGCCGTTGGCGACAATTGCTGCGATCTGGACGCTGCCTGCCGCGGCTGCGGTTCAGCCGTTTGACATTGCTGAAGCTGAGACTGAAATCGTTTCTGGTCCCTATGTCGAATACTCAGGACCAAATCTCGCCTTTTTACAGCTTGGGCAGTGGCTTAAGATTTTTCTCTATACATCACTCATAGCTGCGGTGTTTTTTGGAACGGCGATATTCCACTTCCAGCCAGCAGTCAATTTTGTCATCCAGTTCGTGATTATCGTTTTGCTTGTGAGTGTGTTCATTGCGTTTTGGCAAGCGACGACCGGAAGGACACGGGTCACCCGGGTGCTCAGGTATTACTGGGCCGTTCCCACAATGCTAGCGATTGTCGACCTTGTCCTTTATGTGGCAGGCGTACGGTACATGCACTTCCTGTTTGGATGGGCGGGTGTGTAAGATGCCGTCAGGATTTCTTAGCGACCTAGTTCGATCGTTCCTGGTCGGGTTAATGGGAAAAACGTCAACTGTCAAGAGCTCCGCTGACGTTGAGGTACCTGCATCCTATCGTGGCGTGCCTATTATTGACCCGGAAAAATGTATTTTGTGCGGCCGCTGCGGAAAAGTCTGCCCAGCCGGGGCTATTGCACTTCGAACGAGCGCTTCTGAGAAAACTGTAAGAATATTTGTGGGACATTGCGTATTTTGCAGTGAGTGCGCCATGATATGTCCGGTTTCCGCCATCACTATGAGCAACGTTTGGGATACGGCCGTGACAGACAGACTGTCTCGCGATACAATGAGCGCACGCGAGATTAAGCGTCGGCCGAAAAAGAAAGAGACTCAAGAGCTCAACAGCGTGGCTACAGAGAGTCAAGAACCATCACTTGCCTCTAACGACGCCACAACAACGCCCCCCGCAGCTGATGAAATTAGACCAACAAACGAGTAAAAAGGACGTTAAAAACACGCATGGCTTTTCACTATCATCGCTGTTATTTTCCTCAAGAACCAAATTAAGCAACGTTTTAAAAAATTTCTTTGTGAATTAATTGTGCTGAACATAATATGGACGCAGATCCTACATTACACGATATTATCATCGTTGGTGGCGGGCCGGCAGGACTGACAGCGGCCGTCTACGCAGCTAGAAAGATGTTAGATGTGCTACTTGTTACACAGAATATCGGCGGTCAAGCACTCTACAGCCTCGACGTTGAGAACTACATGGGGTATCAATTCATTTCAGGACAAGACCTAATGGATCGCTTTGAAAAACAAGTCGAAAAGTACAACGTTAAAAAAGTCTTTTCAGATGTAAAAAGCGTAGAAAAAATAAATGATGCGTTCATAACGCGCTCGGAAAAGGGCGACGAGTATCGCGGAAAGACCGTTATTATTGCAACAGGAAAAAAATCGAGAACGCTTAATGCCAAGGGCCTTGACAGGTTGATCGGACGCGGGGTCAGCTATTGTGCAACGTGCGACGCTCCGCTCTTTATGGACATGGACGTCGCGGTTGTAGGCGGCGGAAATTCGGCGATTACCGCCACATATGAGTTAATGAACATTGCACGTAAGGTCTATCTCGTCAATAGGAGCCCGTTGAAGGCAGACGAAATATATTTGAAGAAAATTCGCGATGCCCCAAATATCGAACGTCTTGTCGGTTACGAACTCGTTGAAGTGACCGGAGACGACGCGCTGAACTCAGCAACGCTCCGGAACCTTTCTGACGGCTCATCAGTCACGCTTCCGGTAGCGGGAATTTTCATCGAAATCGGCCTTATTCCGAATTCGGCCGTTGTGAAGGACTTAGTCTCGCTTAACAAAAATGACGAAATTATCGTCAGTTGCGATTGCTCGACAAGCCTCCCCGGTGTTTTTGCAGCAGGTGACGTTACCATCGTTCCTGAAAAACAAATCATCGTCGCGGCAGGTGAGGGCGCCAAGGCTGCAATAAGCGCTTACAAATACTTATTAAAAGAAGGAGAATATGCTGTAATCGGCTATTAAAAACGGAGTTTTTGGGAGACCCTATGGCTGTGGTAATGACCGTCAATCTAAATAGATGTGTAAATTGTGGCGTCTGCGAAATGGCGTGCGCCGAACGACACGGCGGAAAAGCGCGCTTGAAAGTCAAGGACGTGTTACAGTCACGGGGGCTCATATTTGACGACGAAGCGCTCCCTATCGTGTGTAAGCAGTGTGAGAACCCGACGTGTATTGAAGTGTGCAAGCCGAATGCGCTCGTCCAGCAAAATGGTGTCATATACGTCGACGAAGAAAAATGTATCGGCTGTGGAAAATGCGCTAAGAGCTGCCCGTTCAATGCAATCTTCATCGATGAAACACGGGAAACGCCAACGCCCGAACCGCACGAGCCTGGCGTGCTATTTATGCTGTTTGGCAAAAGAGCGAAGACCGCCAAGAGAGGACGCAAGCGAAAGCCCAAAATGACAAAAAGGGCTCTTAAGTGCGACAGGTGCAAAGGTTATCAAAATATGGCCTGCATTGACGCCTGCTATTTCAAAGCGCTCTCCTTGCGAGAGTTAAGCACCCTCACGGACAGCGGAAAACCCGAGCACGCTAGGTTACTAGAGCAACAGCTGATCAAAAAAGAAGCTTCTAGTGAGGTTTGATTGTAACATTTGCAGCCCCGCCACACGAAGCGGGGACTGGTCCCACTTCTTTTCGCGGTTAACCTTATATCTTGCACACACTTACCTACTGAGAGGCTACAATGGACGTCCTACTTGTTAATCCACCGGACATCACATCCAAATATAAGGATGTGCTAGGTCTCACTGCACCGCCGCTTGGCCTCGCGTATATAGGCGCAGTCTTGGAGCAAAACGACGTCAATGTCACCATTTTAGATGCCCCCGCCCTCGATATGGATTTACAAGAATATCAGCGTAAGCTTGATAAAATGAACGTGGATCTGCTAGGAGTGCAGACAACAACACCGACGATTAAGCAAGCCCTCGCAGTAGGCAGAATAACAAAAGAACTAAAGCCTGAGTGCTGTGTGTCGATGGGGGGGTATCACGCAACTTTTATGGCAGAGCAACTGCTGCGAGAAAACGACTTTATTGATGTTATTGTCAGGAACGAAGGGGAGTATGCCAACCTTGAACTTACTGACGCGCTCGAGAATGACAAACCCCTTCGCAACATTGATGGGATCAACTACCGTGAGGGGAGCCGCTTAATAGAAACTCCTAAACGCCGACCTATTGAAGATCTCGATGCGCTTCCTTTCCCAGCGCGACATCTGCTCCCAATGAACGAGTACATGCTCTTTGGGCGCAAACAGGCACTTGCAACCATGATCTGCAGCAGAGGATGCCCTATGGGCTGTTCGTTCTGTGCCTCAAGCGCAATGAATGGCCGAAAAGTCCGATTCCGATCTCCCGAGAACGCCGCTGATGAGATGGAACAAGTTGTCGATAAGTATAAAGTAAAAATGGTCGGCTTTATGGATGATACCTTTACGCTCTTCCCAAAGTGGGTGTATAGCTTCTGCAAGGGAATAATCAGTCGCGGCATTGATGTCCGATGGGGATGTACGGCAAGAGTTGATCGCTTCAGCAAAGAGCTACTTTCCCACATGTGGAAGGCAGGCTGCCGTACGCTTCTTTTTGGTGTAGAGAGTGGAAATCAAGGGATATTGGATAACGTGCAGAAGGGAACGAAACTTGGACAAGCAAAGCGCGCCTTTAAAACTGCAAAAGACATCGGTATGCACACGATCGCTTCAATGACCATTGGAATGCCAGGCGAGAACAAAACTACTATCGATGAGACAATCGGCTTTGCAAAGCGAGTAAATCCAGACTATGCGCTATTCTCATTAGCCACCCCTTACCCTGGCACCAAGTTCTACGAGCTAGCGAACAAGATGGGTCTTGTTAGAGTCAAGGATTGGACGCACTTCACACTCCTCATGCCAGTGCTAGAAACCGTTGAACTCACGCTAAAAGAACTACAAGACACCCAAAGAGAGGCATTCAAAGAGTTCTACTTAAGACCCAATTACTTCTTAAAACAACTTGGCAGGGACAAGTTACTTTTCGCTTTGGTTATGTATAAAGTGTTTAAAGGGGCGTTCAAGATGAAATCAACGCCCATTCTGGGCACGTCGGTTGATCCACATGCGGAAGAACAGTAGCGTCGCGCGCGTTCTGAATACCGGTTCATAAGACAGCTTCAAAGGACTTCGCTGCCTCGACACCGGCGCTATGCGCGCCCAATTTGTTCTTAAGCTCATTGTACGCTTGCAGGTTATTTATGCAACCAATGTCGGGAGCTTTGATGTCGTTAAAATACGCATATGCGCGGGCACGACAGCCACCACAAACTGTCTTATAATCGCACGAGCCGCAATGCCCCTTGAGATCGTGACGTTCCCTGAGCGACTGCATCACTTCTGCATTCTTCCATATGTCGATGAATGACTCCGACCGCAAATCGCCAACTGGTATCGGCAGAAAGACGCACGGCGTAACTATTCCGTTGGGTTGAATGGCGCTATACATTCTACCGGCACCACATCCACCGATATACTCAGCCAACAAGCCCACTTTGTCGCTGAACTCGGCGGCGCCAACGTGTGCGAGTGATATCACCCCCGTTTGTGAGTTCATCATACAGACGCGTGAGAATTGGGGGGCCGTTGTAAAAATCTCATACTTCTCATCTTGACCGCTCAAGTGCTTGTACATCTGCTGCAAAACGTCCTCCCGCACATCGGGGGGTAAGTCGATATCAATTATGTCTGCGCCCCTCCCAACAGGAATAAAATTGAAGATTATAGTCCTATCGACACCCAACTTCTTGCTTAATGCCACGAGATCGTCCAGTTCGTGATAGTTCTCACTTGTAATCGTGTTAGCGATGCACGAATATGCGCCCTCTTGTGCAACGACATTTTGGATTCCTGATACGGTGCGTTCCCACGCCCCGCTGACGCCACGAAATGCATCGTGTTTTAACAGGTCGACTGAGTCAAGACTTATCTCAAAGTACTGAATTCCAACGTCCATAAGTCGTCGAACTACGTCTTTGGTAAGTAGCGTGCCGTTGGTTGCTAGCGAAAGATACAACCCTTCGCGCGCAGCGTGACGAGCGACTTCCCAGAAGTCGTCCCGCAGTAGTGCCTCTCCCCCAGAGAACGCAATAGATACTACGTCATTATCAACAAGCTGATCAACGATATTGAGGCGTTCTTCGAGGCCGAGCTCATCACTTGACATCTTACCCGCGCGTTGGTAACAGTGCTTACAGCGCAGATTACACGCATTCGTATAGTTCCAAACGACTAAAAAAGGCGCCTGCAGTTTGAGCGGCTTGCTTATGCCGTAATCTGCTACGCTCTTAACAATATTCGACAGGCCTCGTCGCGTTACTTGCTGACTGAAGAAATCTTGCATCTTAGACTTGTCGACATGAAATGAAATTCTTCCCAGCTCAACGAACGCACAGATAGGCAGCAGCTTGATCTTTTGCAAAGGATTTAGGTCGTTCTGGCCGCTATAAAAGCTTAGGGCTTCATAGACTGCCTGCTTGTCACCGACGCACAGACTGCGGATAACCTTCCGAATTAAGGCGTTGCCCAAAAAGACGTTGACTGTATTAAGGGCAGAATACAGCGGTTCTGATTCTAGCGACGTGGGTCGTCTGCTCGCTAAGAATCTTGCGCTGTTCGCCATAGACATAGTTGACCATTCTGAGATTACAGCATAATAACACTTGTTCTCCGAAAACCGGACTCGTGGCGATCGTAGCAGAAGTTTGGCACCTGTATTAGACCAAACGAGGCTCGACTGTCATTGCAAATGCAATCTAAAAAAGCGAAACCAATAGAAACGAAACTAAGATCTTATCTCAGAAACACTTTGATTGGGTGTTACATCATGGACGTTTCGGAACGAGAGAATAAATTCATCCTCGCACTTTTAAATGAGATTAAAGAAGAGCCTAATAAACTTGTTAAACGTGGAGAGCTTTACGCACTTGCAAAGAGGGTGGGTTTTAGCGAACGAGAAGTATATAAATATGCCATGGATTTCGACTTGCACGGGTATGTGAAAGCGGAGCCCATTCTTGGTGGTAAAATATTTTCTGTGATGCTCACTGCGGAGGGAATTGAATTTGCCAGACAGCTGAGAAAGAAATATGACCGCTGATGAATTGAACGAACTGTACTGAAAACGAGCCTGAAGCGCGAATTCGACCTAACTACTCTATCAAATGGACCAGAATTCCCACAGTTTTCGGCCACAGTTTGCTTGTGGCAACTCTTGTATACCCTCTCGATGACGCAAATGAACTCACGCACCATCCCGTACGTGTGCTGAGCAAAGTGTTCGCTGAATACGTTGAAGATACGCTCAGCCGTTTTGTTTTTTGGCTTACTGCAGACTTGAATATCGAGCGTTCCGATTTGAACAAAGAAACACGTGATGCAATTCGTGCCGAACTTTCGAAGATCGTAAAGCCGCTGACGACACTACAAATCGTGCAAATGAATGCACAAGTGAATTCATTACCAGACTATCTGCGCGCGTTTTATCTTGAGGATTACTTTGAAAGCTTGGCAAAGAGGCGTGGCAAAAGCCGTTCTGTGTGAGGGGCCACAGGACGCTATAGAACATGTTAAATGTACTTCAAGCGCACGCTTGCCAACTCTCTCAGCACCGAGCAAGCGTGCCGGTCAGTTACCACTGGGAATGCTTTTATAACCTTATTGCGGTGAACCATCCTGTTCGCCGCGTTGAATCGCGTGCTGAGCTACCGCGCTACCGACTTTTACTCCTTGATCGCAATCAAACCGGTAATGGATTCCTGCGTAAAGTCTGGACATAGATGCTTGCTGGACCTTTGCCTGTAACTCGCTGTTCTCCTTCGGGAAAATGTAGCTCAAAACCCCGCCCGCCGCAGCTGAGAAATCCGAGTGGCCTGAGGTGTAAGACGGGAAATTCGGAGTTGGAAACGCCGTTTTGATTGTCGGATCAGCCTGAAAGGGCCGCAGATACCAGTAATCGTATTTGGCTTTCCAGCAGCAGATTCCTGCGTCCATCGTCGCTGCGTTCATAAGTGCAAGCGCCCGAGCTGAACGCAATTCGTTGAGGTGGTAGCTTTGAATCAAATCGCACGCAATCTGGTTCCAAAGCCCTGGTGGGTCGTTGTTCCAATACTGGGCAATCTGTTGCTGTTCCGCCGTTCGATTATTTGCGATTTGCTTGACTTCTTGCAGGGATGCATTGAATTGTGCAGAGCCAAACGCAGATGGCGAAGCCGGCATTGTCAAGTTAGACGAATTAAACAGCCATGGTGTGACGTTACCCCAATTTGGCAAGAGAGGGGGCTGCGGCGGCGATGCTGAACTGAACCACTTGCCCGGTCCTGTCGGCACAGTGCCGTTCCATTTGGCGTTCGAGCCATCGTTTTTAGCACGATTGATGACGTCTTGCGCGACAGTGCGGCCTAGAAAATCCCCAGCGGTAATATCGCTGCGGAAGTTCACCCCAGCTTGAACCCTTGACTCCTCGTCTGCAGCTGCTTGTTTGGCGAGCCACGCGGTTTCATTAGGATAGAGATACGAGAGCACTGCCGCGGATGCTCCCGCGACAGCGGCGTGATCAGACGGGTATGCAGGATCGCTGGTTGTCTGCACGGCAGGCTGTATGCTTGGATCAATGTCGTGTGGGCTCGATCGGTTGTACATATACTTGTTGTTCCACGCTAAGACAAGCGCGTCGTACTGCGCCACGCTCAACAGCGCATAAACGCGCGAGGCCATGGGTGCTGATGTGCTGTTTTTGACGACGAGGCTGCGTGCAATCTCGTTCCATCGCACGACTGAGCCGTTATTCCAGTAGTTAATGCTTTCGTTGACCTTAGCCGTCCGGTTAAGCTGGAGTGCCTTGAGTTCATTAACATCTTGGTTGAATTGTACAGAGCCTTGAGATGGTGGCGGAATTGAACGTATCGCATCGCTTGAATTCAAAACGAACGGCTTCCAGGTTCCGCCGGTTGGCTCTGCGGCTAGAACGATGCCCCCTGAGCTTGTCGAGTTATTTGTTGAGGTTAAACATGCGCTCGCGCTCACAGCGACGAGCACTAAAACTAAAACTACGGCTGTAGCAGCGCGTTTTGGGCCCACAAACGACTTTTGACCTACTTATTATAAATAATTCCTCTTCTTTGCCTGGAGACATTCCGAAGGTTTTCACCGACGCGAAAGACTTGTGGTTCGAAGTTGCTGCTGAGTATGTACTTAAAAAGGACATAGCAGACCGCAATAAAGACACTGACGAACAAAGCACAGAGATTAAAGCAAAGGAAGAAGGTAAAAGAGCGCTAGGCAAGAAGATCGAAGATAGAGAGCATGAAGAGCGGATCAGATGACGGAGAAATGGAACCCAGTCGATTATCACAGCACTCATACCCGCAATACGCGTTCGCGCTGGGACTACTCGAAAGGCTTCGGCTCAACGGTGACGAGCGCATTTTGGACGTCGGCTGTGGCGATGGGAAGGTGACAGCCGCGCTTGCGGCACGCGTGCCGCGCGGCTCTGTGCTCGGTATTGATGCCTCCCCCGACATGATCGCGTTCGCGCGCACGATGTTCCCCGAGTCGGCGCATCCGAACCTGTCATTTCGTTATGGAGACGCAGCGAAGCTCACGTTCCGCCATGAATTTGACATCGTCGTCGCCTTTGCGTCTCTCCACTGGGTCAAAGACCTGCCGACTGCGCTGCGCGGCATCAAGCAAAGCCTCGCGCCTGTGGCCGATTTGCTGCCCAGCTCGTGGCAAAACGACACGCCACGGCAGAGATCAGGTCGCCGCTGCACCGAGCGCGAAAAGAGGTCATGGACCGCCCGGCGTGGAGAACGTATTTTGAGGGATTCGAGCAGCGCAGGGCTTACAGTGCCGACGAGTGCAAACAGCTCCTCAGAGACGCCGCTTTTGCTGCGGCGCTGCGAGTTCGTCACCGAAGAGGTGACGCATCAGAATGCCGATGCGCTCAAGGGATACGCACGATCGACGTGGCATCGATACACCGGCCGGATTCCTGTTCAGAAGCGCGACGCCCTGCTTAACGGGGTCGTACAGCGCTGCATCGAGTTGTCACCCGCAGATCGAAGCGGACGGATACACGTGCGCGGGCTTGCTCGAAGTCGACGCAATTCGCTCAAGAGGAGAATTGACTGTCACTCTCTCCTTCTTAACAATAGCGTCGCCAACGCGAGAAAGACAGAGGCAAAGATGAGGAGCGCAACAACGTCGGGATAGATCTTGTCGAGACCCCACCCACGCATAATCACAGAACGCACTGCATCTACAGCGTATGTTGTCGGAAGGATGTACGACACGGGTCGCAACCACGCTGGAATTGCTTGTATTGGCCAAAAAACGCCAGAAAGGAGAAATGCGGGCAATACGACAATCGGCAAAAACTGAATAGCCTGCACCTCTCGACGGGCAAGGCTTGAGAGTAGTATGCCGAGCCCTTCTGAAACGACAGCAAGCAGGGCGATAACGCCGAACGCGAGCAGTACGTCGCCAACAATTGTAACGTTAAATAGAATTACGGCGGCCGTTAGTAACACAGCTGACTGCGTGGTTCCGATGACGCCGAACGCGATAGCGTACCCTGCGACCAACTCGCTCTCCTTCAGTGGAGATGCAAGCAGTCGATAGAGCGTTCCAGACGTTCGTTCACCTACAAACGAAATGAGCGTAAGTAGCGTTGTAAGCTGCCAAACAGCAATCGAAATGATGCCCGGCGCAAAGAAGTCGATAAACTGTGCATTAGCGCCGTAAATGGCGTTGCTTGAGTCTACGGAGATGGGGGCCTGCCGACCGAGACCCTTGATCGTTTCTGCGACTGCTGTGTTGACTGCTGCAATGATGGGGTTTGAGACGTTAGGGTTGCTCTTGTCCGCAAGAAGCTTAATGGTGACATTTTCCTGTGCGACAGACGTTTGACCTGCGGCTCGTGCCGCTACCGATTGGGTGAAGTATGCGGGGAAGATTATCGCGGCAGATGCAGTCCCGTTTTGCACCTGAGAGATTGCATCGCTCTCGCTATTTGAATAAGCGACGTTGAGCACGCGCATATCAAAATTAGAAATGATCTTGTCTGATAGCAAACTGTTTCCCACCGCCACGTCACCGTTAACCACAACTACGCGGACATCCTTTACGTCGCCGGTAAATGCAACGCCAAAGATGCTTATAACAAGCAGGGGAGCAATAAAAATGAGCACGAGCTGCCGCCGATCGTTCTTGAGGTCTCGTAAGACGCGCTTCGTTACCGCAAATGCGCGTGACGCCTTCATTGTGGCCCCCCTGTTTGTGAGTACGCCAAAAATGCGTCCTCGAGCGAATCAGTATGCGTCAACTCGAGGAGCTCCTGCGGAGAACCTTCGGCAATGAGACGCCCTTCGCGCATGAAGCCAATGCGGTCGCAATGACGCGCCTCGTCCATATAGTGGGTAGTGACCAGCATAGTGATCCCACTATCGCGCAGTCCCTCAAAATAGCGCCAGAATGAAGATCTAAGATCGGGATCTACGCCAACCGTCGGCTCATCAAGAAAAAGGAGCTGTGGTTCGTGTAGCAACGCACAAGCGAGTGAGATACGGTGCTGCATTCCGCCGCTCAATTGATCTATAAGCCTGTTTCTAGAGTCCTCAAGATCGATGAGCTTGAGGAGGGTCCGTTCGCGCACGTCAATTTGCGCTTTGCTGAGTCCAAACACGTCGCCATAAAACGCCAAGTTTTCGTGCACGGTCAATCCCCGATAAAGCGCCAGCTCCTGTGGCATATAACCAACGCGTGATGAAACGCTCGGGTCTGGAACCTTCAGGTCAAGCACATATGCTTCTCCCGACGACGGGCGCAATACCCCGCAGAGTATCTTGATAACCGTCGTCTTCCCGGCTCCGTTTGGACCTAACAGTCCATAGATTTCACCGCGCTTTACGCGAAGCGACAACTTGTTTATGGCTTTGAACCCACCAAAGTCCTTTTCGAGGTCGCGAATGCAAACATCATAGGTCATGCTAATGTTCCAAGAATGAGTCCTACCGATAATCGCTGAGTTTTTGAGCGTCTTAGGCCCCTTACATTCATTGCACAGGCCCAATGACTATCTTCTGTAACGTTTTATATAACCAACGTCTTGTGTCGCTTAAGACGTTTAAGCTTCACCCACAGAACTGCATTAGGGGGAGTGTTCCCACAACCGCGACGAATTCGCGCTGCAATGTCTATACAGAGAACTTATTGCTCAGAAAAATAAGAACTGCTAAAAGTCAAGAGCCAGCATTTTGAACTTCCAATCGTTGAAAAAGCTTTTTCAAGGCTTAAGAGCGGATAAAAGACTAATAGGTGAGCTAGACGGTAATTGAACTCCTCGCTTTTGGCTTCACAGCTTTCTTAGTGGGCTTCTCTGGTGCCATCGTGCCAGGCCCAATGCTTACAGCCTCAATGACTGAGGCAGTCAAAAATGGTTACCGGGCCGGTACGAGCGTCGTTTTCGGTCACGTAATAGTCGAGACTAGCATGATCGTGCTGCTCGCTCTCGGGCTTAGTCAGATCATAGGACTAAAAACGCCTTTTATCATCATATGCATTGTTGGGGGGGCAGTTCTTGTCTTTATGGGCGTCAATTTGATAAAAAGCGGCCAAAGGAAGTGCCTCCATCGAGATTGCCGAAGAAGAGCCAAAGTCCGTACACGGCCCCATCTACGGGGGATAATAACAAGCGTGTCTAACCCGTATTTCTTCATGTGGTGGTTTACGGTCGGGGCAACGTTTGTGTTCGAAGGTCTGAGACTTGCCGGTTTAGTGGGGTTAGCAACATTTCTCATTGGCCATTGGGCGTCAGATTTCTCCTGGTACGGGTTCGTTTCTTTCTGTACAGACAGAGGTGCAGCCGTTGCGGGGGACAAAGCCTATCGATTCGTTCTGATAGGCTGTGGAGTTTTTTTATCCGTACTTGGGTTAGTTTTCGTTTACAGCGGCTTTGCGACTATTTAAGTGCTCCTCGGAGAAGGTCTACAAACGGAAACCAATTTAACTATGACGGTCACGTGAACGACTAGGAGCGTTATAAGCTACTTTGGGTCAAATGCAGCTTTGCAGCGCACGGCTTCGAGTTTGTCGGGCTAGCTGGCTAACACTCTTCCGACATAACAAGAGCTCATTTCAAATATCAAATAAGGAATCGAAAACTATTTCACGCTGACTGCTCAAGCTTGCCAGATGGACGTCACGTCTGCGATAGGATTGCTTGTTGTGGCGATTCTAGTTTTAATTGTGCTTTACGTTCTAGTAAAACTCGGGGTCAGATTTGGAAAATATTTAGCAATCAATTCGATACTAGGCATCATCGTCCTAACTATAGCTAACATTATTTTGGCTAACTTTGGGCTTACGGTGCCCATTGGACCTCGTCACCATTCTTGTATGTGCATTGGCTGGAATTCCTGGAGCTTTGCTCGTAATACTGCTAGTCGTGCTCGGCATTGCTTGAACCCGATGATCTGACTTGCTATTTTTGATCAGATAAAGCAGGTAATGGCTGGTTTTTTTGATCGACCTAATAGTCTAATAAGTCAGCCTAAATATCTATCATAGATAGTCAAAGGAACGCAATTCATTAATCCTGAGGGGCCAGGTCGAAAAGAGCGCATAAAACGTGAAAATAGCAGAGAGCTATCACACAGAAGTCCCGCCCCCCAAAGTTGACATTGGCTGCGGAAAGATCATTGTAAGAAGCTGTGCAGCGATAGCGCTTTTAAATTTGTAAACGACATACGTGCGAGAACGAACCTACGTTTATCGTTAACGACGCTGCTCGTTGATTTAACATATGAGCTGTCGCCGCCGAAGGTGGCGTAGAACGGGCGTTGGCAGACGGAGCTAAGCTCTGGTTGGGGGTGATCTGACCGTTGTAAAGCAGGCCCGGTGCCTTAAGCGAGTTGGCCTCCAATCTCAGACCAAGCTCCCCACCCGTTGGCAGAGCTAGAAGCGTAGGACTTCCCCCAGAGGGCACCGTCGCCGCCACGGACAAAGACGTCGATCGTACCCGCCGACTTCGATATGGCTCCCGGTGAGGAGGTAAGGTACCCGCCAAGGTTTTCCCAACCGTGCGCCGTGCCGTCGTTCCACGTGTGATAGAGAGCGTTGTTCGTGCCGGTGACGAACCAGCCCGTCCGGGTTGATCCCCAGTTGTACACGGTAGGACCAGTGCCTGCGAGGAGCTGCCCGCCGATCTTGGACCACGAGCCCCAGACGCCTCCCGAGTAATGCATCTTGTAGAGGGCACCGTCGCCGCCACGGACAGAGACGTCAATCACGCCGCTAGCCAGTGACGTCGCGGCGGGTGACGAGGTGAGGTACCCGCCGGGGTTTTGCCAGCCGGACCATGGGCCGCTTGCGTCTCCATATGTGATAGAGGGCGCGGTTAGTGCCGGTGACTACTACGCCGATTCGTGCATCCCCCCATTCGTATGCGGCCGGGCCGGTGCCAGCGAGGAGCTGCCCACCGATCTTGTACCAGATGGACCAGGTGGCGCCTCCGTCCGTGGTATACCTCGACCAGAGGGCGCCGTCGGTGCCGCGGCTAAAGACGTCGATCTTGCCTACACCTCGGGAGACGGCAGCGGGGTCTGACGTCAGGACGCCTCCGAGGGACTTCCACGATCCCCAGCTCGCGCCATCCAGGTGTTTATACCAGAGCGCGTGGTCGGTGCCCTGCACAAAGACATCGAGGCTGTTTGCATCCTGTGAACAAACGGCAGGGCCGGTGCCTGTGCCTGAACCTGAGCCTGTAAGCTTGTCGATCGTAGATTTCAAAGTACTGCTGTCGATTGACGTTGTCGCAAGGGCGACTTTTCCAGCAGAATCAAGGACATAGACCGTCGGGACACTGGTAGAACCGTACGAGTTAAGAAGATTTGATGTTCCCCCGACCAAGACGGGCCAAGTGATGCCGGTAGGTTTTACAAACTGAGAACTTGTCTCCGCTGCAGAGGCGCCGCTTACCTCGATGCCCAGGAACTGAACTCGCGCGTCATCGCGGTAGTAACTGTTGTATAGGGGGACTAGATCGTTCGTGGCACTGCTTTTGCAGGCACTGCAGCTAACGCTGAAGAAGTCAATGACCACGACCTTGCCGCGATAGTCGGTCAGCGAGTGCATCGTGCCGGAAAGATCTGCCAACTGAAAGTTCGGAGCTTGCTGCCCGTTAGGTAGCAAGGCGATTGCAGGAGCGACTGCAAATGCGACCAACAACAGCGCAACTGTAATCAGAAGAAAGATTCGCTTAAACACTTGTCTGCCTCCACATATGTCAGAAGTAGGGTAAAACGACGTACCTAATTGGCTAAAGCAATGCTTATAATCGTTTCGATTCATCGGACGTAAGTCGGCGACGATCTCAAAAAACAGAACGTCATACAGTGAACAGGTGCGCCCGGTTCGGATGCACAGCGTTCGTGTTTAACGTCAAACGCTGGCGTCCCGCCATTGCGGTCGCGCTTCGTGCTAAGATCGGGCGGCCGTCCATTCTGGCTCTCCTTTTTGATGTTACATTAGTTCGGCGTCCTTTGCACCGGCCAGCTTTTGCAGAGCTCCCTCGACGGCCTGGCGTGGAGTTGCGCCTGTTCCGCTCATCAAGGCTTCGATAAGTGGCTTCACGGCCCTCGTGTCCCCTATCTAGCCGAGCCTTCAAGGCTCAAAAACCTAACGCGCAAAGTGGCATCAACAGACGAGCCACAGCCACAACCTTTATGTGCGTGCAAAAAAAATTTATGTGCACTGTCCCGTTATTGTACTTACGCCTCCAAATGAAGCTTGTTGCTTGTGCGCTAATCGTGATTGCTTTTTTGATACCGCTCCAAGGATCGGGAGACGCGTTGGTTTGTCAAGGCAACCTGATGAGTTCGGTGCATTATGTGAAAACGCGAGAACTCACGGTTCCCGACGGAACTCAGAATTTAGTAGTGCAGCTCACTAGCGCATCGAATGCCACGGTCTTCGCATACTCGCTAAAAATAGAATCCGCGAATATTTCATACAGCAAGAAACCCGATGCCGTCACGGTGACTAGTGGAGGGATTAGTGCTACGTGGACTAACCCGCCCTCAAAGCTGAGCTATACAACGAACACCAATTTCACGATTGATGTAAACGTCAATGGATTGAATTCGGAATCACAGCTGCCGATCAAGCTCCCCAGTAGCGAGGAGGGCGCTACCAAGTATCTGTCGCCATCGACCTCTGTTCAGTCCGAAGACCGTGATATTGCAAACACAGCGAAAGCAATCGTCAATAATACGCGCTATGAGAGCGCAGCGGTGACATCTCTGATGCTCTGGGTCAGTGACAACCTCAAATACGACAGCAACGTGACAAAACACGATGCATCTTGGACTTATCACAACAAACGGGGAACCTGCGAGAATTATGCGCACCTCTCGTTGGCGCTGCTAAGGAGTGTCGGAATTCCAGCTCGCTACGTAAGTGGCTATCTAGTCGATGGCGAGATCAACGTAGATGGATATGCAACAACTTACGGGTATCAATGGGAGTCTGGGCCGCATTCTTGGATAGAGGTATTCTACCCCGACATAGGGTGGGTACCGTATGAACCGCAAAAAACGCTAGGCTTTGTTGACGATCATCACGTGCGCGAGGCCGTAGGTAGAGACTCGGCTGATATTCCAAACAAACTGACTTATACGTCTGCCGTCGGTGATAATAGACGCGTGGTTATCAACGACTCTTCCGATGCAATCATTTTGCACGATACTTCAGCTTTACGCGTAATCCACACATCAAGTGCCTCAAACCTGCGAGTCCTCTCACAGGAGATGGCACACGGCGGGACGCTTAACGACCATATGAACGCGTTTGACAGCGAGGAGCTTTTAGTTTGGCTCGCAGTGCCAATCACAGTCGCTGTCGCAGTTGTGGCAGGCCTCAGCCTCTCACGCGCTCGAAGGCGTCGTAATTAAGTGACGCGTCAGTATCATTGCCGTGCTACATCGACAACCCACGAGATGAATCGTCGCGCAGGAAACTCGTGAATGGTTGTCAAGATAACGCGTCCTTCGTCTACAGTTTTCACCATTAAAACGGGGCCGTCTTCTGACTGCAATATCACGTCGTTCTCCTCTACCCCTATCAAGTAGCCATCGGTATGGGCCTCATACACTTCGATGATGTCCGCGGCTGGATGCTGTTTCCTGACAGTTATTTTCAAAAGTGTATCTCGGACGAGATGCTTAAACTTGTACGGCAAACCAAGCCATGCAAAGTCGTAGTTGTCGACGTACGGGCTGAACACTAGTAACACACCGCCTTTTTGCAAAAACTGATGCAGGGGCGTACCTAAGCGTCTCACCGATTTCGCGACCGTGCTATAGGCCGGATTGCCAAAACCAACGGGCAGAATCGCCACCTTAAATTTCGGAGAGTATGCGGTTCCAATTTGTAATGGCGACACACGCTCACATGCAATGCCATATTCAACAAACAACTTCTCAAAAAGAAGCGGACGATCCCAAATGAGCGCTATATCACTCATCGTTCAAAAGAGATTAAGCGTCTACTTAAGGATTGTTAAAGGTCGTGAGGAGCATCTCCACATCTTAACACTCGCAAGGCCTTATGATGCTATCGCGCCGATTTCTTATCAGACGGTCAAGCACGCTTCCACCTACCGACCAATTCAGATAGTTCTGCAACATCGGTTATCTCCTGAATCCAGATCTCGTTGAATCGGGTGCGCAGCGCAGGGGAGAGCACGTTTCTCGAAGGGTGGATTTTCGGCGGATTGATAGAAAAGAACAATCTGAAATTAGGATGTAGTTCAAATATGGTACCCTCATCGTCTGTGATGTAACCGAAGTCTAGCAGAGTGTTGAGGTACTCAGAGAGAGGGTTAAGGTTCGCCTCGTCGATTAAAAGCCACGCACCGCTTTTAACGGCTTTAAAGAGGAGGCCCCGCTTGTAGCGCCATTTGCCACGAGTGTCTTGCGTAAAGCCACCCAAGAGCTCCTCAAGACCGGAATCTGATGAAAGGTTCACATAGTACAGATCAGTCTTCTTCTCCCGCGCAAGGTACCTTACTAACGTCGTTTTTCCCGAAGCAGGATAACCAACTAGAAGGATCGGCTCATCGAACTTGAGAGCTTTAAGCGCGCTTACGAGTGTGTGTCTCTGCGTTTCCGTCGGCACGATTCGAGCTTCGTCGCCTGGAATGAAGTGACGACCCCTTGTTACTGGCAAGTCAGCGAGTAGCTGCTCCAGCTGTTCAGAGGGGACGATGGGCGCGTCTTCACCGCTGCTGCCCTCTGCGTTGACGCCGAAGATGGTGTCAATGAGCGTTATCAAACCTTCCCGTTCGTCGCGGTTTCGCACGCGTGCTACGTAAACATCAGCCAATTCTATACCGAGGAGGCGCATAAACACAGGTTCGGGCACATTCGTTTTTATAGCGGGGGACAATCGCCTTCCAAGCCGAATCAAATCTCGCAAACTGAATATGTATGGTTCCTTTTCCTCCTTGCCAATGACTTTCGAATCAGCTTGTTCCTGCAAGGTAACGTGAAAAAACGCGATCGAGTAGGCCAAATGAGCGGGGATGCCGAACAACCCGCTTAGAATTTCAATCAAGTCCTCTTCACTTAGCTCCCTTTGGTACTGGACCTTGAACCGCGACACAAACACCTGTGAAAGTCGCTCCCGCTGCGCGTAACTTGACGGGTTCGCTGTGGCAAACAGCCGGAATTCGCCCGACGGCTCGACAAGACGTTGATCGCCATTCTCTGAATAGACAAATTTGCCAGTAATCAAGTAATCATTCAGTATCTCGAGGACTTCAGAGGTCGCAAGGTTTAGCTCCTCAAGAACAAGCCAAGTGCCGCGCTTGGCTGCCTTTAAAACGATTCCATCCTGCCAGACGAACTTACCTTGGTTGTTCGGTTTTATGCCACCTATGAGTTCTGACTTAGAAACGTACGGGTTGAGCGTGTAAGACATATGCTCATAACCGAGTGTCTCGGCTAACCATTTTATCAAGAAACTTTTGCCAGTAGACGTCGGACCCATCAGCAAAAGCGGATGTCTCAAAAGAAACGCTGAAGCGATCGCATTAAGCATCTCATACGCAGCCTTCGTTACAATGCACTGCTGAGCACTGGTATGCAGCGTCCTTTTTTGCATAGACAGGGGACCTACTTGAAGGGAGTCCCCCCTCAACTGAATATAAGGCAAATAAGTGCCAGACAGCGGCGCAGACAGAGACGTGCTAAGTTCCTCACCCAGTTCGCGGATCGTCGCTTCAAACCCCCCCTTATCTGATCCAAGGAGCATCGCATGCGCGACGCTTCTGAAAAGGTTTTGGGCCTCACGGCGAACTTCAGCAGCGTTGTCATCTAACACTTGTTCCAACAAGTGTAAATTCAAGATCCTGCCCTTATCGAAGTATCTCAGGTATACTCGCTCCAGCGCTTCGACGGCCGCCTGACGCACGTCTGAGTCGTTATCAGTTAGGAGCTGTTGCAGTGGTGCTATATCAGGCTCTTTCTCGCACTCAATGAGTGCCGCGTAGACTTCGCCAAGAGCTTTAGCCGCTGTGATGCGATTTTTCGTTTGTTTGTCATGCGTGGATCTCTCTAGTTTTTTGACCCTTATAAAGGACGTCGTGGTTCGAAGAATTACGGGATAGATCAAGCCAAATGCTTCGATGGTGGCTTGACGGACCTCCGTGTCGTGATCGGTGAGCAGGCGCTCTAGTGGGGCAACGTCTGTCTTGATTCCGCGTTCAATGCGTGCTGCGTAGACGCGGCTCAGCGCCTCTACTGAAATCCGACGAAGCTCATCGTTTGGTTCTGAAAGAACGTGCTGGAGCAACGAGATGTCTGTCGGGATCCCGCGCTCAATGCGTGCTGCGTAGACGCGGCTCAGCGCGCTCATAGTTGCTTTGCGTACCACCCACGACCGATCTTGAAGGGCGGCTTCAAGCCCTTTGAGATCGACATCTATGTCTTTTTGAATAAGGGTCGGATAGATATTGCTCAGCGCTTCGATAGTAGCTTGACGCACTGCCCAGTATTCATCGTGAAGCCCGGTTTCCAAGCGGGGCAGGTCTACCTGGACGCCAACCTCGACCAGCGCTGGGTAGATAATGCCCAGCGCCTCGATTGTTGCTTGCCGGATGTAATCAATAAGCCCATCCAACCCCATTTCAATCTGTTCTAAGTTAATCGCTTCTCCGCGTCTGATAAACGCGGGATACGCCACACTTAAAACTGCAGCTGCTGTCTTACGCACTCCCAGAAACTCGCTGCTAATGCCGCGCTCAACTTTTGACAGGGAGCTTACGACCTCGCGATCGAGTAGCGCGACATAAATATTGCCAAGGGCAGTTATGAGCGCCATCTGAACTTTTTCGTCACGGTGTGCTACCTCTGCCTCGAGGGCAGCGATATCAACGTCCTCGCCACGCTTGATGAGCAGTGCGTATACGTCACCCAACGCCCCTAAAGCAGCTTGACGGACCTCCGTGTCGTGATCGGTGAGCAGGCGCTCTAGTGGGGCAACGTCTGTCTTGATTCCGCGTTCAATGCGTGCTGCGTAGACGCGGCTCAGCGCGCTCATAGTTGCTTTGCGTACCACCCACGACCGATCTTGAAGGGCGGCTTCAAGCCCTTTGAGATCGACATCTATGTCTTTTTGAATAAGGGTCGGATAGATATTGCTCAGCGCTTCGATAGTAGCTTGACGCACTGCCCATGCATTATCATGAAGCAACGTTTCAAAGAGATACAAGTCGATTTGTTTTCCGTTCCTAATCCGGTCGCAAAACAACGAGGCAAGAACGACGACGGCCGCTTGGCGTGCGGTCCAAGCCGCATCAGTCAAGTTCTCTTCTAATTCTTCTAAGATTATATCGCGCAAAGAATCATCAAAAAGCAAGTCGTAGGCGATTTTCCGTGCAGTGATCCGGGTTTGTTTATCCGTTGCATTCACCAAGTTGTTAAGCATGGTAAGCAACGCTTTGGCAGTAGGGCTCTCGCTATAGGTTACAAGAATCTGCAAAAAAGAGTTAAGACCTGCAGAAATAGACGTGGCGAGTGCAGGAAGGCTAGGAGTTAGCGACGTCAGATCTCGAGGTTCAAAATCCGGCAACACCGCTTTAATGTTTTTATCTTGTTCTATTATCGATCGTACTATCTCCTCACTCTCTGGTTGTATCTGCGTAAAAGCATATTGACATACGTCAACAAAAGCATTTTTTTCTGATAAGCCGGATTCCAAAAATAACGTCAGTGCCTCAGTCGCCCGTTTTAGGTCTCTAATTGTGAACAGTTCGGGAAAGTCTTGCTTGAGCTTAAGGTACACACGGGCGATTAACGCGCCAAGTTCGTCGCTAAATCGATCTTCGGTTGTTTGAGAATGCCGTTGAGCGTCGCTTATAGCGCTGTTTTTCATCGAGTCAGTGTAACGAATCTGCGATCACCTCTTGCTCAAGCACACTGCCCAGTGTCCTAGGCAATTCGTCAACTGTCGCGACTTGTATCGGACGGTCATAACGTGTATGTATTGATTTGACATGTTCTCCTATACCGATCCCAACCACCTGAATAGATTTCGTTTCAGCAACGTCTTGCAGTTCCTTAAAGGTAAGACCAGTACTATTGACGTTTCCCTCACCGTCTGAGACGACGATTATGAGACGATAAACATCTTCAGGTTCTCGTTCGAAAAGCTCAATACCCAGGGCTAGGGCGTCAGCATCTGCCGTCGCCCCAAAAGGAATGAACTGAGATACGTCCTCAAATAAGTGCTCGCGTTCACGCTGGGTGAAATTGTCGCCAAACGGCTTATGGACGATGGGCGCGTCCGCAAAGCCGATGATCGCGTAGTCAATCCCAAGATAATCGAACGCTTCCATAAAGAGCAAGACCCCTTGTAACGCAGCAGTTCGTTTTGGCTCCTGCATTGAACCTGATTCGTCTAAGAGCAACATAATTCGGTGATCTAAGTGAGTTGGCCGCCGGCGCTTTAAAAACACGTCGAAATCTTTCTTAGTCGTTGGTAACCCCTGTTGTATTTTTCGCGTAACATCCATCACTCGGCGCAAATCTGGTTTTTGGCCGGAAGGGTAGTAGCCTTCGTAATTTGGCTTGCGGTTTTTCGTAAGCACATTCTCCAGTGTACCAACGAGTATCTGCAGCAATCCTGATACCGCAGCAAACGCCTTGTTGTATTCGTTCGTCTCTGTGCTGCGTTCGAATTGGAGGCGTCGACGCTGAGCGACAAGATCTCGGCGGGTGAACTCAGAGTGCGGCTTTTCTGGGGAAATTCGCACGTGTTCACTGCTGTCTCTGTTTTGCCCAATTCTTTTCTCAATGGAATTAGCTTCAAGTGAAGCAGGCACAGCGCGCTTCGCGGAAAGCCGATCAGCAAGTTCTTTTGATGTTTTTTCTAGAATCTCTTGCCCCTCTTGCTCCAGTTGCTGAAAATTGATCTCAGAGGGGTTCTCACCGTCGCCGAGCGGTTGCTGCCCACGCTCAATCCCAAGAGTGAGGTTTTCAGCACTCTTTATGAGCAACTTTTCGTAAGGCTCCAAAATATGCTTCTGCACGTTTTCAGCTGCTTCCCGTGCATAACGACGCTTTTCTTGCTCTGACGCGCGGCCACGAGGGTAATGAGTGAAGATAGATTCAAAGAACGGAGCGGTGGTCTCGAAAGTCGCCCTCACCTCTGGGTTAATAAAGTATAAAGGGGGTCTGCCAAACCGCCAAAAGTAGAGGACAGATAATAGATACTCAAGATGGGGGAGCTCCTGATAAGCCTGAATCGTTGAATTGGAGCTTTTTTGGATCTCCTTTTGCAGTTTATAACTGTAAGAAGTCGACGTTAGGTCTTCAGAGAGGAGATCGTCGTAAATTAGTTCAAGATAACGCGTGGTTCCAGCGAACGTGGCTTTCATCCAGTTGCTTGCTCGCGGATCTTCAAACGCGTTGAGGAGCAATCGCAACGATTCCGTCGAAAGAAGTCGTCTGAAGGTCGGATTTTTTTTGTCCACGCGCGTTATCTGATAATGGCCGATTTCATGCAACAGTGAGCCTATGATTTTGTCCGGTGGTGCAGTGATGAGGTCGAGAAGGGGGAACGTTATTGTGTTGGTTTCATAGTCGTAGGCCCACCATTCACCAGGAACGATTTTAATATCAACATCTTCTCCCAATCCCGTCGAGATGATTGTGAGCAAGGTGTGCATCTTCTGAATGAGAAGCGTCTTGTCCATCTTGTTTCTCGCGGCTAATTCTGCTATTTGTCTTTTTTGTGTCTCTGAAAGCTCCACTCCTCCCGCTTGTGACGGTGATATCAGATTGCTGGAAGAAGTGGGCGCTGATGCAGCGTGCAGCCCCGCTTGCGCGCCCAGCCGTGGATTTTCTTTAATCAAATGCGCCTGTAAGAGGTTCAACCAGTCTCTATCTGCAAAAATGCCATAACGCTCCGGCGTTCGTAACACGTTAACCTGTTCGACAAGAAGAGGCAACGAGAGTCCCTGAAGAAGTTTCTCGCCGTTTTTGTCTTCTCGGGCCAAAAAACCGAACAAGCTCTCAAACACGCCGAGTCGGAACCCGACAGGTACCGCGTCGCGCAATAATGCGTAGCTTACAAAAGCAACGTCGTTGTCAACACTCGCCAACGCAACGTTATCCGTTTCATCCATGAGAGCACGAGCATTAGCCGTTAGGGTCACGTTTAACGGCGGCCCTCGGGGCGATCGGCTCATTGAGACCCACGTGGCGAAATCCCGTTGAAACTGATCGATCGCCTGTCTGCACTGTGCCTGAAACCGCGATGGTGCACCTGCTACGTAGTTTTCACTGGAGTGAAACTCCACGTGTCGGCCTTCGAGACTTATCCGTATCAGCAGCTCTGGAAAAACCTTTTCTTCTTCTGTTGGCGCAGAAAACGCCGGATAGCGCACCATTTTAGCTATCGAGGCTCCTGTTTCATTTATTCACGTTAGAGAAAATTTCCCTGTCTAAAGTGAGCAGAATCTGAGCGACGCTCTGTTTAGCGGCGCTATGCTGTAGCACATATATTCGTCTTAGAGAATATAATGATGATGAAGCCTTGTTTGCACGATAAGGTTCATCAGATTTTTACGAACGTTATGCTCGAAATCATAGCGTTTACAACTTGTCGGAGAGTGACGCCTCAAAGCTGCATGCTAGATGACCTAGTAACGTGAGCCGACATAGCCTAAAAAAGATACTAGTGTGTTATGCTATTGCACACACGTATAATAACTCGTTCTTAGGAACCCAGAGATGTTAGTTATGCAACCCTTACGTCTATCCACCTGTATCTTTAATATTGACTTTTACGGCTTTCACCTTTTCGGCAGGCTCTTTTCTGGGCATAGTGATTTCTAATACCCCGTTATTGAATCGTGCTTTCGCTTTTTCCGGAATCACGGAGGCAGGCAGGTATATCTTTCGTTTATACGCGCAACCCCGCTCTCGACAAGTATACGGCTGCTGTTCAGGTTCCATCTCAGCTTGTGGTTCAGCGGCAATGTCCACAGTGTCGGGCGTAAGTTCGATGTTAATATCCTCTTTCTTGACCCCTGGCAGATCCGCCACGAGATGAATTTCTATGCCGAGGTCGATGACATCTATATCAGGCGTCCTAGTTGGGCTCCACTGCCTTGGCATTATCTCGGGGACGTACGTTTTGTATAAATTCTCAGCCTGTGAGCGTTGTTGCTCAGGAACGTATCTTTGGTAAAGATCTTCCGCTGTCGCAAGCGCGGCATCGACCACGCGCCCTATATTAGCAATAACATCCTGAATCCAATCGTCTCTCGTGTTCATTCTGCTCCCTCTAACCAGCTAATCTTCCGTATAAGCCCTCCTAATGGAGAACGCTCAAATGCACCTACAAATCAGCTTTTCTTATTTATATCCTCATCCCTTTGTAGCAGCAAATATTTTCTGCGATCGGCGACCTGCTAAGTGTATAAGCGCTTGTGCTGAATCGGCAAAAAAATTGTTAGTTCGAAGGTTAGCTTTGTGGCAAAGCCTTAGCCCGCGATAATCAAGCGTAACTATCTTACCACATAGGGTCTAAAGTTACAACAACAAAAGGAGATGAAACCTATGGAAACAGACAATGCCTATGTTTTGCCAAAATTGCCCTACGACTACAACGGTTTAGAGCCATATATCTCTGAACAACAACTTACGATTCATCACGACAAACACCATCTCGCGTACGTAAACGGGGCAAACGCTGCTTTTAAAAAGCTTGACGAAGCACGAAAGAGCAAAGCAGAGATTGACATTAAGGCTATGCTAAAAGAGTTGTCTTTCAACATTGGCGGCCATCAACTACACTCGATCTTTTGGCCTACACTAGCGCCTGCTGGAAGAGGTGGCGGTGGGGAGCCTACAGGTAAACTCGCAGATGCCATAAACAAGGAATTTGGCAGCTTTGCCCAGTTCAAGGCGGAGTTCAGCAAAGCAGCAGCAACCACTGAGGGTTCTGGATGGGCAGCACTTGCGATCGATGTGCAGACTAAACAGCTCGCCATAATGCAGATCGAAAAGCACAACGTCAATGTGTATACCGGCTTTTATATCGTAATGGTGCTGGACGTTTGGGAGCACGCCTACTATCTTGATTACAAGAATGAACGACCGAAATTTGTCGAAGCGTTCTGGAATATCGTCAATTGGGAGAGGATTAATAAGCGGTTTGAAGAAGCTTTAGATAGTAAGTTCGCGGTCCTCTAGACCTGATTTACCACAACGAGAGCGTTAGACGGGCTCAGTCTAAACGCTCTTCTTTTTTTCTGCGAAAATACCACCTGCAAATAGTCTCACAAACATGAGAGCCTCGCAGGCCAACTTTGACGCGACATTTACGTGACACTAAGACCTATAAAAAGGCTTGTTATCCCTAAAATTGTCTAAAGGTCGACCACTTTAGCGTGACTGCTCAGATCCCTTTCTTATGGCGTTTTGTTGTTACGTATATGCGAAAGGCGTAATTCTCAAGCAGTTTAGCTTTTCAAGCGGCGGTCCAATCTCACCATTCAACAGAGCTGCCACTACCTTCAGATCCTCTTTGAATTGTGATTTGCTGCCTAGTATGCGAATGGAAAGCATCGTCGTGGCTTATGACGATGACTTGGCTCAGTCCTTTAATTGCACCTATTTGGCTAGCCAAGTTGTTACGGCGTTCCTCATCAAGATGTACTGTAGGTTCGTCAAGAATGAAAAGGCCGAGTCCGCCGATAACTTCCTGAAGCGCCAGGCGAACGCTGAGACACGCCGATATTTTCTCGCCACCACTCATTTCGTACAGCGAAATTACGTTAGCATTTATTGTTTTGAAGATTAGGTAATCTTCCTGCCAAAACAGTTGAGACCCTGCGCCGACGAGACTTGACCAGTACCGCTCTGCGTGCTTGCTTATCTCTCTCGTATAGACGGGACGTAATGAACTCAATTTCTTAAAACTAGCGCGAACCTCGTCAAAAAATGTAGCGTCGGATTCAATTTCAGTAAGTTCGACTTCAGCGACCATTAGATCTTCTTTTTTCTCTTTAACGTCGCTTTCGATTAACTTTTCTTGATCAATCTGTTTGAGTAATTGCGTCAGGATACCTTTTTTTTCGTTGAAAACTCGTTGTTTCCTATCTAGCTCTTCAATGATCCGCTGGTGTTCCTGTTTATCGTAGACCGCTTTAGTTTCGAGGACTTTGCTATCCAATTCAGCTCGTTGGGCTTCCAAATTCTGAAGTCTGCTGCGTAGTTGATCGTAACTGGTCTCTAAGTTTTCTAGTTTCTCGGCGCTACTTTTAGATGCTAAATAAAGATAATAAGCTGGTTTCACTTCTTGCAGTTCCTGACTAAGCCTCGTTTCGTTTTCTTCGTTCCCACCTGCTTCAGAAAGCTTCGCCGTTTCTTCGTCAATTGTTTTGAGAGCTTGGACCAGTCGAGATTGCGTTTCCTCGAAGTCAGAAATCTCTTTCCGAATTACAAGTTCATCAAATCTTTGAAGATTAAACCATATCGAGTTGAACTCGTCAGCGAGTGGTTTCAACTCATCAAGAAGCGCTTTTGTGTTTTTGATTGTTTCAGAAGAATCTCTTATGACGTCAGTCTCGGCGACCAAGCGTTTTATTTCGGTGTTGACGCTGTCAACTTGCTCCTTTAGAAGATTTAGCTCGTATTTCTTCTTTTCGAGTATCCTAAGTTGCTTTTCAGCTTCAGCGGCTTGCTCAATTGCTGCCGATTTTTCTTTCTTTTGTGACTCTAGTTTGACCAGATCTTGTTGAATCTGTTCCAGCTTTTGCTGCTGCCTTTGCCCGAGCTCCAAGATTGACTCACAAGTTTCGTGGGTATAAGGGCAGACCCCTTCCAACAGATCTGTCAATTCCTTCTCAAATTGCCGCTTTAGGCCATTTCGTTCACCCAGTAGCGCGATTATGTCATTATACTCCTTGTTTAAGCCCTCCAACAGATCAGCTTCTGTTTTTAGAGCGTCATAACTTCGCAGTTCTAGCTCAAGTGCGTTGATTTTAGCATCGTATTCGTTGAGTGTTTTCTGCTTTTCGTCTAGTTTGTCCAGGAGGGTTTCATATTTCCGTTGGTTACTTTGTAACGTCTCTAATTCAGCCTGAAGCTTGTTATAATCGTCAGAGTGTTTTTTGAGCTCTTCTGCTCTTTTTTTGAAGTTTCGATAAGTATCTAAGTCTGCTATTTTGTTCTGCCTTTTATTGTCAAGACGATCATATTCCCCTTTTTTGACGAAATGGTCTTCCTGAAGTTTCGCAATTTGTCGAAGATGCTCTCGCACCGTTTGAAGCTCAGCTGAGATTTTGTTATATCCTAGAAAATTTTGATGATTGGCTTCAACTATCTCCTTTGCGTGGCGACTCTCTGCCAGTTCTCTCTCGACATTGCTCTGATTGCTTTTCAGAGCATCTATTTGAGTCTCAGCATCACGAAGCTCGCGTTCGAGGTTGATGATTGTTTCACTGAACTCGTCTAAAACTTTTTTACGAGCCTCTAGTGAAGTTATTTCTTTTTCGATGTCTCTGAGCTCGTTTTCTAAGATAATCGATTGGTCTTCGTGTTCCTTCAAGCTCTCGATTTGTTTCTCCAGGTGTTCAACGCTTGACTTGATTACGCGAACGTCGCCATCCTGCTTAATTGCCTGTTCTTTGAAGTTGTTCTTGACGTGCTTCGAATCTTCAAAGGCTTGCCTGTAACGGTATAACCCTAGCACCCTGTCAAAATGGTCTTTCCGAGCTTGAGCGCTGTACTCGAACTCATCGATGATCTTGCCTTGTTGCACACAAACGACATTTGAAAACAAACTGCTGGCTGAATCATTGTAGACGGTCGAAATGCCAAGCTCATCTATGATTCGCTGGTGGATTTCCTCCTTTCCGAACAGTTTGGAATTCCTTTCGTCGATATACAGCTCCCACGTTTGCGGCGCCGCACGAGAGAGTCTGTTTACAACGCGGAACACCTTTCCATTGCTGGAGAATTTGACTTCAATTACGCCGTCAGTTGCGCCTTTCCTAAGAAGATATTCTACCACGCCTTGCTTGTGTTTCGTCCCTCTATGGTCAATTACCGCTGACTTGATGCCCTGCGGGTCGAAGCCGAAAATTGCCCGCCCTATACAATCGACAATGGTACTCTTTCCTGCGCCGTTCTCCCCATAAATGGAAATCGTACCGTCACCAAACAGGATTTCGCCCGAATCAACGAATGTCCTAATATTCCTGAGGCGAATGCTATCGATCTTCATAGGGTTTCTCTTCGAAAACTGGAGACGTGCTGCGCTATCATTTCGGCGTCTTCGGCACTCGCAGGGCCCGTATCGAGTATCTCTTTCATGAGACCTCTCGCAAATTCAGCTACGTCTGGTGCTTGCAGAGCGTAGCTGGAAAAAGTGTGTTGAAACATCTTGAGTTCAAGTTCATCCATCGACGTCTCGACTTCAGAAAACGCGCCTTCGTCATTTGCTGTATTGTCTATTATCAAACAGTAAAGCGGCGAGTAGCGGACCTCAATTGCTGCTTTTGACTCGGCCAAGCTTAGATTCGGAGGGGCTTGACCACCGAACACCACCCTAACAAGCGAGTCGGCAAGTTGATTGTCGCTATTCTCTCTGTCCAACAATTCAAGGGTCTTTTCAGTTGCTTGATCGCTACTAGCTAGCTCGACGTTGAGACTAACCATGTGGCGAGCGCTGCGAACTTCGACTTCTGAAACCTCGGCTACCCCGTCTTCCAACACCACGTCATAAAAGACCCTGTTATACTCCTGATCAGTGAATCTGTAGTATTCTGGGCTCCCTGGGTTAAAAATCCAGTCATTTATCTGAAACTTGTTATGAGCGTGTCCGAGCGCCAAATACGCAGCTTTTGGTCTGAGTATTTCAAGCTCTGACAATGAAATATCAGGAGGGCCTTCGGCAACGTGATGCTCAACTGCGGCGTGTAACAAGATAATATTGGGGGCATCCGGCATTTGATTGAAAAAATTCTCAATTTTTGACCGCAGATAGATGCCGTGATACCCAAGCCCTATGATATTTGTGTCGCCGACTTGCCTGATCGCGTTTTCGAGATTGTCCTCTTCTGGGCCAAGATAGTCGACGATCTCCAAGTATTGGAGCACGTTATTAGCTGTGTCACTCTGAGACCCCTTTCTCCTATCGTGATTGCCATCAATCACGAAAAAGGGAATTTGGGCTTGTTTTAGTGGACTCAGTATTTTGATGGCGTGAATGAGGGTTGTGTGATCAACTAAATTTGAGTTAAAGAGGTCGCCGCTATGCAGAACAAAATCAACCTTGTTCTTAATGACGTAGTTGACAATCTCTTCAGTTGCACGGCTCCAGTCTGTCAGACGTCGTTTTAATCCATATTGTCGATAGCCTAAGTGACTGTCGCTGAGATGTACAAACCTGAGCTGAGTTTTGATCGCGAGCACCTCTTTGAAATGACAGATTCACAGCGTTGAATAATCC
>CAVRAO010000012.1:0-322179 GCA_963719035.1 Methanobacteriota archaeon | reverse complement strand
CACTTTAACAGCAAAGTGAACACCGGGCTAGCACGGGTCATACGCGAATGCTTAATAGAAGGCAACTAGCAGGATTCTGCTAAAAAATGAGTGGGGTAATCGTTAAAATAGTTTTGCGAGTCGTAGTTTCACGAGGGAGGGTTCAGGCCAGTTTAGGATAAACGCCTAAAAAAATAAGCGTTTTTGAAAGCGTGCTGCTCGTTTATGCGTCTATATGGAGCGCGTTGCTAAAACTAATAACTAAAGAGCAGCCCAGTGCCCGCCACTTGTCAGAGGGGCTCCATTGTCAAAATAGAAAACATGCAGGACTAACACGTGCGCTTATCGTGCAGCGGCTCAATGGCTTTGCTGCTTATTTTTGCGCGGCGTCGGCGGCCCGCATTGGTTACACTCAGTTTCATCATCAATTACAGAAATCGCAACCCTGGTTGGGTCTTGTTCGCCTTCTTTAATGACCTCGATGATATCGCCATCGTGCAGCGCGTTCTTCTTGCTCAACGCTTCCAATACTTTTTTTAAGTCATCTCTGTCTATTCCGCCCATATTTTACCCACCTCCGCACGTTAATAATGCGATGATGGGTGCGCTACTATTATTAAGCTGTTATATCGTCTTCCGAGAAATGCATGTTCTATCGTCACTTTATGGCCACTATGAACGGGAATGCAAAAGAAAATTATGTTCTGTCGGAAAAAACCGGAATTACCAGTTCTTCTTCATGGCTTCTGCCTTCAGTTCCTTTGGCATCAGCTCAATCGCATACCGCAGCGCCGTTCGGGGCATCTGCCTCTTGTTTTTCATAACATAAGCAAAGACCTCGTCAGTGTGCTTCCGGCTTGCCTCCTTTAGTAACCATCCGTACCCTTTCTGTACCATATCGTCTGTATCGGTGAGCAGTAGGTCGGCAATTTCAATGGACTCTTTGAGGAACTTCCCGTGTTTTGCGGGGACAATGAGAGAAACAGCTGATGCGCGGCGCATCCACCGGTTTTTCGACTGAGTCCAGCGTTTCAGTTCATCGGTATATTCCGGGTATTGTTCGATGAAGTCACCCACTGTATGATTGCAGAGCCCGTCGCACGACGCCCAGTTGGTAATGTACAGTTTCGATCCAGCGCTGGAAGACGGCAAGATCCTCGCGCTCATACCGGCCCGAAAGGGAATGAGCCCATTGAGAAACGATGAAAGACTCCTCCATGTATCCCGACCGGTAGAGTTCCTCGCAGAGAGCAAAGATCTCCGGCTTTGGGCGGTTCTTAACCTCCTTCCAGTATTTCTTTGCCATTGCAATCACGGTGGCGGTCTTCATGCCGTAACACCGAATTTCTTCCTTGAAGAATCTCTGTGAGCTTGCCTGAATTTCAGGATCAGCCAGCGCTGCGAGCTCCTGCCGTATCTGCGCAATGATCGGGTCCATGAAAAATGGTATGGGGGAGTAAGGGATAAGTGATGTGGCGGAAGGGAGGTGAAAGTGAATGGCTGAGGATAACGGATTCCATGCCTTCACCGGGCTAGCACGCTCAGGTTTTATAGATCATCCCCGTGGTCTGCAGTTTCTGTCGAGCGCACCGCTTCCCGAAGCTCGATTTTCGCGCCCCATGTGATCAGCCGGTCTATACCTATTAGAATGTCGTGCTCGAGCGGTCTACGATTATGGCTCACGACTTTCCTGACTTGGCGCCCGGATAAGGAAGAACGAGATCACAATGCCAGCGATGGGCAGTACCGCGACATAACTACCGACGAGATCCCGTACCTGCCCAGCGAGAATCCTATAATGGCCCCGGCGCCATACGCGGTAAACACACTCCCATGATCGCCGAAAAGAGGAGGTACCTGTCTTCATCTTGTTCTGAATCAGAGGCTGCTTACGTTATCGATATTGCGCGTTTAAAGGGGCGGTTTTTTTCGGTTATGCTCTGGAGAGCATGTGCAGCAGCCTTTTGCACACGCTGATCGGTATCTTCGAGCGCTTCATTAAGGGGGTCCGTCGCACGAGGGTCTCCTAGTTGTCCTAGCGCCACTGCGGCAGCTTCGCGCACGTCGCTATACTGATCGCCCAGAGCTTTTATGAGGGGCTCCACCGCTTGAGTGTTGTTAAGTTCTCCCAATGCTAAGGCCGCGACTTCACGCACATTTTTGAAACTATCGGATAGCGCTTCGATGAGTGGTGGCACGGCGCGGGTATTTCCGAGCCGGCCGAGGGCTTTGGCAGCAGCTCGTCGGAGGTCACTATTTTCGGCGTATAACGCGCGAATGAGTGGTTGGACGGCGCGGGTATTTCCCAACTGGCCGAGGGCTTCGGCAGCAACTCGTCGGACGTCTGTCGATTCGCCTGCCAAGACTTCTAAGAACGGTCCTAATGAACGCAGGTCGTTTAACTGCTTAAGCGCACACGCTGCTGCAAAGCTTACGTGCCAGTCTTGATCTTTTAAGAGGGGTATAAGTGGAAGAACGGCGCGTTGGTTGCCGCGGTTGCCGAGGGCTTCGGCCGCGGCTCTGCGTGTGTTTTTATTCGTAGCTTGAAGCGCTCGAATCAAGGGATCTATTGATGGTTCGCCGAGGCGTGCTAAGCCCTGAACAGCAGCGATTTGAACACGCCGGTCATCATCATTTAAGCTCTCTATGAGTGGTTGGACGGCGCGGGGATTTCCCAACTGGCCGAGAGCTTCGGCCGCGGCTCTGCGCACCTCGTTATCCTTTGAATGGAGTGCATTGAAGAGGGGGTCTACCGCCTCGTGCCTCTTGAGGGCTGCTATGGCGCTCACGCGCACACGCCCGTTTTCATCCTGTAACGCCCCAACGAGAGGATCAATCGCCCTTTGATCTGTAAGACTGCCAAGCGCGTCGACGGCTTCTCTGCGCGTGTTTTCATCGTGGTCGAAACTAGGGCCGCCAAATTCCACGATGTGTGCTAGGTTTTCAACGTCACTATCGGCGGCCATTTTTGAAATATTAGGTTTGCTGTCAAATATTCTCACGGCTGCCTGCCCCTTCAAACGATTCGCTTCCTCGATAAATAGTATGCCCACTAAAAGTCATTTTAGAAGATCGTAAATGTTTTGAATCGCATTGACTTGAGCGCCGCAGTAAGCACGCCAAAGGGCGAGCTTGCAATTGACGAAAGGCTGCAAAAGAGAAAGCTTTAAAAAAAGAAGCTTGGCGCTTGTAATCAGCGCCCAAAATCACTACTGGTCTTTATTCGGATTGATTAGTAGCTAAAAGTCCTATAATCCCCGTGAGCCCACTTTTTCTGCAGAGACGTTCCACTAGCTAGCTAGAGGTACGAAATACTCGCGCCACTGCGACAGTCGCAGCCCGATCAACTTCAGGGGCCAGTGCATCCGAGGCGGGGGGTAATCAGCTAGCTTATTATGAAGAGCCAAGCATACGTAGGCATAGTTCTCTGCCTTCGCGTGCTAAGCGATTGTCTGGCGCAATCTCAAGAGCCTTGTTGAAAGCTTCTAAAGCAGCGTCGCGCTTGCCAAGACGTCCCAAGGCACAGCCTTTGTCACTCCAGGCAGCTGCCAGAGCGGGATCGGATTCAGTTGCCTTTTCGAACTTGCTTAATGCACCGTTATAGTCACCTTTCTCGTATAGAGCAACGCCTTCGTTGACCTGCTCCTTTCCAGTTGGCGACTCCACCGCTGTCTCTACGGGCGCAGTCGATACGCTCTTATCGACGCTGGGCTGTTCGATCACAGCGGTTCCGCATTCTCTGCAAAAACGCGCTGTAGGGCTTAAGGTTGTTCCACAAGACTTACACAACATTGTATCGGTCATAAACTCGGTTTACAATATCGCAACCAAGCAATAAAGGTTGCGCATTAAGTTGTGCCTCTAATCGGAAAGGTCGTGGACAATACTATTTGATGCTCAAAGGGTCGTTTGCTGGAAGCCTGATCCACTATTATTTCGACACGAGGACCCTAAATGGCAATTTCCGAGATGAACGCGGCGGTCTCACGACGGGTCAGCTGCGGTCTTAGAAGTCCATTGCATTCAATATCTGCTTGTTAAGGTGTGCACACTGAGCTTTGAGGTAGTACTTGCTTTGTACAATCTGTTGTCTGAGGAGTGCTTCCATCTCTTCTGCGGTCCGATACGTAAACGGATTAAGTTCCCTTAAGCGCTCGTGCGGCAGCCCATCAACAGAGGTGGGCACAAGCACACTGTCGCCCCAGAACGGGTGTGGCTCATAGTCAACTGCGCCGCGCGTTGCTTGGATCAAGAACAACTGTGTTTCTTCGATGGTCGGGCCTGTCCCCCCGACAGGCTTATTTTTGCCTTTCACTTCTTCAAAAAGCGTCTTTGCAAGCCAGACGTTTTCGTCACCGAGGCGCGTATCGGCCCAGACATATTTAGCGCCGACGCGTCCGGTCGTGTTAATCAAGTAAGATTCTATCGGATTATCGGTCTCTACCCTTTCTTTCATAACGGAATAAAATCGGTGGACGTGAGCTGCGTTGCCAACGCCCATTGTGAATGGAAGACAATACCTTGATTCGTACTTCTCACCACCGACGCCCTCGCGGCTTTGCGCCGGGTGGCCAATTGTTCTTCCGTCTGCGAGCACTTTTGCGGCGAACGCCGGGTAATTCAGTTTCACCCAGGCATAGTCTGAGATATACCCAGGACTAATGAATACGGCCATATTGAGCGGTCCGGCGGAGTCGACATTTCCATCGAAGTAGCCGGTGTCCTCTAAGAAAATAATGCTCCGCGCGTTTTGATTCAGTTTTCCATGATACTGGAGAATCTCTCCGCGGAAACTCACGTTACCGTGTTCGTCCCACTCAGTGTTTTCGTGAAGCGCGTTTGGCGACGTTCCGGCGTTATAGATGGCGTGCTGCGTAACGTCGACGTCCTCTGTTTTAGTCCAGCAGCCGCGTTCTGGGCTTACTACGCGGTCGTCGAACACTGCAACGACGTCGTCATTTCGTATAAGTTGGTTAGATATGAACGCAAGCGGATCGATTCCAAACTTATCGACATAGATCTGCGCTATCTTATCATCATAGACATAATGTCCGTGCGTGGATTTTCCGCTGCCTGTCAATCCCCACACACACATCACTATATTCTTGCTAGTGCCGTCAACACGCTTGACCGTAAACTCCTTTAGCGAAGCGTGCTCGCCCGTACCCCCTCGTTTGTAGATCTCATATATCCAATGCGAAAGGAACGCCTTCTTCGCTTCTCCCATGTAAGACGATCCAACGACAACCGAGTAATCGTGGAAGGGAAACCTGATGACCTTGAGCATCTCGTTTTTTCCAGGCACATTGGGATTCTCGAGGTAGTGAGGGATCATAAAGAGCTGCGCGTCAGGTTGTGCATCGGGATCGCCCGGAAAATTCACCGCTTGCCAACGATATGCGACGTCAGGAAACTGGGCGTCGCAATAGAGTCGACATTTCATCTCACCCTTTGAACCCTTTTGGCCGAGCGTGGCATCTGCCTGTATGAGCGGCTGATCAAGAACGTGCTCCAACACGCGGAGCATCAATAGCTGATGCTCGATGCGCAAATCCTCCTCGCGCTCGACAACGACGCTACCTGCAGCACTTCGGCTCCAAATGTTTGATGCCCAGTTCCAAGATCCATTTTTAAACTGCGTTCCGTAATATTTTGCTCGCTCTAAGAGATCAGACGGATTATTCTGGATGGGCTTCAAACCCACCTTCTGCTTTTCCTCTATTATCTGGTCAAACAGCTTGGGAAAACTCGCTATCGTTATGTCGTCAGTGGAAATTGGCATAAGAACCTCTGCGCGTCCGGAAGGTACGTCCGGAACTCTTGCGTACTACTGTGCTAAAGAGTATATAACTTTCGTCAGGTAGCGTCAAACGACTGTAAATGAGCGTTAACGTGTCCCGTCGGCTCTTCACGGTCTCACGGCCGCTGCCTAAACCGTCGATGCTGCTAGCCGCGACTGATATCAAGTCCTGCCGTGGGCGTGACTTTCATCCTTTCTTTTTGCACAGCTATCTTGTAAAGGAGGACGTGTTTTTGCGCCACGATTGACCATCCTATCTTTTTCTGAACGTACTCGAGCGCGCGCTGAGAGAAAAGCTCCCTCAACTCGTTATTTCGCAAAAGTAAGAGCAAAGCAGCCTTTAAATCCTCAAGCGATCCAAGCGGGACGGTTGCGCCTGCCTGACTTGCTTCGACTTCTGCCTTGAGGCCTTCAACCGCTGTCACTACTGCGGGTTTTCCCAAGGCGAACGCGTGTGCAAGATTCCCGCTTTGCGACGCGCGATCATATGGTAAGACCACTAGATCAGCCAGGTTAAGTATTGAGTCGTATTCCTTTGGCGTGAACGCACCAGTGATGACCCGTATCTCGTCCTTCACCGGAGATTCTCGAATGGCCTTAAGCAGCTTGGGCTTGTAGTAGAGCCCACTGGGGGATCCTGGCCGTGCGTCACCTGCAATAATCAGAACTGCGTTCTTGGCCTTTTCGAGGATGTCGGGCCATATGGTAACCACGTCTTCGAACCGCTTGTTTGGCTCCCACCACCCGATGCAAAGGACGACTTTCTTACCCTCGTATCCGGCCTGCCTCTTCGCTTCTCGAACGTCGGGGACATCTTCAGCGACTACGGCCTTTGCCCCGTGTGGGATGACGTAGACGTTGTTTGGAATCCTGCCCAAGTTAGCTGGCAAAAAGATCTTCTGAAACTCTTCGTGCACAATGCCTGCGTCTACGGTGTCCAGGCTTAAGCTCGTAAAGATGGCCTCTTCTCGACTGAGTGTGCTGTAGACCGAATGGTACGTGATCACCGTAGGCACGCGCGCAACGAAAAGCAGAAAGAGCAAATCGATGATGCTGATGCCATAATCTCCCTCGTTAGCGTATAACCCGTATTCGTGTTGAATGTGTACGACGTCTGGTTTCAAATCCATTATCTTGTCAAAAATGACGCGTTCCCAATCGGGCTTCGAGATATCTATAATCCCAAAAACGTTTGGTTGCGATTCGTGCCCGCCCACTTGCTCGTCCGTGTGGCTGATCACGTAGACGGTGTGACCATAACGCTCCATGGCGCCGATCAGGTCAGACGAGTATATCGCGATTCCGTCGTGGCGCGGTGGAAACGGGGTCACCATGCATATCCTCAACGGCACTCCGTCGTGGGTGTCCAGATTTTTTGTTGGGTTCATAACATTTCGACTCTCCAGATTCGCGGGGGAATGCTCCCTCTCTCAGATTCGCGTTTAACGCGCAAACATAACGCCTTAGAATTTGCAGATATATTACCCTACGCTTTGTTCTCTTATGACGTGGCCATTCGCTTTTTTACACGCGGCGTACTTACGCGTAACGGCGGTGCTAAACCTCAGAATCGCCGAAAATGCCGACCATAGACGCCTAAAAAGTGCGAGCAGACCCAAACTGAGCGCTTGCGAGAGTTCAAAACGACCGAAAAGTAAGACAATTCGAAAAATTAGCTTGTCTAGCAACTAGCAAGGGACGCGATATTCGCGTTACGTAATCAGTATAGCATACGCTCTAAGTGTAGCGACGCCACTCTGCTCTCAAAAGCTGCGGTGCGTGCTAAGCGGCGATGACGGACAAAAAGCGCGTTTAGCTGAAGAGGTCACCTTCGTACTTTGTAGCGCCCATGCTCAGCGCCATTTCGACTGTCTCGAGATCCTTCATTAGAAAGATCTTGTCATCCCCTACCTCCTCGACGTCGACGCTGTTTTTGAGGATCTCTTTGTGTTTCTGAAATCGGCCGATCGTTACGACGAACTCTTTAGGATTATCGATTATAGTAATATCGTATCCTGCTGCCTGAAGGATGTCTTGAACCTTTTCTAGATCTGCCTCGGAGATTTCAAAACGATATTTTGCTTTGTTGTAGTAATCGCCTAATTGCGTGAAGAGCTCCACGATCGCCAAAGTACTGTTTAAAGACGTAATCGTTTTTAAGCTTAAATATGTTAATACCAGCCATTTCAACCACGGGATGATATGCTTACATGTATTTATCTCTATTTCCATCGGGCTAAAGAACCTCGCGCACCTGTGAAATCTCGATCGTCTTTTCTTATTCCAAAAAACACCAACACGAGAAAGGTTAACTTGTATCAACAACAATACTGTTGATAAGGAGCCGCTTCCTTCTCCGGTCAGCTTGTCAAGATGATGTAATGATTAGAGACATCAATGAATACTTTGAAAAACTAGAAGCTGAGCTTCAGGCGTGTTTCGCTATCGCCTCTGAAGCACGGAAAAACGGCGAGGATCCGTCTCTTTCTCCCGAAATCCTACCTGCTCGTGACCTTGCTGAGCGCGTTGAGAACCTCATCGGCATCCCTGGAATTGCGCAGCGCATAAGGCAGCTTGACGAAACAATGTCACGCGAAGAGGCTGCCCTCGCAATTGGTCTGGGCTTCGCCAATGGCGAATTCGGCGCTTATGAGAGCAAAGTTCAAGTTGTAGAAAAGGCCGTCAGGACCGCGGTTGCGATGTTGACCGAGGGTGTCGTGGCAGCGCCCATTGAGGGCATTGCACGCGTGGAGCTCGGTCAGAATGACGATCGGACCGACTACTTACAAATATTCTATTCCGGCCCCATCAGAAGCGCGGGAGGGACTGCTCAAGCCCTCTCTGTGTTGGTCGCCGACTACGTTAGGCGCGCCGTCGGCATTGGTCGATATGTGCCACGGAACGATGAAGTTGAGCGATATATTGAAGAGATTCCCCTTTACAAGACGCTCGTGAACCTGCAATACACGCCACCGGCTAGTGACATCAGAACCATTGTCACGAATTGCCCCATCTGTATCAATGGCGAAGCGACTGAAAAGGAGGAGGTTGCAGGCTATCGTAACCTTGAACGCGTAAAAACGAACGCCGTTCGCGGTGGCATGGCGCTCGTCTTGGCAGAAGGGCTGGCTCAGAAAGCGCCTAAACTGAAGAAGTACGTGTCGCAGCTCGGACTGGACGGTTGGGAGTGGCTAGACGAGATCATTCACGTGAACGTGTCTGAAGAGGGGGGTGAAAAAGGGTCAAAAATCGCCAAAAAGCGAGGCGGCGAAAGCACGATTGCCCCAAGCTGGAAGTATATGGAAGACATCATTGCAGGCCGGCCGGTATTCTCGCATCCTTCCCGTAAGGGGGCCTTTCGTCTTCGCTATGGAAGAGCGCGCAACACGGGCTTTGCCTCTGCTGGTATCAACCCCGCAACGATGGTCGTGCTCGGTGAGTTCCTCGCCCCGGGTACGCAATTGAAGATGGAGCGGCCGGGTAAGGCTGCTGGCATTTCTTCAGTCGATTCGATTGAAGGACCGACCGTTAAACTATATAACGGAAGTGTCGTCCGCATTGACGCTTACGACGCGGCCCTCAAACATCAAAACGATATCGACGAGATCCTCGACCTCGGAGAGATCCTCGTAAACTACGGAGACTTTCTGGGCAATAACCACCCGCTGATTCCTTCACCGTACGTGCACGAATGGTGGGTACAAGATCTCGAAGAAGGGGCCACGAGCTTGCACGAACCTGTCCCTCCTGTTGATGTGAATGAGCTCACTGCGTCAGCCGCGCTGGACCTTTCGCGACACTTCAGGATCCCATTGCACCCCAAGTTTACCTATTTGTGGCACGATATAACGCTCAAACAGTTGACACAGCTCGCCGAGTTTGTCAGCCAAACGGGCCAGATACCGCAGGGCGACTTGCCATTTGAAGCCGCTCACGATTCTAACGCGCCGGTCGACCTCGTTTTGCCTTGTGACCCCAAGATGAAGGAGCTGTTAGAAGCGCTGCTCATCCCACACGCTGTAACTGAAGATAAAATGATAATTAAAGACGCAGTGGCATTCATCAAGAGTCTCGGGCTAACGGACTCATTGGGCAAGGAGTGGTTTTCTCTTAAAAGCCCGCGCATCAAGTCGACGATTGACGCAGTAACGCTGCTCAGCGAGATCGAAATACGGAAACGCGCACCGTCAAGGATCGGGGGGCGGATGGGACGACCTGAGAAATCTCACGCCCGAGAGATGAAGCCACCTCCGCATGTGCTCTTCCCTATCGGCAATTCAGGTGGGCGTGACCGATCTCTTCGAAGGGCAGCCGGGTCATCAAAAGCGGCCGCTGAAAACGCCTCGGAAATTGACGCCCATTACCTCGGTATAATTGACGTTGACGTAGGCGTCCGTCGCTGTCCAACATGCCTGAACACAACCTATCAAACGCGCTGCGAATGCGGGGGGTTTACAGAGCCCGTCATTTTCTGTCCGGCATGTTCGCGCGATCTGCGAAACGGGGGCGTTTGTCCAAAGTGCGGCAGACAGGGTGTCAGTCATCGGATCCAATCTGTTGATCTACGAAAGGTCTACCAGCAAGCGCTTGCCCGACTTGACGAAACGCCGCGATTCGAGAGATTTAAAGGTGTATTAGGCCTGATATCTAAAAATAAAACTCCAGAGCCCTTAGAAAAAGGTATTTTGCGCGCAAAGCACGAGATTTTCGTATTCAAGGACGGGACCTGCAGATACGACTTAACTGACCTGCCTACGACGCACTTCACACCGCGGGAGCTCTCAGTCCCTGCGAGTAAGTTCGTCGAGTTAGGGTACAACGTGAAAGCCGACGACCAGATCGTTGAACTAGCTCCGCAGGATATTATACTGTCTGAGGACTGCGGAGAGTGGCTTCTGCGCGTATCCAAGTTCATTGACGACCTGCTCGTCAAATACTATAAGCGACCCCCTTACTACAAGGCAGATTCGAAAGAGGACCTCATTGGTGCATTGGTGATCGGGCTGGCACCTCACACAAGCGCCGGCGTACTAGGCCGTGTCATTGGTTTCACACCTGCTTCGGCAGGCTTTGCTCATCCGTTCTTCCACGCTTCAAAGCGTCGAAATTGTGATGGAGATGAGGACTGCGTCGTTCTTCTCTTGGATGGACTTTTAAACTTCTCTTTGTCGTATCTGCCCGACCGTCGCGGGGGCAAAATGGACGCCCCACTGGTCTTGACGACGCGGATCGATCCGAAGGAGATCGACGCCGAAGCGCACAACCTCGACATAATCGAGCGGTATCCGCTTGAGTTCTACCGCGCAACCCTGCGCTTTGAAGACCCGAAACGGGTTCAGGTAGCGACGGTGGCGTCGCGATTGGGCACGAACGCCGAATACACGGGCTTTGCGTTTACCCATCAGTCGTCGTCGATTTCGCTCGGCCCCCTGAACAGCTCGTACAAAGTGCTTGAGTCTATGATGGAAAAAATGGAGATGCAGCTTGAACTTGCTCGTCGCATTCGCGCCGTAGACGAGCGAGACGTCGCAGAGCGCGTTATCAAGACGCACTTCCTTCCTGACCTTATTGGCAATTTGCGAGCTTTTTCGCGCCAAAAGGTGAGATGTGTGAAATGTAATTACAAGGTGCGGCGACCACCCATTAGCGGCAACTGTCCGAAATGCGGTGGAAAGATCGTGCTCACCGTTCACGAAGGCTCGGTAACGAAGTACATGGAGCGTTCGATCCAGATCGCCGACGAATATGGCGTATCCAAGTATACGCGCCAGCGGCTTACGCTCCTTGAGATGTCGGTCAACTCGTTGTTCGAGAGCGATGCCTCAAAACAGATGGGCCTCGTCGACTTCATGTAGGCGCAAACGATCTGCTTGTGACAACATGAACTGCACTCTTGCCGTGGCCTACCCTTTGCGCGACGCAAACCCTTTTCAAAGGGAACCCAATGTAAAACAAGTCGCTTGACGAGGGACAGACAATAATGGTCGATATTCCAAGATTGGTGCTAAACTCCGGTCTGCAGTTCTTACGTTCGCCCGCAGGCGCCGTTGACTGGAGGCAAGTGGCGAAAAACGCGGCAAACGTCGGCGACGCGCAACGATGGCCTAACGCAGAGAAACAACGGCTTTTACCGACGTATAAAGAGTTTGTGGAGGCGACCATGCCACAAATCATCGAATTAACTGGGCTTCACGCACCAAGCACCCGTCAAATACGAGTCTTTGACAGATATGATTGGATCAAGACGAACGTCAATGCGTTCGCGGATCAGTTTGCGCCGCTCGAACAGGTGCTTATGACGCGTAAGGGTGATTCGCTTATAAGCAAAGGGGTATACAAGTCGAATCAAGTCATCTCAACGGTCGGTTTTAGCCTTCTGCTTGGTTACCTTGCAAAGAAGGTTCTGGGTCAGTACGATCCAAGCCTTTTCGGGCGCGAGATCGTAAGTGGACAAATCTATTTTGTGGAACCGAATATCGAAATAGTCGAGCGCCAACTCTCTTTTGCGGGAAATGACTTTCGACGCTGGATCGCTATCCACGAGGTGACCCACGCTGTCGTGTTCGAGTCGGTGCCGTGGCTTAAAGGACACGTAAACCAACTCCTAAAACGATATCTTGAAGCGACTAACGAGGGACTCGCTTCAGACGGTGTCCAAGCACGGACTCGCGCCGTTGCGAGTCACTACATCGAACGAGGACAATTCTCTCTCCTGCACGCCGCTCTTTCTCGTGAACAAATAGACCTCATAAATCAGATTCAAGCTCTGATGAGCGTGATTGAGGGCTATTCGGATTTTGTCATGGACAGGATTGGCAAGGAGTTGCTCGCAACGTATGATCACATGAAGCGCGCTTTTGACCTCCGGAGAAGGCGCAAAAGCGGGCGAGAGAGGTTCTTTGAGCGCGCGACAGGACTTGGCATGAAGATGGAACAATATATCCTCGGAGAGCAGTTCGTCTCACACGTTGAGACAAGTCAGGGGATCGACTTCGTTAACAGGGTTTGGCGCTCTCAGAATGACATTCCTACGCTTGATGAACTAACACACCCTGAAAAATGGATCGTGCGGCAAAAACGCACGACCTAGAGGCGTAACGACCTCACCCGAATTAAGAGTTATGAATGAACAAGCACGCTGTACTCTATCCTTTCTAGACGATGACGGCGTTCGTCAAGTTTGCGGAACTTCTCCTGTCTTGCGTAGTAATCAGCACGTTCAATAAGTCCACGAAAGGTCTCACTTACCATAGATTCACCAAGTGAGCCGACGAACCGATAAGGGATAAGCGCACGGTAAGAGCGCCGTGAAAGTAATCGTATCTCACCCCTGTAATGCCCCTTGCAAGACTCGGTGAACAGTCAAAGGGGCGCTCTGTCATTTTTATCCGCTTACGTTCACAAAAATCCACTGAAATTAATTTTTACGCACATATTGCTTCCTAATTGGCACCATTCACCCGGAACAGAGGATATCCCCGCGTTCGGCAGGATAACGTTAAATAGCATGCAAATTGAGCATTTAATCGATTGGCGTGCCTCATAAATTACCGTCTAAGGATTTGTTGCAGTGGGATCAGACGCTCTTCAAGGACGAACGCTATTTTGAATTAGACTACATCCCGGAGCACTTCTCCCATCGAGAGACGCAGATGCGCGCTCTTAAGATCGCCGCCCGTCCCGCACTGCGGGGCGCCCGTCCAATCAACAGTTTATGTTCAGGGCCGCACGGCACAGGAAAGACCACGGCAGTACTGAAGGTATTCGAAGAGATTGAAAACTACACTGACAGCGTCGTGCCAGTATACGTAAACTGTCAAATCGACGGGACTCGATTTGCGATATTCTCAGAGATCTACAAGAAACTCTTCAAATATACACCACCTGATTCGGGTGTTTCATTCAAGCGTATCTTCACAAAGATTACAAAACACCTCATCGATCAGGAGAAGGTACTCATCGTCGCTCTTGATGATGTCAACTATCTCTTCTATGAGAACACGGTCAACAAAGTCCTGTATGCACTCCTGCGGGCTCACGAGGTGTCAGCAGAGGTCAAGATCGGGGTCATCGCAATATCAAGCGACCTCTCGGTTGAGATGTCGAAGCAACTCGACCCTCGTGTGATGTCGGTTTTTCTTCCTGAGGATGTATACTTCCCGCTTTATACCCGTGCTGAGGTACGCGACATTCTGGGAGACCGCGTGCGGCGCGGGTTCTATGCAAACGTGGTTCCTGAAGACGTGCTCGAAAGGGTCATTGATCTTGTGGAAGAGGCAAGCGACTTGCGGGTTGGGATCGACCTCTTGAGGAAAATAGGACTCAGAGCGGAGATAAGCGCGCGAAGATACGTCACTGCAGACGACGTGGTACACTCATACGAAAAATCGCGCCTCGTCCATCTCACGTACTCAATACACTCGTTGCGCACAGAAGAGCGAGACCTTCTTAAACTGATCGCAGGGCAAGAGGCAAAGATAAAGGCTGGAGAGCTCTATAAGAAGTTCAACGAAGAGACGCACCTCGGCTACACGAGATTTTATGATATTGTCTCTAAGCTCGATTCAATTCGACTTATCAACACTGATTTTACAGGTAAAGGAACACGCGGACGAACGCGAGAGATTCATCTCAGGTACGAGCCGGAGGATGTCCTCAGCGTGCTTGCCGGAATGGATACGTAATGCCCGCGGCAAAAAACGACAGAATTGACGCTCTCATTCAAGAGGTCCGCGATCTCAAGAGCGAGATTAAAGAACTTCGGATCCTTCTTATTTATGAGCTCCTGAAAACAGAGGATCCGCGATTTCGCGGCAGCGACACACTCCTCGCACTTACCAAACAAGCGCTTAAAGGAGCCGTTGAACAGCTTGCCGACCTCGAGCGCCAAACTGATGTGCAAGCGCGTGAGGTGCAACAATCGACCGAACGATCGACTAAAGAACCGGTAAAATCGCGCAAAGACGTATCAAAGCCAATGGTCGACGTCGACAAGGAGATCGCAATTTTGAAAAAAGAGATGGCCACGAGCCTCAGGAATGCTGCAAAGGAGATTGAAGAGGAGGACGCTGAGGAGGAAAAGGAGGACACGGGGTAACTCATGTTGCTTACGCTCTTTGGCGAGTATGATGAGGGTGCAGAAGCGAACTATGTGCCGACCTGGCAAGAGTTTGAGGAGCAAATCCGTGACGTTCTCGAGTACGCCGGCTTTTCAACTCATTTTAGGAAGGTCTTCGTGGCTGCAGGTAGCCGCTACGAAATTGATGTCGTCGCTCACCGCTTTGATACGATCCTACTCATCGACGCTAAGCGGTATGGCAAAGCGCGTCTCCGAAGCTCGTCCATTCGCGCACAGGCGCGAAAACACCTCGCCCGCTGCGGCGAGTTTGATCGAGCGTTTTCCGTCAACAGCGTGCCGGTCATCGTAAGCTGGATAGACGATGCCCTTTTCTGCGAGGGTGATTGCTTCATCGTTCCTTTCGACAAGCTCGAGGATTTTATTGTTCACCTCGAGCGCTACGTTGATTCGATAAACGAGCTTGACGCCCGTGATTCCATACTCGATAATATCTACGAGGACGACATCTTTTAATCGACGCCATTCGCAAAGGCAATATTTTAAGTTTGGTCAACACATTTCTCTCATGAAGTTGACACGCTGAGGCTGAATTCTCGGCTACAAATCTGCGAATGTGAGGAGGATTGATGAGAGCGTGTATCATGTGTGGCGGTGCGGGAACGAGGCTCAGGCCGTTGACCTTCGAACGGCCGAAGCCGAGCATCCCCCTTCTCAACAAACCGTCTGTCGGCCACCTCGTTGAACATCTATCAGCAAACGGCTTCAACGACATCGTCATCACCTTCGGGTACCTAGGGCGGAACATCGAAGATTACCTTGGAGATGGCCTGAAGTTCGGCGTAGAGATAAACTACATTCGCGAAAAAAAGAAGTTGGGCACTGCTGGCAGCGTCAAGAACGCCGAGCACCTCCTCAACGACGGACCCTTTCTCGTTGTTGGGGGAGACCACGTGATGGACGTTAACCTTCGCGAGTTTTATCATTTCCACAGAAAGAATGACAGTATACTGTCAGTTGGAGTGATGTCCATCGACGATCCACGCGAATACGGAATCCTTGACATTGACGTTAATAATCGAGTACATCGGTTTAGAGAGAAGCCGAGTTCCGGGGAGATATTTAGCAACCTCGCGAGCACGGGCATCTACATGTGCGATCCTGAGCTCTTCAGCCACATTCCAAAGGAACGGTTTGATTTCGCAAAGGACCTTTTTCCGCGGCTGCTGAGTTCAAGCGAGCATATGTCGGCATGGATGGCACGCGGCCACTGGAACGACATCGGAAACGCAACGGCTTATCGGCAGGCATCAAGGTGGATGCTCGACAACTTGCGCGGAACCGAAATCGTCGGGCACTTCCAGATTGAAGACGCGCGCCTGAACGGCCCCGCATCAATAGGAACTGACGTGTCGATCGGATCAAACTCAGCTATCGTCGGCCCGGTTGTGATTGGCTCAAACACCGTCATCGGCGACAACGTGCTAATCAGCCCCTATACGACCATTGGCTCCGACTGTGATATCGCCGATGATACATCAGTGCTCTCCGGTATCGTGTACGACGACATCAAGATCGGTGCACATACGTCCATTTCGGGTTCTGTTGTCGACAACGGAACGAGGATAGGGAATCATTGCGTTCTCGAAAACAACACCGTCATCGGTCCGCGAGTCGTCGTGAACGACTTTGTTACCGTGCACTCGGGCGTCTCGATTTGGCCCGAGGTCGTTATCGATGGTGGCGAAGTGTTTAAGGACGTGCTTAATACCGCGTACGACACGCATAAAGACGGGTCGTAACGGAAAATTGTTCTTTTGAAGAGCTTGAAACAAAGGTGGAATAGTAAATGCTTGATATTCAAAACTTGCACGTAGAGGTCGACGGTAAGCCTATCCTCAAGGGGTTAGACCTTAACGTTAACGAAGGGGAGACACACGCCCTTTTTGGCCAAAATGGCTCAGGAAAAACCACCCTCGTGCTAACAATCATGGGGTTTCCCCGTTACCGTGTCACGGACGGGCGCATACTGTTCAAAAAGAAGGACATCACCCATCTGCCCGTAAACGAGCGGGCGCGTCTTGGTATCGGGATCTCGTTTCAACACCCGCCGGCCATTCATGGGGTGAAGCTCAAGGATTTAGTCGACATAGCCGCACACCATGGCAAACAGACTTTCAATACCGAAGAAGTCGCTGAAACTATCAATATCCCGCCGGATTTTCTCACTCGGGATGTCAATTTTGGTTTCTCAGGTGGAGAGGTGAAGCGCACCGAGCTGTTGCAGCTCCTCGCGCAAAACCCCGACCTCGTGCTGCTTGACGAACCAGATTCCGGCGTCGATCTCGAGAATATCGAGCTCGTTGGAGAGACGATCAACAAGCTGCTCGACAGAGACAAGCGCTCGCGCAAGCGACGTAAAGCGGGACTCATCATTACACACGCCGGCGGCATTTTGAAGATCGTGAAGGCTGATAGGGCGCACGTTCTCGTTGACGGTCAGATCGCGTGTTCCGGCAACCCGGGTGAACTCCTTACAGATATCTGCGATCTCGGTTATGAGGAGTGTGTAAAATGTCAAAGGTAGACGAGTTAACCGAACGTGCCGAAAAGGCCCGTGGGAAGAAGGCGGCGTTCGGGCCCGACATACCACTCGAGAGTTACACGTCGAACGCCCCGGCCCATAAGAAAGTCCAGACGCTTAAGACGCTGCCCTCCAATTACCAGAGCCAGTCGCTTGGCGTTGGAATAGATGCAAAGGAGGATGAGCGATCGGGCTCGTTTTTCCAGCTCGATACAAGCGTCGTCTACTCGAAGGCCTCGGCACAGAACGTCGAAGTGCTCAGCGTGACCGAAGCGCTCGACAAGTATGACTGGCTCAAGGACTATTGGTGGAAAACTGTCGCGGTTGACGCTGACAAGTACACCGCCCAAGCCGCTCTTAATTTCAGCAACGGCTACTTCATAAGGGCAAAGGCGGGCGCGAAGACTATCCTGCCAATTCAGGCGTGCATGTTCCTGGCCCAAGAGAGCCTGTCACAAAACGTACACAACATCATCATTGCTGAGGAGGGCTCGGAAATGCACATAATATCGGGCTGCAGAACCGCAGACGAGCTCTCCCACGGAATTCACGTCGGAGTTTCTGAGTTCTTCATCAAGGAGGGCGCGAAATGCTCCTTTTCGATGATTCATAACTGGGGCCCGGAAGTCGCCGTTCGCCCGCGGAGCGGCGCCATCATCGAAAAGGATGCCACGTTTATCAACAATTACGTCTGCTTGAAGCCCGTTCAGAGCTTGCAAATGTACCCAACGCTCCGTTGCGTCGGTGAAAACGCCACCGCTTCATCGGTACTCACTGCTATACGCAACGGAGGGCTCACGTATGGACGTCGGGGCGCGAGTCATCTTGGAAGCTGAGCAATGCAAGGCAGACGTGATATCGCGGACGATCACAAACGGCGGCGAGATCATCTCGCGCGGAAACCTTACCGCGCTCCACCGTGACGTCAAGGGACATCTCGAATGCCGCGGACTTATGCTCGGTGACCACGGCAGAATTTTTGCCGTCCCTGAACTCGATGGAGCCGTTCCAGATGTCGATATGTCCCACGAAGCCGCAGTCGGGAGAATCGCTGAAGAAGAGATTACCTACCTCATGACGCGCGGGCTCAGCGAAGATGAGGCCACCTCCGCTATCGTGCGTGGCTTCCTGGACGTGGAAATCAAAGGAGTACCACCTGCGCTACAAGAAGAGATGCGGCGTGCTGTCCACACCACTGAGGGCATTGGCCTGTAGCGCTTGAAAAACGACAATAAAAAACGCGACGTGGTCGGAGAGCGCCCATCTATTCCTTCAAAGCAAGATAATAGAGCATTCGTCGGTCGATCCGCTTTAGCCAGCGCGCTTGATAGATAGAAACGTACAGCGTGTTCTCGCCGATGCGTATTGAGACATCTGTCTCTTTAGGGGGGCTGATGGTAATAGGCAAAATCAGAGCGCCTGAACACGTCGTCGTCACTCTGAAATCTTTCCGTTGCTCCTTGATATAAGCGGCAACCGCCTCTTCAACTTCGATCTCTTCCACACTCATCGTTAATGCAATCTAGGATGTAGTTCTAATTAAGAATATATATCCATCGACATGTACCCGATTCTCGCTTACGGTGTCTTGAAGCTTCGACGGGATCGTGGTCGCTGCACCCGCCGGCTACATGTGCTTACCTTAATAAACATCTTCTAACTCACTGTGAATGATGAGTGGCAAGTACGTGACGAGCTGCTTGGCGTGCACCATTAGGAGCAACCTCGTCCTAATGGTAGAACAAGCAAACGGCTATTGGGCCGGGCGATGGATACTCCCCGGAGGCAAACTGGAGCTGGGCGAATCCTTGGAAGACTGCGCTGCTCGTGAGTGCTTCGAAGAGACACAGGTGAAGGTCGCCGTTTCTCGTCAGGTAAAAGCGTACGTGTCCTATGACCCAAACACGGAGTGGGACGAGCAAGTACTGCTCATTTGCTACGAAGCGGAGTATGTAAGCGGGTTTCCAACCGTTGGACAGGGCGTTACCGGTGCTAAATGGGTCGAACTCGATAAAGTGAAGGAGATGAACTGGCGCAATCGAGAGGTCCCGGACATCATCCTTCGCATGATAACTGACACGTTAGAGTCCAGAAACCAGACCTAAGACGTGCTGCGCGATCGCATAACGAACTGAAGCTCTATTTGGGTCCAGTAGATTCCTCAACCAACCGTTAGCGTCTTAACCGCAAGCTCCGTGCTGTGCTCGGTCGCTTCATTCACGACGGAACGTGATAAGCGAGCTCAAATTGAGCTCAAGCCGTAGTATTGGACCTAAAGTTGCTTCCGCTTTATTGCTTTGATAAATTCGTCGATCGGTATCGCAGGCATGCTCATTATTTGAACTGTGCCGCGCGCCCCGAGCTCTACCGAGGCCTTCACAATGGTTTCGTTGTCAGGCGCTTCAACGATGTTCACAAAGTCGTATAGCCCTATGACGGCGTGTTGAGATATGACTTTGACTTGCATCGCTTCCATCTCTCGATCGACTTCCTCTATGCGATTGGGTCGCTCTCGTATCGTCTTCCTGCCTTCAGTGGTGAGCTTGGACAAAAGGATGTACGTGGGCATCGAACCACCTCCCCACGCAAGTTCGTATGAAAGGACTTCTCTCTTTCCCTAGAAATAGTTTGAAGCGCCCGAGTTTTGTCAGTTGATTCACGGTTTCTGATTTTTTCGCGGGATCACATTCCCGAGTATGCAAAAACAGACGTGGTACACTTACATCTCTCAAGACGTAGCTATTGACTCTCTTATTTTAAAAAAAGAGACCAAACAAGGAATTTTTACGTTCTAAAGCCCATTAGCCGCGAAAAAGGAGTCGGGAAAAACTCATTTTTCATACTTTGAGGGTATTTTTTCGATTTTTTTTCCCTGCTCGCCGGAATTTCGATAGTTTTAGGAGTTTTCGGAGACAATAAGAGGGAAAACTAGTTTCCTTAGCCAGAAACGAATATCTCGTGGGACGGCAAGTTTGGAGAACAGCGGCGTATGTCGCAGATTATGGCGATTACAATTCGACGAGCTCATAAGAGCCTGTTCCTAGCCCTATCTCCTCTCCATACGTTATTTGTATCGAGCCTTGAGTCTGGCTCCAGACGCCTTTGAACTTGTCCTCGCCAGGTTCCAGATTGTTGACAAGACGCGTGCCTGGTATGCCCTGTTGCCCATTCACTAGATCCACGCTCGCTGCATCTATGGCGACAGGGTCAGCGGAGGCAAGAATCCCTATGTCTGGGACGATGGGCGCGTCACTCCAAGGAACACAATCGCAATCGGGCGTGATCTGCAGAAGGAAATTAAGGTACCCAACGCCGCGCTTGCCCGCTGTCGCGCCAAAGGCGTATTCGGTCAGCATCTCTACAAACCGTTGAAGATCGTGTTCCCAGTCATATGAGATAGAGGAGGTCTCGCACATCGCCATACACTCGCCGCACCCAACGCAGCGGTCGTAATTAATAAGCGATGCACCACCTTCAATCGTGATGGCAGAGCGTGGGCACACCCCCGCGCACACCCCGCACGCTGAGCACTTTTGCACGTCGACGATCGGCTTCATGCCTTTGTGTTGGTCCGCCTTCCCAGCGCTCGGAGCGCATCCCATCGCCAGGTTCTTTATCGCTCCTCCGAATCCGGCCATTGCGTGAGCTTTGAAGTGTGACATGACGATCATATTTGGGGCCGCGACGATGTCGCCCGCAATTTTGACCGTGTCAAAGTGTTTCTTGTCGATTCGCACGTCCCGGTAGTGGTCGCTTACAAGCCCGTCAGAAATGATGAGCGGCGCCCCTAAGACCGCGTAATCAAACCCGTGCTCAAGGGCTGTCGCGAGGTGGTCGACCGCGTCGTGTCGACTTCCCGAATAGAGCGTATTTGTGTCGGTCACGAACGGCCTGCCGCCGCTCGCTTGTACCAGCTCGACGACTTGCCGGACGTGCCCAGGATGAAGATGTGAATCATTGCCGCGTTCGCCGACGTGCAGCTTTATTGCGGTGAGGGCGTCAGCTTCGATCAGCGTGTCAAATTGCGCCGCTTGAAAGAGCTGTCGCACGCGAGCGATCGCACTTTCGTCCTTGCTTCCGGCCTTCACGCGTGCAAAATATACCGTGCTTGCCATTATCTTCCCTCCGGTACGAACGGTAACCCCAGTTGAAGGTCCCGCACTCGCAATGCGGCCGTTTCATGTGAAGCGCTAACCCTTTACAAGAGTGGCCCATTTAGTTATCTTGTCAAGCTTCTTCTTAAGGGGGAGCGGATTATGGACGGCCGTTTCCCATATGACCTGCACGCCGTCAACCGATTCGCTGACCTCTTTGCTGAGCGGCTCTGCCTCCCTTCCAAAAACAATGGCAACAGGAGTGCTCCGTGACAGCGCCGCAACCGTCCCAAGATACTGTACGCCCGAGTCCTTGTGGATAAAGCCAAAGCTGAGGTCAACGTCGAACGTCCCCTCGGCAAGTTGATCAATGCACTTGTCGATGTTCTTGTACGATTCGATGTACGCTTTCTTGGGGTCGGCGACTTTCATCAAGTTGACAGCGCTCGGCGTTCCCGCACAAATCACCTCAAACCCCTGCGCTTTCAAAGCATTCCCGATGTATAGCGCGAGGCCGGTTTGTACAGGAACCTCGGGACATCCCAAGAGCAGTAACGCCTTCATTACGATCGATACACCAGAACGTCGACCTATTGTATTACTCTTTTGCAGCTTCGTGGTGAACAGGAAGAATTCTCGAGACGCCAATTCAGTCCTACAAACAGGCGGCAAGACGATTTTAAGTTCGCGCCTAATGCGAGCGAGGGCTCCAGATTAACGCGTCGCATCGATCTTTTTATATCACAGGCGCTTCGTACAGGCAGTATCTTCTTTGGCTCCTCAGGAGAAGCGTGATATGAGCTTGATTGGTGATGTCCTACCGCTCGCGATTGGCGTCGTAATTAGCCCAATCGCTATCATCACTGTAATCCTTATGCTTCTTTCGAGGCGCGCCAAAAGCAATAGCCTCGCATTTGTCCTCGGCTGGGTCGTAGGTCTGGCCGCCGTCGGCGGCGTGACGCTTTTCCTTGCCGAAACACAAGACCTCTCACCAGGGAGTGCGCCGTCCGTCGCAATCTCAGTGATTTTATTCGTGCTTGGCATGCTGCTCCTGTTTCTTGCGTACCGACAATGGACGGGACGTCCGAAGCCCGGTCAGCAGCCTACCATGCCTAAGTGGCTCAATTTTGTTGAATCGGTCACACCGATACGGGCGGCTGGTTTTGCCCTGCTCCTCTCCTCTGTCAAGCCGAAGAATCTACTGCTCACGCTCGCTGCGGCTTTGAGCATTGCACAAAGCGACCTAGGCAGCACGTTGAGCATCATTGCGCTGATCGTGTTCGTTATTATTGCCAGCACGTCCGTGGCTGCACCAGTGATGCTCTTTTTCATCTTGGGAAAGAACGCGGCTAAAACATTGGACGGATGGAAGGCCTGGCTCACGGCAAACAATGCCACAGTGATGTTTGTTTTGCTGATGGTATTCGGTATGGTATTAATCGGTAAGAGCATCAACGGCATCTTGTAGCAAGCAACGGCCCCTCGCCACCTTGAACAAAACTCGACTTTGAAATAGGCTCCTGCTGGCTCCCGCAGAAGCTCTCAGACCCAGCGGTTTAGCTAAAGAGGAGTGTCCTGCACACGTTGTCACTCGGCGGCGCCGTGAGCGCAGAAGAATATAGCGTTCAACTTACATTCGGCCCAGATCGGACAGGAGGGGCAGACGCATCCCTTTTTTTCTGGAGTTTTTTCACTCCTGCCTCGTGCACAGAAGAGCGCGCCCGTAAGACCGTTTCGATTGTACGTCGGACACCTTTCTGTATGGCACAAGCATTTTTCGAAGTTCCCATTCGTGTTTTCTACTCGCGCGCGCTTCTTTTTCAACATAGAGCTCCACTGCCCCTTTGTAGCCTCTATCGAACTTAAGCATTTCATAAACTTCGAAGGGTGAAAGCTGGGTTTGAGATCGCAACTAGTAGGTTATAGCGGGAGTAAACTCACAGACGTAATGAGGCGATGAAATCGCCGCCAACTTAAGAACCTTCGACGATGGGAAACGCTCGATATTGGGCGATGTGCCGCCACGATTAATTGAAAAGGCAAGCGATGGCTATTGAAGATGAAAGAGGTATGTCATGCGTACGGCAGATGTAAAAAACTCGAATTGCATCTGGAAGAACTATTTAAATAGGCAAATCAAAATTTGATTGACGATACGCGAAAATCAAAACCTCAGAGTTAAAAAATGCCTTCGCCAGTTATACACGTTGTCGTTGCCCTCGTGGCATTGTTGCTTTATTTTGACGATCGTAATCGTAAGTATGTTCTGCTCTTGCTTCCTCTCGCCGTGCTTCCCGATCTAGATCATTTCGTGCCGTATGCACCTCGCGTCGTTTTCCATAACGTTTTTTTGCTCGTCATTCCACTTGTTATTGCGCTCTACGGGTTGAAGATAAAAAACAAGGTGCTGTACGGCGTCGCGTTGATGGCGGGCTTTTGTCTATTTTCACACCTTATGCTAGACGGTTTTAATGGTGGGGAAGTACTGTTTTATCCGCTACAAACAGTGTGGTACGGTTTCGCGAATACGCCGGTAGTAGCCCACAGTGCTATCGTTCGCGTCCCGGGGCCTTTGCCAAGCGAAGTGCTCGGTATTACACTGACCTTCGTTGCCTTAGCCGCAATTCTTTTCGTTGAAAGGAAGCTTCAATTCAACTCGGAGGTTCGTGGACATGCAGAACGGACGTGAGTCTAAATTTTCTGTGGCCGCTCGCTATGTTGCAGGAGCTAATCGCGTGCCCTTCGGTGAGATTTAAAAACGACGAGGGGTGACCCGCACGCATTAGGCACAGTTCAGGGATTCTATGGCTAAGATTGAAGACAATGACGTGCAGCCCCTTTCTAGCGAACAACTCGCATGAAAATGGATGGAGAGGGCCGTTGTCGGTGACCGGATGGTCCGAGCGACGTTCACGCGAGCGTCGCCGGCAGTCTGCCCCAAGCTTCGGCACTCGAGTTTTGTGAGGTTCGTCTCACGAATCCATGCGACAAATGCAAGCTGAATGATGCGTAAGCGAGCGTTTCAAAGACTGGCTGCGCATCGCCGTGAGCGTGAAAGCTGTGTGGGCTGCTTGATGTCAAAGTACGGCCTGACAGCCTGTCATCAAGGCACCAGCTCAAGCGCTAGGTCACTCGATAGACGCTGCTCGATGTGCCTCAATAAAAAGCGCATTGCCCCAACACTCATGTGTGTGGCTGTGGCAATGGCTGCGGAAATGGCTGTGGAAATGGCTGTGGAAATGGCTGTGGCTGTGGCAATGGTAGTGGTTGTGGCAATGCAATGACCCCTTCAATTCGCTTGATTCTCAAAAATGATGTCGCCGACGCGCTTTCGAGTCTCGTCGAGGAGGTCCTCGATTCGCTTTATCTTTGCATCGTCGAGGTAGCTGAAGTTTGAAAAGATGGTGCCCGTGAGCGATGCAACCCGTTTGCCAACACCAGGAAGCGAGTTCCACTTAGGTTGGCCGAGGCTTTCTGAAATTCGGTCGATTCGCTCACTGTTTTCTTGGAGATACTTTTTGCCCTCATCAGTAAGCGCGTAGACTTTCTTATTCTCTTGTTCGTCTACTTCCACACAACCTTGGTCCTGCAGCAGCTGGAGCGTTGGATAGAGAGAGGCAGGATCCGGCGCGTAGCCGTATTTTTCTTTGATTGTCTTAATAATTCCGTAGCCGTTCTGAGGCTGTTCCTGTAGAACCTGCAAGACCAGAAGTCTTAGGTTTCCCCGGTCTCGTCGAGGGTGTGCGAGCCACGTTTTACACATAGAGGGCATATGATGCAGCGGACCACATGCGTGGTGTATTCTGTAGTAGTTCATTTTTCCTCCGATATATCTTTAGATATAATATAAGACACTTCGCTATTTAACGGTTTCGACACTGACAATGCCAAAAGAAACGGTTGCGCGAGCTATCAAAACGAATCTGAAACGACTTTTCTTCACTTGTCGGTTCCAGTGGAGTTATTTTATGCAAGTGATCTGTTTGAAAATAACCGCGATGCGTGACATTCACGGAAAAATAACGGTTTTAACGCCTTAAAGAACCTCTATTTCAACTCCAATTTCCAAAAGAAGTAAAAAATCGAAACGAAACCGTTAAATCTGATCGTGCACTCGTTCATGCGTCGGTTTTTTAAGGCCGCACATTAGCTGGAGCAGGGAGTCGCCCGTCTGGCCTACCTCGACAAACCGTCTTGTTGATTTGGCGAACCCGCGCTCCTTGCTAATCACTGCGTTGCCATGCTGGAGACATCAACGTTTATAAAAACAGCTCTCGCAAATGAATCTTATATTTGCCCAGCTTACCGCCATAATTTCCAGCAGAAACCCTCTTGACGCCTTCTACATGGCTTGAGGCTTCGATGCCAACTTCCATCGCCCTTTTCACAGCGCCCAATGAGGTCCCATTGATGACAATTTCTGGAATATATTTGATGTCCTTTGGAACACGCGCTTCCTTGTCCAGTTTCTCCTTCAACGAGGGACAGTATCGATGATTTGTTGTGGGCCCTATCAAGGGATACTTTGTCTCAGTTTTTGACCCTGCGGCGCACACATCAAAAGGTGTGATAACGCCTTCAACGTCATTTATTGCGTCGAGGGCCCTTCTACCTGCCTCAAACAACGCTTTTTTAGTCGCACACATGTACCAAAAATTCCCGCCCGAAATCCCGCGTGCATAGCCAATGTAGCGTTCTATCTGAAAGTCGGGCACCATAATGGGCACGATTATCATTTGACGCCCGAATCGTTTTTCTTCCCATTCGTAACCGTCGCCACAGTGCCCAACTCTTTCCAGCATGTCAAATATGCCTTCTGCCTTCGGAAGTGCATCAAATAGAGCGGTGAATGGTTTCACAAGTATGTCTTGACGGATTCGGTAAGACAGCTCCTTTTCAAGTTGTTGTAAGGACGTTTCGAATGGCATTTGCTCGTCGATATTTCCCCAAAACTGCAAAACAGCGCCAAGACGTCCGTCTGGGGTTTCGTTTTTGTTGAGCCATTTTTCAATGCCGCCTTCTGTTCTTCCTATGACCGCAGCAGGGGTTGCGGTTGCATCTTCGGCTGCTTTTGATAGCGTTTTTCGGTCGTGGGCGGTGATGATTATTCTGCAATAGAGCCCGTCAGAGGCCTCTGCAAACGTATCCTCAATGATAGCATTCATGGGTATATCCACAGGATCCCTGCTTTTTTCACATCATTAAGCACTACCGCACGTTCAATGCCACATCTTTTCCAAAACGCATACAATTGTCGATAGCTTCGCTGTTTGGATTCCATTTCTCCATGATTCCGTCATTCAACACCTGGAATCCGCCTTCTTTAAGCCTTTGCGATATAACCTTTATCGCTTCGCCGCTCCATCCATAACACCCGAATGCCGCCGCTTTCTTATTCTGGAATTTCAAGCCCTTCATCTCTTCCAAAATAGCGGCTGCAGCAGAAAGAATCCCCTTATTGACGGTAGGTGACCCGATCAGAACCGCCCTGGATTTGAATATTTCCGTGATCAGATCGTTTTTGTCCGATCGGGCCACGTTAAACAGCTTTACAGTGACGTCTGGATCGGCCGCCGCGATTCCGTGTGAGATCGCTTCAGCCATGTGACGCGTTCCGTCCCACATGGTGTCATAGGCGATGGTGATCTGGTTTTCAGAATAAGCGTTCGCCCATTCAACGTATTTGTTCACGATCTGCAGTGGATCGTCACGCCATATCACCCCGTGGCTCGGACAGATCATGTCCACTGGAACGTTCAAAGCGAGCACCTCCTTGATTTTCTTATCAACCAGCTTGCTAAAAGGCGTCAGGATGTTCGCATAATATTTGATGGCCTCCTGAAACAGCTCTGCCTGATCCACCAGGTCATTGTACATCATTTCCGTGGCGATGTGCTGACCGAACGCGTCGTTGCTGAAAAGGACGTTGTCACCCGTGAGATAACACATCATGCTGTCCGGCCAGTGGAGCATCGGGGCTTCGATGAATATGAGTTCTTTCGAACCAAGACTAAGCGTATCCCCCGTCTTTACCACCTGAAAATTCCAGTCCTGATGATAATGACCCATGAGGGAGTCTATCGCCTTAGCCGTGCAGTAGATCGGGACATCGGGGATATGGCGCATCAGTTCCGGTAATGCACCGCTGTGGTCGGACTCCGCGTGATTCGCTATTACAAAGTCAATCTCGTCAAGTGAGATCTCTTTTTTAAGGTTCTCAACGAATTCACCCGAAAACGGCCCCCATACCGTATCGATCAGTGCTGTTTTGGTGTCCCTTACCAGGTAGGAATTATAACTGGAACCGCGATGTGTCGAATACTCTTGTCCATGAAATGTCCTCAGTTCCCAGTCAACCTTTCCAATCCACGAAATAGCTTCTTTGATCCTAAATGCCATGTCCTGCTCCCTTTCTGTGCAAATAGCTCGCGCTGCTTACGAGCAACGCATAACGATACTTTTATCCGCTCTTATTTATAACGCTCCTCGCCTTCCCATCTTCGTCCGGGTCAATTATCTTCGATTAGCTAATGTGCGACGCTTAAACCCGAGGAGTCCAGTGACCACTAACGCCAACGCGGCAATGGTCAGCAAGATCACCGGCATGGCCGAAAACTCGCTGACAAGGACCTTTGGCACGAGGGTAAACGGCGAGATGTTCTGTATCGACTGGCCTATCTGCAGGAGCTCAGCGAGCAATTCTATGACGATGACCCCTAACAACGCGCCCCAGCTCAGAAATGTAAGCCTAGGCACCAGACCGTACAGCGCCATCGCGATGCCGGCCATCACGAAGATTGCAGGCAGGTGCACCATCGCAGCGGCGAGTACGCGCGGCAGTTCGTAGCCCACGTTGCCAACGCTCAGCCCATAGGTCAGTCCAGCAGGCACGCTAAACGCCGCGAGCACGACCGTGGTACCGACCACGGCCAGCAACAAGTAACTTGCCGCCCAACGCAGCCGGCCGACCGGAGTGGCCAGCACGGGATCGATGCGCGCCTCCTTTTCCTCAGACTGCATTTGCAGCGTTGTGATAATGGCATACACAGCAGCTATCTCGACAACTATCGTTAGAGCTACGGTGAAAAAACCGTCACTCACTCCGGAGCTGCCCCCAAGACGGGCAAGCAGGCTCATGAGCTGCGGACTAGTCGCAAGCTGGTCAGCGCCGACTTTAGCGAGATTGCCTGTTACGACACCGAATGCAGCGAACCCTGCGGCCCACGCGAGCAACGAGCGGCGGTGCAGCCGCCAGAAGAGTGCCGCGTGGCTTCGCAGTCTCAGCGTCGCCGAGGCAGAACCGGGCCGTGGCCGCACAAGACCTGAACCGACGTCCCGCCGAGAAGACAGCGCAAACGCCGTTGCCGTTAATACCGTGATCGCGCCGATGAAGAGTGCAAAAACCCACCAGCGTTCGTCAGCAGGATCCCTCATTCTTCCATCAATTTCGAAGCGAGAACGACATATATATTTAGCTCAGCGCCTTTTCGTTCGTGAAGGCGTCAACATGACAAAGGAACACCATAAAGAAGAAGCACTGACATTGTCCGTCGAGCACGCTGCACGCCTCATAGGCGTGAGCCGATCGACCGCATATCGGCTCGTACGTGACGGCGAACTGCCGGCCGTACGAGTTGGAAGGCGCGTACTCATCCTTAAGAAGCCTTTGATGCAAATGCTCGAGGCTGAAGAGGATATGGGCCGCTCTTGAGATGAGGCTGTTAGGACCTTTAGTCCTTTATTGTTAACCCATAGTCTTTTTTTATACACAAGGCACGTCAAACACGAATGATGAATGGTGAGACAAAAGTGAGTGGGCATGCAGACTCGGGCCCTGTCACTGTCGTCATCCGGCGCCGCATTAAACGTGGCTTTGCCAAGGCCTATGAACAGCTCGAAAAAGAGATATCAGCAGACGCAGCTGCATACCCAGGGTACCTTGGCTCTACGTTTTTGCGCCCCGAAGGGGGCGGTGACCGGGACTTCGTGACTATCGTACGATTTGCGAGCTATAAGAGCATGATGGAATGGGAGCACTCGACGACAGGCTCCGTGTTGATCAACCGTGCTGACGCGATGAGCGAGGTTCTGGCCACGATCCGTCGATCGTCGGGATTGTCCCTGTGGTTTAATCCGCGCCATTCTGCATCGCCACAACGCTGGAAGATGGTGCTCCTGCTCACCGTCAGCATCTTCATCTTGGCTCAGCTCCTTACGCCGCTCCTCGGTCCCGCGCTCAGTTTTCTGCCACAACCCCTGGCGTTTTTTATTTCGTTGGCCATACAGGTCGCTTTGCTCACCTATCTCGTGTTGCCGTGGCTCACCGCGTTACTGGCAAAGTGGCTCTATGAAGTTCCACGAGCCGAGGAATAAACCGATCTTTTGGCTCACGTGAAAAACACCGATAACAGAGACAAGTAACGTGCGAAAAAACACGCACTAAGCGGAGACCGGTTGCGATTAAAGAACTAAGGATGAGATACCTACGTACTACGTTTCGAGTGTGCAGCGTTGCTACCTAATTGCCCGTATAACTCTTTGAATTTGAAACAGATAACAATTTGTTAATCGTTTTCCAATTCCTCGTTGTTGCGACGGTTCTCAGCTTTTTTTCAAACGCGGCGTTGTTCAATTTTGTTCGAGCATACCCGTTCGGACAATAGAGATACACCTCTTTGCCAACAATTTCGAACTTCTCGTCCGTGCCCGGTGTTATGTCGAGCTTTGATGCGACCGTTTTGTCCGGCGCGTCTGCTAAGAACGTAACGTACAACTTATCACGCGCTACATCTGCGCTATCAACAAGCGGGTTGGTTTCGACGATCCTCTCGATTTCTTGATGCGTCCTGATGATGGCGTTTGTCGAAAACCCGAACGCCTCGCTCAATTTTTCTTCAATGTGCGTAGCCACTTGTGCAGCTTCAGCATGCCTGCAATCGAAAATGACGTTGCCAGTCTGACCATACGTGCTCACGTTTTCGAAGCCCAGCTCTTCAAAAGCCCTTTGTAGATCCGTCATATGCACGGTCCTTCGGCCGCTGACGTTAATTCCGCGCAACAAAGCAATGCATCTCATTGACGCCCCTCCGTTTCTCTCCTGCATCTAAAGAGCGACCCTGCGCCCTTCGTGGGCGAACAGTGCGATGCCGAACTGTTCTAAGCGCTGCCCGACAACCACGAAGACCGCATAGAGCGCTTCCATTGAAAAGGCCTGCCAAACTCGCCGTCGACGACGATCACCCTTTCGCACGGTCTCACCGCCTGACTGCATACTTCTTTTGACGTATTTGACTCACGCCTGCCATTGCGCATACCGTCCTGATCATTATGACGCTTGCGGCCTCAGGTCGCCTGCTACAAACCCGTGTCAAACAGGGCAACGTTTATTAGAGACTGGTGCATTTTTACATACTTTACGAAATAAGAGAATCCCTTGGTATCGCGATCTGAAGTGACCGCGTACCCCGTTGGACTACACGGTGGAGGAAAAAGACGTATGGCTAAGCATATTGGCATTGTACTCGGTGGGGGAGGGACGCTCGGCGACTTCCAGGTAGGCGCGCTAAAATTTCTATACGACAAGGACATCCTACCTCACATTAGTTGTGTCTGCGGAACGTCAATTGGCGCAATTAACGCGGTTATCGTCTCGACGGGCGTGGGCTGTGACGAGCTCCTCGAACGGTATTGGTCGGAGAATGTGATTGGCCGCGACGATCTGATCCCTCAGCACAAATGGTCGGAACACATCGCTCCGATGCTTGACGCGTTTCTTCTGGCTGAGAAGCGTCCGAAGCTTCCTATGGAACGTCGGATCCGTTCGATCGCGCGCATGCGAGCGATAGCAGCCATCATCCAAGAATCGCGAGGGGGCCCGCTTCGGGATATCAAGAGCGCAGTTGTTGACCTCGAAGACATCTTCGGAGCCGCCGTAGCAGAGAGCGCTCTCTACAAGATGGACAAGCTCAAGCAACGGATGGAAGAAAAGATCAACAATATAGCAGCAGCACTGGACCCAAACATCGTGTTCTGTCTTTACGCGACTAACGTAGAGACAGGGAAAAAAACGTGCTTTACAAACAATACGCAGTTGGTGGGCACTCACGGCGACACGTTTTACGTGCAGTGCCACTCGCCGAGTCTGCTAATCGAAGCAGCCCTTGGCTCGGCAGCGGTGCCGGTGATATTCCCGCCTGTCGAGGTGACATTCCCCCACGATGAGGTATGTGGAAAATACTTCATTGACGGTGGTGCTCGCGAGATTGTTCCCGTCAAGGGGGCGATAGCCTGCAAAGCTGATGTTGTTTATGCCGTCCTCTGCCTTCCACGTTTTGCCACGAGACGCAAGTACGCATTTTTGAACTTGAAGGGTGCAAAAGGGGAGATCGTGAGTAGGGAGTGGTGCACGAGCAATCTGTTAGATATCCAGCCAGAGGACTGGGTCGTGAACAACAGGGATTGGAATCCAACGAGCGATGAGTGCGATGTGATCGACATCGCAAATCGGACGGGCGCTATCGGTACTGGACGAGCTGACCGAAGGGGATCTCGTCGCAACTGACGCAGCGGGCAATATCGCAAAAGACAAAGAAGGCAAACCAATCGAACCGACAGTGATTGACCCCCTGATCCCGGTCCACGGATGGACGCAGCTCAACATAGGCTTGCTCAAGATCAATGCAGATCAGGGTTACATGCGGGCATTCGACGTGCTTTCGGCAGGACCGATCGCACTGCAATGTGAGGAGCTCACCGCTGAGATAACGGTCAGACGAATAAAGATCTGGGCGTTGGAACACAAGCTCATCGAAGACATGTCGGAAATAAGAAACAAGTCGCAGGCCGTGAACCCTCTGTGGGGCGGACCGTGCATGTCGCGCGTCTTGTGTCATTGCTGCGAAGACGTGGTTAACACTAACGTTCTCCGGGAGATCAGGCAGATGAAGCAAGAGCTGAAGGAGTGCATCGACCGACGTCGCGGCATCGTCAAGCAGAGCTCGCTCGCGGAAGAAGACAAGAAACGCTGTCTTCCGGATGATTACGTCTGCATGTACATGTGCTGGGAACCGCACGATTGGCGCGTTGAGGGGCAACGCACAACACCACTGATACCTACCCCGTGGCATAAGCTCGACCTCGGCGAGTTGGGGTCAGACGTAATCGAGGAGGATTGGTCCCTCGGACATCCACCGGTTAAATGCAAATCTCGCTCATTGTTGAGCTTTGGGGTTAAGTCACGTAAGGTAAGGGTCGTTTGACGGAGGTCCTCTAGGGTAGGTGGTGACCGTAAGTGGCAACGTGTAGGCATGATGAATGTTCAGAGGCAGTGTGCGGCGATTTCGCGTGGTGTATACTTCATCTCGACTTCCCCAAAGAAGATGACCCAGAGTTCACGTGCATACGGGATGAAAAGCTGCTCAAGACCAAAGAGAAGATAAAAGCCGGCGATCTCAATTTTGAGGGCACTAACATCTATGACGTCGACGCATCGGACGTCAGCATCCCGGGACAGAATAACGCTATTTTTAAAAACGCGACCATAAAAGGGCGTGTTAGGTTTGAAAAGACGAAGATCGAAACGAGCGTCTGGTTTGAAGGAGCAAAGATAGAAAAGAACGCTTCGTTTGCCGGGGCAGAGATAGGAGGGGACGTTCGTTTTGAAGCAGCGGAGATAGGAGGAGGCGCTACGTTCGCCGGGGCGGAGATCGGAGGAGCAGCCTTGTTTAAACGGGCGAAGATAGGAAAACATGCAACGTTTGCAGGCGCGGAGATAGAAGGGGACGTTCGTTTTGAATCGGCGGAGATTGGAGAGGACGCTTGGTTTGGAGGAGCGCAGATAGGAGGGGACGTTCGTTTTGAATCGGCGGAGATTGGAGAGGACGCTTGGTTCAGAGACGCGCAGATAAGAGGTGACGTTCGTTTTGAAGAGGCACACATAGCGGGGGACGTTCGTTTTGAAGAGGCACACATAGCGGGGGACGTTCGTTTTGAGGGAGCGAAGGTAAGCGGGGATGCTTTGTTTGAAGGGGCGCAGATTCATGGGACACTGAATTTGATCTGATGCCGTAGAAGCGGCGCGTTTCTGATTGTTGCACAAAAAGCGCGAAATGCCTTCGTTATATATTAAACGCTGTCTCACGATGCGTGAGGGCAAGGCACATGCCTGAATCATGCGCAAGCGTAAGCAACGCCGAAGCCAATCGATGTAACCTAAGCGCGCGCTCGGGTCCGCGCCGCTCTATCCGTTTCAACTGAACGACGCCCGATAGTCTGCTTACTATCTTAGCCGTCGCGTCGACCCCAATCGGGTTGTTTCATAGCCCACGGGATCCAGATCACGGTCTCTAATATCGCGACAACTGCAAGAGATAGGAAAAAGACCCCTATGTTTTGCAAAATGCTGAAACCGCCGGCATAGAAGAACAGCCATATTCCCACGAAGAGGAGCCACGCAAAGCCGATGCCTATACCGGCAAACATTATCAGTGGACCGGGTTGTTTTTTGTCTTTTTGAATACTCTCATTATCCATTTGAATACACCCGTCCCTTTCAAGCGATAAATACCGTTGCTTTTGTTATTGTTTTTTTCGTATGCAATCTGTTTTTGAAGCCCGCTGTGATGCACGAACGCGAGAGGGAACAAGCGAACCGCTAATGCAACAACGGTCACCGTTTTTCCCACAAGTGCGATAGACGAACCATCTCGTCGATGTCCTCTGGTCCCCTCCTGGGAAAATCGAGCCCCACGTGCCAGGGGAACACGAGGGAGAACCACTTGTTCAGTCGGTTCACGTAATTTTCCCAGCTCCAGATGAGATCGGCAAACTCCTCCTTTGTCTCAACGGTGTCCAAGGAGTCTACAATGTCATTGCAGAGCTCGACAAGCTTGGGCAAATTTAACCATGGAGCAGGGCAGTTAGGAGGGTCGGTATCGCCCAAGAGCTTGGCCATGTGCACAGTCAAGTACTTCCACATTCGCTTGCAGTGCTCAAGCGTAAAGACGGGATCTGCGATCGCGGATCGGATCGCAGGCTCGGTGGTCCACCATCCCATGGCCTGAGTGTCCGCGACAAGGAACAAAAGGTTCCCCAATACCTGGCCGTCTGTCCCTGCCCCACTTGGGAATATCCCTAGTCGGCTCATCGTGACTTCCTCAGGCTCCTCCCACCATATTCGGTCTATTTCCTCCTCGATTTCGTTTTTTACTTCTCGCCAGTGCTTAGCCACAACTTACACATCCTTTCTCTTTAGCGTGATCGTCTGCAGGTGGTGCGTAATGAATTGGGCGTTCCAGATCTGCCTCCCTGCCTCATAGAGCTCTCCTAGAAGATCTTCAGAGACTCGTGCCACTACCGGCCCTCGCGCCACTAAAGGCTCGGTCATATCGGGTCCATAGGCAATCGCAATTTCGTGCCCTCCGCTATACACGATGGAGCCGGGCTTCAGTTGGCTGAGAAGAAGCCGTTTCTTTCCCAGTGGAGTGGCCTGTGAACCTATGGCAATAGGATGCTTCGGAGGCCGGCCACAACCATGGAAGTAGTCCCCCGTAGACAATGTGTGGTGGCATATCATCTTCATGGGTTGACCTAAAAGATCCCACACGGTCTGGCACATTTCGGGTTCTTCTTGGATAAGGAGGGTTGCGGGGATTCCTGTCTTTCTGAATGGAAACTCGATCAGAATCATTTTGTCCATAGGATTCGTTCTCCTTCAATCAAGATGGTCTAAAATCCTTTATTATATTTGCACCTACTCAAGCATAGGCTTTTTTCGTAATCCCCACCACGGTGCCATGAACCGCCAGTCGATCGATCAGCAAGATGCGCGCAAGTGATCGTAAAGTAAAAAAACGTGTGAGAACTCGAAAAGTGAGCTCCGCACGGGAAATGCAACGGTTGATTGACGAGATGGTCACCGCAGGCTATGGGGTGAAAGGTCGAGGCTCTGAGACCGCCTTTCTTAAAAAGAGGACGTGGGGAAATGTCGGTGTGATTATTGTGCTGCTGATCGTAGCATTTGTTCTTGCTCCATTTACGCTTGGACTCAGCTTCTTGTTACCGATCGCTTACGTCGTTTTCAAGCATCAGACAGCGGACACCGTCGCGGTGACGATCGATACCTCGTTGGACGTGGCTGAGCCTTCAGTACAGTCTTACGTTCCGCCACCTGAAACGCAGTCGTTGACAAATACGCCTCCGCCACACGTTCCATCGCCAGCAACGCACGCTCCTATCACGACTGAGCTTTGCAGTTCACCCGGTGTAAACGCTTCAGCAGCAGCATTATCGACCTTAGATGCGCAGCGTGTCACGTCGTCTTATGTGGATTCTTTACGCACAGAAGACACAAGTGCACGTTGGTCTCACTTCAACCAAGTTGACCTGCTCATACTCCTCGTGTCTCTGCTCTGGGGAATGATAGCTGGTGTCGTTGTGACGCTTCCGTTGGAAACCGTGTTGACGGTGCCCGACGGAGTGGTCGCGTTTATTGAAGAACCTGCCAAGCTCGTTCCACTCATCGTTGTAGCGATATGGTACCCCGCCCTTCTGTATTCAAAAAAGAAATGCGCCGTATTTGGAGCGGTCGCCGGTTTGGGGTTTGGTGCGGTAGAGAACTTATGGTACTTCGTGCACGTTCCCAAACATCTTTTCGTCGCAGTTGTTGTCGGAAGAACCCTCTTTCTTCCTACTCACTTTATATACTCCGCTCTCGCTGCACTGGGTTTAATGTATATTGCCAGCCGTCGCCAGTACTATTACGCAGTTTTACTCCTCGCACTTGCGATCTTTTTTCACTTTGTGTGGAATACCGTCACGCCGGCTGTGGGGATTTATGTCACACTGTACGCGCTGATGATCGTCCTATTCGTTTTGATTTATCGAATCGTGCCAGATCGCGTTGCAGACCGGAACGTTCCCCCTAGCACGCTCGATGAGCTATTTCATCGTGATTTAAGTAAACAATGAGGCCTTCCGAAAAGGAGGGAAGGGCAGTCAGGCAACTATTTACGTATTGTAAACGAACATTGCCGACTGGGTGAAAATTGTGGTCAAGATGCCTGATGAAGTAGTAGAAGTGATCAACAACCAGAAGAACGCTAAGATCATCGCAACCGTCGACGCGGATGGAGCTCCACACGCGATTCATGTCGGAAGCATCAATGCGCCATCGAACGAGATGATCGTCGCCGCTGACATTTTTATGAAGAGGACCGCAAAGAACCTTGAAGCGATGAAGAAAGACGGTAAAACCGCCTCGTTGCTGGTCCTCGAGGGCTCCAAGTCCTTTGAGATCAGATGCACGGTGGGGGACTTCGTCACCTCTGGTCCGATGTTTGATGCCATGTCCGAGAAGTTCAAGGTTATGGGTCTGACCGTCCAGGGCGTCTGGACCTTCACACCGGTCGAGGTCTGGAACGAGGGCGCCTCTGTGGAGGCCGGGACGAAGATGGCATAGCTCACCACCAGATAGGACATTAACCTCACACTTGGACATGGCTCTCCCTTCCCTGTCAAAGACGCCGGCGCGGTTGAGATGTTTGACATCTATCTTGGTTCCTGCTCGGCGGTGGAACGGAGTAGCAGGATAGGACATGGACTATAAGCGTTAGATAAGGCAAAAGAGCAATGCTCAAGTCCTTATTCAGCTGTTTTAAGTAGATTAACAGGAAAGGGGTGATCATAAATGAGCGAGCAAGAACAACCGCCCGAAAAGATGACGTCGCACTTTTGCTTAGCACCGTGTCCCCAAAGTATGTGTAGCGGTGCATGCGGTTTAGACGCCGACCATGAAGGGGATCACAAATGCTACGTATGCGGTAAGCTGTGGCGATAGCATCGTTTGCTTCCGATCACGCAGTACGCCACGTTAAGAACGTCGTAGACCAGGAGCGGGCTCTTGTCATCGAGGCGTGCTGGGATCCACCCCTTGGCGTAATATCAGCTGCTAAAGGCCTTGCCTGCACAGAGGAAACCACACATTCTTTGGATTCTGGAAATATCGTTCCTCGCAGCTGATTCAGCGCTTGCGTTGTCGCGTCGACCTGGTCGTCGTTAACGTCATTGGGGAAGGTGAGCAGTTCCTGAACGTAGTCGCGCACCCACCTAGATAAGCCGCAATCTGGCATCGGTAGCTGCACGTTCGCCGATTGCCACATGTAACGCTACTTCACATTATCCCGCGGTAAACTCGGCGAGTACAAAAGTATCTTCGCGCTTGCCGCCTTTATGATACAGACCTTCGCGAGCGTTTTTAATCGCACGGTCGCGACAATATTAAGCAGGCAATGTCCGCTTATGTATACGCAGGCGCGTAACGTCGATTCTGAACAGCACCCTCGTTCTATTTGGAAGGTTTATAGCGTCTTAACGTGCGTTGGTTAACTTGTTGATGTTGTAGACGAAGAGACAGTTCTGGATGAGCAGTCTGACGCAGGAATCTCTTTTGCCGTTCGTTCCAAGTCACACCACCGCCAGAGGGTTGCCCCCTCGTTGTCAATGTATACGAACGTGTTATAAAGAGCGTCCTCATTCCTCGCACTGTCCTCGTCCTCTTCGCACAGAGGTGCGCCACTCTGCAGTACGCTCTTGTGCTCTTGTCGCTGACCAGGCCGAATCCACATGCCACTGTTCACGAACTGTCGCATAGCTGGCTTGCCGTTATCATCACCTACGCGCATTGAATTACATATTTCGGGCACGTGGGTGTGGCCAAAGACGATAACATCCGGCTTTGAAACGTCTTTGTCGAAGCGGTAATACCCCTCACTTATGATTTTGTTGATGTTCCTGTACTTTGGGCGGTCTTGTTGTTTCTTTATTTCGTAAAGCGCGTGTTTGAGGCTGTTTATGTTCCGATTGACGTCCCAAGGAGAGCTTAAGACGTCATCCTGTGATCGACCAGTAAGGGCAACAACCGCAGAAAACGTTTTTTTGAACTCCCACGCCGGTTTGAAAAGCCTCACGATGAGCCAAGAAAAACCCGGGTACCCGACGAGTACTAACAGTACAAGGAACCACAAGGGATCAATTAGGAGTAAGGCGGCGGCTGCCACGACATAGAGCCCAATGAGTGCGAGAGAAAGAACAAAGAAGATCGGTCCAGCCTTTGGAAAAAAGTCGAACGCCGAAGCAATTGCTGCCATAAACGGAACAAACCGAACAAGTCCACGGCTCGTCTTAAAATCTCGGTCAAACTGCTGGCCATGAATGAACAGGTAGTCCTTATCCCCCAGTCGGACCCGTTGTTTGAGTACATCATCAGGACAGTTCGGATAGTGTCGCGGAACCACTTCGAAGTGAGAATCATTGGCGCAAATCCACTCTATAAGCGCTTGGAACGAGTTGTCCTGGTGGCTGTCTTTCTCGCACTCGTGATCGCACAAATCGGCGTCGTGGTTACCGAGAACATACACCTTCTTACAGCTCAGATCGATGAGCTTGCTGAAGATAGACGAGCTGTCGCACAGCACGCTGCTTCGCTCGTATTCGCGGGGGATCCAAAGCTCCAGCATGTCACCTAACAAGATCAGCGTGGTTGGCGGGGCGAGCGTACGTTTTCCCCGTTGCGTCTGGACAGATAGCGTGCCGCCACTATAACTGCTCGCGAGCCATTCCAAAAAGTGCTCAAACTCTTCCTTGCAGCAGTCCTTAGCACCCAAATGAACATCAGAAACAACGAAATACGACTCGTCCATTCCCTTCTCTCAAAGAGTCAATCGTTCGCCGTCGGGCAGCCACTCGTTGTGCTGCCACGTTTTCGAAATCACCTACTTTTGAGGCCTAATAGGTTATGAATCTTCCTTTGCCTAATACTGTCGATATTGCCTTTTTTTCGTCAATTAAGCGCTTTTTTGAGGCTTGATCATTTAGCTGCGTTATCAAACGCTGTTGTTCTTCTGCTAACCCGTAGCGTACGATCGGATCTATGATGCCATGAAAGATCCTCGTCTTTATGAGATCACACGAGGAGTCACACTCACCAAGCGCCGTAGGGGGGGAGCGTAGGGGTCGTGGGTGTAGGGGTCGTGGGCGTAGGGGTCGTGGGCGTAGGGGTCGTGGGTGTAGGGGTCGTGGGCGTAGGGACCAAAGAGGGCTCTTGCGTAGGGAGGATGGTAGGCTTTTCCGTGGGGCTTGGAGACTCCCCAGGAGTCTCAGACGAGACTGCAATGAGCTGAACCTGAGATTGCGGGAGCAAAAAGAATATCGCGGCGATAACGATAATCGCAAGGGCAACGAGGGCAGCGATGATGAGCACTTTCCCCCCGGCACGACGAGGCGGCGCGCCGCCTCGTCGCTTGCGTACTGCAGGAGTCCCCTCCTCGTAGGGAAGTCCGGGAGGAGACATTATTCCGGCGGCCGGTGCTGCAGTTTGTGCCAAAAGCGAGCCAATAACCACACCAAGTGCGGCAAGAGGGGATTCGAGCGGAGGGGTATAAGCATCAACCGGCTCTTGAGCACCTAAGAATAGCTTGAGCGCTTCGCTTGGCCCCACGTCCTCAACCCTTAACGGAACGATCGGGATCCTCTTGTTAAAAGCGCGGGCCGCTTGTTGGGTAACGAGTTTTGACGCGTTGGCAGCCGAACTCAGGCAAACGACAACGACGCTGCTCGCGTCGATAGCGGCAAGAATTGACTCGGTCTCGTCTTCGCCAGGAAGCACGTCACGAGGAGCGATCCAACAGCTCACGTCCTGTGCCTCAAGGGCGGCGCGGGCCGCCTCTGCAGCTGATCGGTCTTCTGCAGCGTAGCTTATGAATACGTCGTGAGCCATAAGTGCATCCGTTCGATCGTGCGCTTAATCTACTTCTTAGCTTTTGCGACTTCGTGCGAGTTTCAACGGCTATCTTTGAAACATCCAGGGCCTTAAACCCCGGCTTTCGCGTGATTTGAGGCGAGTTCTAAAGACCGGTCAAAACATCGTGCAGCCTCTTTCGCGTTGCCGAGGCTTGCGAAGGAGAGCCCCCTGTTGTACCACGCGTCTGCGTTATAGGGGTCGCTTGCTAAAACCTTGTCGTAACATTCGATGGCCTCGCGGTGGCGGTTGACCCTGGTGAGCATAGTCGCCCGATCTAACAACGTAGCAAAGCCAAGTGCTTTTTCTGAGGCAGAGCGCTGCTGCTGCAAATCCGGGTGTGCTGGGTCGATCGTGCGCACTTTCGCGTAACAGTCGATGGCCTCGCTGTGCCGCCCAAAGCTCGCAAGGCATACGCCTTTATTAAACCAGGCTTGTACGTGATCGGGGTCAATGCGAAGTACTCGATCATACGACTCGATCGCCTCTTTGAGACGGCCACATTTCGCGAGAACGTCACCTCTGTGATACAGGGCGTCAGCGTTTTGAGGGTTGAGGGCAATCGCCTTATCAAGGCTCTCGAGGGACTCTTGGTGACGACCGAGCTTGGCAAGACACACCCCTGTGAAAAACCAGTGGGAAAAGCTTGTCGGATCGATCTTCGTCGCCGCTTCGCAGCACGTAAGCGCTGCTTTATCATCGTTGAGGTCAAGGAGGGCAGAACATTTCAACCCTCTCGCTCCTGCGTCGAGTGGCTCGATATCAAGGGCTCGGTCGTAACACTCCAGCGCCTCATGAGAATGACCGAGTTCCTGGAGACATATCCCTTTATTCTTCCACGCCTCGAACGATGCGGGATCAGCCTCAGTCGACTGCTCAAAACATTGAAGGGCCTCCTCGTGACGATCAAGCTTGGTGAGGATAAGCCCCTTCGCGTTCAACGCAGGTGCGTTTTCGGAATTGCTTGCGAGCGCTTTGTCGTAGCACGTGAGCGCCTCTGAATCAAGGTCGAGCTCGCGTAGCTTCTCTGCCTTTTCCATCCACTCTTGCGTCCGTTCAAGGTCCATGTCACGCACTTTGGCGCTTATTGCATCGGTTTTCGGGCTTTCTAACTGAGCCTCCGATAACGACACCGAATTGAGAAGATCCCGCACGTCGACGACAAGCCGCTCAAGATGGTTATCAATCGGCGGCGGCAGGGCGTCCAGCCGGTGCATCCCCGCGAGGTAGTACTTCAGGTCACCTGTGAGGCTGACCTCATCGATGCGCAGTGGAATGACCGGCATGAGTTTTTCATCGCTGGTGGCGATGGCGACCTCTTTGGTGCAGTCCTTGGATTTGTTCGAGCTCGCAGAGAGAACGAGGACCATTATGCGGCTCTCATCAATTGCCCGAACGATCTTGCTCGCCCACGTCTCTCCGGGTCGCTCATCGCGTGGCGCGATCCAGCAGAGTATACCAGCGCCCTCAAGCGCGCTGCAAACCTTGTCGGCGATCACTTTGTCGTCGTACGAATAGCTGATAAAGACGTCGCGAGCCATGTTCCCACAAATTTTAACATAAATATTGGCTGTGGCAATAGTAATACCTTTCGTTGTTTCCTTAAAAGGACACCCTGGAGACGTTTAATTGACAAAAAATGGCAATATTGACTATATTTAGCATCGTAACGTGCGTCAAAAGACCACACTAGTTCAAATCAGTAGCAAGTGATGGCTTGATGACGTTGAGCATATAAATTAGGAACACGCATGGAGCTGCACGTGACGGAAAAGGTAGAAGAGAAGCACGATCCGAATGTCGGCATGCTGCTCGATCAGTACAAGCTTTACGTCCAGCTGGCGGACAAGGTGAGCGACCGCCGAGCGGATGCCAACAAGTTCTACATATCGCTGCTCTCTGGACTGCTCGCGCTTCTTGCAGCGGTCGTATCACTAAAGACCGCGACCGCCATTCAGAGCACTGTTTTATTTGTGGTCGCTATGTTAGGCGTGCTCCTCTGCTATATGTGGTTTGTAACCATTCGTTCGCACGGCCAGCTGAGCTCGGGCAAGTTTAAGGTGATCTTCGAAGTCGAAAAGAACCTTGCGTTTCCTTTTTATGCGCGTGAGTGGGAGGTTCTTGGAAAGGGAAAAGACTCTCGGCTTTACCGACCCTTGACGCGTATAGAGCGGTACGTGCCACAACTATTCGCCGTTCCGTACACCCTGTTGCTTTTCGTAGCGCTTTATTTGCTGGCCACGAGCATCTAACCTATCCCCCTACCCTCCCTAAAACTAACTCACAACGTACGTCACACAACGACGCTGCTCGCGTCGATGGCGGCAAGAATTGACTCAGTCTCGTCTTTTCCAGGAAGCACATCACAAGGAGCGATCCAACAGCTCTTCGCCCTCATGCTATGACCCTAACCCGCTACGCGCACGCTGTCTAATTTTACGTTGATAGCAGAAGCATCGGTAGGACCGACCCATCGACCAACTTCTTTCCCGTTGTTTAGCAAGATGAGCGTTGGGACTTCGGTCACTCCATACTGGTTTGTGAGCGTCGCCGGGCTTTGATCGGTCCTTACTGATTGCACGGTTACTTCCTTTTGAAGCTGCTGAAAGCTGGCTGTGTTCTCTAGTTCTACGCAGTGGGAACAGTCTGGTCTTTGAAAGTACAGCACTGTCAAACTGGCCGTTGACGTTGGTGTGGAGGACGGCGTTTCAATCTGCTCTTGCAGCTGCTTCGCCTGTTTCAAAAAGGAAGCAATAAGCTCGGAAGGAGATACATTAGATGCCAGAGCGGCCGCAATGACTATGCCGATTATCAAGACGCCCGCAACTAAAAACACAGGCGCTATAGATCTTTTCCCACCAGACTGATCTTTTCTCCGAGTGGGCCTGTCCTCTCCAGCCACCGGTGAAGCAGTTTTCTGCAGCTTGCCCCCTTTTGCGAGGGCCCACGGTTCGAGCCACGCCAGCTCTTCGTCAGCCGAACTTGCACTGACTACGTCAGACACCGCTTCCTGTTTTTTCTGCCTCGGCTGCCTCAAGAGCAGAGTGACGATTTCTACTACCCGTTGCAGCTTGCTCTCAAGTGGCGGCACATATGCATCAACGACCTCACCCGTGCCAAAGAAGAGCCTAAGTGCGTCACTTGGCGCAACTTCCTCAATCCTTAACGGAACGATCGGGATCTTCTTGTTAAAAGCGCGGGCCGCCTGCTGGGTAACGAGTTTTGACGCGTTGGCAGCCGCACTAAGGCAAAGAACAACGACGCCGCTCGCGTCGATGGCGGCAAGAATTGACTCGGTCTCGTCTTCGCCAGGAAGCACGTCACGAGGAGCGATCCAACAGCTCACGCCTTGTGCCTCAAGGGCGGCGCGGGCCGCCTCTGCGGCTGATCGGTCTTCTGCAGCGTAGCTTATGAATACGTCGTGAGCCATAATGCAACCGTTTTATGGTGCCTGTTTTTTAAACGAATTACTTTACGTCTATTTGGGATAAAAGTTGCTTTATCTCGTGCGAATTCCGATAACAGCGACTCAATGACCTTCCATTCACTTTAGCGACACTTTTTAAGTGGTATTCGCTTGCATTCTTCAGTGAATAACCAGTTTATATCGGTTCCAGGACGACGGTAGCCGCAGCTTCAGCCTTTCCACTGACAAAAAGCCTCAGAAATCCGCCTGACTCAACCGCCCCAGAAACAGACAATTCGATCGTCTTGATCTTGAATCCTTTAAAGTAGCTCGCGAAGTCCTCGAGCGCGACTTCAATGTTGTCAAATTGATGATCCAGAGATTTTGTTCCAGATTGCGGCGGCCCAAAGACTAACAAGACTTTCTGTTCTTGATTCATGCTCTTGCCTCACTTAATTACACATACAATTCTCGTAAAGTGATAAAGTATCACGGCCGTCAGCGATAAATCTTGTGTTGCTAAAGCTCGTCAATATTGCCTTATTTTGTTTATTCAGCGTTTTGACGCGCTTTTGAAAGTGGATATAACAGCCACTACCTTCTGTTAAAGACGGCAGGATCTAGGGGTCATCTGCTGAAAATGCGCCGCTAAACAGAGGGACACAATAGCCGACAGAAGGGCAGATGTGCACAGCATGTCCCATCCTTCTATCCTAATGTCCCGAGTTTTGTTCAGACCGCAAAATAAGATGTTTGAAGCAAGGATTGCAAGAATGTGTGCGGAAATACGATATAGCTAGATGTATCCGTTTGTTCATCCCGAGTTGTCAAAGTAATACAGCTTTGCCACGTTACTATAATATTGCATCTAAATAACAATGTAATATTTAAACTTTACGTAATTTAGATATAGTTATTCTTACGAAATCGTACTAATATAAAATTAATCATGCTTCAATGCAGCAAAGCCACCTTTGAACCTGGTATGCGTTTTTCTGATAGACTCTTTGGTAAAGAGTCACATTCAGCTACCTCAACAACAGCTCACGAAATTCGATTGAGCAGCTACGCATGCCCGTCATCTGCAGCGTTAAACGGCTGACTCACGAAATTGAAGCATTGGTTTGAAACACACCCGAACTTAAGTGAAAAAAGAGGAAAATAGTATGTTGTCTAACACAATAGATGGCAATGGTCTTGGATGGCGTCGCGACTTGCCCGATTTCCGCGATTATACGCCCGAGACGTCAGAAGTCAATAAGACCCTGAAGCAAGGCGGGGCACTCAGATCGACCAAAGCCGCTCTGCCTTCCACGGTCGACTTGCGGCAATGGTGCTCTCCCGTTGAAAATCAACGACAGCTCGGTTCGTGCACCGCCAATGCGGGCGTTGGGCTCGTTGAGTACTTCCAGAACAAGGCGAACGGCATTTTTATCGACGCATCGCGTCTCTTTCTCTACAAGGCGACGAGAAACCTTATGAAAGAGACCGGGGACACCGGTGGATACCTGCGAGAAACGATGAAAGCGCTCGTCCTATTCGGCGTTCCGCCCGAAGAGTACTGGCCCTACACGGATAACGATCCTGATTTCGATGTAGAACCCCCTGCCTTCCTCTACGCCTTTGGCCAGCAATATAATGCGATCAAGGTACTACCGTCTCGACCCCCCTGCGACGCCGGCGGACGTCCTGCTCGAAAGTATCAAGACGACCTTAGCGACACAGCTCCCTGCGATGTTCGGCTTTACCGTATACAGCTCTATCAAACAAGCACAAGCCGACGGAAAGATCCCCATGCCGTGTCCCAGAGAACAGGTGGTGGGGGGCCACGCCATCGTCGCGGTGGGCTATGATGACGGTATGAAGATCAACAACGCCTGCAACACGGAGACGACCGGTGCGCTGCTAATCAGGAACTCTTGGGGCGACAAATGGGGCGACGGTGGGTACGGCTGGCTTCCGTATGAGTACGTTTTAAAAGGGCTTGCCGTCGATTGGTGGTCCCTTGTTCACGCAGAATGGATTAACTTGGGCGATTTCAAGGAATAAAGGAACTTGAAAGGATCTTTTTAAAAAAAATCAAGTCAGGAGGTTAACTATGCCAAACGGTAGACGAGCGCTTTGTGTTGGAATAAATCAATACCAGAACTATCCCTCGGCCGCGTTACAGGGATGTGTGAATGATGTTCAAGATATGAAATCAGCGCTGACAAAGTATCTGGGATACACCGCTGCGGATGTCGTTGAGTTGACCGACAGTCAAGCCACAAAGGCAAATATCATGAAAAATCTTAATGATATGGTTGCTGGCGCAAAAGCAGGCACATATGCATCTCTTGTCCTTAGCATGTCGAGTCACGGCACTCAGGTACCTGATAAAGAAGGAGATGAACCTGACAGAGCGGATGAGGCATTCTGCCCGAATGATCTAGCCGAAAAGGACGGCGAGTGGGACCATGCACATATAATTGTAGATGATGAGCTGCACGACCTGTTCGTTCAGCTTCCCAGCAATGTATCGTTAGAGGTTTTCCTCGATACCTGTCATAGCGGGACGGGTCTAAAGGCAATTGATCTCCTATTGGATCGTAAGCCACGTTATCTACCTCCCCCATCGCTGGCTGCCTTCGAAAAAGTCGATGGAAAGCGTCCACGTGGATTCTATCGCGCAATGCTAGAATCCGGAGTAACTGATCAGATATTGTGGGCCGGTTGCAGGGCAGATCAGACCAGCGCTGATGCAAAAATTGATGGAACATGGCATGGGGCCTTTACCTATTATTTGGTCAAAGCGATGAATGCGACCCAGAACAAGCTCTCCCGAAAAGAGCTGTTGACGAAGGTAATAGCCGATTTGAAGAAAGATAAGTATACCCAAGTGCCTCAGCTAGAGAGCGAACCTACACAGAGAGATATGTCTATCTTATAATCCTGGAGATTCACAGCAGAAAAATACTAGCTCCTTCCTACAAAAACAGGTTACAGCTATCCGACTATTAGGTTGCCCCACACGACCTCATTGCTTGCAAGGCTACCAACGCGTATCTGCCACGGTGCACGATGGAGTATTATATTAGACGCAGCCGCTAAGGTTTGAAGAGGACTCGATCATGGTCACAACAGGATATCGTGCGCGGATCTAATTTGTCGGATATTGCGTCTGTGACTTTCTCGGCTAACCCCCACCCTTGTCAATGGGTCAGCGTCCTGCGGTATCCCGAAAGATAGGCCTGTGAGCGCTTCGACCTGTGCTACTGGCACCTGCCATGTCTTGGTACTCGTCATCGAAGAACTTGAGACTTTCAAGGTAGTTCTTCTGGGTTCGCACATAGGCAGTAGCTCGAAGCTGGCCATTCTTATTGATGAACGCTACTACCTTCCAAAAATCTGCAGGCAACAGGTATTCATCGCGATAGAGCATGTCATCGTCGCGGAAGACGGGACCTGTGAACACCGAGATACGTACATCTGCGTTGTCTGCGGTATTGAGGACGTAACTTTCAATCTCAAGCCAATCACGCTGATTGAGCTTAGAATGCTGGGGTGAGCAGTTCGTAAAGTGGAAGGTGTCTTCGCCCGCAGCAACTGCTATTGATCCCCAACAGGGATCGAGCCTACGGACCAGATGACCACAGTCAAGTGGATTGTTGGAGTATAGGTCTGGCCCCGCCTGGAGCCGTTCATCAAGACGCAGATCGAAGTACCACTTATCACGATCACGCTCTACGTGCTCCAATTGCCGACCATCGACATTTACGGCGGTATGAAACGCGAGTCGCCGTTCGGCATTCATGACAATCGAGAAGTGATGGTAAGTGAGAACTTCGCCTCCGTTCTTGAGCTGTGCCACCTTGGGCTGGAGGTCAGGTGCCAGTTTAGGAAGTTCAAGCTGGTGTTCAGCGCCGAGGAAGTTTGGATCGTAGCCCTCAGCAGAACGGTAATGTTCGGCCGCAAGTTCACCCATTTCTAAAGGTATCCTTCCAACCGACCCAGAGGGTTTGATTGTAACGTTCGGTCCCAATGGAGTACTTGCCTGGCTTCGGAGCCTGTGCAGTGCTTCCGCAGCTTTGCGTTGCTGTTCAGCCTTTAAAGTCTGATCGACCATATCCATACCTCTAATAAGCCACATATGTTTAATAATAAATCAAGATTTCGTTGTCAAATAAGGCCAATATTTCCTTCTTTTATCAATTAGACCCCATTTTTAATTCCATTTGTCGAAGGTCGAACGGCTCATAAGGTAAACGCAAGCGCAATCAAGGAATTGATCGGTTTGTCCATCTGCACGGCACCACGGGTGTTCAGATGCAGCACAAGGACGAACTTTCCAAATTTTGAAGCGACCAAGCCGGCGTCTGCCCAACTTGTTCTAGCAGCGAGTATCCGTGGTGTGTTGACAGAAAAAGCAGTCAGTTATTCCTATTATAAATGGTGCAAATCACAGCACCGGCTTAGGCTCTTTGTGAGCTTAAGGAGCACGACATGCCCGTTCTTCTGCCATCGTTGGGAGTAGGTAAATACACGTTCGCAGATTGCCACACGGGCACGCATAGGATATTCACTTTTTTCTTACGACTTGGAGGGGGGATAGAAGAAAGAAGGCGCGTAATACTGATTAACCACCGAGGCTCTCTCTTTTGGCCACCGCCGGATCCTTTACGTTTTCGATCGACGTGCTAACGCCTTCCGTATCAACCGCACCACGTAACCCAAAAACACCTTCTCGGTCCGCGCGCTGCGCGCAAGGATCGCTTCAGTGGAATAGAAATCTTTCTTGAGCGTCACCATCTCGGTACGCGGCGCGTAAAGGACATAGATTGGTATACCTATCAGAATCGACGCAACGCCGAGTGCCACGGCGGTAATCCCACACTCGTAAATGAGAAACGTGCTTAAGATGATGCCCGCAATAGGAATGACCGGGCCAGTAAACCGCTCAAGGTACGTGCGTTCACTTGCCACTTGCTTCTTTCGCTCCCGCAACGTGAGAACCGCCGCACTCGTGGCAAGATAGACGAACGCGAGATTGAACGTTGAGAACACGATGAGTTGGGTGATGACCGCCGACCAACGACGCGATGAGCGCGATGACAGACTGTGCGATGATTGCGTAATAGGGGGTGCCGAACCGAGGGTGGAGACGACTGAGGAACTTCGGGAATAAGCCTTCAAGCGAGATTGCATAGGATAATCGTGAGGTCGACAGTGTGCCGGATTCATCAAACCCAGAAATCGAAATAAGTGCTCCGATTCCGAGCACGGCACCGCCAATGAGTGCAAGCGTCGGCGTGTACGATAGGACGACGCTCCCCGCTGTCGCAAGCGGAGTGATATCAGTTTGCAGCACCGTCCAGTTCACCGTCGCGAGCACGACGAAGTTCGTGAGGACGTAGAAGAATATCACAATAGCCATGCCGATTATCATCACCTTTGGGACGGTCTTTGTCGGGTTTTCAACTTCGCCGGATGGGATGACGGCTAGCTCAAAACCGGCGTACGCCCACACGACGAGAATCAGCGCCTGCCCGAAATTGCCGAAGCCGAGCGGGGCAAACGGTAAAAGGTTCGAAGCGGCGGTTCCTGGATTTAACGTCAGATAGACGAATCCAGCGACGATCAGCAGGAGGAGCGGACTCAATTTTGCCATGGTAAGGACGTCATTGGCGCGCCCCGCCTCCTTAGCGCCGCGCACGTTCATGTAGGCGATAATGACAACAAAGAGGATCTTGATGATCACACCCTGAGCAAAACTCAGCGAAGGGACAAAATTGGCTAAATAGCGGACGAACGTGCCGGGCGTGACGGCGAGTGCAGCAATCTAGGCAATCCAGAGGGCAGCCCACCATAAAACCAGAAAAATCTCCCCACGCTTCACGTACGTAGGCAAACGATCTCCCTACTCGAGGCACGAGCGCGGCAGCTTCTGCGAAGTTTAACGCTAGGATTATGGCGATTGTACCCCCAACAAGCCACACGAGCAAACTAGCAGGCCCAAGATAAGCGCTGTTCAACGAGGCAACGATGTATATGTCCGCGCCTAGGGTGCCGCCAATGACCAGATTCGTCACGTCAAAGAGGTTAAGCTTCCGCGACGTTTGCCCGTTCGTCATTGATGAGTGCCCGTCTTCAGTCTGAATGATTACCCTCTTTTGACTTTTGAATGCTGATATCTGTTGCGCCTCAGCTATTCCAAGCCCGCGAGTTTCCCGGCATTTTTTCCTAATTTCAGAACGCGTGAATAGCCAAAGCACGCGAACGCAACATTTATATCGCTTATCAATGCTGTGTGGTTTCACCCGTTTGACGAGGAGTTATACCAGCGATGGAAGAAAAGCCTCCGGTTCTGAAAGGAAAACCGCTTCTCGTCATCCTCTCCATTGTATTCCTCGATTTAGTGGGCCTCGGCATTCTCATTCCCATCATCCCCATATTGCTCGCCGGTCCCCGCTCCCCTTACTACATTCTTCCGGCTGGCTACACCGTGCAACAGGGTTACATTCTCCTCGGGTGGCTCGTGGCAATCTACCCTCTTTGTCAGTTTCTTGCTGCTCCAATCTTAGGCCAACTCTCGGATAAATATGGGAGAAGAAAAGTGCTCGGTGTCTCCCTCGCTGGCACCTGCATATCATACATCCTCTTCGCAATCGGCATCATCACCAAAAACATACCCCTTCTCTTCCTCGCTCGAGCTTTCGACGGCGTGACGGGTGGCAACATACCGGTCGCACAGGCGGTCGTCACTGATATTACGCCACCGAAAGAAAGAGCGAAAAACTTCGGGCTTATTGGAGCGGCGTTCGGGCTTGGATTCATTATCGGCCCTTATATCGGTGGAAAGCTGTCTGACCCGTCCATCGTAAGTTGGTTCAACGCAGCCACGCCCTTCTGGTTTGCCGCACTGCTGAGCGCGGTGAATATCGTGCTTATCATCACGTTGCTTCCAGAAACCCTCGTGCGTGTACAAAAAGAGGTCAAAATACGGTGGGCTCAGTCCCTGACCGACGTCGTACACGCCTATACGTACAGAGGCTTTCGGACGCTCTTTACGACCGCCTTTCTTTTCCAAGGAGGGTTCACGTTTTACACGACGTTCATTGGTGTCTACTTCATTAACAAATTCAACTTCACCTCAGGCAACATTGGAGATTTTCTGGCGTACGTCGGCCTCTGGATCGTGATCTCACAAGGGTTGCTCCTGCGTAAACTCACAAAATTTGCTGATTATAAAATACTCCGCGTCACCCTTATCGCCACAGGGGTGCTTATCCTTGCGTTTTTCCTGCCCACGGTGTGGTGGCAACTGCTTTTTGTCGTCCCCTTTTTTGGGATACCAAACGGACTTTCACAAGCCTTCCTCCCGACGATTATCAGCAGATCGGCGGAGCAATCGAGGCAAGGCGAGATATTGGGAATCAACGCGAGCGTCGCAGCATTGGCGCAATCAATTCCGCCAATAATAGCGGGCTATCTTGCTGCACAGATCGTCGCAACAGCACCGATATACGTGGCGTCAGTTTTTATCGTGCTCTCAGGAGTGATATTCTGGCTATTCTACAAGCGAATGTATTAGGATAGAATAAGTCAATATTGCCAAAATCAGGCATCACAAGGTTTAAGGCAATCACCTTAGAAGTAGTAAGTTTGAACATGCTAGAGCAAGGTGAAACCATTTTGGTTTCGAGAACAGGTCAAAAGGTGAGGAACTTGGCAACTAAGTTCGATGCTACTGAGACATCGAATTGTGGCGCTTTAACGCTCAAAAAACCGTGTTTAACCCCTCTATGGTTGTCAAAGCTCACCTATACCTATTGCTTAGTCCACGTACATTGTGATGACTGATGACCACTGACGACGAATTCACCCAGCGCTTAATTGGCTTCGGGCTCAGCGAAAAAGAGGCACAGACCTATCTTCACCTGCTTAAGTACGGCCCCAAGACCCCCTCCCCCCTAGCAAAGTCACTAAAGACCTATCGTGAGGACGTGCACCGCACGCTCGCTAGTTTGATTGAAAAGGGGATGGTGCGCCCCTCGCTCGACTCACCGACAATCTACGCCGCAGTCGACCTCGACGCCGCGCTTGACTCTGCAGTAAAAAAACACGAGAGCGAACTGCGTGAGATGGAGGCTCGTAAGCGGGAGCTTCACGAGCTCTCGAAACAACAGCGATTCCGTCCCTCTGACGAAGTTTCGACGTTCAAAATCATCAAAAGTGTGAAGGAACTCGTGAGTATCGCGGTCCCCGCCGCAGCAGCGTGCCAAGATGAGGTCATTTTAGTAACGCCGTTAGAAGTGATCGCTATCGCTTCGCTGTTTGGTATACTAGAGGACGTCAAAAAGATTATCGGGCGTGGAGCGAGCTTTAGAATGATAACTGATGTGCCTTACTCCGGAATTGAATTCATTAAAGAAGCGTTAGACGTTGGTGAGGAGGTACGCCACCTCAGTGGTTATCGAGGGATGTATTTCGCGGCATTGGATAGAAAGATCTGCCTCCACGGGATTAACTTAGACATCAAACATCTATCACTTTCTGAACCGATTGCAATGCTTTATACCGATGACCCCACGTACGCGCAATACCTTGCAGCCACATTTGACTTGCTGTGGCAACAGTCAGTTCCTGCTGCACAGCGAATTGAAGAGCTGCAAAAACAAGGTCCGCCGCAGGCTTGACGGGCGGTGCGCGGGGATAACGAAAAGCTTGCCGCCGCTGCAATCAAAGTGTATCATCTGCAAACGTGTAGTAAACGATGTCACGCGTCTTTATAAAGCTCAAGGTCCTTTTTTTTAGCGATGGTCCATAAGACACTCCTTGAAAACGTTAAGGATGTTATAGCTGCTGGTTCAACGCTCGTGGAATCTGCACAGAACGAAATTATGTGGCTTCTACCACCTCAGATGTTGGTCTTTGCCGGTCAATTCGGCTTAACTGACAAATCGAAGATGTTCATAGAAAAAGGCGGACGAGTACGGGGGATCACTCAGATTTCAGCAACCGACGTTCGTGTCGTGCGCGAATTGTTGGACATCGGTGAAGACGTGCGCCACATCGATTTTATCGAGGAGAGTTCATGCTGGTCGTAGACAGGAGAGAGAGCATCAGTTCGATACCTCAACAGATAGTCGATCTCGGGAACCTCTCGCTTGATGAGCGCGTAGTAGGGTTCTGGGCCGATGACCCGTCCTATGCCGAATACCTTACCACCACCTTCGAATCCGAGTGGAAAGAAGCAGTCGATGCAACCAAGCGCATAGAAGAGCTCTTAGAGCAGGGCCCCCAGTAGGCATAGAAGATTTTGGGGTGATGTGAGGCTCTTTTGAACCCGAATTGTTACGCAGGTGCTACCGGGTTCTTGCGAGGGTAACTCTTCATTCCCTTCCCCACTTGTTCTTATCTATCTTTCACTTTCAGCACGTTCTCGCAATTGGGTTATCACTGTCAACACAAAGCTGCCTTTGTGCAAGGTAGCACATCCGCAGACCCTAAAAGGCGATAAGGAATAACCCTTCTACAAGCTCGTTGTAGCCTACGTTCACACAGTGCCGCCCGAAGAGCTAATAGAGAGCCGAAATGGCCCCCATAATTCTACAAGCGAATTTATTAGGATAGAATAAGTCAATATTGTCAAAATCAGGCATCACAAGGTTTAAGGTAATCACTTTAAAAGTAGTAAGTTTGAACATGCTGGAGCAAGGTGGAACCATCTTGGTTTCGAGAACAGGTCAAAAGGTGAGGAACTTGGCAACTAAGTTCGATGCTATTAAGGCATTGAATTGTGGCGCTGTAACGCTCAAAAAACGGTGTTTAGCTCCTCTATTGTTGTTAAAGCGCACCTACACCTATTGCTTAATACAATGTACATTGTGATAACTGATGACCACTGATGACGAATTTACAACCCGCTTGATTGGTTTCGGGCTCAGCGAAAAAGAGGCACAGACCTATCTTCACCTGCTTAAGTACGGCCCCAAGACGCCGTCGCCGCTCGCCAAATCGCTGCACACCTATCGCGAAGACGTGCACCGCACCCTCACGAGCCTCATCGACAAGGGTATGGTACGTCCATCGCTCGATTCGCCGACGACGTACGCCGCGGTCGACCTCGACGCCGCGCTTGAATCAGCGCTCAAGAAGCAGGAGAGCGAGCTACGCGAGATGGAGGTGCGAAAGCGGGAGCTGCAGGAGCTTTCAAAGCAGCAGCGGTTTCGGCCGTCCGACGAGGTTACCACATTTAAGATTGTAAAAAGTGTCAAGGAAGTTATCGCCGCCGTCATTCCCCTCGTTAACTCGATGCAAGAGGAGTGGCTTCTGGTTGTCCCTGGTACGGCGACAATTCTTGCCTCGCTTTTCGGGATCAATGACGCAGCCAGTGAGTTTATCAAGCGTGGAGGAAAGGTGCGAGTCATAGTCGACATTTCGTATCAAGTCATTGAGCCAGTGCGAGAAATGTTATCCATTGGTGAAGAGGTGCGCCATGTCGATCAGCTAGGGATCTTGTTCGTTGTGTTTGACCGAAAAATCGCGATGAGTGCGATTAACGCCGAGATTACTCGTTTTTCACTTAGCCAGCCAGTTGCTGCGCTGTGGACCGATGATCCTATCTATGCTCAATATCTCACGTCCACCTTTGAGGGGCTGTGGAACCAAGGGATCACCGCCGAAGATCGGATTCAGCAGCTGCTTGAGCAAGGCCCTCCGGAAGCATAAGCGCACGCGGCGCCCTTGGCGAATAACACAGCGTTGACAATCATTGTGTGACAGTCGGGGGCAATCCTCTCTCAGATTCGTGCACCCATACACTACTATTGCTTTCCCCTGCCCAGCATCTCCATTTGTCGGAGTCATCGACATGGTCGCAGCGTGCAGCAGACGGAAGCTTTAAGCCAGAGATGTGATATCCAGCCTGAGGAGCTAAAGCATGCAAATATTAACCCCTAAAGAGGGCGGTGCGCTCGCCGCGCCAATGATTTATAGCCTCGTGACGTCGCTCGACACAAACGGAAAACCGAACGCCCTCGGCGTATCGTGGGTAACCCGCACGTCGATTGATCCTTTCTTATTGATCATATCGATCGATCATTCGCGTTATTCGCACGCGGGAATTGACTTTCACAAGGAGTTTGTGGTCCACTATCCAAGTGCAGAACAAGCGGAAGCGGCCTGGTTTTGCGGCACGAGATCGGGACGAGATATCGACAAGATCAAAGAGGGGGGCCTCTCATTGATCGACTCTATCGCGGTGCAAGTGCCGACGATTGAAGGGGCGACTGTGGCGTTTGAGTGTAAAGTCGTCGGGCAGTTTGAGACAGGGGACCATACAGTATTTGTCGGAGAAGTCGTTGCGACACGCGGTGAGCCTCAAAAAGCTGCTCATTTGTATGTTTCGTCGAATTACGAATTCTTTAGTCTAGAAGGTTCGCGCGTCCCCGATCGATAGACCATATTGCGCGACAGAGAATTAAAAACCGAAGCAACTCACCTTTGACAGTAGCTCGAGAGAGGGGAGCTACCCTTCATAACAAGGCGACGATGCCGCGGGCAATCAAAGGTACCTGGCTGAGGTTGCTTCAATCGTGCCACTTCCGCAGACTCAAAGTCCAAAGGCGCGTTCAGCCGTGAGCTCTGTGGTCAGTGAGTTTATCTCCCTCTGATGGTGTTGCTTGTAATCTGCGAGCTCCTTCTGCAACTTTTCAATTTCTGCCTCACAGTCTACGGCAAACTTCTTTCGCCCGAGGTGCTCTTCGACGTACTTGGCCACAAGCGTCGCTGCGAGACTGGCAGTTTACGTTAGCAGCATCAGCTTGGACCTAGCGGTGCAAACCGTCACTATCCCCCCCACCTCGTTCATTCTCATCGATGCCCTAGACGGCCACAAAACGCAGGACGTCTAGATCCGCTGTGACGTTAAAAAGTGGCAAGAATTGACGGTGCACCCCTGTCGAAAAAGGGCAACCGTTAAGAATAGGAAGCTGCGTCGGTCAGAAAGCCAAGTTCTTAGGGGGCTCAAAATCGAAGGTTGATGAGAAAAAGGTTGTCCAACGATAAAGACTCGCGAGTTATAGCTTAATAAGATATTTTAGGGTCGATTGGGTCATAGAGAATGCCGTGATCTCCTGCATATGGCGTCTTATGGAGGACCGTATTCGAAAGAAGGTCCCCAGGTATCTCTCGCTTTGGATCAGGGAACGCGTCGCAGTTGTACCGCCTTTCAGTCGGGTAGGCGTCACATTTGTCCCCCTCCGTATGGAAATGTTTGCAATTGAAACACTGCGGAAGCATTTGTGTTATTTTCTCACCTCCGTGAAGCGTGCGTTCCGTCTTTTTCACGCATATAAGTTTTGATGATGGCGGTCAACCGCCATCACCACCGACGAAATCCGGCCGCTTTAATAGCGCCGGGCGGTGTTGCTTTACGTCGTAAATTCGTCATTTAGACAATGCGGCACTATGCGCAACTACGATCATCTCGGCATCAAACGCCAAATTCTTAAAGGCAATAGCACTCTCTGGCCTTCCCCTTCACATTCCAGCAGAACATCTACTCACAGCGTGGTTAAGAGCGCGCAAGTGATATAAACACGTCAACACAACTCGTTTGCACAACTCATTGCAGGAGGTGATTCATTGCTTTTTATGGTAATTGCCAAACATACCGCTGATGACTGTCCGGGAGGACTTGTACGACCCGACAAGGATTTTTTTACAAAAGTCGTCGAACACGTGGAGCGCTCCGGTGTTACCCTCACTGAGATGTACACCGATGCACCGGGACATGTGTTTTTTTTGGTTGTTGATGCAAACGACAACGAAGCTTTAAACACTGCTGTGGAACCATTCCGGCTTGTCGGAAAAGTCAAGGTGCATCCCGTACTGAAGCAGTCAGAGGCCACCGCGTGGACAAAGAAGATGGGCATTCAGCGTTAAGCGCTTGCAAGCGACCTTGCTGCGTAAACCCCGAGCATTGCTTGAGTTTGTTGCAGCAATTTCTTTTCTTTTTGCTATCAGGGGCGCTCTTACGCACGATACGTGTAGCAGTGCGGACAAAAACCGAAGCACGCTTACGTGAACGGCGTTGTCCATGTCAATAGAAGAGAGCAAAGCCGCTCGATCGCTATACAGAAGCGTTCAACGCCGCTAACATCACGATTTTCGAGGAAGTATGCGATCCTGATGTCGTCGACCACAACCCACCCCCACATCAGGCCCCAGGGTTGGACGGCATAAAGCAGACGTTTCGCATGATGAGCGGTGCCTTCCCCGACAGCCACGTTACCGTCGAGGACGTGATTCCCGAAGGAGATCGGGTCGCCGTGAGGATGACTATTCGTGGCACGCATCAGGGCTAGTTCATGGGCCTCGCTCCGACCGGTAAGCCCATTGCAATGACGCGTGCCAGCATCTTTCGCATAGCGAAAGGCAAGATCGTCGAATGGTGGCACAATGAGAATATACTCGGCATGGTGCGGCAGTTCGTTATGCTTATTAAATGGACTCAGGCAGGAATCGAGAAGGTGAAGGACACACCCCAGCGAGTGGAACTCGCCTGGAATACGTTCAAGTCCGTCGGTGGAAACCTTAAAGAGTTCTACTTTGTCTTTGGAAAGTACGATATGATTGCAATTGCTAAAGGTTCCGAGCGACGAGGCAATGGGGAAAGCGGTACTCATTATCGCGGGCCGCGGAGCGGCAAGCATACAGACCTTGAAGGCGTTTTCGGAAGCAGAAGGATACGCAATAATCAAGGGACTTCCGTAAGCAAAGCGTGCGCTGAGCGCTCCAGGCTTTGTTATTCTAAGTGATTCATTAGCTTAGACCTTTTTTTGCTTAAGGCACAGGCGTAGTTCTATAGCTTCTAGCTACGCTTGACGGGCCGCCTTGCGGGTTAGAACTATAAATGATGCTACCGAAGCGAATAACGCCTTAACAAAAAGAGGGACGAGTGATTATGGCAAGTGAAAAAGAACGCACAAGAGAGAAGGTCAATGACAAACGCAATATTAAGGTGTGCAAAGACGGCCCTTATAACGTTTCGGGCGCTATTCCTCTGCTCGAACTCACAGTTGCAAATGATGCCGATGATTACCCTTACGATTACCACGTGAGCAAACGTTACCCCTTGCAGGACGCGTATTCGTTATGTCGCTGCGGGCAGTCCAAAGACAAACCTTTTTGCGACGACACTCACGAAGAAGTGCATTTCGGTGGCACGGAGACCGCTAGTAGGGAGCCGTATCTCTCTCACGCCGGAGAGGTAGATGGGCCAGGGCTCATTCTGAATGATGTTCGGGACCTTTGCTCACACGTGGGCATGTGTAATCGCGCCGGCGGCATTCGCGAGCTGACTTTACATTCAGATAATCCCGAGGCGCGACGTATTGCCATCGAAGAAGTGGCGAACTGCAACTCAGGTCGCCTAGTGGCGTTTGATAAAAAAACTGGAAAACCCATTGAGCCTGAGTTTGAACCCTCCATCGCAGTGGTCGAGGAGCCGCTGAGAGGATATAGCGGTCCTCTCTGGGTCCGCGGATGTATCCCAATAGAAGCAGCGAATGGAACGACTTACGAAATTCGCAATCGCGTCACCCTATGCCGATGTGGCAGCTCTTCGAATAAACCTTTTTGTGACGGCAGCCACAGGGTAATCAGGAAAGGCTTTTCGGCTCACGAAATTCAAGAATAATAGACTGATACTAAGCCCCTCAATCACGTTGTCGGACTTTGATAGTGTCGGTACACACGGCGTATGAGTTTGAGTCAATGTTCGGATACGCGTTCGTATAAACAAACGGTTAAATCGCTATAAGGGAGATGCAAGAGTGTGAAAGTATTAGCGATAAACGGAAGTCCGAGAACTAAATGCAATACCGCAACCCTATTAAATAACGCGCTTGAAGGAGCGGCTTCACACGGAGCAGAGACTGAACTTGTTCATCTTTATAAGCTCAATTTTAAAGGCTGCATTAGCTGTTTTGCCTGCAAATTGAAAAATGGCGAGAGCTATGGCAGGTGCGCCGTAAATGACGATTTGACACCAATTCTCAAAAAAGCTGAGGAGGCTGATGCCATTATCTTGGGTTCTCCAATCTACCTGGGAACCGCTACCGGCGAGATGAGATCCTTCATGGAACGGTTAATATTTCCGTACTTGGTGTATGATATGAACCATTCAACGCTTTTTAAGAAGAAGATCAAGATGGGTTTAATTTACACTATGGGTGCGCGAGAAGACCAGATGAAACTAATGGGCTATGATCAGCATCTCAAGGTTGCTGAAAGGGTGATAAAGAGGATCTTCGGAGAATCAGAATCGCTGTTTGTTACCGATACCTATCAATTTGACGATTATTCTAAGTATGAGTCAACATTATTTGATGTTCAAGAGAAAGCAAAGAGACGAAAAGAAGAATTTCCCAAAGATTGCCAAAAAGCTTTTGACATGGGAGTTCGCACTGCCCAACTTCAAGGGTAGCCATTTGGAAGCAAAACGTGACATCTTCGAAAGCCATTGCTCCCCGTCTTATGTTTATGAAGCGCGAACAGCCAGCGCTTTACGTGATAATTGCTATTGCACTTTTGGTTTCTGTTTGTGGCTGCTTAACGCAACAAGAAGTCAACGATACCGAGCACAGTGCACAAGCGCCCACGAGCGGGGAGCCGATTTCTGCCCCTGTTCTCACAACAGGAAGCTCATTTGCGTGCATTAACGCGACGCCTGCTCGGACAACGAGTGGCGTCGTTACCAAAATCGTCGACGGGGATACCGTTCATGTGCGCATCGACGATGTAGATTACACGGTGCGCTATATTGGGATCAACGCGCCGGAAGATACGGTGAAGAACGAATGGATGAGCTCTGAAGCGACCACGAGGAACAAAGAGCTTGTCGCAGGCAAGAACGTCATTCTCGTCAAAGACGTCAGGGAAACTGACAGATATGGTCGCCTGCTCCGTTTCGTGTTTGTTGCGGATATCCTAGTCAATTATGAGCTCGTACGTGAAGGATACGCTCAGGCGACGCCATATCCGCCCGACATCTCGTGCAAACAGACTTTCTATGAGGCTCAGCTGTTAGCGATGCAAGAGCACCGTGGTTTGTGGAGTGTGGGAGCTGCCTCGTAGCCAATCATCATCGTTTCCGTGTCGGAAACCACTAACAACTGCCAGCCGCAGTCAGATTCTAAAACACTTCGTTCATCCAAGACGAGATCGTTACGAGATGACAGGCTTTCCACAAATACAGCAGACGTAAGGCGTCTAATCCTACCATGTTCAATATCCCCTTTGACCCGCCGAAGTTCGCTTTATCTGCTGATACGACACAGATCGCAGCAAACAGTTGCAGCTAAGGGCCTCATACAACTTGGTACGCTTCCACCAAAAAAATTTCCCTAATTTCCTCGAGCTGGGGCGCTCACGTTGAGAGCTGAGGTGACTTCTAAAGATGACCTGATAATGGCGCTGTGCTATGTCATATAGTACGGTGAGCGGACCGGCGACATAGACAGGCCACGCGTGCGATGGTTTTAAAAAAGGTCTTGTGCAGCGCCTTCTTGAAGCTAAATACCCCTAAGTTTCTGCTTAAAACAGAGTAACAAACGCAAATAGAAAAGTATATCTGGTTTCTATCGTTATGAGGCACCGACGAAGGCGGAGATAATCATTTTTTTGATTATTCTAAATATCCTCGGTCCGGATCCGCTTTCGTCCCTCATTCTACCTATCTTTTTTGGAGTTCGTTGGATTTAGTCCAGGCTACTTAGTTGCATGCAATTTGCATGCGCGAAGTCTAAAAAGAAAAAAAGAGAAGATGCAGGTTACTTGCCCTGCACAAACTTCTTCATTATATTTATCGATTGGTCGACGCTGAGCACTGGGAGCACCTTAAACTGGACAACCGGCATCCACTTGAACATGATAGCGTACATGTCCTCCTCGCTCCCTTCGCCAATGCAGTATCCGGCCATTCCGTTGCCATACTGTCCCCAGTCAGTAAACTTGCCTGCGCTCAATTCAGCTTTCACCATCTCGAGCATCTTTACCCTGAGAGCCGCGTTTTCTTGCGGTGAAGCCGGCAATCTTGAGTTGTCAATCCACCACTTAGCAAAAAATTTACTCATATCTTTCACCTCATTTCATGTTTTCGGCGATAATAGAACCGCCGTTTTCCTAAACGCGTATAAAGGCGCTCTAAGGAAATAAATGTTGTTGTAACGTCCGCTTGTTACAACAATAGGAGTTATTTTCGGCTACGCGCGGTTGATAGTGCAGCTATTACTTTCGCTATGCTCGTCGATTAGGTAATTGGCGCTTCGATACCCATTATTGACTATGACCTACTGCGTAAGCTGCGAGCTTTATGTACAGTGCCAGCGACGCGGCGAATATGATCGCGTTCCGTTTTACTGCGAGTTATACCGCCATCCTAAGCGAGAGACGCACGATCTATTTTACTTCGGAACGTAAGCGATAAGCGTCGGTTTTATGAAATTACGGCCAGTTTGTCGCTAGTTTGGTCGTCAGAAAAAACCCATCACGCTATGATGAAGCGTGTCCATGTAAAAAGTACGAACAAGCAAGGAGGGAAAAAATGATTGAGAAGGGACTAATCTTAACCGGCAGCGATGCGGAGTTATTGAACCGTGCGCTTTCTGAAGTAAAAACAAAAGTCTATGATGAGTCAGAAGCTCAATTAGATGATACGCAAGCGCTCGATGCGCTCGTTTCGTACTTCAGGAATACCGCGAATGATGGACAGGAAGAAGAAAGACGTCAGTCGTATTTTAGCCCCTTACGTAAGCGCCTTGTGCTAGGTACTATTATCGATAGGCAAAGCGGCGCGGACGGTCGCAAGGCCTGATTGCAGCAACTATCCGAACTATTACGCACAACATCTCCCTTAAAAGGAGGCTACGATGAGAAGCTCAAAGACAGAGCCGCCAGTTATAGCAAAAGGAGAAGGGTTTGCCTTTCGGGGAACAGTGTGGGGTGCGATACGCGCCGAGATAGCTACCTTCGATAAGGAATACGACGAGACTCCATTCCTCAAAGGCTTGCCTGACGACATGAGCCCCGCGCGGCTTGGGGATATATCTTAAAAGAAAGATGTCGAGTAATATACAAAGACCGTGAAGAGGTCTTTAACGCCGGAGATGTGTTCTACGCGGAGCCAATGCATAGAGCGATTATAGAAGCTGGCACTGAATTTGTGATTTTTAGTCACGAGGAGGAGGCTAGTAAGACTGCCACAGTCTTCGAACGCAATCTCGCCGCTATACAGCGGAGACGATGACGAGCGCGATACAATCATTGACTTGAGCGTGTCGACTATATCCTTACGGTCGATGGGGCCCGTGCTATTGCGACCTATACCGCCGCCCTCACCTGGAGCTGAGTTTCGCAGCTGAACGATACTAGCTTCTGGGCCGGGCTGTTTTGTGGAAAAAAGAATGGGAATTGTTAAGCCAACAATCACCTCTTGCATAAGCATTGAAAAGGAGGTGTCCTATTATGAGTTATTCACATCATCAACCTTTCAAGAACCGTGAGCACATATTAAGGGAAATTGGATATTGCAATAAGGCTGCCACGTCTATGACGATTCTCTCCTTAATATTTGTTGCTTTAGGAATCATTGGTGATATCTTGAACATGAAGCTCGGTTTGGTATCGACATCTTGGTTGCTACTTGCTGTTGTTGCTGGCGTGCTATCCATGAGTCCTCAGTTGCATATGATCAGTGGCTAGGCATTTGCTTGGCATGGAAGTTCTCAAAAAAGATCAAGCTTTATTTTTCTTTTTTTTATTTCATCCTTCGATTAAGGCACGTCCGATATTAAACAACTAGATCCTTAAGCGCGTCTAGTAGTGCCTCCCGTTCAACTGAGCCAGTCGGAGCTATATAAAAATGCAGTTTTGGTGCAGTTTTTATATTTCAGCGTCATTGGCTCGAGCGCTATTACGGCTCATTAAAGCGCTGAACCCAACGATAGTGCCTCACCGCTGAGCATAGCTTTTTACCGTGCGCAACGAAATTAGTCCCTACGTGGCTAACTTCAGCGAGAACTGCGGAAAAAAGACAGCGCTATGAAGCGGAAAGATGACCGAAAACGTCGAGAGCTACATTAATAAGCAACCCTCGCCGCAAAGAGAGATCTGCGAGCGGCTGCGAGAGATTATCCTCCGGGCCCTCCCTCAGATACGAGAGGAGATGAAGTGGGGGGTCCCAACGTACGACGGTGGGGCCTACTACATTGTTGCACTCAAAGACCACGTGAATCTGGGCTTTTCCATGGTCGGTCTTTCAGCAGACGAGGTAAGCCAATTTGTCGGCTCAGGAACGATGAAGCACGTCGAGATTCGCAACGTGGGCGAAATCGACGAGGCTCAGATCACGCGTCTCTTGCAGTTGGTATGGGAAACAAGCCGATAGCAAGCAATCACGAATGAATCACCCCCGGACTGCTGGAGAAAAGGTTGGAGGCCCTCTTTTAAAAGAACGCACTTGAAAAAACAGAAACGGGTGAAACAGAAAGCGGCTCGTTCTGTTGCCGTCCCTGGTTTCTGCTTTAGAAGGGAATTCGCTTAATGTCAGCCTCGTGCACGTTGTCTTCCCACGTCCAAAACCACGCCTCACCATTTCGAACGTGGAATATAGCGACATTTTCCGCAAAGGAACGCAAGAATGGTCGCTCATCAAGGAGACGCTGTTTAAGGCCAGCCTCGTCGAGGAATTTGACCGTACCCGATGCCCGCATCATCGTCCCGATGTCAACCGCCCCTCCTTCTTCGGGCGGACGCTCCGGTGGCGTATAAAAACAGAGCTCAACCTTCGGATTTGCGGCAAACTGTCGATAGATGCTCTTTGTCTTGCCCGTCGAAAAGTAGAAGCCGTCTTTGTCAGCAAACCACAACCCAAACGTCCTCACTCGCGGCTGATCGCCATCGACGGTCGCCACAGAACATATCGGGTGGTCGTTTGCAAACTGCACGCATTTTTCAAAGCTTATAACAATCACCGTCGCCTCAATGCTCGCTTGCGCTATAAAAACATAAGCCCTGCAAAGCTTCTTCATCATACAAAGAGAATGCTTAGCGGTGCGATGCTTTTTCTGCGCCATAAGTGAGCAGGAGCGGGGAATAAAAATGGATTGCGAAGAGATATTGGAGGACGTTATTACCTTCTGTAAGAAGGAGATCGAAGCGCTTGAGAGCACGACAATCGTCGATAACCCTCAGGGTTATGATAGTCTGCGTGCTCTCCGCGGCCTTCGCGACGCATACGAAAACGTCATAGACCGCATAGCGATTAAAAGAGCGGAAAAATGATGGCGTCGGTAAGGCGTACCGACAACGCCGGGGTGCTTCCAAAGCACCGTACCGCTTGCCGTTATATACTTCAGGCTTGAAGGTGTTGGACCTAGAGAATGAAAGCGTTATTGCTCCGCGTCGGCATCGACAAGGGAAGCGGCGGAACATATGGCCCCGTTTTTGACGACGGATCGTTCGAATTCGTTCCCATTCCAGAGACGTATCGATCGTGCACGGCTACGACCTACGGTGAACGAATCGGCAGAAAGGGAAAACCGCTGTCGACCTACGTGCCCCCGGCGCTCAGGCATGTGCCTATGCACGATGATCCGGAGTTCGAAACGCACACATACGGTGACCCTTCAGCTAAGCGCCGTTATCTCCTCAAGTTGTACGAAGGGGATTTGCTCGTTTTTTACGCGGGATTAAAGCCGTTCAAACACGACAACTCAGACTATCCCGAAGCGCTTTACTTCGTCGGTTATTTCACGATCGATCAGGTGATCGATTTTAACTGGTTATCAGCCTCTGAAAGGGCCGCTTATCGTCAGCGTTATCCGTCCAACGCCCACGTTAAGCGCGGATACGCCTTCGAGAATCTTGTCATCGTCGTAGGCAGTAAAGATAGCAGGCTATTAAACCGCGCGCTGTTGATAAGCCAGAAGAAGCCCGACAAGAGCGCGCGGCCAACGTACGCGCTATCATCCGAGATGGAAGAAATGCTCGGGATATCCGGATTCATCCAAAGAAGCATACCGCCGCGGTTTGTCACGCAAGAAAATAGCGTCGCTCAGTTGGCGCAGTTGCTCGACTCGTCGTGAGGGTTGTTGGGCGCCTCAGCTATATCGAAGTCGCTGCCGCAACTATCTACCAGTTCTATAAAGTGGACAAGTAGGCCCCATACCTTCTTGCGCCTTACCTAGCATGGATTGGCATCGCGACTGCTCTAAATGCGTCGGTCTATCTGCTAAACGGGTAAAGCCCCTTAAAGGTGAAAAGACTAAGTGCCAACTGTGATTACAGCTGCCCACAGCAGAGGCCCAAGTAGAATAGCGTTTGCACAGGATGGAGTGCCGTTAGAGACGACAGAATTCGGGACGACAAATCTTCAAAGGAATCCAGATCCGTGAAAATTATGCAGACTCTTTCGTGGGACAACTTCCGAGCTAAAATAGACCGATTATGCTGCCAAAAAGACATCATAGCAGTAATAGATGGCAACAAAAAAGAACTGAAAGTGGTAAAAGAGGCAGCTGATGATGCAGGCGGCTTTTTGTCTGATATAGAGGGATCATTACTGTATGCTCTGGCTCAAAAGTGTACAGGACGAGGGGCGATCGTGGAAATCGGCTCTTACACAGGTAAATCAACCATTTACCTAGGCAAAGGATCCATGGCAGGTAAAAATGTGAAAATCTACGCGATAGACCCACATCGCGAGCCTTTTCAGAGCAAAGAGGACGCTACGGGCACGTATGAGAAATTCACAAAGAATATTGAAAATGCGCAGTTAGGGGGCATCGTGAACCCGATTGTCAGGACGTCAATTGAGGCAGCAGATCTTATTTCTGAACCGTGTGAACTCCTCTTTATCGATGGCTGTCACAAATACGACTACGTCAAGAAAGACTTTGATACCTGGTTTCCCAAAGTCATCGATGGGGGGATTATTGCATTCCATGACACGCTGTCTGGCGGGCCAAAGAAGGCCGTAAGAGAGTTACTTTACCGATCCAAGATGTTCAGAAAGGTGGGGTTTGGTGGGTCGATAACCTTCGGAGAAAAAACAAAAGAGAATTCAATGTTCGACAGACTAAAAAACAGGTACGTCTTTTTGATGCACAGCTTTTACGCGTTCATTATAGCTCGTAATGCTGAACTTCGCAGGCTCGTGAGCGTTAAGCCTGACAACGCGAGCTTCTAACGCGTCTCAAAACAGGTATCTATATGATATGCAACAACCGCGCAGTTTACGAAGACGCTAACCTCGCGAGCGCTTTTTACGCGCCTTTTGCAGCTTTGCGCTAACCCACCCTCTCAAACGAGCGCCGAAGGATCTCCACCCCTTTATCAATGTCGCCTTTTTCTATAGTCAACGGGGGGCAAAATCGAATCGACGATTCCCCCGCTGGCAGCAAGGCCAGACCGTTTTCGAACGCGTCATTGAGGATGACCCGTCGTTCTTCTATCGCAGGCTCCTTTGTTTCCTTACTGTGGACGAGTTCGATTGCCGCCATAAGGCCCATACCGCGCACATCTCCGATAAGGTCGTAGTCCTCTTGCAGCTCATTGAGGCGCCGCAACAAGTGCTGTCCCGCACTTACCACGTAGTCGCCAAATCCCTCGCCACTTAGAATATCGAGCACGGCCAGACCCGCTGCACACGCGACGTTGTTACCTGCAAACGTACCAGCGTGGGATCCGGGCAGCCACGTCGTCACCTCTTCAGAGGCGACCATTGCCCCGAGCGGCAGCCCGCCGCCGAGGGCCTTTGAGAGGCAGACGATATCTGGCGTCACCCCAAACTGCTCTGAGGCGAGAAACGTGCCCGTCCGATAGCACCCTGTCTGCACTTCATCAACGACGAGCAAAATCCCGAGCTCATCGCACAGCGCGCGGATCTCCCGCAAAAAGGGCTGAGGAGGGATGATGTAACCCCCTTCCCCCTGGATCGGTTCAACGAAGATTGCTGCAACCTCTTCGGCAGGCACTTCCCTTTTAAAGATGTCCTCTAGTGCACCGAGCGACACATCAGTTGATTCGCTTCCCTGCGGACGATATGGGTTCGGAAACGGCGCGCGCAGAACCGGCAAGAACGGTCCGAACCCTGCCCTCTGGATTGACTTTGTTGAAGTAAGGCTAAGCGCTCCGTAGGTACGTCCGTGGAACCCGTTGGAGAACGCAATAAAGTATTTTCGCCCGGTATGGTAGCGTGCGAGCTTCATCGCCGCTTCGACGCTTTCCGCCCCCGAGTTCGCAAGACAGACGCGGTTGAGGCTGGGAGGCAGGAATTCCGTGAGCTGTTGTGCAAACGTGACCGGCGTTTCTGAGCAAAAGGCTAAGAACGCCCCGTGAGAGAGCAGCGTGGCCTGCTGCTGAATGGCGAGCACGACCTTAGGGTGATTCCACCCCACGTTCATCACAGCAAAACCGGCCGTGAGGTCGAGGTACCGGTTTCCGTCTACGTCCCACAAATTAACGTCCTGCGCGCGCTCGAGCACGAGTGGGTAATTCCGCGCCATGGACTGAGAGATCACCTCAGCGTCCCTTTTAAGGACCGCGACAGCGTTAGGACCGGGCGGTTTCGTCTTTATGAGCGGTTCCATGCTGACACAGGGTGCGACTTGTTAATACAAAAACGTGTGCTCGCCTCGTGAACTTTTGCTGATTCGGCAGCGTCAAGTATGTTAGATTGCACGTGATAGGATAGGCATGTATGACCACTGTGCTGGAGGTGCAGAGACGAACGACGAACGGATAGCAGCCTTAGAACGACGCGTAAAAGAGTTGGAGATGTGTTGTGAGAAGCTCAAGTTCTATGTGGAGGACCTAGACAAGAGGAAGGCAGATCGAGTGTCTGACCGTCCGCACGTGTACTTCCATCCTGTAGAGCCGCCACATTTTGAAGGCAGCGAGGTCACAAGGCAGCAAAGACGATAGAGGTTTTACCCTCTCTTTTCGCTTTGACATAGTAGAGACCTTCGACTTGGCACCAGCTACGTCAATCAACACCTACATATTCTTTTCAGTGACACTTGCTGGATCAATAGCAAAGCCGCTACGAATGAACATAGCTCACGAAGCCAGGTTCAGGTAGGAAAGGCGCGTAGCGTGGTTCTCAAAGACGAAAGGATACAAAAAAGTCGAGGGCGTTTTCCGCAAGCTTGGTGTGATTGTCTCTCTGTTCTGAAACAAGAACGCTTAATTGGAGGTGTCTTGCATCACGTTAAAAACGCCAGGAACCGCACCCCTGAGCTTCTTGTGTAGTTGGGCCCGGGCCCGCCTTTGTGCTTTGCTTTCTAAAATCCGGTTTCGTTCTTTTTCTGAGTAGGTCGCGAGTGGTCTATGGTAATCTTGATAGTCCCTCGATCTTGTTCCCGTCCTCATTATTTGACCTTTAGAACTACTAGGCAAGCATTCGCTAGCTATTTTTACTCTTTACATGAATAAAATATGCTCCGTCTCTATTCTGAAGATCTGCGGCTCGCAATTTCCTTTCGATCAAACCTAATTGACTGTGTACTTGTCATGACGTTCTTCTTCCCAAAGAGAGTCGAAATTTTGGTTGGCTCTTTTTTTCAAGGATTTCCCAACAATAACCAGCGTTATCTAAGCACGGGTCCGCCCAGTACTGCATATACACGTTATACACGTGATCAGGCAGCGGATGTCGATAATTCCTAATTCAAAGGACTTGCGTAACGCTTCGCCCGGGTCCGTCTCGCCGATCAAGGATGCTCGAAGATCGCGCCAGTCGTGTCCGCCCCCGTCATGTCAGCCCCGGTAAGGTCGGCGCCGATACAGGTCGCCTCACTGAGGTCAGCCTTGACAAGTTTAGCACCCCGCAACGCAGCTTTGGTGAGGTTCGCCTTGGTGAGGTTAGCGCCAGAAAGGTCGGCCTCGTTGACTTCAGCCTCGGTAAGATCCGCCTTGATAAGGGTTGCTCGAGTAAGGTTAGCCTCTTCGAGATCAGCCTCGGTGAGGTCAGCCTCGGTGAGGTCAGCCGCGTGAAGGCCAGCTTGGGTGAGGTCAGTTCCTCTAAGGTCAGCTTTGATAAGATCGGCCTTGGTGAGGTCGACCCCGGTAAGGTAAGCCCCACTGAGATCTGGCCGTATCTCCGGATGCGCCGCTCTCCATTGGTTCCAGACCGATACTCCCTGCCGGAGCATTTGAACGTGTGATTGATTTGCCATGGTAAATCTTGCCTCTGCTCGATTGTGCAAGAGAGTGCGCATTTGTGAGATATAGCTCTGTCCTTTGGGTCGTTACACGTGACTCAACGCGCTGTGCGCTATCATGCGTCCAATCGCGCGGGCAGCACACGCAAAACAGAAAAACGACAAATTAATAACAATGCGAACTTTTCTTGCGAGATACGCGTAATTGCGATGCAAGCGCAGCGCCGGAAGGTCACCCCTAACTTATAAAAGAGTCGTGACCCTCACAAAAGGGCCGTATTGGGGGTTTATTATTTTGATAATGAAATAAAAAAATAGCATGCAGTTTCAGGGTGGTACTTTTCAAGTAGGCCCGAGCTATGATAGTGCAGCGTGTTTCTCCTTCGTGATCTGTTTTTTCCTTGCATATACCTTATTATCTTCAGTGCGCTACTTAATTTGATGATACTATGACCGGCGAAAAGAGAGGAGAGAAGAGAATCGCCATGGAAGAACGACGCAAGTATTCCTTCGAGGCAACTGTTACGCCCGAGGTGCTCGAACGGGGGCGCCATTGGATCACCGTCCGGCTGAGGAACCTATCAATGGAGCGCCTCGTCGACGTAAGCGCGACGCTGTATACCTTTAACACGCACGATATCGACATTTTGCCAAGCGGCTCTTTTCATTTCGTGAAAGAGTTGCGCCCTAACGACATGGCAGCGCTCAACTTTCACGTTTTTGCGAACCACACTGGATGGGTCTATCTGCATGTCAAGGCATACCGCGACGGTGCTTATGTGAGCTGGTACTCTCCCTTGTATGAGGTTCAACTCATCGAAGATCCCGCCGAGATCCGGACCTTTTTCGTGAATCGGCCCTACTGGGCGTATGAAGAAACAATCGAGACGGAGACGGTAGTGCACGCCCGACGCGACGTGCCGAATCTACGGCTCGAAATCGCCGCAACTCCCCCGTCGAAATCCCACACGCTCATGGACGTGATCGATATCGACTTCATTGCACAGGGCGGTACGAAACGATTTGTAAGCGAGCTCTACGCGAGTGAAGAAGGCATGTACCACCTCACAGCGCGCCTTTTTCACGAACAGAAGCTCATTAGCACCAAGCTGGCATCCTGCTACGTTACGCCCCTTGAAGAGTGAATCTGCGTCTCGTCGGTGGGGGGCTGCCGTTTATGTAGGGTCGCGCCCAGCGGATGCGAGGGGGGACGTTATGAAAAGTCTGTCTGTTTCGTTAACCAGCAGCGCGATTGCTAGATCAGAGGTGGCAGGCGCCCCCACCATCGCGCCTCGCATGCCCTCAAGGTTTGGCTAGGATACTTGGCGCGTGGGTAGTGGTGGGAGTCGTGATTGCCCAGTTTGCGTTCGAGGCGATTCGGCGATTGAGAGCTAGCAGCGCGTGGCTCGCTACTTAGTTTTTACAAGCGGCTCGTATCCTCTTCAGCTTCGAGCATTTCCATCAAGGGCTTCTTTAGGACAAGCACCCGCCTTCCAACTCGTATGGCCCGCAGGTCACCGTCCCGCACCATCCGGTAAGCGGTCGTTCGGCTTACGCCGATAAGGCGTGCAGCGTGCTCGATGGACAGGGTCAGTGCCTCCTCCTTATGGTGTTCTTTGGTCTTGTTCACAGCTACGAACGAAAAGGGCTGAGCTAAATATATATTTCGCCCCTTCCACGGAGTCATTTGTCCCGAAGCAACCTATGCAGTTCAGCTGCTGCAAAATGAGATTCTACGGTGTTAAGCCCGGCAAAGCTACTTAATCATTCAAACAGAATGCTACGCGGTGATACTATTGGCTGAAAAAGAACGCATCTTTGTCGCACCGAATGCATTTTTTTATCACGATGCAGAAAACTACACCATTATGGTGGAACTTTCCGGCGTGGATAAGAAGGACATCAAAGTTGAAGCTGGCGAGAACGGGTTTTGTCTAACAGCACCCCGAGGCGATATCGAATATGCCGGCTGCTGGGCACTCTCCCATACTATCAATCCGGAAGGGGCAACGGGCACGTTCACAAATGGCCTTCTTAAAGTGACCATACCGCTCGCTGAACGGCTTGAGGGCGTCAAAGTACCCATAAAATAATTTACCAAGTTCGTTGGACCACCGCGTATTTATCATCGCTGCGGGTGGCTGAGGACCCGAGAGTGCGGAACTGAACGGCGTACCCTGTTCCTTCTTATGGCCCGAGTTGCAGAATTGATCCCACGCACACCGCAGGAGTAACTCGCGCTTATAAGCGCTTTGGTTTCGGAGCTTCGCCATATTCGACTAGATGGTCCGATCGCGTGTTAAAAAAACCCAGTTCTCATATGGGACTACGATAGCCTTAAGGAATTCGACGCAGTTTGTTCTGGTGATTGAGATGCAAGAACGTGTTTTTGAGAGCGTTGGCGATGTTACCTTTTGTCTTAATGAGGTGCCTCACGCCGGTCGCGGTACGGTCAATTTTACGGTCGGGCAAGATGAGCTCTCGGCGTCAAACTTTGACGAACCATGGGCGAGGGTTTCCGAATTAGAAGACGCCTACGGGGTAATTAGCCTCGATAGTCAACGAAACGAGGAGCTAATCTACAAACTCAACAAGTATTTCGTCGCCAAGCAGCGCCTCACACTTAAGGGAGAGTTCAAGGATAGACTCACTGGCACGGTAATGGCGTGGATGCTCGAGGTGCAGCTGTCAAAAAGAAATGCTTCAAGTTCGGGCCAAGAAAGAGTCATTACGTACGAATTTGGCTCGGCCCTCGCATCGAAACACCTTACGGGCGCGCATGACGTGAAGCGCTGCTAGTACGGTTCAAAAGGTGCACTAATGGCGTGCCTAAAGCTATATGATGGTCACTTATGAGTGGCTTAGCGCTTCTTTGCTTGATGAAGTCAGCGTACGTTAAAAGAAGCTGGTTTTGCGACTTTAACGCGGCTAAGCTATTTAAGCGTTTGAAATGTAACTTCCGATGGTGATCATCAGTGGCTGAAAAAGAACGAATCCCTATCGCACCAGAAGCAGTTTTCTATCACGATAAGGAAACCTACACCATTATAGTGGAGCTCCCTGGCGTACATAAGAAGGATATTGAATTTGAAGCGATGGAAAATGGGTTTTGTCTGACGGCACCCCGAGACGATATAACGTATAGGGGCTGCTGGGTATCGATGATCAAGACCGATCCGAAAAAAGCAACGGCGACGTTCTCGAATGGACTTTTTAAGGCGGTCATACCGTTAGCAGAGCGAGTTGAAGGCGTTAAAGTACCCATAAAATAGACCACCCGTTCGTTTGAAGCGCTTTTGTTACTCAACGACTTCGTCCCTGCGTCAAGCTTGAAGGGTTGGCACGCAGAGGTCACCAAGAGGCGCACGATGCGTGGATTCAAGACAGCGCGCGGCGACAACGGCGAGGAGTTGTCTAAAGGTGCTGGCGCTTTGCTCAGTGCCGCCAATATGACGTGCGTATGAACGTTCGTAAATGCAGCTTGTGACTGTGTACATACAAGACAGAAGCTGAGAATCGAGGGAGAAAAATGGACTACGAAAGCGAAATAAATGACTTAAAGGACCGTTTAGAGAAGCTAGAACAGCGTCTCGATGGTATAAAAGCCGAGGTAAAAACTCTTTTTAACCAAATGGAACGGGACAGCGCTGGTTTGCGATAATTTTGACGGCATATAGCTACGAGCGTGAGGCAAAACGAAACAAAAAGCACAATTAAACGAATCATTACAAAAAAAGTGAGGTTGAACTCTATAGGATATGTAGATCCCGAAAGTGATCCCCACCAATGGTTTGTTTGAGAGCCAAGGCGAATTCGCCCAATACTTCAGAGCAGAGGTTTGTTACTACTCCGAAAGCCCTACTCCAAAAGCCATTGGCAGCTACCTTTTCCACCACACATCCTATAGAGCGTACCTTTAATATACACGCCGCTTCGATTTATACCTTTCACAAGAATCGAGCGCAATCCTACCCATAAGTTTGCAAAAAATGCCTCACGAGGCAAAAATAGCGCTTTCCGTCTTTTGATTTGTTCGGTCGTGCCGGGCAGGTCTGTGCTATGCGAGAGAAGCGTCCCGTCGGCCCGTAAGTGGCTCGTTGATGGTGAGGGCGTTCGAACGTCGTCAGAAGTAGGTTGGTTTGATGGAACCTGTGCTTATGAGTAACTTTTCAAATTGGTTTAACTTTTCTCGAATCCTATATGCATACAAATAATACGAATTAGCTAGGTCTATGTCAACAGAAAGTAACTTTTGCTTTACCCGCTTGCGCCTGGCTTAGCAGCGGCCCATATATTTTTTGAACTGACAGGCGGTAAGCTACTCATTTTAGGTGATAAGGAGGTATGAACGAATGAAGTCCGACGATATTAAACGCGAGCGCAGAACGCAGTATAACGTTAATCCCTCGTCAGAGTATATTGAGGCGGTTCAAACGCTTGAAGAACTCGACGACCTAGAAGACGTATATGCCGAAGTTATGAGCGTAAAACGGAACCCGGGCGGTAAATTCCCGAACGGCGCTCAACTAGATAAACTACTACATAAGCGCCACGTGCGGATACCTGGGCGCAAAGTAGAAGTAGACTCGGACGACGTGGGCAATATTCTCGGCATATTCGACCACTCGACTACGCATAAGCATCCCGACGGCGAGTATGTCATAACAACGGAACCATACGGTGCATCATTCGAGGATTTATGCGAGATTATTGATTTTTGCCGTTATCATAAATTGCGTGTAGATATTGATGCGGATTCAGCGTGGCATCCTGGTAGAACGATACGGGCGACGATTAGGCGTGATGGGGATAAAAAAGGGGAGGTATCAAATGATTAGAGACGCATCCTGCTCAGCCGACGCCGGGGAATAAGCCGGTGAGCATTCCTTTCAACAAGGTGTTGAGCTATAACTCTACAACAACGGGCTTGAGGTGTACAAGGAGGGGTTCGAGGAGGGGCACTTCTTTTCGGTCAAGGAAAATTCTGACTTACAGCCGCTCGGACGTTTTAGCTGCCTCGCTTATTCTGCTTACGATTTTTTAGTGAGCTGCAAATTCGTTTGTTTTCCATTATTCTAAAGCCGCGCTGCAATTTCTGACGAGCAACGATAAAGCGCAGGCGGTGGCAAAAAAGAAGGAAGAATAGAAAAGCCTTATCTGCTCTCGCATCGTGCTACTACTTAACAACCAAAGCATGTCACAGCTGAGTACGGCATGCCCGTGGCCATCCTCTGTTCTTTTTGTGTGGGGCTTACCCGCCGTTCATCCGATCCTCGTCGCCTATCGCGCTTGTGCTGAGGTTAAACGTTAAGTGCCCGTGAAACGCTAACAGGTGCTTTGTCTTTGGAAAAAGTATGAGAGCGGAGATAAACAGCGAGAGTAACGAGGTGGTATAAATGACTGTTATTATACTTGACTGGGATTTCATGCACTATTTCCGGCGCGTCGACGAGCGCTATTTAACGCTCGACGAAGCGATAGAACAAGTGAAAGGGCACGAGCAACAGCGGAAGGCGATAAAGGCGAAGATAGCGAACAAGGTGAAGGCGCTGGTAGCGAACAAGGCGATAAAGGCGCTGGTAGCGAACAAGGTAAAGGCGCTGGTAGCGGAGCCACGTAGCGACGAGGAATTAAAGGAGACGTTAACTGACTTGCGCGACAATAGCGCCGAGTTGAACCGTATAAAGCGACACTTGCACACGCTTATAAACGCAGGCGTCGAAGTGCTACCGCAGCCGGATCCACGCCCCTCGATGCCGGAGCATCAACGCGCGTTGTATGAAGGCTTAGAGTGGCTTAGTGCAAAAAACGAATGGGCACCCGAATCAAACGAGCTTTTCAGAGCGTAATCGCTTGACGCCTCGCCGAGTTGCATCATAAGAAAGACTGGGACAGCATAGCGCGTTTCGTTTAACCTCTCCTTAGCTAAAACAGCGCTAGCAAAGAACGCTCAACGTCTGTACGACGTAAACGACACACGAACTAGCGGAAGCTATATCACTTCAATTTCGTCGCGAGCATAACCACTTTTCTTGCCAACCCGATGCACTCCTGAATACACCGATCATCTGGACTGCCGCTTGCAACGGCACCATAATGCCCTCCAGAGGACATCGGATCGCCGCACACGACCATGCCGTGCACGATAAATGCCCCCAGAAGTGCCATAATAGCCGTCTCCCTGCCTCCAGCGCGGTGCCCTGAGCTGACAAAAGCAGCGCCGACTTTGTTTTCCAGTTGTCTCCTGACGCTGATCGAGTCATCTATGAACTTCTTGATCTCGCTTGACGGCAGGCCAAAGTAAACGGGCGAGCCGATAATGATGCAGTCGGCCCAAACAAGGTCATCGTTTGAGGCGTCGGCCACCTCTTTAAGTCTGACCCCTGCCTCTTCTTTGCCCGCCGCGTCGGCTATTATTTCTGCCATCGCTTTGGTGTTTCCGGTGCGAGAATAATACACGACGAGTACATTAACCGTTGGACTTCCCCCCAATATAAAGGTAAAAACGGTGGTTCTTTAGCTTAACGGCTGATTCACCGCTTCTTATGCTACGCGCAAGTCATCACCGACGTGCCAATTAAGCTTGCGAGCAGCTTTTAATCGTTAGCAAACTATGCTACTTAACCTTGAAGGAGTCTATCATCTGCTGCGCTGTGCTTGCGTAGGTGTCGAAGTTTTTAGGATCTGCTTTATACGTAATGATATACTCCTTTCCGTGCTTGATCGTCCATATTTGGGTGAACTTTAGATTATTCCCATCATAAGTTGCCGTATATGAGACTTTATAGGCCGGATTGCCCCCCAGTGTCGTGTTTCCAGCTGAAATCTCCGTGTAGTTTGAAAAATCTTGTACGCCTGCAAGTATCCTCGCTGTTCTGCTGCTAAGCGTCTCGTTTGTGGAGCGGTTCCACACTTGCACGTTGAGATTCTCTGCGGCATTATTCGTTGGCATCCTAAAAAGCACGGAAATCGGACCACTTTTTGGCACGTCCTTTGTCCAGTCTGATGGATACTTTATCGTGAAACCCTTCGCTTCATGCGTGTTTGTCGGAGCTGATGGCGTTGGGTTGCCTTCGTTAGACGTGCAGCCCGCAGCCAGCACTAAAAAAATGAAAACGATGCCAATGAGTGGCACTAACTTTTTTTTGCTCATCGACACCGTTTGGCGGGGTTTCGCGCTTTGCGCAAAGCTGTAGTCAATCAGATTGTACTACTTAATTTGAAACGAATCGATCATCTTTTGCGCAGCGCTTAGATACGTATTGTAGTTGTTGGGGGCAGCTTTGTATGTAATGACGTATGCCTTGCCGTCTTTTACGGTCCACGTTTGAAGCACTTTTAGCTGCTCTCCATCAATCGTCGCTGTAAAAACGATCTTAGAAGCAGAAAGCCCGGAAAGGGTTGTGTTTGTCGCCTCAATTAGCGTAAAGTTGTCATAACTCTGGGCGTTAGAGGTCACGTCTTCCGTTACACTCGCGAGTGAAGAGGTCTTGGAGAGATTGAGCTCCTGTACGTTTAGATTTTCGGTCTCATTGTTGGCGGGTGTCAAAAAGACGGCGAACGCACCATTTTGTTGCTCCTGAGGTTTGCCCCAATCTGATTCGTACTTAATCGAGTAACCTTTCGCACTCGTGTACGTTGTCGACGTAGGAGAAGTAGTCGTGTTCCCTACATTGAAGGTGCAGCCTGATGCCAGCACCGAAACAATCAGGACGGCACCGATCAGGAGTATAGCGGTTTTTTTGATCATGGAATCAACCAGCTTATGACTGTGAGAGTGCGTATTAGCTTTGCCGGTTTGAAGTGGCAACGTCGCTAAAGACATAAAAGGGAAAAACGTTTTTGATTAAGTGGCCTAGAATAGAATACCGTGGGCTGGTAAGAGGACTATAATCCCGTTCGAACCAAGCAGTATAAAGGATTTTAGAACGCTTCTGATTTTAAGAGAGGGTAACTCATATTAAAATTTAGATTAAAAGTGAGGAGTTGTAATCATGACAACCGTGAAGATCATGCCGTGCCTGGATATGAAAGACGGCCGTGTCGTGAAGGGTGTACACTTTGTGGACTTAAAAGACGCCGGTGACCCGGCAGAAAGTGCCACCTTGTACCAGAAAGAGGGTGCAGACGAACTGGCCATGCTGGACATAGCCGCCACCCTGGAAAACCGCGGAACCCGCCTGGAATGGGTTGAGAATGTGTCTTCGGTTATTGACATTCCACTAACCGTTGGCGGAGGCATTTCGACCCTGGAAGACATAGAGCTGACCCTTAAAGCTGGGGCGGACAAGGTGTCCATGAACAGTGCCGCTGTGAACAATCCCGAGCTCATAAAAGAAGCCGCCGAAAGATTTGGCTCGGAGCGTATAACCGTGGCCATTGATGCCTGCCGGAACCCGGAGATGCCCTCTGGATTTGAGGTAGTGGTGGCCGGCGGGACTAAACCAGTGGGTTTAGACGCTGTAGAGTGGGCGAAAGAGTGTGAAAAACTTGGTGCAGGAGTGATCCTCCCCACCAGTATGGATGGTGATGGTACCCAAGATGGCTATGATTTGGAATACACGAGTGCTATCGCTAATGCTGTTAACGTTCCAGTCATCGCCTCTGGCGGCGCAGGAAAACTAGCGCATTTCTACGATGCAGTCAAAGACGGTGGTGCCACCATACTGCTGGCTGCTTCAGTTTTTCACTTCCGTACATTTAGTGTCCGGGAAGTGAAGGAATATCTATTGCAGAAGGGTGTGGAAGTGTCCCTTTAACTTTATAATCGATATTCTTTCAGGAACGCCCCCTCGCTTTTGATTTACTCAGCGACGGTCCACCAAACGCTTTGGTCGGCCCTTGATACGGTAAAATTCGAGGCCGCCTGGTTCGGTAAAGTTGAAGAGGACTTTAAAGGTACCATCCTGGTGCGCTTCAGAGAGGAGTGGCCGGTACCGCAGGAGACTTTTGAGGAAATTCTCCCTAACTAACTCCTTTTCACAGTGACTGGTATCCAAACATTCCATGCTGACTCGAAGAGTGGTTTCCTCAGCATCGCCATAAAGAGAGGCCTCATACTCCCCCGTGAGGTAGTCCATGTTTTCACGCTGGAATACGCCCCGCTCTATATCCACCCGGTTAAAGGGTGACCCAGCCACCCACACCGTCTCGGCTTCCCTTTCAGGGAGCATGATCCGAAGATGGGTGCGGCCACAGGGACACTGATCCCGGGACGTCACCAAGCTGGTATCTTCCGTGTCGTAATTCAGTAGGAGTGTCCCGGTCTTGCCCCCAGGAGGTAACAGAGTGGTTAAAACTATCCTGCCACATTCCCCGTCTTCCACAAAGCTGTCCAGTGTAGGGTCGTAAACGTCCAGGTGCACCAGGTCCTCGGGTACGTGTAGACCCACCTTCTCATAACACTCCCCGCACATGGTCCCCTCGGTGCTGCCGTAGTTGTTATAAACCGGCACATCCCAGACTTCTTCCAGGAACGCCCGTGATTCGTCAGCAAAGCTCTCCCCACCAGCTATCAGACGTTTTATACTGGATGCTTGTGGGTCTAATCCCTCGGATTTCATCCTTCTTGCCAAACGAAGCAGTTTAAAGACACTACCCACGATCCCGGTGGGATGATACTTACTTATTATGTTTACAGGGAAGGTGCAGCGCCCCATGGGGATGATGGTCATATTTATCTTCTGGGCGGCCAGGGTCATGGTGTTAGCACCCACATTCATGCCGTAAGAGGCACATACCACCACCCGGTCCCCGGAAGTGAAGTTTTGAGAGACAAATGCCCGGGCATACTTCTCCGCATAACGGTTCCAGTCCTCCCAGGTCAAAAAGAACGACTTAGGGTTGCCGCTTGTGCCGCTGGTCTCGTGGACGGTGTACACCTCCGGCCAGCCTATGCACTTGAACTCGAATTCCTCCGTCTCAGGGGGCTGCCTTTCTCTGACGTCTTTGCCAGATATAATAGGTAAATCGCGCAGGTCTTCGTGTTCCCTTATGGTTGAGGGGTCAATCTTGTTTGTGCGGAACCATTTGCGATAAAAGGGAGAATTTTCCGCAGCAAACTGGACTGTGTAGCGTATGCGCTCATCAACCAGGGCGTCCAGTTCACCCCGGTCCATGGTTTCGATTGCTTCGGAAAAAAAACTCATAATTACCTCCTACTACTAGATGACCCATAATTCTTACATATACTAGTAGATACTGACCTTGCGCGCACTATACATTATTGAACTGACCCCCACACGATCCAAGGTCTTCTCGTTTGCGGCCAACTGCCCTTATCGGGCGCAAAGCAAATAGCTTTAATACAAGAGTGGCCGCCTTGGAAGTGTCAAATAGGAGAGACGCATGGGAAGACCATCACGATACCTCATAGCGGCCTTGTGCGCCGTGCTGATCCTCGTCGCCTGCACTGCGGGGTGTACGTCGTCGACGACCTCATCGCCAAGTCCCGCATCGGAAAGCGGAAAGGCATCGGCCGCCGCGAAAACCGGACAATCGGGAACAGCGGGCTACCCAGCTGACAATGCTGGGTCCGATCCCGACCCATCGGTCGTGCCGCGGTACCAACCTTCAGTTCGGCTCCTTAGCCCTGACAAGAACGGTACAGGATGGGCGTTTGAGACTAAGGACCCCCTTTCCAGTGTAAAAGCGTTTTACAGCGCGCAAATGACCAAGTTAGGATATAGCGTTTCCGGAACAGAGAACAGCACCCAAACCTTCTGGTCAGTGAATTACGCCAAGGGTAATACCACCATACTTATTCACGCGGGAAGCAGCTCTCCATCGCCGATATGGGACGGTTATTTGCCCCCACTAACAAATGTGACCAATTTTAGTTTTGCGAAAATTAGTCCGGGGCAAGACGGCCCCTAAAGGCGGGACGCATCTCCTCGTTAATTGTTCTGGCTCCGAGGCCTGCAGGACCACGCAATTCGTTCTCTCGTCCGTCTTCGGGCGAGTCGATTGCAAAGTACAACATCTTGTAGTCTATAGTCTGCTCGGGTAGTTCCCGGCCCTTTGTGCAAAGCTTGTGATAAACGCTTGGGGGCCGACCTTACGTTTTTATACGTGAGGCGAGTTGCGTGCCCACCTCGTAGTACTCAACAAGCTCGTCTTCTGTCGGCACGTAGTAAACTTCTAGCTCCTGAACCACTTCAAAGCCACACGCTGAAATGTCTTCCGCAAGCTTCTTAGGCGCGCCGCCCATCCCCCCCATAGAGCCGAACGTGACGGCGAGCTTCTTTTGGCCCGTCTTATCAAATCGCAGCCCTCTAAGGTAATAGACCAAGTCGCCGAGGCTCGGGTACGGCTCGCCATACAGCGTTGGAGCGCCAAACAGGACGATCTTGCTATCGAGGATATCCTTTACTACTTCGCTTCGTTCGTCGACGTGCAGAAAGTGCATCGCGACGTCGGCCCCTCCGGCGATGAGCCCCTCGGCAAGGGCGTGTGCCATCTTTTGAGTGGAATGATGCATCGTGTCGTACACGATCGTGGCTTTGTCCTTCGCTACGCCCGTGGCCCAGTCGGTATAAGCACTGATGATCTTAGACGGGTCAGTCCAGATCTGTCCGTGAGAGGGCGCAATAACCCGTATTTTGTCGAGCAATCCCAGCGTTTTGAATTCCTCAAACTTTTTGAGGAGGATGCGGGCTGACGGCGTGATGAGATTTGCAAAGAACTTCTGAGCGGCTTGCATGAGCACGTATTCGGGCACGTCGGCGTCAGTCCGTTGTCCAAAGCAGAGGTGTTGGCCAAAGGCGTCGTTCGAGAACAGGATCCCGTCCTCTTTGAGGAAGGTAAACATACTGTCCGGCCAATGGAGCAGGAACGCCTCAAGGAATACGAACGTTTTTCCACCAAGCGCAAGCTCATCGCCCGTCTTGACTCCGGTAAAGGGCACATCATCGAGTGCGGCGAAATGTTTCTTGATTCCCTTTGCCCCGATTTCGGTGATATAGATAGGCGCATCGGGGAACTTTTTATGAACCTCAGTCAACGCCCCGCTGTGGTCAAATTCGATGTGGTTCTGAACGATTATGTCGATGGCGAGCGGTCGCCCCTCCCTCTCAAACGCGTCCTGAATACGCCCCCACATCTGCGCAGACGTGCCTGGATACGTATTGTCAATGAGCGCTATGCGATCCTCGCCGAAGACGAGGTACGCGTTGTACGTCGTGCCGTGCAGCGTGTAGCCGTGATATTTTCGTATGTCCCAGTCCAATACGCCTACCCAGTAGACGCCATCCGTGATCTTTATAGCATCAGCTTTCATGGTGTAACCTGCCCTACCTAACGAAACGTTTCATAATTAATACTTAGCTGTCGTTTCTTTCGTGAAGGGGGCGTTTGCATCTGAAGTCACATTTTTATGATACGGATCACACGACTGTTGGGTTTGCCCAAAACGTTGTTGTCGACAAATCTGGCTATATAGGCAAGATCATTACAGATCTGTCGTGTCAGATTCAGTTAAAGTTAAAGTCAAAACAAAAACTACAAAGTTATTTATAGTACATTAATGTATAATGTTATACATCAGGAGTGACAATAATGGGTGACTGTTTTTGGCGATACCGACAACTTGGCTGCGAACCCTCGTAGCGTGCGTTTTCAGCGAATTCCCTACGGTTCACCCGCGTCAATTTTCTTTAAACTGGCCCCAGAATATGACTACGCGTTCCTGCTTGAATCTCGAACTGGCCTGGGAAACACCGCGCTCTACTCCTACGTCGGATTTGACCCGGCCGCCACAGTGCGCGTGAAGGACGGTATCGCAACCGTCAACGAACGCCAGGAACACATACTAGACCCCTTAGACGCTGTTCAAAGGCTCATCGGCCGCAAGCGTCACACACAGCATCGATACGGATTCCTCGGCGGCGCGGTCGGCTACGTCTCATATGATGCCATCCGCTATTGGGAGCGCATCCCGCACACAGCCGCAGACGATCTTGACTTTTCCCGACCTTGAAATGGGCATCTACGACGACGGCATTGTGCTTGACCACCTAAACCACGAGGCGTTTTACTTCCACATTGGAAAAAGCCGTTACAACGAGCTCTGTACCTCTTACGCAGACCCTGCGAGCACGGCGAGTTCTCCATGGGGCCTCTTGACCTGAACGTCGGAAAGAGGGAGTACGAATCGATGGTGGAGAACGCAAAGCAGCACATCGCCGCCGGCGACGTTTTTCAGACCGTCCTTTCAAAACGGTACAGTTTCACATTTACCGGCGATTTGGCGCCGGTTTACATCACGCTCAGAGCGATGAACCCCTCGCCATACATGTTCTACCTCAAAATGCAAGACCGCGCCATAATGGGGACAAGTCCTGAGACGCTCGTTAAGGTCGCCGATGACAGGATCGAGAGCTACCCCATAGCCGGCAGTCGTCCGATAACCGGCGAACCACACCGAGACGCCGCGCTTGCCAACGAGCTGCTGAACGACCCGAAGGAGATTGCAGAACACGTTATGCTCGTCGATCTGGCGCGCAACGACGTAGGGCGCGTTGCCGAGGCGGGCAGCGTGCACGTTCCTGCTTTTATGGACGTCCAGCGCTACAGCCACGTGCAGCACATCGTCTCGCAGGTTGTAGGGAAACAGCGCGACGGCGCTGACAGCTTTGACGTCCTGCGTGCTGCGTTTCCGGCAGGCACGGTGTCGGGCGCGCCTAAAGTTCGCGCAATGGAGATCATTGAAGAACTTGAACCTGTCCGCCGCGGGCCTGTACGCCGGTGCTGTCGGCTACTTTTCGTACAACGGCGACATGGATTTCGCGATTACCATTCGCGCCCTTTTTGCTAAAGGGGGCAAGTGTCACCTGCAGACGGGAGGGGGCATCGTCGCTGACTCGGTGCCTGAGAACGAATGGACGGAGACCGAATTCAAGGCCAGGGCGTTGGTAAAAGCGCTCGAGGGCAGTGGGGGTAACGCGCGATGAACGTGCTCATCATTGATAACTACGATTCATTTGTGTACAACATCGTCCAACACGTTGGCGAGTTGGGGGGAACGCCGCTCGTTTATCGAAACGACAAGTTGACCCTCGAGGAGGCGAAATCACTCGAGCCCGACAGGATCATCCTCTCGCCTGGTCCTGGTATACCAACAGAGAAGCGCTTCTTCGGCGTGTGTTCCCCTATACTGAAGGGCCTGAGCCCGACGACGTCGACGCTCGGGGTATGCCTCGGCCATCAAGGAATCGTGGCGGCCTTTGGCGGTCGCATCACCACTGCTCAGCGAGTGATGCACGGCAAGACAAGCCACATCCGCCACTGTGGTTCAGGGCTGTTTTACGGCATTGAGAATCCTTTTGTTGCAACCCGCTATCACTCGCTCGTCGCGGACCGCGCATCGCTCCCCTCGTGTCTCGAGATAACGGCCGAGTCATGCGACGACGGGGAGATCATGGGAGTCCGCCACCACACCTACCCGATAGAAGGGGTTCAGTTTCACCCCGAATCCATCATGACCGCAGCCGGCAAGCGCGTCATCAGTAATTTTCTCAAAGGAGAGAGAGCGTGATCAGAGAGAGTATACCGAAGGTTGTAAACGGAGCTAATTTGACGACCCATGAGGCGCGTGCCGTCATGGTCGAGATGCTGTCGGGCATAGCGACAGACGCACAGATTGGCGCTTTCTTAACTGCCCTTTCCATGAAAGGGGAGACCGAGGAGGAGCTGTTCACCTTTGCGTCGGTTATGAAGGAGTTCTGCCGCGTGATAAATCCTGACGTCAAAGGGCGGATGGTCGACACGTGCGGGACGGGTGGCGACAGCCTGAAGACCTTCAACGTCAGCACTGTCGCGGCATTAATCGCAGCCGGAGCAGGCGTTATAGTTGCAAAACACGGAAACCGATCCGTTACCAGCAACAGTGGTAGTGCCGACGTGCTTGAACGTCTCGGGGTGAACCTATCTCAAGGGCCAGACGAGGTCAAAAATGCCATCGAAAAGATCGGTTTCGGGTTCATGTTCGCGCCCGGGTTCCATCCGGCAATGCGCACTGTCCTCAGGCCACGTCAGGAGATCGGCGTGCGAACGGTTTTCAACCTTCTTGGACCGCTCGTCAATCCAGCAAACGCCCAAGCACAGCTCCTTGGTGTCGCTGAGCGAGGGTGGGTGACGCCACTTGCTAAGACGTTGATGGCTCTCGGCTGTGAAGAGGCGATGGTGGTCCACGGCGTCGGCGGAATTGACGAGGTCTCGCTCTTTGGAAAGACGGTCGTCGCACAAGTGCACGGATCGAGTCTCACGCATCTCGAGCTAAGTCCCAGCGACTTCGCACTAAAGCCGGTCAAACCGAGTCAACTTCTCGTCACTGATCCTGACGAGAGTGCTCGTCTGACGGTTAGATTGCTCAACGAGAGTCCCGACGTTCAGGAACCAAAGACTAGCTTTGCCCTCGCCAATGCAGCTGCAGCCATCCTCGTTGGTGGTCTAGGTGACGATCTTCCATATTGTGTTGATTTAGCGACCGAATCGATTGCCACCGGTGCAGCCTACGGGAAACTCAAAGCGCTTGTCGAGCTCTCTGGCGGCAACCTTTCAGTGCTCGACGAGTTGGAGGGGTCGCGTGCCTGATTTCTTCGACATCCTCTGTCGCAATGCTCAAAAAACCGTCACGTCAGGTTATTATTCCAATTTCAGACAGCGCGACGAACCACAAAACACCCCTACCACGCTTCGTTTGAGTGAGGGCGTCACGACGTGCACGCACCTCCCACTCATTGCAGAGATTAAGATCGCATCTCCGACGACGGGCGCGCTGCGCGTCGAGCATTAGCGCCGACGCAATCGCGAAGCGAATGGAAGCGGGGGGGCCGCCGGAATTTCCGTGGTGACCGAACCCCATTTTTTCAAGGGATCTGCTCGTTTGCTGGAAAATGTCCGAAGCGGCGTCTCACTCCCGCTCCTTATGAAAGACTTCATCGTCAGCGCGCGCCAAGTCGAAGCCGCGCGAGACTCCGGTGCAAACGCTGTGACCGCTGATACAAGCGCTCTTTGACCGAGGCTATGCGACACGCGGCGTTGAGGAAATGATCGAGTTCGCACACACGGTCGGACTTGAAGTGCTCTTGGAGGCACACACCGATTTCGAATTTAAACGTGCCCTGTCCACTGACGCAGATCTTGTTGGTATCAATAACCGGGATCTGAGGACTTTAGAAGTAGATCTAGCGACTACCAAGGAGATCCTTGAAAAAGTCCCCCACGATGGGAGGGTGATCATCAGTGAGAGTGGCGTTACGATCCCCGAAGACGCGCGATTTCTCAGACGTTGTGGCGTAGACGCGTTACTTGTCGGTTCTGCACTCGATGCGGGCTAAACGATGTACGTCAAGCCGTAGATATGCTGGTGAGGGTGACATGAAACGAGTGCGCGTTAAGATCTGTGGCATAACGAATAAAGAGGACCTCGAAGCAGCCGTCGATGCTGGTGCAGATGCGCTCGGCTTTGTCGTGGACGTGCCTGAGTCACCGAGAAACGTGCCACTAGATCATGCTCGAGATCTCATAGAAGCAACGCCACCCTTCGTCCAAAGCGTCGTCGTTTCTGTTTTCCAAACCCTAGATCGTCTTGGGACACTGCGCTCGTGCCTTGCCCCCGGTGCGGTGCAATTATCCGGCCCGATGCCTCGCGATGATTCGATTGACGAGCACGTCCGCGGAACGCACGTGATCCGCGTCATCGCGATGGATGATCAACTGTCTTACGCGGCCCTCCCCACTGCATCTCGCTTTGATGCAGTTCTTACCGACTCGTACATTCCAGGCGCGCACGGTGGCACAGGGATGCCGCATAACTGGGCCGTGAGCCGGGCCATTAGGGAGCGAGTAGCGCCGACCCCCCTCATCTTAGCAGGAGGTTTGACGTCGGGCAACGTAAGAGCAGCTATCGAAACGGTGCGGCCCTATGCGGTCGACGTTTCAAGCGGAGTTGAGATCCGCCTCGGCGTTAAAGATCACGTAAAGATGCGCGGCTTTATCGAAGCGGTCACGGAGGCGTCATATGAACTATAGCGAGTTCCCCATCAAAGGCAAGTATGGGCAGTATGGGGGCAGTTTCGTCCCCGAAACGCTGACAACGGCACTTTCAGAACTCGAAACTGCATATGTAAGTCTTTGCAACGACGATGAATTTCAACAGAAGCTGAGCGGTTACCTGTCAACGTTTGCAGGAAGGCCAACTCCCTTGTATTATGCAGAGAACCTCTCTCAAAAACTCGGCGGTGCTAGAATCTACCTCAAGCGTGAGGATCTTGCCCACGGCGGCGCCCACAAGATTAATAACACGCTTGGTCAGGCGCTGATGGCAAAGCATATGGGGAAAACGCGTGTTATCGCCGAGACGGGTGCAGGGCAGCACGGCGTCGCGACTGCTATTGCGTGTGCCGCACTTGGACTCAGCTGTGAAGTTTACATGGGAACTGACGACGTAGAGCGTCAGAAGCTCAACGTGTTCCGAATGGAACTGCTCAATGCAACGGTACATCCTGTGGAGCTCGGATCGAGGACCCTCAAGGATGCGATCAATGAAGCCCTACGCGATTGGACTGCTCACGTGCGTACGACGCACTATTTGATCGGTTCCGTCGTGGGACCCCACCCCTATCCGATGATCGTCCGGGACTTCCAAAGCGTAATCGGACGCGAAATACGCGAGCAAGCGATGGAACAGGTCGGGCGTCACCCCGACGCGCTTATCGCGTGCGTCGGCGGCGGCAGCAATGCGATCGGCACGTTCTATCCATTCCTTGACGATAACGTTGCGATGCACGGAGTCGAGGCTGGGGGAGAGGGGCTGGCGACGGCAAAGCACGGCGCTTCGTTATGCGCAGGATCTGAGGGCGTTTTCCACGGCATGTTGACGTACTTGCTCCAAGACGCCGACGGCCAAGTGCAGGCAACGCACAGCATTTCAGCCGGCCTCGACTATCCCGGCGTTGGCCCCGAGCACGCGTTTTTGAAAGACGAGAAGCGCGTGCTCTTTAGTGCCGTGACTGACGTGGACGCGCTTGAGGCTTTCCTCGAACTATCAAGAACAGAGGGTATCCTGCCCGCTTTGGAGTCAGCACACGCCGTTGCTCACGCTATTGAGCTGGCCCCTAGCTTGGACAAGGACAACGTCGTCGTCGTTACGCTTTCGGGTAGAGGCGATAAGGACGTCGAGGTCGTAGCACGTTACTTGGGGACAAACATATGAGCGCCATCGCAGCAACGTTTCGCGAATTGAAACAAAGGAATGAAGGCGGCCTCATCGCTTACATGATGGCCGGTGATCCTACCCCGAAGCACACCGTTAAAATTGCCGATGCGTTAATTGCCGGCGGGGCCGACATCATAGAACTCGGAATCCCATTCTCCGATCCAATAGCAGACGGTCCAACGTTGCAGCGCGCATCGGTGCGGGCGTTGCTAGCAGGAACAAACCCTAAAAAAGTCTTTGACATAGCCGGCGCGATAAAGAGGGCGCACGATGTCCCGGTAATTGTAATGACGTATTATAACATTGTGCACCAGATGGGCGTAAAAGCGTTCTGCAGCGCAGCTGAACAAAGTGGCGTAAACGGTATCATCGCTCCGGATCTTCCTATCGAAGAGGCGACGCTGTATAAAGAGGTAGCTATGTATTACGGTCTTGATACTATCTTTCTCGCAGCGCAGTCGACTTCGGAGGCGCGACTCGAAAAGCTGTTGAACGCCTCGTCAGGTTTCTTGTACCTCGTTTCGGCGAATGGCGTTACAGGCGCGCGCGACATAGTGCAAGAAGAAAGCATCGCGTTTATAAAACGAACCGCCTCTATCACAAGAGGAAGAGTGCCGTTAGCCGTAGGATTCGGGCTTTCGTTGCCGTCCCACGTCCGTCAGGTGATCGACAACGGGGCGAACGCGGCGATAATCGGGAGCGCATTCGCGCAGATAGTAGAGCAGAATCTAGATGATGGGAGTAAGATGTTAAAGACGTTGTACACGCGCGCTCACATGCTAAAGAACGGGACGCGCTTAAGCGCAGATGTGAGATAAGCACGCCACGTCACGCGTTAGCGAGCGAGATGATGCGCGCTAGACCTTGTACGAAGCGGTCATCGTTGAAAGCTTACAACTTCCGACCACCATTTCTGAGTGCTATGTAGTGCGAGGCGTGGTTTTGGACGTGGGAAGACAACGTGCGCGAGGCTGACATTAAGCGAGTTCCATTTTAAGCGGAAACCAGGGCACTCAAAAAACGAGCTGCCCTCTGTTTAGCCCCGTTTTTGTCTTTTTAAGTGCGTTCGTTTAAAGAACCAACACCGTTTTTCCGGTCCCGGAGGAGCCGTTTCCACGTATTTTTGAAGGATGAAATTATCTGCTCGCTTTCCAAACCAGCTGCAAAAGACGCGTGATGCGAGCCTCGTCTGTTTCGCTCGCGGCGCGAATCTCGAAGTGCTTGAACGAGCTCCTGCTGTTCGCATATCAACGCTGTATGCGATCTCTGATACCGACTTATAGTTGCCTAGGACGAGGATCTCTAACAGAATCTTGTTTCCTACGGGATTGAGATTCGCGTGTGCAATAACGTCCTTTCGAAAGGCGAAGAAACTGGAGTCAACATCATTAATACTTCGAATCTTCCTGAATGCAGTTCTAGCAAGTAAATCAGCACCTCTAGAAACGGTTCGTCCAAACAAACCGCGCTGTTGCACAGCGCCTGGCTCGACAAAGCGACTGCCTATCACTATGTCCGCCCCGCCGCTTACGTTTTCGATCAGTTTAGGTAAAATTTCAGGAGGATGTTGTAAGTCAGCACCCATGACAACGACAATAATGTAATTTGAGGCTTTAATCCCCTCAAAAATCGCTGCTGCACGTCCCTTTTTCCCTTTTCTTTGTATAACTCGTACGGGGTGGCCATCTAAATAATGTGAAGCAACGTTCCAAGTTTCGTCGAGACTGTCGTCATCGACAATAATGATCTCATAAGGAACTCTCAATGGTTCCACAGATCGCTGAATTCGCTCGAGGATCTCGTGTATGTAGTTCCGCTCATTGTAGGTGGGGATAATGATCGATACTGATGGATTGTTGTGCATTGGCTGTAGCTGGTGCATCGTAGTCATGCTAACAAACATGACAGCGTGCTTCTTTCAATAAAGAATCTGTTATCTAGGGAAACGGATTACGGACGTAAAAAAAACATTCTCAATCATCACTCATAGTGCTACGCTTTTGCCCGTTGCTCAGTAATCGACTTTAGGTCCAAGGAATAAATCTCACTGTGGTCACCGCTGCCCTTCCTACCTAATATGGGTCATGTAGTTTATCTAGATCAGTGTTTCAACGAGTTCAACGGCACCGCGGACAAAAGCCGGGCAACGCTCCAACACGACTTTATGCGTCTTCGCCTCAGCGAACTGTTGCGGGTCTGACAGGTTGTAACCAAGGAGGTCTGTGCAGGCTAACGAACCATAAAGTGCTTTAAATTCGTTTAGAAACTCAGCGACCACCGCGTAGGTTTTTTCTTTCGCTGCGATGTCATCAGCCCTTACGCCGCCGTATCGTAGGCCGATCGCCATTATCGCCGCAGAGAGAACCCCGCATGTATCGTCTGTACGGGTAATCCCAGCGCCGAATCCGTGTGAGATTCGAAGCGCTATATCCCGGTCGATCCCGAAATCCGGTGCAAAGACCGAGAGCACGGCCTGTGCACAGTTGAAACCTTGCTGAAAAAGCGTAACTGCCTCTTCTGCCTTTGTCATATCCGGCAATCACGTCGAGAAGGTAATAATGATGTCGCTCAGTGTTCATGTCATCAATGAAAACTGAGCAATATCCAATCTTATTCAATTGGATCAGCCAAACAAAGTATACATAACGACGCACAGCGTGAGTGGAATCGATTGGAAACATTACAAGCATAAGGCTAAGTCATGCCGATCCAATGTTTTTCCAAGTTATGATCACCGCAGAAAAACTCGTAAAGCTGCTCGGCCTAAAGCCCCATCCTGAGGGAGGCTACTACAGAGAGATGTACAGATCGGATGAGATCATCGGTAAGGAGGCGTTGCCCGAACGCTATACTGGGAATAGAAACTATGGAACGGCAATCTATTACTTGTTTACGCGAGAAACGTTTTCTGCCCTTCACCGAATCAAAACGGACGAGGTATATCACTTTTATCTCGGGGATCCCGTCGAACTCGTTCAATTGCTGCCTGACGGTTCTGGATGCGTGGTGACGCTTGGCAACGATATTGCGGGCGGCGCGCAGGTGCAGACCGTCGTGTCGCGTGGGACCTGGCACGGAGCACGGCTTGCGGAGGGGGGCACATATGCGCTGCTCGGCACAACGGTATCTCCGGGCTTCGAATTTGCAGATTTTGAGCTCGGAGACAGGAGCGAGCTCATACGCTTGTATCCATCGTTTAGCGATACGATTATCACATTGACAAGATAAATTTAAGTCACAGGGCCGTGCGACCGACTAATCATTTTATGGATGATCCAATGGCCAGCTTTGAAATAGAGCTCTATGTATCCAGCTCAGTATGCTTTTTACGATTGCGTGCCTTCTCATCAACATCTTTTCTTTATTCGGATAGCTGAAGATTAGCGGTTTGGCGCTGTATCATCAGTGTGTTAAGGCTGTATCTATCAGCTTGATGATACAGTCGCGATACAGCGACATTGCGATGGCTTTTAGTAAGGGCTGTATCATCTTTTTTATGTGGCTGTATTGTAAGGCGACAAGCGCTGTATTATCGTAGCTCGTGATACAGCGGCAAAATAGCGAAGATACGGTGAGGGCATATATGGCGAAATTCACCATTACGCTACCTGACCCCGTTGCTGAAAATCTTGATGCTGACGTGGCTGACCAGGGGGTTCCACGCTCAACGCTTATCGCGAGATATATTGAACAGCATTATGCGGACGCTGGGGGGTCTGAAGTGGATTGCGACGTAATTATCGAGGAACTAAAGACTAAACACGCTGTATGAGTTAGAAAAGCTCGCAGAAATGCACGAGGCGGAGCATAAGAAGCTCCGTCAGGGCAGCGCCGACGTCATGCAACGCGCCCGGGATGAGCACGAGAAGCGGGTCCAGCGGATCGTCGACGAACACGAGGCAGAAGTGCAGCAGCTTCACGCGGAGTGCGAAAAAAGGGCCGAAGAGACGCGACAGCTGGAAGAAGACGTCGAACGACTCGAAAGCATAACAAATAAGCTTGATAGTGAGCTGAAGGCGTCAGAAGCCTCAAAGAATACCGTCATTACGGGCCTGCAGCACGAGATCGAGCTTTTGAAGCAGAAGGTTACAAGCCTTGACAGCACCTTACAAGCTGAGCGGAGCCACAGTTTGGAGCTCAGAAATGATAAAGAACAACTCCAGAAGCAGCTTGAGCTCGTGACGTTAAGACTGCCCGCTCCCAAGGTTGGCTTCTGGGCCAGGTTATTCGGCTCGAAAAAAGGATAGGAACAGCAATGTTGGTTTCCGGGACCACACGAATATGATTCGCTAAGACGCAGCTCGCATGATCCACAAAACGCGGTGTTCTTGTTGCGCTAACAGTTGGGCTTCATAGAACGTCCCTTTACACGAGATGTCGGGGTATATGGCTTTGCCTGCGCGTATCCCTCACGCACGAGCTCATAATTAACCAGGGTATCTCCCACAAATACGAAACGAAGCAGGCGACTATATCGATCAGTTTCCCTGACGTCTTTTACGAGCGTGACGTTTTTACCTAAGACAAGTTCTTTGTTCCTGGTGGTCGCTTCAGCGCTCATCCACTCGCCCTTTGCCGTGTCTTCCGGCGCGTCGATCCCAATATAGCGCACCGTGTAATCTGTATTATCGATGCGCACGTGAATAGTATCCCCGTCGACGACTTTGGTAACGACGCCAACACTTGTCCGGTTAGGCGTCGCGTTAATGCACGCAAACGAGCTTCCCGTTGTGAGGACCGGGTTAGGAGTTAATTCCCCGCTCGTGGGCGCTTGCGTGGCGTGTGCTGTGTCGTTCACGTCGTGTTGCGTTAAGCAGCCGCAAGCGGAAACTAAGAGTGTAATCGCAACAATCACGTAAAGCGCTTGCGTTGTGCGCTTCATAAACATAAAACGGAGGGCGATGGCTTATAATGCTTTGCTTGGTTTAAGAAACGATCGTTCCCGCGGCATTATTTGTACGCATTGATGTACTCGTTGACACGAGTTTGTGGGCGTCTTCCTGGAATTGCGGTCGGCAGATACCCCTGCACATCGTCGTTGTCGTACATACTTAAATCGAGCATTACGCTGGCTTTTAATCTATCGTAAGATAATATCCTCTACAAGGAAGGCTATCAAATGAAAAACCCGGACAGAAAAACAATTACACAACTTGAAGAGCTTCCAAATGTCGGCAAGGCCACGGCTGACGATCTCCGAATGATCGGCATTGACGATCCGAAAAAGCTTATTGGAAAAAATCCTTACGAGCTATATGACGCGCTTTGCAGAACCACAGGAAGAAGGATTGATCCCTGTGTTATTGATGTATTTATGTCGATTGTTCATTTTATGGAAAATGGAGAGCCTCGCTCCTGGTGGTGATTTACCGATGAAAGGAAACGAACTCTCTTGGGCGAAGGAAGATCCTACGAGCCTGGGTATTAGAGAATTATTGCTTATTTATGCCTCTTAGGGCTTTCACGTAATCGTTCTTAACACCATTGTTCTTCTCGTTTTCAACTATCCCTTCAAATGTTGGCTCGAAGTTTTTTTCTTATCGCAGGATTACTTTAATCGATCTCTGTTAGGACACAAGACAGCACACCAGTTTTGCCTTCCGATGTGCATGATAATGACCAAACGAGGGAAAATTACTTAACGCTCACCGCACCTTTATTACTGCCAGCAGCCCATATGTTCACTACGGAATGTAAGCGCTCACGTTGTAGCAACAAACAAGCATGCTTTAGCGATTGTAAGAGAGGTATTGACTATAGTAGGACTAGATGACCTAAAAAAGAAAGCCGAAGGAGCGATTGATAAAACGAAAGACGTTGCCGGAGAAGCAGGCGAAAAGACAAAGGACGTCGCAGGACAAGCAGGCGAAGAGGTTAAAAAAACAGGCGAAAAGACAAAGGACGTCGTCGAAAAATAAGGGTGATTATTGTTCTCCCCTCGCCGCGCTGGTAGAGCTTGCAAACGGAATCCATTTTTGTCGCAGATAAAGGGTTGTTAAGCACTCGATTATCTGCTTAATTCTTTTGTTAGCATTTGATTCGTCTGAGCCCTAGCAAGTGCCGAAACTTCAAAATTCGATACGGCGACAGTGTGCGCAGGGGGTAGCGATCAGGACTTGCTAGACGCATAGGCGAACGTGCTGATTGAACCTCGCTTGCGTCTATGGTGGATTATTGCAGCCTTTTGCCCCGCGTTCGCGGTTGTCTTTTTCCTGTGGCTGATTCATATGACGCAAGCTTTATGCCGAGCGCGCGCATTCTTAATCAATTCAAAATTTGGGAGTTTTAAAAAACGAAGGTGGACATTTATGAATGCAAATTCAAAACGTGCATTATCTGCGCTCGTAACGATCTCGATGTTGACCGTTACCGTGTTTGGCATTGTTGGATTAACGGCGGTTCCCGTTTCGGCAGAGATGACGGTACAACTTTCCGGTCTACACAGGGTAACGTACGCGACACGTTGACGTATACCGCACGCGTGAGGGATTGTCCCGGAGCCCCTGCAGCCTGCTTGCCAATGGGTAGTGCGGGCGTACAATTTAGAATGGACCTCCGGCTCCTGACCCTAATTGGGCCGTTAACAAGGTTGCTAATTCGCAAGGAGACGCTACTTTCTCGTTCACTCCTCAACATCCGGGCACTTATTATCTAGTTGCTAATTCATTAGGCGCTACTTCAAACACGAGGACAATAACCATAACCGCCGTAGACGCCTCGGCAGACGCCTCGGCAGACGCCTCGGCAGACGCCTCGGCAGACGCCTCGGTAAATGGCGACGGAGATGGACAGTCATCGGCAGCTCCCTTCAATATCGAAGGGGGAATCGAGGACGTCGCTACACAGGCCGAAGCTGCTACCGGACTTGGGTCTAATGCGTTGTATATCATGCTCGCGCTTATTGCAGTTGTTCTGCTCGCAATCATCGCAGCAGCGCTCCTTATGCGACGAAGACGCGATGACGAGTACGATCGAGAGCGAGATTACGAGCGAGATAGACGCTATAGACGGTAGGGGCTTATAAGCAACAAGGCGATTATACAACGAGGGTGGCGTGACAAACTGGCGCAAACTGTAGATTACAACCATTAAGGGGGGTATCTGCGATTCGTATTACGTCTTAGCAGCGGCCTCTGTAGAAGAGCACTTAATAATTAGTAAGCGCCTCGCCGATCGATTACTCGAAAAAGCAAGCGTAAGTAGTGCACGCTGGATAATGTGTGCTTGTTTGTGATCCGCAGCCCATGAGCCAACAACTCTCGTCTGGTTGCAATGCTTTCGTGCGCCGTGCGCAAGACCTCTTTACACGCCCTGTCCGTTACTATGCGAAAGACCGGTTATTAAATACGCTCGTGACGTACGGGGCAATAAAGGCCGTCGTTCTGCTCGGAGCGATCGGCGTGAGCCTACTGTATCAGCCCGAAAGGCTGTTCGAAAACCCGACGTTCCTCGCAGGCTGGGATGGGGGTATATACACGGGCATCGCGTCTCAGGGGTATTCGTTCATTTATCCCAAATCAGCGGTTTTCCCGCCGTTGTTCCCCTTTTTGATCAAGCTCTTCAGCCTTAACAATGGTACGTTAATGCCGTGGATAGGGGTGATTATTGCCAATGCGTTTTCGTTCCTCGGGCTCTACTTCCTTTACAAATTAGCCCCACTCGTCGTTAATGAGAAGTACCGGCTGCGCGTGTGCCTCGCTTACATGGTGTTTCCCGTGCTCACCGTTTGCAGTCTTCTCTCCTATTCTGAATCCCTCTTCCTCGCCTTCACGATAGGGGCGTACCTACTTTTGGAAACGCGCACAATTTGGACTCTCAGCGCTTTTAGCGATACTTTCCATCTTTACGCGCATAGTCAGCGTGGTTATTCTTGTAATCTTTCTCATTGAGGCGCTCTGCGACTACGTGTCGCGGCGCGATCCATCGCGCGCCATCAAGCAACTAGGCGTTATCGCGGCGACCTGCGTAGGCGTGGGACTGCTGTGTCTTTTTTACTTTTATACGTTCGGCGACCCACTTGCCCCCTTACACATTGAAGCCGCGCTGTGGGATAACACAGTGACGCTCAGCAACCTGTTCGACAACGTGCGGATCTATGGCTTTGAGGGGCTGTCTGAGATCGTGTTAAACTACTCTGCAATGCCGATTCTCCTCGTAGAAACGTTGCTCGTTGTGGCCGCAGCACTTTTCCTCCTTAAAAGGAGTCCGGCGCTTTCGGTTTACTCGCTCGGCTTGCTTGTTATATTCTTGTCGCTGTCCACCCCGATGTCTTTTATGCGCTACGTGGCGGCGATCTTTCCGCTCTACCTCTTTTTTGGATTTATGTTGTCAGAGGACTGGACAAAGACGGCTACGATCAGTGTCATCGCCGTAGTCGTTGCGATACAGAACATGTTCCTCTGGATTAGTGGTGCGTGGATTTTCTAGGTAAAGATATTATCTCTAAGTTCGGCGCGACTTACGCTAACCTTTAGCAGCTTCTGACAACATACTCAAGTGCAGAATGAGATGCAGAATTAGATCACATCGTTTCGAGCTACAAAATTATATAAAGAAAGTTTTATCCTAAGCGCGTGCATTCTTATTCAGTTAAAATCCGGTAGCGGCAGCTACGGAGGTGTACATTTATGAATACTCACGCACAACGCGCATTTTCTGTGCTCGCAACGGTTGCGGTGGTGGCCGTTACCGTGTTTGGTATTGTTGGTCTAACGATGACTAAAGCGAGTGCCGACACGTGTAGTTGGACCTCAGCACCGACCACTGGAAATGTCGGCGACATATTGGAGTTTAAGGTAAGGATTTATGATCCGCAATCACCAAGTGTGCTTCCGATCACTGCGCCAGAGTTTCGAATAATTTTGCCTAATGGCCAGACTCAACCTCTTCCAACACAACTGTCAGATGGCCCTAGCATTGAAAGACGGGGAATATTATACGTAGATTCAACAACATCGTATACGTTTACTAGCGCAGGCCGATATACTATAATAGGGGCGCGACCATCGTCGGTTCGATTACAGTAATCATTGCTGAAGCGCCACGCATAAACTTGACTGGTCCGAGATACTGGTGAGGCAGGCGAAACGGATTACCTATACCGCATCGGTAACGCAATCCGGAAGGGCATTAGGTGGTTATGCAGTCACGTTTCACGTTTTACGCAGTAGAGAACTTGGCAGCGCTTAACCATCAGACGGTCCCAACTGACGCGAACGGACGAGCGTCCGCTTCGTACGCGTTTAGGAGCCGGGCGCGTATCGCGTTCATGCTCAGGTGGCGTTTCGACGAATGACGAACGGGCAGTCACCATCACCGCAGCAGACGGAGGAAACGGCGGCGGAACGAACGGTGGCGGAACGAACGGTGGCGGAGGGTCAAACAGCAATGCGGGCACAGGATCAAACGGGGATGCTACGTTACCCAACACCACAAACGCATCTGCAGCGGGACTCGACGACATCGCCTCACAGGCCCAAGCTGCTATCGGACTTGGATCCGACGCGCTGCTCATCGTCCTCGCGGTTGCCGGCATTATTCTGCTTGCCATCGTTGCAGCCGCCCTCCTCATGCGACGGGGTAGGAGAGAAGACTACGACTATGAATACGAAGAGGAGGAGCCCTACGAGCGAGAGAGGCGTTAGCGACGCTAGGTCACTATATATAGGGTTTCAACGGTCAGGATTATAAGACGTTAATCTTGACGTGTTTTTTTAAATGCCCTACCCGCTGACAACAGTGTAGGTTACTTCGAGCTTGGACTGAAACCGAATTCACTCTATTGCCGTTCTAAGCGCGCTCATAGCGCAAGCAAGGTGTCCAGCACGTCCGATTGCCAGGGATCTTCTAAAGACTGGCATTGGCAGAATAGAGATTTGAACATCACGGATTCGGAGTTATTGTCCCGAAACGACTAATTATCATAAAGGGAGAGCTAGCGATCGTTGCTTGCTCAATGCCTTCGGCTGTGCTATGTATTTTGCGGAAACGCTGAGTCAAATCAGGATCCTGAAAAACTCAAGTGGCGGTATTGGAAAGATAACAATTCAGTAAGCACGAAGGCAGCGTTTTTAAAATTGCTTATTTTGAGAGCATAGCGGTTTTTGCTGTTTTTGCGGAAACTGAAGTTCACTATAAAAAACTAAAAATGGAAGGTATTGTGCCCTTCCACTTTAACTACTTGTTTGGCTTGGCGACCGATCAGGAAGAACGAGATCGCAATGCCGGCGATGGCAAGCATTGCGACCGGATAGAAAACCGCCACATAATTGCCGACGAGGTCGCGCAACTGCCCGGCGAGTAAGTTTCTGTTAACAGCCCCGACGCCGTACGCGGTAAACACGAGCCCGTAATTTGGCCCGTCATACGTGGTGCACAAAAGGCAACGGCGCACGCAGGCGCAATTGCGAGCCATCCGCCCGAGGCATAACCAGAGCGCACAGAACCCAACGACGTAGGCCGCCGTAGCGCCAGGTGCTGCCCCAAAACTGAGGAGTAACGCTGCTGCGGCGATAATGATAAAGCTCACCATCGCTGCGTTTTGCGGGTGTATCCGGTCAACGAGGTAGCCAAAAATAGGACGGTCGATACCGTTGAACACAGCAAAGACCTAACACAGCAAAGACACCCACTAGGGCGGCAGCGGTCGCTACGCTCTACTTGAATACCTCTTGCCCGGTGGGGCTGCTAATGCCGATCGCCATCAGGCCGGCCAAGGTGCCGATGAAGAAGCCGAGCCAGAGCCTCCAGCAACCGCGCGTGCGGACCGTTTGGCCCCAGTTAATGTCTTCACACTGCGCGCTCGCTTGCGCCTGTGTCCAGCCCTTCGGCCGCCAGTCAGTGTCAGGAAATCGCAGGGGGGGTCCGAGCAGCACGATGAGATTAAGAATGCGACTCCCAAAATCACAAGGCTGCTGAGCACCCCTTAAGCGCCGATTATGTAGTTGCCCAACGGCGCGGTGATCAGCGGCGAGACGCCAAATCCTAACACCGTCAGCCCGAATAAAAACAGCACAGCTCCTGCTTGGCATAAGGACGTCAGCCGTTTCTATTTATGAGCTCTCAGTTTTCTAGTCGAGCGTTTGCTACGTTTTTGAAGTTTATTTATCCTTAAAGAGCGTTGGATTTTGTGTATCAGAGAGAACTTCAAACACGAGATGGCGGGGCGGTTCATACGGTTGAGAAAGATACATTTAATGACGACATAGAGAAAAAATACGAGGCCGATCTGGATTTCTGGAAGAACTCTCCGCTTGAAGGCGTGGGCAGAGAGACGGTTGTGAATCTAGTCAATAAATTCTCCGAGATTACGATCCTGTACGAGTGTGTGTTAACCACTATAAATGTATTTTTGAAAACGCAGGCAGGGTCGTTGAACTTGGCGCAGGGCAGGGGTGGGCATCGTGTTTAATTAAAAAAATGTTTCCGACGGCGCACATCACCGTGACTGACATCAGTCCCGATGCTGTTGCGTCTATTGGCATATGGGAGAGGATTTTCAACGTGAAGGTGGATGCAACGTATGCCTGCCGTAGTTATCAGACGTAAGAGCCCGATGAGTCTGTTGATGTTGTTTTTTGTTTTGCCGCCGCTCACCATTTTCAAGAGCACCGCAAGACGTTGAAAGAGGTGGCGCGTGTGCTGAACAAAGGTGGGCGGTGTATATATTTTTTTATGAGCCGGCTTGTCTGTCGTTTTGGCGTTCATTGACGCGCAGACACATGCAGGCTGACTGGCCCTATGCAACTGAAGACGTATTGGAGTATCCGGAATTACTACGATTTGCGCGTGAGGCCGGATTGACCGGAAAAGTCGAGTTTTGTCCGAGAATCTGGGGGAAACGCTCGCCGCTAATGGCGCTCTATCTTATTTTTTTAAAGGTTTTTTCGTTTTTGCAACTGCTTACCGTGCAGCGCAAATTTTATTTTTACTAAGAAAAAAGCTGATGACGAAGCTTGGCGTATTAAGCCGGGGGCGAAGCGATTTTTGTATACGACTGCTGGTGGTTTATCGCTCAATTATGTTTTGCTGAGTTTCCTACAGTAGAGCAGTTCGCCGGCGCTGTATTCGTTTGGCTTAATAGGGAAACTAAGTTGGCGTTTTACATCAAAGCCTGACGTGATGTATCCTTTAATGCGTGTGCTCGGGAGCGGCGCTCCTGCTTGGATTAAGGGTGTAAGCCGGCATCGAAAATCTACGTTGCGCCTTGCGACCAGCGATTATACGCCAAATTCAAAAGAGGGAAGAACTCTGCGGTTGCCTTCGCGTTGCCCGCCTGTGACGGGTGGTCGTCGTCGCTGCCAGAAGGATAGGCGTTCACGTTGCGGCGCGTATCGGCCTGATGCTGCACAGCGTTGTTCCACCAGCGGTGGTGGTTGCCCGCGTCTTGATTGAGGTCGTTCACGTGTGAGTTGCCCCCGTTCGTCGTCAGCACGTTGTAGAAGTCAAAGACGAACACGTTGTTGTAGGGGTAGTCCTTGAGCCAGTCGTTGACCAGCCACTGGTTGAGCACACGGGCGTTGTTCGCGTTGGTTGGATCGCTGAGCGGTGGCGCGGTAACCACGACAAACAGTTTGTCCTGTTTCGTGCGGAAGTATTCGAGCAGGTCGACGTAGATGCCCTTGGCATTCGCAACAGTGTGATCCTCTGAGCCGGCACTCTGGCCACGCAGACGGTTGTCAGCAAGTGGCGGCATGTCGTCATCAGGATTGCCTTGGAGGGCCGAATTGGGGAAGCACGACTTGAAAATCACAACGGTGTTCTCGCCCCCAAAGTTGGCGGTAAGCCGGGAGTTATCTGTGTTTTGTCCGTCCTCGGCGTACAACGATTCGAGGTAGGTAGAGCTGTTCGGACTGCGGAACCACAGCCACCAGTCACCGATGTCGGTGTTATCACCGATGGGGCCTTTATCAGGCGTCTCGGGCCCCCAGCCGTAGTTGGTATCGCTCACGAAATAGTTGTTATCGCGCAGCGCCGTGCCCAATTGTCCGTTGTCGTCGCGAAGCCAGTTCTCGCCGGTGGAGTGGTGGATGAATACGAGACGCACGGGGGTGGATGGGGCTGGGACGGGTGAATTACCAAAGTCCCGCTCCGTTGTTGTTGCTTTTTCGTTATCTGACGAGGTGCATCCGGCACTCAAAACGATCGATGCAGTTAACAGGGTTGTCAACACAACCGCAATTATCTTTTTCATTTCCCCTTCTGTTGTTAGCCATTGAGAGCGATCTTAGCGTCTATAGCGCCGCTCTCGCCGGTAACCCTCTCGATCGTACTCATCCTCGCGTCTTCGTCGCATAAGGAGCGCTGCTGCGATGATGGCGAGCAGCACAATTACAACAACTGCGAGCAAGAGAAGCAGCCAATTAGACCCGAGTCCCTGTGGCAGCTTTAACCTGTGGGTGACGTCTTCGATCCCCTCTTCGGAAAGGATAGGCGCTGCTGATGATTGTCCACCACCGGCTGTCGGATTAGGGCTAGCTCCTGACGGCGAGGGGCTAGCTCCTGACGGCGAGGGGCTAGCTCCTGACGGCGAGGGGCTAGCTTCAGTGTCATCACCCGTCTCAATTGTTGGCCAAATGAGCAAGGTACCATCGTCTGACGAGGTATCTACAGTTGGGAAAACGAGCAACTCACCGTTGTTGCCTGACACAGGAACCACCGTTAGACCAACAATACCAAACACGGTAACGGCAACCACCGCAACCGCTTCGAACACAGAAAATGCACGTTGTGCGTGAGTATCCATAAATGTCCACCCCCGTAGCTATCGCTACCGGATTTTAACTGAATAAGAATGTTCGCGCTCGGCTTAAAGCTTGCGTGAAATCGATCCGTCACCTGCAGTAAGAGAATGCAGAGCGCACAGGCGCGTGCTGGTGCTTAAGCTGGTCAACTACGCGGGAGGGGTCTCTCTTTCTATTTTTTTTCCAAAGTCGGCAAACACTCCGGCGGCAGGTAGCAGCTACGCACGGAAACAGAGCTCTTGAAAAGGAACGTGAGGGTGTGCGTGCCCTCGTTTAAAGCGTATATTCTTAGAACTGGAGCGTTATGCTTTCGACAGAGCCAGCCGCGGAAGCTTGTCCTGCTGCCTCCCATTCAGCTACATACACCACTCCGGCGCTTACCATCCCATATAGCTGGTTATCAGCACCCAGGGAGAATAGCTCACCGAGCGTACCGGTTCACGTAAAGGTATCTGAGACGGTTTTAGTATTATCTGGGCGCGGGATCAGTGCCATACACATAATCGTTCCAGAACATCTCATTGACAAGCCCGATCGCTGCGATGCCGTGTGCCTTAGCGACCCCGCTTGCCGTGATAGTATAGCTCATCTCTACGTTTACTGTGCACGGTTTTGCCAGGTCCGCATCGGTAAAGCCGCGGTTCTGCTTGAGCTGCCAGTCGATAATGGCAAGACCCATTGAAATCCCTTGGTCCGCCTCTGTGACTGTTAGTGAAGCGGACAATGCATCTTTGTCCGCAAATGCGGAGAGCCCCGGTGCCCCTTCGAAGCTAAAGAATTCCGTGGCGTATGTGAGCCGCCCCGCCTCAAAAGTGTAAGTTTTCCCTTCTTTGTATTGCACGATGAACGGCTTGTGATCTGACGCTGCCGTAGCTTTCTGTGCGGTTACAACATCCGCCGCACTGATGATGGCAGTAGCCATCAGCGCGATAAGAAATATGGCGAGACATCTTTTCATAATATTAGCCTCCCTTTTTCGTGGTTTAGTCGCGTAGCATGCGTCGGTATGCGCGTGAGAAAAAAGACTTTAAGTCCATCCTGTATAACGATAGCGAACTGAGCGCATTAGGTTTCACGAAGGTTAGAAAAAACCGTCGCTACGGTCGCTGACTTTACACAGGAGTAAAAGAAGCTCCACAGCTCGATAAGCTGCACAGATCTGATCGGGTTTAACCTGTCACCCCGCCAACAGTTTGAGGAGACAAAGGCCAAAGCCTTCCTGACGCTCTGTCCTGTGTTTGAACTAGATGTGATAAAAGGCGTTGAAAGCTTAGTGTGATTGATTGCACACAGAGGACGTTTACTTATGTTACGAACACGAGAGCTGCAAAAAAGCATTTAGAGATGCACATTTGCAAACACTTCTTAAAATAATACAAAAAACATCGCAATAAATGAAAGCTTTATGCCAATCGCGTGCATTTTTATACGTTTAAACTTTGACAACTTTACTTAAAAAGGTGAGATGTATGAATACCCAAGCGAAACGCGCGTTTAGTGTGCATTGTAACGGTTGCGGTGCTCGACTCGTTACCGTTATCAGTATTATAGATTTGGCCGAACCCGTATCGGCGATTCAGTGGAACACCGCGGATCTTTCCGGCCCGTCAACGGGTTTTGAAGGTGATACGCTAACGTACACCGCACGGGTGTATTATTGTAAAGGTGACAGTAGCGCATATTCCCCTACGTGGTGCGATCCTATCAGAAGGGGTGCCGGTAGGCATTGAGATTAGAAGCGGCGAGCTCCGTTGGGTATCAAAACCTCGTCACTGACGCGAATGGTCAGGCATCGAGTTCGTTTACGTTCCGTGAGAGCTGGGACTGTTCGGCTCGCCCTCCATATTTCTGGTGCCGTAGTAGATGAGATAACGGTCAACGTTCACGAAAGGGCCGAACCAACTCCCGAACCGCCCGGACAGAACCTTCACTACCAACTCCCGAACCGCCCGGATCAGAACCTTCAACCAACTCCCGAACCGCCCGGACCTACTCTCACTCCTCCGGGAAATAACACTTCCACCCTGACAACAAACGGCACAACGACCGGAGTCGTCGGACATAGTGCGGCTACGGCGACGCCTAGCACGCCCGGCGTCGGAATCGCCGTTGCTCTGCTCGCTCTGATCGCCGTAGCGCTCCTGATGCGACGACGATGAAAAGATGATGAATGGGACTGCAGGCGAGAGCGACGCTATAGATAAGACTGCGATACCTAGACGCTCCTACAAGCTGGAAGCTTTAATCGCGGGTTAAACAATTAAGCCATGAATATCGTTCAAGTAATTCATACGAAATCGCTTCTGCTCTCGGACATTCATGGAAGCGCGACTCCTATGAAAAGACATGAATTACTCTCACAATCAAAGCCATTCGCTCTCATCTGCCGTTAGAGCTACGCCTATCTCATCCCGAGCGTCAGTAACAGCCGCTCAAACGCGTCAAGAGGCAAGAGGTTGGTTGGCAACACTGCAAGACAGTACAAATAGCCCCCAATGCATAGCAGCGCAAAAGGAACTAGGAAATAGATGCGCTTTTTCGGCACAAGGTCGTTAAAGCCAATGATGAGAGCAAAAGGCGCAATAGGCAGCAGATACCGGCTTATATCCTCATGGAATACGAAAAGGAGGGGCACGAACATAACGAGCGCATAGAGGAAGAGCTCACGGTACCCCTTCAGATAGAGCTGCACGATGCCGAGGCTGTAGATAAAAAAGAGGATCACGTAGAGCTCTGCTCCAAACGCGCTGCTGCGTTCTGCCATCGCGGCACTGACTGGGATAGTGAGCAACGGTACGCTCAAACGAGCTTGGTTGACACCAAAATAAGCGAAAAAGTCGCCGAGTGAGTGCGCGTAAAACGAAAAGAGGAGTAACAGCGAAGCGGGGATGGCGAGGACTACAACGAACCGTTTTGTGGTCAATGTCCTATTCCACAGCCACGAACCGAGTACAGACAACGAAGGACAATACCCCCCAGATCCTCGTAAGCGCAGCTAAAACGCCGAAAAGAGTGGTTTTTCCCGCGTCGTCCCGCTTTAAGGCGTAGAGCATACACAAGGTGAGTAGGATAAAGAGCGGTTCCGATGCGCCGACGCTCCGATAGAGGAGCCAGCGGGGTGGAAAGAAGAGGAACAAGAGCGCTGAAGAGAACGGATCGTGCACAAGCTTGAAGCGCGCTACGAGGAAGTAAAAAAACAACGACCGCTGCTGCAGAGATAACAAGATTCGCGACAAGCATCGCTACGAAAGGTGGCACAGCGAGCGCAAAGAGCCAGATAACGACAGGATAGCCGGGCAGATGCGCAGCGAAGTACGTCGCGGGTAAGTCGGACGCCCCATAAAGCGGCGAGGTCGACGTGTAGAAGGTTTTAGCGACGATCACGTATAACGGTCCGTCGTAGTAACGCTCAAGCACCTGTATTCCTGTGGCCGCAATGTTAACCCCTAAAACCGTGTTAACGTTAAGTGCCAACGGAAGCCACAAGAACAGAGTCGAGATGACAGAAACCGCGACAAGAATGACGACTTCGGTTCTCTCTTTCATCATTTTTTTACAGTCCTTCAATGGCCGTGTAGTAATTGGATTACCTAACACAAGGTCAGCGTTTCATAGATTATGATAAGCGCTGCGAAGATTGCCATCCATCGCACAAACCGCGAAACATCTCGTGATAACCATTTGTTAAAACAAACGTATTGTAATATGTTAAGTCTACGTAGCGAAGGGAACATCGTCTCGCAGGCAGAAGCTGCCACCGGCCTTGGATCGAACGCGCTGCTTATCGTGCTTGGGATTGCTGGCATTGTTTTGCTTGCCCTCATCGCAGGCGTGCTTCTCATGCGACGGAAAGGCGAAGACGAGTACGACTACGAAGAAGAGGGGCCCTACCGACGAGAGTGACGCTATAGCTGATAGGCTGGACAACGGTGGTTTGCATTCGTGTAGTAAACTGTTGCCTTTTACCCGGCCAACTTTTACGTCGGCGATGTGTGTGAATTGGTTTGTCATAGAAATCTGCGCACTCCCTCTCAGTAATACGGAGTTAAATGTAGTTATGCTAAAGTTAACAATAGTGCCATTCTGTTATAGCCCGCTTGCTTCTGCGGGCTCAAAATCGAAAAGTAAGTGCCTATCAGTTTCAAATCGAAGTATTTATCGTCTCTCGAAGTTTTATTATTATAAACTTTTCACACGTGTGTGAGCATCAACGGGCGTCCTCAGAGATTTGTATACAAACTGTCTCAATGACGGGGGCGGGCTGTCAGATGTAGCCTTGAAGGTGAAATCGTATGTCAACGAACAAAAAAGCATTATCACTGTTCTTGGGAGTGCTCATAGCGCTCCCTCTCTGTTCGCTCGTCATGACAGTGCCTGCCGACGCAGCGCTGCAATGGGGCATTCAAACTGTCGACAGCAGGGGGTGGGTGGGCAAATACACCTCACTCGCCGTATACAACGGCGATTCCAAAATCAGCTATTACGATTACGACGGCTCGAACCAGCTCAAGTATGCGTGGAAAGACGCTGAGGGCTGGCACAGACAGACGGTCGACAGCGGGTGGCAATGTGGCTGGTACACCTCACTCGCCGTCACCTCTAACGGCGATTCCAGAATTAGCTACTTTGACGCTTCGAACCAAGACCTCAAGTACGCGTGGAAAGACGCTGAGGGCTGGCACAGACAGACGGTCGACAGCACTGGTAGTGTCGGCGGGCACACCTCGCTTGCCCTCGACGCGTTCGACCGCCCACACATTAGCTACGTAGATTATGACGACAACTCCCTAACGTATGCCTATAAGGACGATGAGGGCTGGCACATAACAAGAAACATCGACACCATTGGTTCAGGGGGGTATCGGATCTCTTATACCTCCATTGAAATCTACGGGAAGAACTCCCCGTGCATTAGCTACCATAAGAGCGGCGACCTCAAGTACGCCTATAAGGATGCAATGGGCTGGCACACGGAGGCAGTCGACACTGGCCGTAACGTGGGAGCATACAGTTCCCTCGAGCTCGACGGAAGTGGCCATCCGCACGTTAGCTACTCTGATGGAGCGAACGACGACCTCAAGTACGCCTATAAGGATGCAATGGGCTGGCACACGGAGGCAGTCGACACTGGCCGTAACGTGGGAGCATACACTTCCCTCGCCCTCGACGCGAGAGGCCTTCCGCGCATCAGCTATTTCGAAGGATGGCCGAACGGCAACCTCAAGTATGCGTGGAAAAGCGATTCGGCAGGCAATGTAGGCTGGCACTATGAACGCGTCCACACAGCGGGGTACGTGGGAGAATATACTTCCCTCGTCCTCGACGCGAACGGTTATCCCAGAATCAGCTACTCGGACGCTTGGAATGAAGACCTCAAGTACGCGTACGGTTACACATAACAAACACTACGATTACATAAACACGACCTCAGGCACGCCTATAGGGTTGTTCTGAGAGGCACGTGCAAGGAACTTTATGAGTGTAAACTGTAGACTCCTTAGATCAAGTCGTGAACGGAGCCTTATATGTGGTTGAAATCAAAAAAAGAAATAATGAGCGAGGAGATACGGAGGGGCGTAACGGAATAAGTTATGCTTTTCGATGATGTTCTGATGTTTAAAGGGTTATCATGACCTCTTTTTGAGCGTACAGGGGGTAAGGCCAAGACAATCGGATGAAGGCCGCTCCTGCTTGCGCCTTTGAACAAAAAGCGCCATCATCACCCGTCGGGGCCACGTGTCACTTTCTCGACGCACGTAGAAAGCTTATCTTTGTGCTCATTCTACAGGTCTGTAGTTATGAGACAAGCGTTTGGCGGTGTGGTGTACGACACGGATGCTGCAATTCTTCTTGCGCGAAACGAGCACCGGTTCTGCATTGAAACGCTGAAAACCGGCCTCACGAACGTCGACCTGTTCCGCACGCCTGATGGGCTCTACTTCAAGTACGAAATAACGGTGCCGTTTTTTGGCGACGACGACAATTACGACCCGGAACTAACGCCGCTCAGCCTAGCAGATGCAGTGATGTTGTACAACAAGCTCACGGACAGGAGGCTCGAATTCGAAGACGCCTTTCCGGACACAGAGTACGATGACGCGTGAATGGACAGCTGCACGCATTATTGACAGAGTGCGTTATCGTTACAGTTGAGCTTTGAAAGAGACTCGAACTTTACTGCGGTCTGTGTCTTCGACAGCACCCAAGAGCGAATAGCCATCGTTGTCCTGGGCACTTTGCAAGCATCGCCCCCCGAAGCTGTTGCGGGTTGTAGAAACGTTCATTTATCTCCTCAGCGGTGTCGTGTCTAATCCCGTAGAGACGGTCATCGTCACGCAGTTCAAGCCCGTCAAACCGCTCCTGTAGGTGGGGAATGACGACTTGTTCACGCCATTCGGTAGCGGGAATTTTTCCGTTGCCGTTTTCAGCGCGCCATTGATCATATCGTGTTCCGTCGACTTCCCAGCGTGTTGCGTCGATGACGCACCTTCGTATGAAGAGTGGTATCTCTTCGTTTTCGATGCGCCTGTTTATGCGCAGGGCCGAAGAGGTACCCGCGTCGAGTTGTTCGTAAGTCTGCATGCTCGCTATAATTGTAGCCATAACGTCCACCTCTGATCTAGCGTGAGCACAGACACACTATAATCCCGCGTGAGACAGGAAATGCGTTTAAACGCGTGACACAGCGTTTGCGTCACAACTTGACTGGCGCCGGATGTGACGAGAACGTCTTCAAAAAAGGGCGCTCGTTCAAAGCGTTAAGCCTTAAAACGGGCCTAGCGCGGCCGAGCGGCCGGGCTAGAGAGCAGTCTCCATCGACCGGCCGGGACCCAGCACGACCTCCAGGCCTCGGAGCTTGACCTTCACGTCGGCCTCGTTACCTGGCCGGTTCGACAGCGTCAAAAGTCCGTCCGCCAAGCTGACGTCTAGCCAGCACCCCCCGACGAGCAGCGAGGACCCGCAGGGTGGCCAGCTGGGGCGGAAGACGCGGGTCGATCGACACCGACCCCGCACCCGGTTCAACCCCGGCGAACCCGCGGCGCACTAGGTCGATCGTGCCGGCCATGACGCCCAAGTGCACCCCCTCGCGCGTCGTGCCGCCCTGAATGTCGTACAGGTCGCTCTCGAGCGCTTCGAGGAACAGCGACCACGAAACGCCCGGGTCGGTTCGTGCGAGCAGCCAGGCGTGCACCACTCGGCTCAGCGTGGAACCGTGAGAAGTGCGTGCGGCGTAGAAGTCGATAGTGCGCTGCAGGATCACCTCGTCCACTTCGTATCCGAGCTCCACGAGCAGCCGCTGAACCTCGTCGACCGCGAACAGGTAGAAGAGCATGAGGGTGTCCGCCTGCTTGGACAGACGATACCGGTTCGGCGTGTCTCTCTCGGCTTCGAGGATGCGGTCGAGGCGGGCGATATCACCGTACTTGGCCCGATAGGCGTCCCATTCGAACTCCTCGAGCCGCTCGTACCCCTCGAACTGACTGATGACGCCATCGGGGAGGAACGGCACGAAGAGGCGACGGCTGATGTCGCGCCACAACTCAAGCTCAGTGTCGTCGATGCGGAGTTTGCGAATCAGCTCGTCGCGCCAGAGAACGGGGAGCCGGTCGAGCGCGTCGAGAGCACGCCGGAGGACCCAAGAGGTCATGACGTTCGTGTAAGCGTTGTTGTCGATGCCGGGCTTGTCGGACCACGGATAGGCATCATGGTATTCGTCGGACCCCATGACGCCGCGTATCACGAACCGCCCGCGCGCCTCGTCGAAGCTCGTCAGGCTCGCCAAGAAACGGGCGATCTGCAGCAGCATCTCCGCCCCGTAAGAGCGCAGGAACGCAGCATCGCCAGTAATCTCGTAGTAGCACCAGATGTTGTAGGCGATCGCCACGTTCACGTGCCGCTGGAGATAGCTGTTGTCTGGCAGCCAGCGTCCGGACTTCGGGTTGAGGTGCACCACCTGCGTCTCTTCGCGGCCGTCGCTGCCGCTCTGCCACGGGAACATAGCCCCCCTGAACCCCTCCGCGCGGGCCGCCCGCACGGCCGCCGGCAGCCTCCGGTAGCGGTACAACAGCAACGCCCGCGTGATCTCGGGGAAGACGCCAGTGAGAAACGGGAACACGTAGAGCTCGTCCCAGAAGATGTGGCCGCGGTAGGCCTCGCCGTGGAGGCCACGCGCTGGCAGACCGGCGTCTAGGTCGACGGTGTGCGGCGAAACGGTCTGCAGCACGTGGAACACGTGGAGGTGAAGCAGCATGCCTACGTGATCGTCGTTACCTCCTTCAACGGTGCAGCGGCGCCAGATCGCGTCCCAGGCCTCGACGTGGCTCTCGAGGAGGATGGCAAAGTCGCCTGCGCCCTCCAGCCGCGTGAGAGCGGCGTACGTGGGTTCGGAGATGCCGCTCTCACGTGACGTACACAGGACGACGGTCTTCTCGACCGTCAGTGGGACGCCGCACTGAGCCACTGCCGGCAGCACCAGCCCGACGTAGCTAGTCCGCTCGGTCAGCTCGGCGGCGACGGGCGCGGGGTCGCCGCCGACATTCAGCCGCGTGCGCGCGGCCTCGGCGATGCGGATGTGTGACTGCGAGGTCTCCGCAACGAGACAGATCGTGTCGGGGTTCGGTCGCGATGCGGCGACGGGCTCGAGGTGGTCCGAAGCTAGGTCGAGGTATCGCGACACGCCGGTATTGACCACCGACCCGTCAAGGGCCGACACGAAGGTAACGTTGCCGGACCAATTACGCGCAGTGAGCGTCAACTCGATGGCCGCAAGGTTCTTGTCCGCCATGCTCACGAAGCGGCGCTCGGTCAGCTCGGTCTCGCGACCAGCATCGTCCCTGAAGACTAGCGCGCGTTTCAAGACGCCCTGGCGGAGGTCGAGCTCCTGCCGGTACTGCAGCAGATCGGCGCTATCGACATCGAACTCCGGACCGTCTTCGACGCGGAACGTGAGAGGTAGCCAGTTGGGCAGGTTGACGAGGTCCTCGTTCTCAATAGCTCGTCCGGCCACGTCGCTAACCAAGCGATTGAAGCCACCAGCTAGATACGTACCGGGGTAGTGCACGCTGTCCGCACAGCTCTGCGCGCCGGCGCCGCGAGTCACGAAGTACCCGTTGCCCACGGCGCATAGAGCCTCGCGCAACCCCTCGTCCTCCGGGCAGTACCCCTCGTAGGTCAGCGTCCATCGGTCTCCGCTTCGCCCAGAGGCAGCCGGACCGATGCCGCTCACGACGGCTCCTCCAAAGCGAGGAGCGCGCGGAAGAGCTTCAGGACCTCCCCCACATCGGCGAGGCTGTAATCGGCGGCGGTCACATCGTGTGGGTCGCCGATGCGCACGCCCACACCGCGCCCGGCGATCGCCCGGAACGCGTCTTCGTCGGTGGTATCATCGCCGATGTAGACCGGCACGTACGCCCCTACGGCCGTCTCCAGCCGCTCGAGCAGCCACAGCAGCGCCTTGCCCTTGTCGTAACAGGCGATGGCCGGTCGCAGCTCGAGGACCATCTTGCCGGTGGTCCTGCGCAGTCCGGGGAAGACGGGAGCGACCTCATCGAAAGCGGCCATGACGCGCGGCACCTGGTCGGGAGGCGTCTGGCGGAAGTGCACCGTTACCGCGAAGGTCTTGTGCTCCACCCAAGCTCCAGGAATGTCCTCCACCTTCCTTGTGAGGGCGGCGCGCGCCGCCGCCACGTCGTCGCTGGCCGCGAGGGGTGCGTGCTGGACGCGCCCTCCCAGCGCCTCGGGGGCGTCGACATCGCACCCGTGCGAGCCCGCGTACACGATACCGTCGATGCCGACCATCCGACGAACGTCAGCTAGCTCGCGGCCGCTGATGATTGCCACCGGAAAGTGCGCAGCCAAACGCTCGAGCACCGCTCTCATGTCGTCGGAGAGGACGGCCAGGTCCGGGTGTGCCACGATCGGAGTCAGTGTCCCGTCGTAGTCGAGGAAGAGCGCCGGCGTAGCCTGGCAGAGCCGCCGGTCGATGTCGCCCGCACAGACCAGAGCGGACGGACTGAAAGGGGGGTCCACGACCACGTCCGCCAAGTCGGAGACCACCACATCGGCACCCGCGGCGAGCAGACCCTCGGCATCGCCTGTGCGGTCGACCCCGATCACAAGGCCGAAGCCGCCCCGGCGGCCGGCCTTCACACCGGCGCGGGCGTCTTCGACGACGACGGTGCGCTCTATGCTGGCGCCGAGCCTGCACGCGGCCTCCACGAAAACGGCCGGATCGGGCTTGCCGGGTAGTCCCATCTCGGCCGCCGTGATGCCGTCCACGCAGACCGGGAAGAGGTCGCCGACGCCCCCGGCGCCGAGGACGAGCGCCACGTTCTTGCTCGCCGAGATAATGGCGGTCCCGATGCCGACGCCGTGGAGAATGCGCACGAGCCTAACGGTGCTCTCGAACACGCTCACCCCATGCTGCTCGAGCTCCTCCAAGAAGTAGCCGTTCTTCCGGTTCCCGAGCCCGCACACCGTGTCCACGTTGGCGGCATGATCGGGCGTGCCCTCGGGAAGGGCGATGCCTCGCGAGGCGAGGAAGCTGCGCACCCCGTCGTAGCGCGGTTTACCGTCGACGTACTGGCGGTAGTCGACCTCCACGTCGAACGGACGCCAGTCCTCGCCAGTACTCTGCGAGCGCTCCTCCATGTAGTCGTCGAAGAGCCGTTTCCACGCGATGGCATGGACGGCGGCGGTCTTGGTGACTACCCCGTCCATATCGAACACGACGGCGTCGAACTCCTCTCGTCGCAGGACGACAGTTCGCGCTCCGCTCACGGCTGACCCCTCCATGTGCGCGACGCAGTGCCGGTGTGGCCGCACCTCGTCCTGATTTTGGAAGCATCGCTTGCGCCACTGACTGCTGCCGCAAAGTCAAAATGAGCGAAGAAGTCGAAGTCTCTAAGAGAGAGTGAATCACGCCCGCTTGAAAGTCGGCGACCAGATGGCTCTCGCTTATTGTATAGTTGAAACATTGCACTCAGCGGCTTATGTTATCTCGTCACCCAGTTAAAAACTTTATTTGCCCTAGTCAAGCTTGTTCACATCAATGCGCTCCCGGCCAGTAAGGAATTTTGTGCCTCCAAGATGAAACAAAGGCTCAACGTTCTCATTGAGTGTGCCGTCCTTTATCGCATCGAGGTCGCCCGATTTTGCCACGACTTCACCGATAAAGATGGTATGGTCGCCCGTTTCTAGCGTGTTGACGATTCGACACTCGATGTGAGTTAGACACTCAGCTATGCGGGGTGGCTTTACTATCTCGGAAGAAATGGGCGTCAACCCGGCGACATGAAACTTGTTCACGTTCCGCCCCGATAGGGTTCCAACGGTCCATACCTGTTCGACCAATTCCTTCGTTGGCAAATTGATGACAAATTCATCAGTTAAACACTCGTAGGTATAGCGCGCTTTAGAAACGCTTACTGCTATGAGCTCTGGGTCGTGCGAAGTGCTCATTACCCAAGCGAAGGTCGCTACGTTAGGCTGACTTGTACGATCTATGGTAGTTACCAAGCCAACGAGTTGGGGGGCAAAAACCGTACTTGCAGCGTTATCAAGCTTGATCTTATCTTTCATGTCAGTGTCCGATAGGTACGCTTTCATTCAGCTTAGATAGAGTTCGAATTGGCGCAGCAGAGAGTCACGGCTAACGCCTAAGGGCGAACCGTAGACGATAGCGCGGTAAGATTACTAACTATCGTCTTAAAAAATAAAAAAATGGTGGTTATGTTTTTTGCGTTAATCGCGATTGTCGGAACGTAGCAATCGAGGCTAAAAAATATATCACGATTACTCGAATTCAAGTTTGATACCACCGATTCTGGGGGCCAACCAGTTGTAGAGGAGTGCTGCGATTGCTGTTACAATGTATCCGCCTATGAAACCGCCAATAGTAGCGGCGATGATGACGGTTATCCCTAACGTTGCACCCGAACCGATGCCCACTCCTTCCGGCAAGATAGTGTTCATGCTTGCAGCGCCTCCAAGGATAAAAACCGCTGAAAATATACCATAAATGAACGATATTACAGCACTAATCACCGCAACGATCAATGCCACAGCCCCAACAGGAATCCTTTTAACTGTTCTCGCTTCTGTCATTGAATCACCTCCGTTATGTGATAGCGTTACATACATTACCTCGAGCGTTATATACCAATTTAGATTTAATGCGCATTTTCTTGAAATCAAAGAACATTTTCAAGTGATCTCAGCGAAATAGACGAGCAAAGACTTTAAAATTGGTCCTCATAATAGCAACGGCATTTTTAACAGGATATATTCACGTGCTCTCGAGATAATCTTCCGAAATACTTGGGCGTTTCTTAACTTACTTTTAAGCGTCTCAACAGACTATATCTAGACAAAATCGGAAGAAATTTAAGCAGCTGCCAACTAAAAAAAGATAGTTTAAAAATAAACGAATTTCTAAGATCTGTAGACGAAAAAAACAACTTAGATTCTCTACATTTAAAAACGAAGACGGAACACGGGCCCGTTAGCCGTAAGAGAAGACGGTGTTTCGAGGCAGGCCAATTCACGAGCCCGGCTCCCGTTAATCACAACATAATTAAGCTCTACAAGATCATATTTAACGTTTTCGCTCGTATTTTGCGCTTTTTTTTAAAATCTGGACTCGCAATAAAGGTGTCTGAACGTACCAAGATTTTTATTTTTCTAAACGAGGCGCGGTGCGCGCATATTCACAAGGCGACTATTGGCTCGCTAACGCTCCATTAGAAGCGATTTACTTCGCACGCCAGAGGGCCGCTTTAAGTAGTTTCGAGCTCCGTTGCGACTGTATTTTCCAAGTGACGTGGCGACCAGTACGAAAGAAGGCCACAATGGGCCCCGTCAAAACAGGAAGCGCTTTACTCGCTATCAGGCAAAAAAACGTCAAGAGATAATTTCTAATTTCGCTATCCGGGCATTCAGATACGTTATCCACCTCAGTCTTCTGACACAAAATGCAGAGGAAACAGCGGAAACTATTGAGTGGAAAAACTAGGGGAACGTTCGATATGGAGAGGTGTGGCTGATTCATACTGCGGTGTGAATTAAGTAAGGCGACACATGTATCGCGTTCCGCACGCCGCAGTCACGAAAATTAAGTAATTTATCCTGCTGAAAACATCCAAAAAGTTGAAAGAAAAGCTTCTTTTTTGAGCGCTACGTTGATCGCAACCGCTTGTTGGCTGCGAATAGATAAACACTTATCACACAAGCTATCGCTGCGCCAGAAGCTATTGCGGCAGAAACGCCGATAACCGCGCTCAAAGCACCAATGGGGAATGCACCCAGCGGTCGTATTCCCATAACAATGAGGGTGTTTATGCTCATCACGAGACCAATCATATTGCGTGGCGTGTTGAGCTGCATGAGTGTGATTGATACGGCTGACACAACGGCTTGCGACGCCCCGGCAACGAGCAGCAAACTGAATGAGAGCCAATAAAGGTGAAGAAACGAAAAAGCGATCACCGATAATGACATCGAAATCGACGAGATCATCAAGAGCTCCCCCTTGCGTCGGAAGTCGCCCAGCGACGCCAGCGCAAGCGAACCGACGATGGTTCCGACCCCGATCGCCGTGTAAAGGACGCCAAGTCCTGCTGGTGTGGTCCGGAGCTCAGTCACCGCGAAGAGCGCAAGCAGTATCGTATATGTTGATCCGAAAAACAGTAAAGACCCGAAGTTGATGAGCAGCGTTGCCAGAAAGCGGTCGCGGAATATGTGGGTTAAACCGCCCCTTATAGTGCGAAACAACGACCCAGACCTCGAAGTAATGACTGGGGATAGCCTCATGAGAAGAAGCGCTATGAGAACTGCGACATAGCTCAGGCCATTAACGAAGAAGACGCCTGCATAGCCAATGACCATAACGAGCGCTCCACCTAACGCTGGCCCGAAAATCGCCGCGCCGTTAAAAAGAATCGTGTTAAGCGATATCGCGTTTGAAAGGTCCTCACGCGGCACTATAGAGGGGATAAGGGCAAATCGGGTCGGCTGGTCGAAGCTAAGCGTGATTCCGACGAGCACCGACAATACAACGATATGCCAGAACTGCACGAGACCTGTTACAGTTAGGATTCCCAAGGCAAACGCGTAGCCAATTTGCAGGCTTTGCGTGACCAACAACAACCGTCGCTTGTCCACCCTGTCGGCCACGCCCCCGCCGACAAGCGAAAATACCAAGAACGGAGAGGCTTGGGCAAACGAGATTATCCCAAGAGCAACGCCTGAGTTTTGCGTAAGCTGCAAAACGAGGAGTGATTGCGCGATAATCTGCATCCATGTGCCGGTGTTCGATAAGAGCATACCGCCCCAAAGCAGCGCAAAGTTGCGGTAATGCAGCGCTTTGAACGTCTGAGGTCGAAAAAGGTTCCGCTGCGGAATAACCGTCGCAGCGGACGTAGCCGCTTCAGTTTCGAGTGCTCTTGTGTCATCTGAGTCTTTCAAACCGTGAACTCCTGGCGATCGCGCAATGAATAAAAAGGCAGCGCTCTCTACTTGCGGAAAAACTTAACACGGCAAGCTTCGCAAAGGTCGGCGATCAAGCCCCTGTTTCCAGACGTAACGCTGCGCCATCTTAACGCTTTCTCGCAAAAATCACTTCGCCAATCTGTCTCTTCGCCTCGTCGAGGATATTCTCGATCTGTCGAGTCTTCTCGTCGTCGAGATACGAGTAGTTGGAAAAGACGGTCCGCGCGATTTCTCCGACGCGCCTGCCAACGCCTGGTAGTGAACTCCATCGTGGCTGAGCAACGCGCGTGCTTAATCGCTCAACCGTTTCGCAGTGTTTCTCCAAGAAGAATCGCCCGTCGTCAGTGATGGCGTATATCTTCTTGTGATCCTCCTCATGCATGGTGACGCACCCCTGATCCTCAAGCATCTGGAGCGTCGGATAGATCACTCCTGCGCTCGGGGCGTGGCCACTCACGTCCTCAATCGCCCTTATAATGCCGTACCCGTGGAGCGGTTGTTTCTGGAGCGTCATAAGCACAAAAAACTTGATGTTGCCGCGTTCCATTTTGAGAGGACCGAACTGCGCCATCCCTAGAAACTGGTCGTGCGCCCACTCTTTCCATATTCGTCTCGCCACTGGGATTCCTCGTGTATTACAATATATCTGAAGCTATGCTTTTTGATATATAACCGTTTAGGGGGGTGTAAAACCTCACGTCATGACCTCAGCCGTGGCAAACAATAAAATGCTACATATGGCAAACATGGTAAACCGAAAGATGCATATCCACGCATTCGCCGCGCGAGGGCCAGGGGCGGCCCTTCGTCCGTTTGACTACGAACTTCGAGAGCCAGGGCCATTCGAAATTGACATCGAGGTCAGCCATTGCGGGGTCTGCCATAGCGATATACACCTCATCGATAACGACTGGAACATTTCGCATTATCCACTCGTCCCAGGACATGAAATCGTCGGTATAATAAGAGCGACTGGCTTTAAGGTTAAACGGCTCAGCGCAGGTCAACGAGTCGGCGTCGGATGGCAATCGGGAAGCTGCTTGCACTGCGAGTGGTGCCTGAGCGGATACGAGAACTTGTGCCGAAACAAGGTGCTCACATGTGTTAAGAGGCACGGCGGATTCGCTGATTTCGTTCGCACCGATAGTCGGTTCGCCTTTACGATTCCAGATTCTCTCGATTCAGCAAGTGCAGCGCCGCTTATGTGCGCAGGCTTGACAGTCTACGCACCAATGAGGCGCTTTGGCCTCCGCCCCCACCATCGCGTCGGCATAGTTGGCATCGGCGGCCTTGGACACATAGCCCTTCAATTCGCGCACGCCTTAGACTGCGAGGTAACCGCGTTTTCAACTCACCCTCAAAAGGAAGACGATTCATTTGCTTTTGGCGCGGATCACTTCGTTAATAGCCGTAACGAAAAGGAGATGCAAGAGACTAAACGAACCTTAGATTTCATACTATCGACAGCCTCTGCACCCCTCCCGTGGTCATCCTACATGGAGGCCCTGCGGCCCAACGGCCACTTGACGATCGTTAATCGGCTGCGCTCACATGGCGAGGTAAGCAGCGTCGCGGTTCCAGCGCCTTTTCTCGTTGGTGGCCAGAAATCGATAAGCGGAAGCCTTAACAGGTGGAAGAGACGTGATGCGAGAGATGCTCGCATTCGCTGCGAGTCATCACATTGTCGCACGATCCGAGGTGTTCCCCCAAACGGACATAAACAGTGCTGTACAGCGAGTCCGCAACAATGATGCTCACTATAGAGTCGTGCTTGAAATGTAACTCTATACCACCTCGATTGTTCGTATCTGGGCATTGAGGCGTTGAAGCCGCTCGCTGAACTGAACCACAGGAGATGCAACTGAACGTGGCGCACAATTGGGATGCAGCTGAATACGAAAAACACTCATCTTCGCAGCAACGGTGGGCCCACGACGTCATTCGAACCCTAAAACTCGCAGGCGATGAGCGAATACTGGACATCGGCTGCGGCGATGGAAAGGTGACTGCAGAGCTTGCAGCGCTCGTTCCAAGGGGACACGTGCTCGCGATCGACTCGTCTGAGAACATGGTTGCGTTTGCCCAACGGCGATTTCCACCCGTCCGTTATCCAAATCTGCAGTTTCGCTGGGGTAATGCGACCCGCCTTTCTTATCGTTGCGAGTTCGACCTCGTCGTGTCGTTTGCAAGCCTCCACTGGGTAAGCGATCATCTCGCTGTGCTCAGCGGAATCAAGCGAAGCCTCAAGCCGGGCGGACGGACGGCCCTTCAGTTCGGCGGGAAGGGCAATGCTGCGATGATTTCCGACGTGGCGAATGAGCTTACAACGCATAGCCGCTGGAAAGGCTATTTTAAAAACTTCACTTACCCGTGGTTCTTCTACAGCGTCGAAGAATACCGCGGTTTCGTTGAGCGGGCGGGCCTTTCTGCGAAACGCGTTCAGTTGGTCCCAAAGGATATGTTACACGACGGGAGAGGCGCGCTTACTGGCTGGTTGCGCACGGTCTTCCTTCCTTACACGGAACGCCTTCCTGACGCGTTGCGCGAGGATTTTGTAGGAGAGATCGCCAACGCGTACGTGGAACGACGGCCACCTGATGAAAACGGAGGCATCCACGTAAAAATGGTCCGGTTAGAAGTGGAGGCAACGCTTGATTTAAACAAGCCAGGCGAGACGGTTGTGAAAGAAAGGAACGTATGATACACCGCGAACAGCAATAGGGGCCGCTCAAATCATCTGTTGACCTTCTTTAAAACCTCAGCGCGCTCGTGTTTGTTGCATCGTGGGCACTTGAGGTACTTCCACGCACCGTTTTTGCCGAAGCCTTGAGGGCTGACGAAATTCGTTACTGGTGAGATCTCAAATTGTTCTCCACACTGTTTGCACTTATATGCGTACATTTTGGTGTGCCAACTTACCAAGATCGTAAGCACCACACCGATGAGGGCGAACCAAATGATCGCCCCAATAATGCGGTTAATTGCAGAAAGGAAAATTGCGGCAGTCATAATGAGTAACATTCCACCGGCAAGGTAAAGCGCGGTTCTCTCCCAATCACGGCGCGTGACTTCTTCATATTGCATTTCTGCTCGACCTGTGCGTTAGTATAACACATGCTCTGGCGCACCTTGGTAGACTGAAACAACGCAGAGCGTACCTATTGTAGCGGCGAACAGCGATATTACGTTTTCCTTACTGTCTGATTCCACGACCAGAAAAGCTATTTAGCGCATTGCGGTGTGCTTTTTAACCCGTCACGCTTGCGCTCGTTTCGGTTCATATAAATAGTCAAAAGGCTATTGCTTGGCTATGCGGACAAGAACTATTGCCGCCATAATCGCCGTCGTTATTATTGTCATTGCTGTCGCAGGGGCCGCCTTCTTTTTAACACTCCAAGCCCCCCAAGTCGAAGGCGTGTCTGTGCGCTCGATCGATAACGTGTCACGCTCGGGTTTCACGATAACGTTCGTAATCAAGCTGTACAATCCAAACGTCGTTGGAGTCACTGTCAACTCACTAACCTACGACCTGCTCCTAGCAAAAGGCGGCCAAGTCTTAAGCAACGGCACTTCTAGCGGATTCCAAGTCCCGGCACGTGGAAGCGTCGAAATCCCGATAACGTCTACAATATTCTTTAGCTCTGCAATCAGCGCTACGTTCCAAACGATCTTTGCTCAAAGCGTCATGATAGACCTGAGCGGGATCGTCAACGCCCACGCCCTGGTCACAGACGTGAACGTCCCATTTAGCCAAACGTTCGACGCATATCCCTATATTAAAGATGCGATAAGCAATGTTGCTTGAACTGCCTTGCAAAAGCAGTAAGCTCGACTTATTGCATTTTTAGCGATAGGAAGTGTTAGGAGACACCTTGCTGGGACATATGTTCTCGAGTCAGCGAGAGGGTTACCTCGCTTGACTACTGATCGAGCGCGTAGGAAAAACCAGAAAGACGTCAAACCTGAGACCGCTAGCCCCGAAGCACAACTGCGATGAACAGGAGATAAAAGACTCCATTTAAGATGAGCGCCGGTGCCGTCAACTTCCCTTTAGCAGCAAGCACGTAAACCCAGAGGCCCGCTGTGAGGGCAAGCGCCGCGCTAAATAGCTCAACGGGTCCAAGCGTCCATGCGGTGAATGCAATCCCAGACGCCACTGGAATGCAGCTCTGAAACACCATCGCCCCTGTTATGTTCCCGAGTGCAAGCGTATCCTTGCCTTGTCTAACCCAAAAGACGCTGTTCAGCTTTTCAGGGAGCTCCGTTGCTATCGGTGCGATAACGAGCGCAAGCAGCGTCGCACTTGCGTTGAGCTGCTCGGCGATGCTGACAATTTGATTTACAAAGAGCCGAGCGCCTGCTATTATAAGGAGTACTGACAAGACGGTTTGTCCAATTACAAGCCATGATGATGGATGCTGGCGGGCAGTCTCGTTCTTTAATCGGGCTGCCCACAAATCAAACTTCAATGGCTGCAGCGGTGCTTTTAATGCGCCCTCGTCGGCTTTGAATATGCGCCACACGTGCGCAACGTAAACGGCTACGAAGAACGGGGCCGTGAACGGTTTCATTGGCTGAGGCACAAAGAGCGCGACGCTCACAGCACCTAAGTACACGAGGAAAAAGGTGCCCAAATCCCGCCGTGTTATTGTGCTATTAAACGCAATTTCAGCCCCCATTACTCGACGACGTCTAAAAATAATTATGGCGACACCGGTAACAAAAAGGGCGAGGGTTCCCAACATAAAAGGCGCGCCTAATATCGCCCCGATGCCGACACCTTGTCCTGTCGGTCCCGCAACAAAGAAAATAGCGATCAGTGGGACGATGGTTTCTGGCAATGCCGTCCCTATGGCAGCCAACACCGAGCCGACGACCCCCTCAGAAAGCTTGAACTTACATCCAACCCATTCCACGCCGTTCGTAAAGAGGCTGCTGCCGATAAAGATTACAGCCAAACTTGCGATGAAGATTACTGGATTTACCGTCGCGTCCCCCTTGAAAATTCGTCTACACAGGATTTACCCATTCGAGTCAGTTGCAGCCTTAAAGTCAGAATAGCCGCCCTCAACCGAGCCTCACACGCTCTTTTTTAGTCCGAATATTGACTTAAAAAGCTTTCCCAAATAAAGTATCTTCCAAGTTAAACGAAGGTGCTTGCGAGGGGCGGCGACGGATCGAAAACCAATCTACGACGCCAACCCTTCATAAGTTCTTCTCGCATACGTTAGTCACGTATGTGCGGTGGACACACGAACGGCCGCAGGTCGCTCGTTAAAAAAACTGAAAACGCTATGAGCGGTCGTCTTGTTTACGGCAGGCACCGATTCGATCTCTACTACACTTGCTTTTTTAAGCTCAGCCACGGACCCAAAACGTTTAAGCAGTTCAATTTTTCGTCTTTTGCCGACACCCGGAATTTGGTCGAGCGTGCTTTCCAAAAGCTTGCGCGAGCGTAAGTTTCGATGCCTGCGGATGGCCGCTCGATGCGCCTCGTCACGAATGCGCATCAGCACATTGAGTGCAATCTGCGGCACCGCCACAGGCGCTGACCGACCTGGCACGTAAACGAGTTCTTCGCGCTTTGCCAAGCCAGCAAGAGGGGTCCTTAAACCGAGCATCGTGAGGGCGTCCTTGACGGCGCGCACCTGTCCCTTTCCCCCATCAACCACGATGAGGTCCGCGCGGCTTTTTCGGTCTCGAAATCGCCGGCTGACAATCTCCTTGAGCATTGCGTAGTCGTCGATCGTCGTAACGCTCTTGATCTTGTAATAGCGGTACTCATTAAACTGTGGCATACCGTCGATGAATACCGCCATCGACCCCATTGCTTCTGCCCCGGCAAGGTTCGACACGTCGAACGCTTCGATCCTGTACGGGTAAGAACTGAGTCGAAGGGCGTCTTTAAGAACATACAACGCATCTGCAGCAGCTGGCTTTTTAAGCATCGATTCGGCGTTCTTGTGAGCAAGCGCGACGAGCTTTTTCTTCGGTCCGGCGCGGGGAACGTTCAGGTGAACGCGACTTCCTCTGATCTCGGTAAGGAGATTCTCAATGGCATCCGCTTCTTCTATTGGGTGCTCGAGAAGGATGCCCTTCGGAACGTAAGGCCCCTCGAGATGGAAGTAATGTTGTTTGATAAACGCCGTCATCAGTTCAGTCATATCAACGCCTTCGGTTCCGCGCAGAACGTATGATTGTTGCCCCGTGACTTTCCCTTCGCGAACCATGAGTATGAGCGCACACGCCTGTGGACCTCTGCGGGCGATGGCGATGACATCCTCGTCGCCACGTCGTGGCTCTACATACTGCTGTTCTCGGACGCGCTCGAGCACAGCAATGCGATCGCGTAGCGTCGCCGCGCGTTCAAAATCCATATCTGTTGCCGCTTCGCGCATTTCGTGCTTCAGCTCCCTGAGAATGTCGTCCTGACGCCCTTCGAGAAACCCCCGTATGCCCGTTACGAGCTGAGCGTACGCGCTAGGCTCCGTTTTGTCTGCACAAGGGCCCACACAGAGCTTAAGTTGATAGTTAAGGCAGGGCCTTAGAACGCGCTGCAGGTCTCTACTGCAGCTGCGCAACGGGAACGCCTTGCGCAACACCTTCACGCTTTGACGCGTGGCCTGCGCGCTCGTGTATGGGCCGAAATAGGATGATCCGTCGTTTCTTACGGCGCGCGTCACAGTGATGCTCGGATATACGTCCCTCGAAATTCGGATGTACGGGAAGCTGCCGTCATCGGTGAGCCGAACGTTGTATCGCGGCTTGTGAAGCTTGATAAGGTTTGACTCAAGGATAAGCGCCTCTTTTTCGGTGTTAGTGACGATCCACTCGACGTCGTCGACCCGCTCGACGAGTGCCATCGTTCGCGGTGCTACCGGCGTAGTATGAAAATAGGTTCTAACGCGGTTCTTCAAAGAGATAGCTTTCCCAATGTAGATGATTTTCCCACCGGCATCCTTCATCAGGTAGACCCCGGGACTGCCCGGCAAGTTGTCCATTTTTTCGAGTACAGAAGGTGGAGGCATCGCCTTAGTATCCGTTTAAGACTCGTTTGAGGAACTCACCCGTGTAAGTGCCAGACCGCGCGATCATCTCAGGCGTTCCCCGCGCGACGACGTACCCACCCTCATCGCCTCCCTCGGGACCCAGATCGATGATATGGTCGGCCGTCTTAATCACGTCAAGGTTGTGTTCAATGACGAGCACAGAATTACCTGCGTCAGTGAGCCTGCCGAGAACTGCGAGCAGTTTCTTAATGTCGTCAAAGTGCAGGCCTGTCGTCGGCTCGTCAAGGATGTAAAATGTCTTTCCCGTGCTCCGCCGACTGAGTTCCGTCGCCAGCTTGACGCGTTGTGCCTCCCCGCCAGAGAGCGTCGTCGCAGGCTGTCCGAGTTTGACGTAGCCCAGGCCCACGTCAAAGAGCGTCTGAAGTTTCTGCTTGATGCGCGGGATATTCTCAAAGAAGTGCACGCCCTCTTCGACGGTCATATCGAGCACGTCAGCGATATTCTTGCCCTTGTAGCGAATTTCAAGCGTTTCGCGGTTGTAGCGCTTCCCCTCGCAAACCTCACACGGTACATAGACGTCGGGTAAAAAGTGCATCTCGATCTTTATGATCCCGTCACCTCTACACGCCTCACAGCGTCCTCCTTTCACGTTAAAGCTAAATCGGCCCTGCCGATAGCCTCGGGCCTTAGCATCAGGAAGCTGGGCGAAGAGGGCCCGAATAAAATCGAACACCCCTGTGTACGTGGCGGGATTTGAGCGCGGAGTCCTCCCGATGGGAGACTGGTCAATCGTGATCACTTTGTCGATGTCCTGGATGCCTAAAACGTCGTCGTGGTCGCCGGGCTTTCCGTATGCCCGATGAAGCTTTTGAGCGAGTCGGCGATGGAGAATATCGTTGATAAGGGTGCTTTTTCCAGAACCAGAGACCCCTGTGACACAGGTGAAGATCCCGAGGGGGATCTCCACATCGATGTTCTTAAGGTTGTTGTGGCGCGCGCCGATAATGCGCAGGGCTTTGCCGTTCGTGGTGCGCCGTCTTTTTGGCACCTCGATTCGTTTTGCCCTACTAAGGTACTGTCCGGTGATAGACTCTGGATCGCTCACGATGTCACTTGGTGTGCCCGTTGCCACGATCGCACCTCCGTGCTCTCCGGCGCCGGGCCCCATGTCGATGACGTAGTCTGCCGTGCGAATCATCTCCTCGTCGTGCTCAACCACGATGAGTGTGTTCCCGAGGTCCCTCAGGCTCTTCAACGTCCCAATGAGCCTCAAATTGTCACGTTGGTGAAGTCCAATGCTCGGCTCATCAAGGATATAGAGGACGCCGACGAGGCCCGAGCCGATTTGCGTCGCAAGCCGTATGCGCTGAGCCTCACCCCCCGATAGTGTCTCGCTTGCTCGATCGAGCGTCAGATAGTTGAGACCGACGTTTTGCAGAAAGTTGAGACGTTTTTTAACCTCTTTGATTACTTCTGCAGCAATGATCATCTTCCCGTTAGAGAGGCGCAACATGTCAAAGAAGGTATAAGCCGCGTCGACAGACAAGGCTGAGACATCCGCTATCGAGCAATCACCGACCGTAACAGCGAGCGCTTTCGGTTGAAGCCGTTGGCCGTTGCAGGCGTCACAAGCACGCAGCCGCATGTACTTCTCAATCTCTTCCCGTACGTTATCAGAGTCGGTTTCGCGATAACGACGCGATAGGTTCTTTAACACTCCCTCAAACGGCCTCATAAACCGCACATAGCCGTGTCGCCCGGCGTACTCAAAGCGCATCTTCTGAGTCCCCGAGCCACACATGATGAGGTGTTTCTGTTCGTCGGCAAGCTCTTCGTACGGCGTTTCAGGGTCAAATTGAAAGTGTTTTGCCGCGCTTAAGAGGTACTGAGGGTAATACTCGCTCGTCGGTTTAGCCCACGGCGCGATAGCACTTCTGACGGGCAGGGATTTGTCGGGCACGATAAGGTCTTCATCGAGCGTTTTTTCAAACCCGAGGCCGTGGCAGGTCGCACACGCCCCGTGCGGGCTATTAAACGAGAACATACGCGGCTCGACCTCTCCCATGTTAATGCCACACTCGATACACGCGAAGTGCTCGCTGAAAAGGAGCTCTTTGGCGCCGTTAACGTCGACGATGACCACACCGTCACCGAGAACGAGAGCGGTCTCAAGCGAATCGGCGAGGCGTTGCTGTTCTTCCTGAGCGATGATGAGCCGGTCAACTACGACCTCAATCGAATGCCGTTTGTTCTTGTCAAGGTCGATTGCCTCGTCGAGTTCGCGCACCTCACCGTCGATGCGTGCGCGCGCGAACCCGTCGCTGAGCAGGAACTCCAAGATCTTCCGGTGTTCCCCCTTTTTGTCGTTGACCACCGGGGCGAGGATCGTGATCCTCGTGTCCTTCGGAAGCTGCACAACCTGGTCGACGATTTCTTGCACGGTCTGTTGAGCGATCTCCTTGCCGCACTGGGGACAGTGAGGGGTGCCCACGCGTGCGAACATAAGCCTCAGATAGTCAAAGATCTCTGTTACCGTTCCCACGGTGGAACGGGGATTCTTGCTCGTCGTTTTTTGGTCGATCGAGATCGCCGGGGAAAGGCCGTCGATATGCTCTACCTCTGGCTTCTTCATCTGACCGAGGAACTGTCGGGCGTACGCAGATAGTGATTCCACGTACTTTCGCTGTCCTTCAGCATAGATCGTATCAAAGGCCAGCGAGGACTTACCTGAACCGCTAATTCCCGTTATGACCACAAACTTGTCGCGCGGGATCTCAACGTCAATGTTCTTGAGATTATGCTCTTTTGCACCCTTTATACGAATGGATTCAGTCACGCTATGTCCCTTCTTCAAGAGAACGAATCATGTCACGAATCAGCGCCGCCCGCTCGAATTCAAGTCCGCGCGCTGCTCGCTGCATCTCTACCTGGAGCCCTGCGATCGTCTCTTCAAGCTCCTCTGGAGCGACGTTCAGAGCCGGTTCTTCTTCAGTTACGAGCTCTGGCCGACGTCGCTCGACAAGTTCCTCGATAGGTTTTACGATGGTCCGGGGTGTAATTCCGTAGCGCTCGTTGTGTGCGAGCTGCAGCGCGCGCCGCCGGTTGTTCTCGCTTATCGCACGCTTCATAGAGTCGGTCGTGACGTCGGCGTACATGATTACACGACCATTGACGTTTCGTGCAACCCGGCCGATCGTCTGAATGAGTGACCGTTCGGAGCGTAGAAAGCCCTCTTTGTCCGCATCGAGGATCGCCATCAGAGTGACCTCGGGCAAGTCGATGCCCTCTCTCAAAAGGTTGATGCCGACGAGGACGTCGAAGGTGCCGCGTCGCAAGTCGTACAGGATGTCAACGCGATCGAGCGTGCTAATGTCAGAGTGAAGGTACTGCACCCTTATGCCGATCTCGTTAAGGTGCTCGGAAAGATCCTCGGCCATCCTTTTTGTCAGTGTCGTCACAAGCACTCGCTCGTTTGATCTTTTTTGTAGTTCTGCGATCAGGTCGTCGACTTGGTCCTCAGCAGGGCGAACCTCTACTGCAGGGTCGACTAGCCCAGTGGGACGAATGATCTGCTCGACGACACGCTCACACTTGGCCAGCTCATAAGGTCCGGGGGTGGCCGACACGTAAATAGCCTGGTTGACCCGCTTTTCAAATTCGCCAAAAGTAAGCGGACGATTATCGTAAGCTGATGGGAGCCTGAACCCGTGCTCCACCAAGTTGTCTTTCCGAGACCGGTCTCCACCGTGCATACCGACAAGCTGGGGGATGGTTACGTGCGACTCATCGATGACAAGGAGGTAGTCTTCCGGAAAATAGTCAATGAGGGTCGTAGGTGCATCCCCTGCAGAGCGCCCGCTGAGGTGTCGGCTATAGTTCTCTATCCCGCTGCAATAGCCGATCTCGCGCATCATCTCAAGGTCGTATTTAGTGCGCTGCTCTAACCGCTGAGCCTCGAGCAACTTGTCCTGTCCGCGCAAGTACTCCAAACGTTCAGTGAGCTCACGCTTGATCGAGTGCAGCGCCTCGTCGTGTCTCGCGCGGTTGGTGACAAAGTGCGTCGCCGGGAAGATCGGCAGAAAATCAAACGCTGCCGTCTTTCTTCCGTTGATCGGATTAAACTCGTACAGTCCCTCTACCTTGTCGTCCCAGAGCGCGATGCGATACGCGGTGTTTCCATACGCTGGAAACACCTCAACGGTGTCACCTCGCACGCGAAACTTTCCGCGGAAGAAATCGATGTCATTACGCTCATACTGCATAGCAGTGAGCTTGCGCAAGATCTCGCTCCGTTTGACGGTTTCGTTCACTTGCAGGGAGAGAACGGACTCTTGGTAGTCTTCAGGAGAGCCAATGCCGAATATGCACGAGACGCTGGCTACGACAATGGTGTCACGCCGCGTGAGGAGCGATTTAGTAGCTGAGTGTCGCAGCCGGTCAATCTCATCGTTGATCTCCGATTCCTTTGCCACATAAACGTCCGTGTGCGGTATGTAAGCCTCAGGGCGATAGTAATCGTAATAGCTCACGAAGTACTCGACCGCGTTCTGTGGGAAAAACTCGCGAAACTCCTTGTAGAGTTGGGCGGCCAATGTCTTGTTGTGCGCGATAACAAGTGTGGGCTTCTGCACCTGTGCGATGACGTTCGCGACGGTGAACGTCTTTCCAGAGCCGGTAACCCCGAGAAGCGTCTGGTGCTTCGCCCCGCCGTTGATGCCGTTAACAAGCTCAGTAATCGCCTTAGGCTGATCTCCAGTTGGCTTGAACGATGAACTTAGGATGAACTTAGAAGGAGACATTGTCGTACAGACTGTAGATGTAATTTAATATAAATTAAATTATTATTTAGAAGCAATATTAAGCGATGAGATAATTCCGCACGCTAGCTATACAATGTTTTTCCCGTCAACTGCATATAACTTTATCTTAGACGTAATGAAACTAATTTGCGCAGCTAAGCAAACCCTTATACACAGTCACTGTCATGCAATTATTAAGGAGAACTCATTATGTGCACCGTCGGCGGTCCGTTTGGAAATGAGGACATTGAAAGACTCGAACCACAGCAATACACCTGTAACGAGTGCGGTTCGAAATTCAAGGGCATCGGTAAGAACCCGATGTGTCCGTCCTGCCAATCGGAAGATATCACAGAGCTTGAATAGTAACTCTTGTGGGTTGATCCTTAGTTAGCCCTTTTTCTTATCGAGGATGCTGGATCAACAAGAGTGTGTAGCATGGAACAGCACGTGCCGCTCGACGCCGACGAGGTCTTGTTCGTGCGCAGTGCCGACGGCGTGATCGGCGTAGTTAAGTCAGGATGCGCTCGGCAGCTCTTCATTGAGACGACAGATGATGAGATCGTCATGGCGGTGAGCGCCGAAGATCTTTTTGTTGCATCGGGTTTTTGCAACGATCGCACCACCACAAAAGCAATTATCTGCACGCTCTCTCTTATCCGCGACGCTGGTTCGCCCCTCATAGTGCTTCCGAAAGATCATCCTGCGTCATCACGGCTACGAGTAGTCGCGTCTGTGGGAAAGCGCACGGTCTTGCGCTGCGACATCGAGAAAGGGACACATCCCGAACAGGATGTCCTTTGTGGTCCTGCTGGACTGAACGGACTTGAAATTGTTGCTGCAAAAGGGGCCGTTGTGCTTCGCGGTGGCGACTCGTTAAAAATTGAACGCAAGCCGTTTCGATAGTTTGTAAAGAACTTTTTAGGGTTAACAATGCAGCTCGAGTTTAGTGCACCAGTTGATTGTATTGCGGACTTTACGTACAACTTTTACTGGCAGCATCGGGGCGCTAAGTTAGAGCCTGACGAACCGATTCCACATCAAGAGGGGAGTAAGTACACTTATCGCGACGTCGTTGAGGCTTTAAAACGAAAAGAGGACATATTTATTGTTGGAGACGTTGGCCACCGATTTTGTTCTAGTTTAGGCGTTGATTTGCGTTTTTTTTCGGGCAGTGGAGGCAAAATCTCCGTTGGTAGTGTCATTGTTGACGGGAACGTTGACACCCGCATGGGAATAAGTATGGTCTCGGGAGTTGTGTACGTGGCCGGGGTCGCAAAGCCACCGATCGGCAACGTCGTTGAAGTCACGTCTGATCGAACGGGGTATCAGAAATATCGATCGATCACTGATGTGGTGTGTAACGGTCTCGGTGACGACGCGCTTGTCCCCCCTAACGTTCTTTCAAACGCACAACTCCACTTATCTGACGCGATAGTGCGCGATACCGTTGGCGCACGTTGTGCATGTGACGCGCAGATCTGCGTTGCTGGAGACGTTGACCTCAGCACCGGCATTCTCATGAAGCGCGGGACGGTCATCGTAACAGGCAATGCAGGCATGAACTCAGGCGCTCTTCTGAACGGGGGCACTGTGATCATACGTGGAAATGCAGAGGCGTTTGCTGGAATCGACATGAAGTCGGGCGTTCTCGTCGTTGGCGGTACGCCTCGAGGCTACCTCGGAGCTAATAAGCGAGGGGGCACGATCTACGCACGCGGCGCAAAGGCGTTGCCGCCTGCTAAGGCGTTCGCTGTTAATCGCGACGATATTGTGCTTTTGTCGAAGCACCTTGGGGTCGGTCAGCTCCAAGCAATGATGTTTAAGAAGTTTGTTTAGTTCAGCGAGATTTAAGCGGTCGCTCTAAGCAAGTTTAAAGAATGAGTGAAGTAATAAGGACGTGCATGGATCGCGAACAATACCTCGCAGCGATAACGAAGGCAGCGCCACGCATGGGACGTTTCTTGAACCCCGACAAAGACCTCGTAAACGCTTTGGTTGACGGGATACTCACGAACAAGGAGCGCTATGGATACCACAACTGTCCGTGTCGTATGGCATCAAACGACAAGGAATTAGATAAGGACATTATCTGCCCGTGCGTCTACTGCGACCCAGATGTTGCCGAATTTGGCGCGTGTTACTGTGGATTGTACGTAAGCGAGGAGTGCGCGAAGGGCACAAAAAAAGTCCCCGAGCACATTCCAGAAAGGCGCCCCACTGAGAAGTGGCAGCGCTACTGACCACACCACAACAACCGCCGACAAGCGACGGCATCATCTCACAAGTCGCAAAGAGCACAATCTAAGGCTTGGGTTAAAACGAGAGAGCAGGCCACGTTGAGCATGTCACATTGTTTTTTGAAAAGGACGACAGGCAAAGCACATACGTTGTAGAGCGTTGGTGCGTTGATGGCTAAATCAACTTGAGGATGCCAAGCTTAGGTTCGTAGCACTTCCCCTCATCCATCAGTTCCTGTACCGCGTCTTCAACGTCTTCTTCTTCTAGCCCGTGAGTTTCCAACGTCTCTATGAGACGGTCGTACGGTACGCCTGAACCGCTTTCAAGCTCGTTCATAGTGAGGAGGACGCGTTCCTTATTCCTCGCAAGCACATCCGTTGTGGTCGAGGCCTCCTGCTCCTTCGTCACCTCACCCGTTTGTCCATCTGCGTTATCGTTCGCTTGCACCGTCGAACCCTCAGTCACGGCGCTGCGCGCGACCTGATTCTCCTCGCTTGCAGGCTTAAACCCGTGGGATTCGATAACTGTATCGATGGCTGACGCGATGATGGGGACCAAATCGGCCATTACGTCGGATCCGTTATACGACGGCCATGCACGAATAATCCCGTCTACGAGCAGCGCATTAACGTTATTAGCAAGGAGCAAGGTTCGAAGTGCATCTCCCTCTAATCCTGCACCCTGCGCAATCTTGAGCACCTCCAACCTGTCAAGTGTCCGTTCTGCAGCAGTTATGACCCAGTTGTTGCGGACAGTTTCCGTCGTGTTGCTGATTTCATTTGACCAGATAGATGCGTATGAGGTGTCCTCGCGCGTATAAAGGCGTGCTCGTCCAAGGACAGAGACAAATTGAGGCACGTCGGCGTTAGCAAAAAATGAGGCCCCTTCGGATTGATATTTTCCCGCATATACCGTGAAGCTCCCCGTCGGATCAGCGACTCGTGCTCGCCAAAGGTCTTCATTCGCGCGGACATTTTCCACTTCAGTGAGCACGCCAACAACAAACAAGCGGTTGATCTTGGCACCGGTGGGAGATATGATATAAGTAGGACCGCTACCATCTTCTTCCTTCAGCTGAAGCGTGGACTTGTTGAACTCATAAGCGAATAGGCGCCAGGCGGGGTCGAGCGCTAGTGCCATTGACCCTCCGTTCGAATCTTCATGCATCCGATACGAGAAGATATGCTGTCTTTAGTCCTTGCGGCGTGTGTGACCAACGCCTTGAGTGTCTGTAGATCCATTGTATGTCACCGGCACGATTCAATTCTAATACAAGATGTCTGCGCGGATGATATATACCCATGTATTTTCATAAATAGGCTTGTGCAAACCCTTAACCACAGCGGCCTACGAGGTGTCCAAGCGTGCGATTCGCGATGATGCCGCCTATCGACCTTGGACGCACAATGACGATTCAGATTCCCGCTCTTGAGTGGATCTCCAACTCAGAAGGTTATCTAAGAACGCTTGATAACATCACGCAGCGAATCAGCCCTTACCCCTCACAGGCCCCGCTATCGTCACACCTCGATATGGAGGACGTGCAGCCTGACGAGATGCAGTGGATGGCGCTTCTCAAGCTGAGTAGTCGTGATCCTTACATACGCAAGCTTAGAGACTTCTATACAGGACTATATTTTATGGCCGGGCAGGATCCCTTCCGGTGCCTCATACTCACTGTGCTTACCCAGAACAAGACCGCAGAGCGCGCTCGTGCAGCTTTTTTTGAGCTCATCCGGCGATTCGGAACGATCACCCCTGAGACCTTAAGCGTGACAAATCCACACGACATCGTCCCTGTCCTGTACCGGTGTGGCCCACACCGCAAGGCAGATTACATCGTTTCCATCGCGCGCGAGATCAAACGCCGGTGGGACGGCGACTTGTCGTGGGTTTACGATACGCCGGATCATGCACGCGAGCTGCTCCTCTCGCTTCCCGGAGTTGGAAAAAAGACCGCAGATTGCGTCCTACTCTACGCTGCAGGACACGAAGTCGTCCCGATAGACACGCATGTGGAACGAGTTGCCCGCAGACTCGGATTCATCGAGCGCGACGCATCGCGGCGTGGCCTTGCCCTCAATGCAAAGGAGATTCACGGGAGCGACAAGTCAAAGGATATCGCCAAAGACGCGCTTGAAACAGAGCTTTCTCAGCCGGGCAGAAGTCACTTGCTGCTCATTCAGCTCGGCTTTGAGTTTTGTCATGCGACCGCACCCGAGTGCTTCGCCTGTCCAATTCGATACGAGTGCCCGTCGATCGATAACCGCTATAAATCGAAGGGCCCTAACTCGAGGCAGTTATAAAGACGGTGTCACCGCTTGCGATACCATGTTGCTCGGAAAACCCCGCATTCACTTCAAGTGCATACCTTATCGGCGCATGCGACATATACGAAACGCATGGATCGGTTATGCACGGCGGTACAGATTGGTAAACATCAAGCACGTGCTTGTCTGTGGTAATAAAAATGATATCGAGTGAGATGCGCATGTTTTTCATCCAAAAGCTCTGATTTTGTTCAGTTAGAAAGACGAACAGCATTCCGGCATTTTCATTCAAAGAGGTCCGATTCATGAGGCCCGTTTCGAGCTCTGCAGGCGTATTTGCTGCCTCAGCGTACACCGTCGTTTTTCCAATCGTAACCAAGTAGTGGGTAGGTGCTGTCCAAGAGTTATCGTCCGCGCTGCTTTTCGTGGCCGCGCGATCTGACACGGTTGTCGATATTGTACTCGTATTGTTTAGCGTGCTGGTTTGTTTCGTAACGCACCCGGGTAGCGTGCTCGCTACGACCATCGCACATACGAGCATAACCAATAAGGGTGGTTGTGCCCGCACTAAAACAACCTCGTTTTCATAATTTCGCGTAGAACTGACGTTGCATAGGCCCCTTTAGGTAGGAAGAAGCGCAGTGCAACTCTCACTTCCTCGTTGGTAAGCTCATCAGGCGCCACAGTAAACCCAATATCTACAGGTAATGCGATGTTGCGCATAACGCCCTTTGATGCCAGTCGCGGACAGCTTTCGATTTTAAAGGCATCTAGATCAACCCCCTCTGACACAAGGACCTCTTGCTCGACCTGACCGATGACTCCGTCTGACAGCTCTGTTTCATACCCGGGAACCGGCATTTGAACGGAGGCACGTCCTGCTGCGAGGCTCTGGTTTACTTCTTCAACGTTTTTTGGCACGACCGTTCTCAGGCGCCCTTTATCCGGTGCCCATACGCGATCACCGTCAAATCCCATAGTGAGCGGAAACCCGCGCGCGAGTCTGTTGCTCATCATCTTGTTAAAAAGATATGACTGAAATGAGTGGACAAAAAGCTTCTGCAGGTTCATTGAGAGGGCGCCTAGGGCGCCATCGAAGTCATTGGGGTGCTTTACAAGGTGATTCAGCATAGCGCGCTCATAGCGCAGCCGAACGGGCATCCGCTGAAGCGCTTCCTTAAAATCATGGGTGTCTAAAATGCGTTGTCGGGCGTCTTTGACGTCCTCAGGTTCATCGGCAAAAGGCTTTCCGATGTACGTCATGACCGCCTGCTCAATGTCGCCTTCGATGAGTGCTCGTCCTACGAGGTGATTTACAGGGCGGATTGATCCAAAACGTTGAATCCCAAAGAAATTAGGAACTCCACGCGCGTCGCGTATCTCGTCGATAATGCTTACAACGGCACGTGCGATATTATTTTGGGCTCCTTCAACCGTTCTGATGGTAATAGAGAAATCGTTACCCTCAAGGTCCCCGAGCGAGATTGGTCTATCGGATCTCCCAATGGGCTCAACGATCGCTTTTCCTAGGTTAAGCGGTGCTTCAAGGTAAATCGAATCAAGGCTCATGCGCTGCGCGGTGACGGCACGCTTGTCCTTCGTTCCTGCCCAGCTAACCCGCCTCTGGCTAATCCTCAAACGTCGCGATAGGTCGCGGACCAGGTGATGTGTCTCTGTATCGGTCTTTGTGACTTTGACTAGTTGATAGCGTCCGTCCAACGCGTACTGCTCTTTGTAGACCTCGTTTACTACAAAGTCCTCAGATCGCTGCCGAATCTGTCCGCCGATACCGCGCGAGACTGTCAAGTAGAGGGACATTCCCACGAAAGAATCGATGTCTGACACAGTTTCCGTACGAGTCATCGTCGTTGGCACTACAGCAGTTTAAGGTCGCTCGTTACTTTATCGAGCTCTTCCTCTTTCTCAGGACCTATGCCAAGAGCGGTAACGGTTCCAGGCGGTACTTCAGTAAGCCCGGCATCGACAACAAGTGCCGTGACCAGACCACGCGCCTCTGCTATCGACTTGAGTTCATACAACTCCTTGAGCGTCGGAACCTTGAGCGCGACTTTTTTTTGCCCCTCATTGTACCACCGACTCTTTGTGATGCGGTCTGAACGCTCATAGGCAGCGACCGCAGCGTGTGCGAGCTGAACCGCCGCTTTTCCAGACGTCAGTTTCAAGTCCGATCTAATAATAAGACATTGCTTGTCACTCCATGCGTCCTTCCTCCACGCGGGGGCTTCACCCGTGAGCTCTGACACGAGAGCCTAAGACTGGTTTAGTATATAAATAGTAAACTCGTAAGCGCTTACGAACATGGAGTACGATGTCGTTGTCGTCGGAGCAGGGCCTGCAGGTTCAATGGCCGCAAAATACGCCGCAAAAGCGGGCGCTCGCGTGCTCATGATCGAAGAGCACGCGACTATCGGCCTGCCTGTTCAGTGCGCCGGCCTCATCAGCACTCGAGCATACGAGGGGTGTGAGTTGCCGGAAACGCTCTGCAAGCATGTAATCCGCGGCGCGCATATTCACGCACCGGGCGGCCGCGTTTTGAGAGTCGATGGCAAGCGAACTATGGCCTACGTCGTCGACAGGGGAGAGCTCGATCGAGCACTGGCGTTAGAAGCTCTCAAATCAGGGGTTGCCTCGCTTGTCAAAACGCGATTCAACGGTCTTCGACGGAAAGGGACTCAGCTTTTCGTCACAGCGATTAGCCACGGAGAGCCGATTGAGATAGAGACGTCTGTGCTCATCGGAGCCGATGGTGTACAAAGCGCCGTGGGGAGGCTCGCAGGATTAGACCGTGTGCAATCGGTGCTCACGTGCGCGCAAGCAGAAGTTTATACCGACATCGTCGACTCGGATTTCGTTGAGCTTTACGTCGGACAACATGCAGCCCCTGGCTTCTTCGCTTGGGCGATCCCTACAGGATGGGGCACGGTCAGGATCGGGCTCTGCTCGTCCGAACGATCAATTGAGCTTCTTAATTCGCTTATAGGGCACATTTCTCCGCGCTCTGCGGCCTCAATGGTGCGGTTTTCGGCGGGGGCCATACCGCTCGGGCCGCCTGCGTGTACGGTCACAGACGGCATATTGATCGTCGGAGATGCTGCAGGCCAAGTCAAACCGACAAGCGGGGGAGGGGTCTATACTGGCACGCTGTGCGCAAAAATCGCAGGTGCAGTAGCCGGACAAGCGGTGACGCAGAGCGACACTTCAAAGAGCACTCTCATGGCGTACGACAGGCAGTGGCGGTCTGAAGTCGGTCGCGAGCTCGTGACCGGGTTACGCATCCGCGATGGGTTGAACAAGCTCAGCGATGAAGAGCTAGACTACGTTATCGGGGCCCTCGACGATGAACAGATGTTGGACATCATTTCGAGGTACGGTGACATGGATCATCCTTCTATCGTCCTTCGCAAGTTGTTGTTTAGCACGAAAGCACCTCGTTTGTTGAAGCTCATCAAACCGATGATCAAGCTCGGGATTGCGAAAACCGGTTCATAGCTCCGGCAAAAAGACAGGAAGCGCCGTGCGCGCGTGTGAAGACAGTTCGCCGTTTGATTGACGGTCTCTATTTAAAGGTTTATGAAAAGCATTATTTCGTAGTAAAAAGAAACAGAGGGCACAATGGACGCACAAGTTGACGTACAGGCAAATAAACCGGAATTCTCTATAAACCTTACACGAGTCGGCGTGACTAACGTCAAGAAGTTGATAAAGGTTACGCGACGTGATAAGCGCCCGATCATCTTAGTCTCTGAGTTCGACTTATTCGTCGACCTGCCATCAGATCGTAAAGGCGCCAACTTAAGCAGGAACTTTGAAGTCATGGACGAGGCGTTGGAAGAAGCACTGAACGCCCCTGTTTACGAAATAGAGCAGTTTTGCGGGGACGTCGCTGAGAAGCTGCTCGATCGACACGAGTACGCGTCACGCGCTGAAGTTCGCATGCGTAGCGAATATATGGTCAAACGGGAGACCCCAAGCACTGGTATCACGACCCAAGAGATTACCAACATCTTCGCCGAGACAACGACGTATCGCACAGGTGACAAGCAACACAAGACGCGAAGGATGATCGGGGCTGAGGTCGTTGGAATGACCGCGTGTCCCTGCGCCCAAGAGCATGTGCGAGAGTTGGTTGAGATGCGCTTACGGGAGCTCAACATCCCCCCTGCTGACATTGAAGCGTTTCTGCGGGATATCCCGCTTGCAACCCATAACCAGCGAGGACGGGGGACAATCTCTATCGAGGTCGGCACGGGCTACGAGGTGCCACTCGATACGATTATCGAAATCGTCGAACAGTCGATGAGCTCCAGGATTTACGAACTGCTCAAGCGAACCGACGAAGCTGTCGTCGTTGAAACTGCTCACAAGAACCCCAAGTTCGTCGAGGACTGTGTTCGGGTTATGGCCCACAAAGTAGTCGAGGCATTTCCTTACTTGCCTGACGACTCGATTATCACTATAAAACAGCTCAATGAAGAAAGCATTCACCGTCATAACGCCTTTGCCGAACGTGTGGCATCGCTCGAGGAGCTTCGCCAAGAGCTTGCACTCGAAAACGAAGTTGAAGCCAAAGCATTTTGCGAGACTTAAACTGCCAGATGGACTTTGATTGGAACCCCTTGACCTTCTCGTGGAAATCGGCGCGATCAATGACCGAATACGTGAGGCTGGGCGCGACCGACTTGAACTAGTAGAACGTTTCAATCAAGAACTAAGAAGGCTTATAAAAGAATTTGAGGATACCTCTGATACATTTCGAGTGCATCTTGACCTGACCAAACGCTTAGAACGAGTCGCTCGCCGCATCGGAAAAGCGCACGACGACGACTTACTTGACTACACGGAGCGATTTGACAAAGCTCTCGCTGCTCTCAAGAAACGTAGGTTTGAAACAGCAACGAAAGAGCTTGACCGGATTACTGTTATAGGGCTTTTGACAGAGCAGCGTTCACTGTTTGACGAATACAAGAAGAGCTATATCGAAGTACGCGCTCGTTGTGAAGCTCTAGAAGCGGAGATCCAAGAGAAGACTGCGTACTATGAGTCTTTGCAGAAAATTGATGTCACATCACTTGATGAACTTGTCTCGTTGAAAGAAAAAATTGCCGCTTATAACGACAGCGTCGGCACATTCTTGGAGACGTCCTTCAAAGAGGCCCCCCTCACAGACGTCCTCAGGGTAAGCCTTGATGCGAGCTACCACCCTGAACTGAATTTCCCGCAGCCACCGAGCTATAAAAACGCTGAGGGGCTGCTATCTTTTGTGGTAAGCGAGGGATTCGCTTCGCTCCCCCTCTACCGATTCATCGAATATGCCAAGTACTCAGATAGCAAGCTTTCGCACTACGTTGGAGATCCAACGGGATTCAGGCAGGTCTTGGAGTCAAACATCGTCTGGCTTGAGTTGCTTGTTGATATCAAGCGACGTGAAGCTCTCAAAATCTCTCTCGACGAGCCTGACGTGTCACTTGCCGTCAAGATTCCTAGGATTATCGCCTTCTTGTCGAAATTAGGCGCGGCGACTACCCTACTTACCTCCTTAAGGGAGATTCAGAAGCTCGTGACTTCCGGGGACTATGAAAGGATACGCGCCACGACCTTAGTAAATCGGGAACACCTTGAGAAGGTTCAACAAAAAACGCACATTGCCGATTTAGACGCCTTGCAGGACGCTCACGCCATCTTAGTCAAAGAACTGAAGGAGTTACAGAACCCGCGAGCTGTCGAACTTACACTTGTATAACTACCGATGTGATTCACGGGTCGTCAATTAGTGTAAAAAAGCGAACTGCAACTTCCTTACTCTTGAAAGTTTAAGACGTGTGCGTGCCTCATAACGGGGGTGGCATTGAAGTCATATTCACTTGCAGTTCATTTTCTGGGCTGCAAAAAGACCAAGAGGGGGGGGCAAGCGAGCCAACGAACTCGAGTTTCATTCCGGACAACTTTCTTATAGTTGCGATCGCTATGTGCTAACCGGTTAGTGATGGATGCAATCTGTGATAACGATACACAATTTCGCGAGTTTCTAAAAACGGCTGGCGAACTCGGCGCGACTGCAGCTCGAGTATTCGACGCGAAGGACGTCGTAGTAGATGAACGGGTCCGACTCAAATGCTGTGTACCAGTGTGTAGGAATTACGGCGTTTCCCTCATGTGCCCCCCTACCGTAATGCCCCTTGATGAGTTTAGGAGTGTCCTCGCGCGATTTAAAAAGGCGCTGCTCATCCAGATTGGGTACGACGTGCCTGACTGGATGCTCGCGCGAATCCACGCGGCAGATGATCTTGCAGCTCTCTACAATGATGAGACATACCTCAAAGGGTGGGATAAGACGTATTTGGTGGCTAAGAACACGCTCGAGTCGATCGCCGAGCGTCTCGAGGCTACGGCGTTTAAAAAGGGCTTCAAATACGCCACAGCGTTTTCGGCCGGGAAATGTACTTTATGTGAAACATGTGCTGGTGTCGGGAATCGCTGCCGCAACCCGTATAAGGCAAGACCATCGATGGAAGCGATGGGAATCGACGTGGGCGAGACGGCGCGCAAAGCCGGCTTACCCTTTGAAGAGGCTGCCTCTGATCGAGTCGTGTTGAATGCTCTCCTCCTCCTGTGCTAGTAGTACCGATAACAACGATAATGGATGGTAATGCGATTGCTGGAACCGCTCGAGACGTTCACAATTTGTGAAGCGAACTGGAACGACTTTAACGACATCCTCAACCTGCTCAACGTCGTCAATAACGAGTTTGTGCCGCCGCTTACCGACGGTGAGAATTTGCGCGTCAAAATAACACGGATCTTAAACGATAGGCGGCGGGGTTGGATCAAGGCAGTGGACGGCGAGAGAGTCATTGGCGTCGTAGCTGTCATCTATAACTACAGACGCCCACAACTCGGTCTCATAGAAACGCTCGCAGTGCTCCCTGAGTTTCGACGAATCGGTATTGGAATAAAATTGGTACAATTCGCGATGTCAAAGCTCTTCCAAGATGGAATGGACGCATCACTCATCACTACGTGGGAGACCAATGAAGCAGCTCTAGCTATGTATGAAAGGCTAGGGTTCAAGGTAATCATGAGAAAAAAAATAGACGGCTCGTACTTTAAGCTTTTTTTTATGCACAGTTTTGAAGAATCACCTCGATCGCAGAGCACCTTTTCGCGATTTTGGAATCGTCGTTAGCACATAGAACTCACTGTAACAAATCGAAAAGTATAACGAAAGGAAAGAAGAGAAAATATCGAAAACATGCGACGACCAACGTGGAGCACGGGCCCGCCAAACGAAAAGAGCGCGTTTTGAGGTAGGGCCTTTAGGCGCGGCCCGGCTCCCGCTGCATCGACACAATAAACCTCACTTTGATAATATTTAACGATTTCGTTTCTATTTTATCCTTCTTTTTGAAATCTGGACTCGAAATAGGGGTATTCGATTGCGCTAAGATTTTTATTTTGACAATTAAAGCACATTCTGGCCGTATTTACGACTCAATCTCGTTTCTTGGGCCCAACAGAAAGAATTTCATTTCGCTGATGATACTAAAACCGTTATAAATAGTTTCCAGCTCCATTTCGACTGCCGTTTTAGCTTGAAGCAGCGAGCGGTAGCAACGACGCTATTTAAGCGTCCCGTTTGTTCAAAAGGGTAATCAAGCGATTTAGATTTAGCAAATAGCTTTTTTTTTCGTTATTTTGGCGTTTAGGCCACTAAAATAGCTTTTTTTAAAAAATAAGTTTTGGAATTTGCATCGGAAATAGTGCGAATCATTTAGTGGAAAACTCCGTTGACCCACAATAAACTCAAGTATGAAGCGGTCATACTATGGTGTGACTTAATTAGCTAACGACGCGTATGCCCTTTTATTGTGATTGTGAGGGGTTAGATGCCATTAAACAAGGTTACTATTGCCATTTCAGACGAGCTCTTGGCCGCTGCTGATAAGCAGGCACGGTCCGAAAATAGCAGTCGGAGTAAAATCGTTACTACGGCACTAGACACATATCTAGGCACAACACGGGCCAATGGGCATACTGCAGACAAACGCCTCGAAACACTAATGGTGCCACGTGACACGGTGATTCGCTTAGAAACAGAACTGGAAAAGCGGGAAAGGGAGCTGCATCATAAGGAAGAGCTCCTTTTCATGAAAACGGATATGATAGAGAGGCTGACAGCGCAGTACGAGAGCTTTAAACTGGCGCGCGAGGATGAGATCAAACGGTATGAGACCATTGCAGGATTCTATGGGAGTGAGTCTAGCAAGGTCATTGACCGGCTCGCGGACGTAAGCGAAGCCCTTACTCGCTTGCTACCGCAGCCTGTGTCTTCACCTTTGCAATCAACCCAAGATGAGGTAGAAGCTGAGGAAGTGCAAGCACCCCTGCCAGAGATCGATGAGGAACCGCCGAAACGATCATTGAGGGATCGCCTGTTTCGACGTAAGCCTAAGACAGAAGAGGTAAAGAGACTCTAAGCTAAACTGTTGGAGACCCTAACAGTCACAGCAGTTGACGCATTTTAAGCATAAGCCGTGGATCCAATCCTAACAACCGTCTCACAGCGCCTTTAAGGTTCAACTCTCCAGCTGCGATTCCTGTAAATGCGTGAAAGATCTTGTTGATTTCGTCATCGGAAAGAGATACGACGAACTCTTTGGCTTTGTACATCAGTTTACGCTCTTTGCCAAACGAGGATTGCCATTCATCTTCGTACTCACGCAGTACTTTGGATGAGGCGTCATTTTGGCGCACGGCTTTACTCGCGACCACCCCCGCGATCGTCCCGCTTTGGAGTGCCGCCATAATTCCTCCACCGGTGATCGGCTCAGTGTGCCGTGCAGCATCACCTATGAGCATGAGTCCATCTGCTACGATGGTCGAAAGCGCATCGCTAACCGGGCAGCCCCCCACTACGAGTTCAACTGGTTTGCCATCTGGAAAGTGCTGCGAGACAAAGTTGTTGAGGTAATCAAGCGGCCGCTTGCCACTCAACTTGCTTCCGAGCACCCCAAGTCCGATATTGCCTGCGCCGTTTCCCTTGGGAAAACCCCAAGCGTAACCGCCTGGCACATTCGAGCCAAAGTAGAACTCGAGCGTGTTCTCCTTTAGTTCGACGTTTTGCATATGATATTGAGCGCAGCTCTCAATGTCCTTGAGCTTAAGCGTCGTGTCTATGCCGCCCCACCTACCCACCTGCGATTCAATGCCATCGGCACCTATAACCACCTGAGCGCGAGCCTCAAAGTCCTCCCCCAAGCGGTTGAGTTTAACGCCCCTTACTGCGCCATCCTCCAAAATGAGCCCCGTTGCGCGGGTGCGCACCATAACCTGCGCCCCAGCACGAGCGGCGTCTTTCGCAAGCTGTCTATCGAAGAGCTTGCGCTCCAATACAAAGCCAAGCGGCCCATCCACGCCAAGCATCTCCCCCGAAACTTCAACTGTTGTTCCATCCGGGGCGTTGGCGCAGACTCCCCTCACTTCGCTCGCGACCCACTTCTTGTCAGGTTTTACATATTTTTCGAATGACGTGTGAAAAACGAATGGCGTTTCTATCAGGGGCACGCCTTCTGCACACCTTACAGGCGAGCCGATCTCCTGGCGTTTCTCAACTAAGAGGACATCGCAGTCGGCAGCTGCGTTTTGTGCAGCCACAGACCCTGCTGGGCCCGCCCCTACTACTATAACGTCATATTCATCGGATCTTGTTTTCATTGCTAAGTTAACGTCATAGCTCCAAACAAAAACTCAACGAAAAACAATTCAAGAATAAAAAGATATGCGTAGGAACGTGTAGAGCGGTTAAATGTATCCTTTTCTTCTCAACCAGTCAGCTTGTGGGGGAAGATACCGCCACACAACGTCCGCCTTTTCATCTTGGATGCTCCACGGTCTGATAATAATTACATCGCCCACACGGAGCCACACTCTCCTTTTCATTTTCCCGGGAATTCGCCCCATGCGAGTTTTTCCGTCTTGAGAACGAACTGTAATTCGGCTTCCACCGAGCATCTTTTCGACCGTCCCAAAGATTTCGTTGCTATTTTTTCTAGGCAATCTTACCTTACTCGGTTGTTCTTGGATCAGATAAACACCTCGTTTGACGTTTGACCAGCTTTGTTTCCTGTAATCAGGTAGACGTTAGTCTTTATAAACTACGCGTCCACGGTGCCTTGATTAATAGATCTGAGCAGCGTGCTGAGAATCGAGGGCTAAGGCTTAGAGATGACATTGGCGGGCCTAACGTCTCGTGGAAAACCATTTATCCAAGCTCAATGTTAGTCGTACGGAGATGTAATCGCTGATGCAAGAACTAAGCGAAAAGCGGGCAGACGTTGAAGACGCCCTCAGCAATGCACGTGCTCGTGGGGCCCAATTTGCCGATATTAGACTCGAAAGCTCCGAAGGCACATCCATCTCAACGAAAGACGGAATTACGAAGATAAAAAGCTCTAATGAGCTCGGAGCTGGAATAAGAGCTTTTTTAGACGGCGCGTGGGGGTTTGCGTATACCACACAAGTGGATCGAAAAGGGCTGGTAAACTGCGCTGAACGCGCAGTTAGTCTAGCTAAAGCTGTATTTGCGCGCGCTGAAAAGTTTTCAATCGATGTGCCGGTGTTTGAAGACACTGTGACACCAACCGTACAGCGGCTACCGACCCACGTCTCGATCGCAGACAAGCTCAACTATGTGCTCCACCAAGAGCAAGAAGCTAAAGAAACAGATGACCGCGTCAACAGTACAGAGATCGGCTACAGTGACCTTGTGCTGCGGAAGGTAATCGCAAATTCTGAGGGAACTTACATCGATGAGACCGTGGTACGATCGATCGCGCGTGCCATGATCTTCGCCAAAGAAGGCGCACTTCGGCAATCTGGCTATAAGGCGAGAGGCGACTCAAAGGGATTTGAGCTGTTTTCAAACGACGCGGACATCGGTCGAATTGCAGCATCACAGGCAGTTTCGCTTCTCGATGCAAAACCGGCACCATCTGGACAGTTCGAAGCCATGCTCGATCCGTCGCTGTCAGGTGTTTTTGCACACGAGGCATTCGGACATGCTGCCGAAGCTGATGCGATCATTTCGGGTACGTCCATCCTCGCCGGCAAGCTTACGCAGAGGATTGGCTCTGATGCGGTTACGATTGTTGACGATCCGAGTTTGCAGAGCTATGGCTACTTGGCCTACGATGATGAGGGTGTACGGACGCGGCGGAAGATGCTTATGGAGCGCGGGATTCTACAGAGCTACCTCACGGATGTCGAGACTGGGTCGCGCCTTGGCTTAGGATCGAACGGTAGCGCGCGTGCCCAGCGATATGACGATCCGCCCATCGTTCGGATGAGTAACACCTTCTTTGAGCCTGGGGGCTATACGTTCGAGGAACTACTCGACGGGTTTAGTGGGATATACTTTGTCGGTTGGCAATATGGCTACACAACTCCTACAACAGGGATGCTAACGTTTAAAAGCAGAGAGGCGTACGTCGTCGAACACGGCGAACTACAGGATCATTTGAGAGACGCCGCACTGAGCGCGATGACTCTCGAGGTTCTTCATAATATCAGCGCCATAGGACAAACTTTGACGTTCGAGCCCGGAACGTGCGGAAAAGGCGGACAAATGACTCCGAACACCACAGGTGGGGCCTATATGCGGGTCAGCAATGTTGTCGTCGGGGGGATATAGGTGACGACCACAGCCGCTGAGCGAGAGAGCGCGCTCCTCGACGCTTGTATCCAGGCATTGGCGCTCATAGACACATCAATCTATCAAGGAGAGGCGTTCGCCACCCATTCGAACTCTATTAGCGCAGAGCTCGAAAAAGGACATATCAAATCGAGTCAAAGCGGCTTCGAGTGTGGCATTGGCGTTCGGGTCTTTAAGAAGGGCAGCATGGGCTACGCGCACGCATCTCTCGAACGGGTTGAATTCGCTGTCGAAAAGGCGATCTCGGCAGCACGCGCGGGGAGCCCTGATAAGGATTTTAAGTCTCTTTCGCTCCCCGAGAGCTACCCAACTGTGTCCGACACTTGGGATCGTACAATCGCATCTCTCGATGTCGCAACCGTAGTGCAGTTTGCCATTGACGTAGCCGACGCTTCCCGCATTGATAAGCGCGTCGACATCATCAATTCTGGTGCATCAGTCGGACTGTTTAGTGATGCCATCGCAAATACGCTCGGGGTGGTAGGGACAGACAGTGGGACGCAAGCGGCAATCGACGTGGACGTTGTTGCACACGAGAGAGACGCCAGTGGGAATGGCTTCGAGTATGCTGCGTCTCGGCGCCTCGATTTAGACATCGAGTTAGTCGGGCGTACCGCAGGAGAGATGGCACTGAGTAGCATGAATCCACAGCCGATTCAATCGGGCAAGATGCCGGTCGTTTTTGACCCACTTGCTGTGGGACCGGTTATCGCCGCTGCTACAGCCGTGAGCGCCGATGATGCACAACGAGATCGGTCGTTCCTTACGGGAAAAATCGGCGAACAGATCACTATAAACGGTTTCACGCTCGTTGATGATGGGCTCCTAAAGGGCGGTTTTGAGACGAGCCCGTTTGATGCGGAAGGCGTGCCATCACAGCGGACCCCCCTCATCGAAAATGGCGTCTTATGTTCATATCTATACGACAGTTATACTGCAAACAAAGAAGACAAGATGAGCACAGGAAACGCCTCTCGGGGAGACTATCGACAACCGCCTTCAATTTCTTCGACAAATCTAATAATCGCAAATGGTCACGAGGCTGATGTTATTAAGGACGTGCGACGTGGTATCTATGTCCGCGCAACAGGCGATCACCCGAACATGAGTACAGGGGAGTTCTCCGGTATGGTGTACGCGGGATATTCCATCGAAAACGGCGAACGCAAACACGCTCTGAAACAAACGAACATAGGAATCAACGTCCTCGATTTGCTGAAGCAGATCGATGGGCTGAGTCGAGATGCCAAGACGTACTTTGGATTGACGACGCCAACGATTCGCGTAACTGACGTCAGTGTCGCGAGCAGTGGTTAAAAGGCAACATAAGCAGTAAACAGAGGGATGTGTATATTCACTAAGCTCAGGATAGAACAATAATGGTGGCTTTTTTACGAGACTTAGAAAAAACGGCACGTCAGAACAACAGCTGGCTATGCGTAGGCCTAGACCCTGACGGCACGGTAAGTGATACGTTTGATTTTAATCAACGTATCATAAGCGCCACGCTCGATTTAGTGTGCTGTTATAAGGTGAATACGGCGTTCTACGAAGCACGCGGACCCTCCGGCATAGAAGCCCTGATTAAAACGGTGCAGTACATTAAAGAGTTCGTGCGAGTGCCGGTCATAGTCGATGCAAAACGGGCTGACGTGGCACACTCATCAAAGGCTTACGCCAAATACATCTACGAGATCATAGGCGGTGACGCCGTCACTGTCAGCCCCTACATGGGACTCGACGCAATAGAACCCTTCCTCGAGCGGCGCAACAAGGGCGTCTTTGTTCTTTGCAAGACATCTAACGTCGGCGCGACGGAAATACAGGACCTGACATGTTCAGAGCCGCTCTATCAGGTCGTAGCTAAGAAAGCTCTGGGATGGAACATATACGGCAATCTCGGCTTCGTCGTAGGAGCCACCCAAGGAAGCGAGCTAAAAACAATACGCGGTCTTGTAGGTGAGGGTACCCCACTCCTCATCCCGGGCGTTGGATCACAAGGCGGTGACCTCCAGACTGCAGTTACAAGCGGAACTAACGCTGACGGGCGTATGGGCATCATCGCCATTTCGAGGGACATAATTTTCGCGCAATCACCTCATAAGGTGGCGGCACATTTCCGAAATGAAATCAACGCCTATCGAAATCGATAGTGGCGGAGCGCACACCCTCTAAGTGGCCCGGCGGACCTTTACTTGCGCAAGAATCGCGTCTACGCTTTCTTGGGTTATTGAAACGTCATTGATAAGAGTTGCCGCTGTTCCGGTCGCTGCCGCCCGCTTTACTGCCTCCTTGCAGCTCTCGCCCAAGACCAAGCTGTGAACAAACCCGGCAACGGCCGAATCTCCGGCGCCGATGGTATTCACAACAGTTACTCGTGGCGGGCGCGCCATCCAGCGTTCATCTTTAGTCACGAGCAGCACGCCTTTCGCACCCATTGAAACGAGGACAACATCGATGCCTCGTTCGTGCACCTCCACGGCGGCGTCGACGACCGCACCGATGTCTTTGAGCTGCCTAGCCATCAGTCGTTCAAGCTCGCGAACATTCGGCTTGATAATATGGGGTTTCGCCCTCAAACCTGCCTTGAAAGGCTCATCGTCAGAATCGAGAACGACCTTCGCCCCTTTGGCCTTTGCGATCTCTACGATTTTTTCATAAATGATCGGATTGACCCCAGGGGGAATACTGCCGCTGAGGATAATGTAATTAGCATCCTTGAAACCTTTGATGACGTCGATCAATTCCATAAGCTCGAAGGACTGGATCAAAGGCCCGCGCAGGTTGAACGAGATCTGCCGGTTTCGTGCTTTCTCGTGAATATACACGTTGGTGCGGGTTTCGGCAGAGATTCTGACAAACTCGCAGTTTACTCCGAGATTGAAAAGGGATCCTTCGAGCTCCTGCCCAGTGAACCCACCAGAAAAGCCTATTGCTTTATTGTCCACGCCAAGCCGGGTGAGCGCTTTGGAAACGTCGATGCCTTTGCCGCCTGCATATCGCTCATCGCCGTCCACCCGATTAGGGTTATGATACTCAATAGACTCAACAGTGAGGATACGGTCAAGCGCAGGATTCAGCGTGATCGTGTATATCATGGCTCCCTTCTATTCGTGGAAAGATAACGCATGCGGCGTCATCCAAGACGCAACATCGATTCACGGCATGGTATAGTCTTTCACTTTAAACTCTTTTCTTCCCGTATAGATGTCCAGTGCTTCTTCTGCGCCTGCCCCGTTTACGACGATGGCTGAGATTGCATTGCACATTTGAATGGCTTCTTTAAGCCGCTTCTGGTGGATGTTCCTACCTGTCGCATTGCCGCCGGCGCCGCTTACGAATATCTGCTCCCAAAGACGCTCGAGAAAGAGCTTAACGTCAACGCTTGAGCCCCCGGCGCACAGTACTTTACACCTTCCTGCGGCCTGTACGGCCTCCTTGAGGGCCTCTTTGGAATCAACGCCGTCTTTCTTTGGATAGTTTACTTTCACAAAATCAGCGCCGAGGGTGCAGCCCAATCCAGCTGCTCCGGCAATGAGATGTGGGTCGTGCTCATCGTTTACGGCCGCGCCACGGGGATAGATCCAAACAACCACGATCATCCCACGTTTGTGGGCCCCGTAGATAACCTGGGCCGCCTCTCGCAACATCTGCGCTTCGTGTTCACTTCCCGCGTAAATCGTATATCCGACGGCAGGAATGCTTAAGGACGAATGCTGCCGAAACTCATCGACTTGGGCCAATGAATAAAACGCGCCACTCAAAGGCTCTGCCTGTTCCGTCTTTATAACATTCGTCTTGGAATTAAGTTTGACGAGGTAGTTAACGTGCGGATAATCCTCACCATAGCGAGCAAGCAAGCCCAGTTGGGTCGCAAAACACCCGATTTCAGCGCTGCTCGCGATGCGAAATAGGTGTTCAGGATCGTTGTCCTCAGGCGAGATTCCAGGGCCATAGAAATCATCATTTAAGTGTTCTATCTTCTGATCTCCCGCAAACAACATCAGACGGCCGCTTCCCCGGGTAATACTAAACAAATTTTTTACATATTCAGTCCGCATCTCTTGGGGAACGTCTAACGGAGCTCTTATTGTGGTCGATGAAAAACCCATGTGATACCTCCTTTCTGCGAATTTCTTCCTTTTCTACTAACTAGACGCCTTAACATATTGCGTTGTCGCCATCTTAGCGTGGATCTTGCCCCTTCTAAAGTGATGATTCGTGCGCTCCACGCCGACGCAACTGTAAGTAACACCATCAAACTCCGATCGAGGTATTTTTGAAAAAATGTCCTACAATGTCGGCGTGAGGACAGACGAGGTGGTCGCGAGAGCGGTATGATCGCGCCCGTGACCAAACAACGCCTTGAGGTTAGCGTTATGCAAGAAGTTTACTATTTCAAGTAGCGTCGGTCGCCTTCTTCCATGTAACAGACACGATTGCCAATGTTGACCGCATGATCTGCGATGCGCTCAAGGTATCGAATAATGTATAACAGGCTTGCCACGTCAGCAACGGTTTCCGTCGAACATTGGCCTTGTGCCAGCGCTTTAACCATGTTTTCAACGATGTGTTTGTACAGAAAGTCAATTCTGTCGTCGCGCCCCTCAAAGCTGCGTGCCCTTTGAACGTTGCCTTCCGCATACGTTTCGATGCTATCAGCGACCATCGACTTGACTTCAGCGACGAGCTCGTTGAATTTCGTTGCGGAAACGGGTATATGAATGGGTTTTGCCATAGCGACGACCTCTTCGGCTATATCGACGACGAAATCACCGATGCGCTCTAAATCAGTGATCATCTTTAACGAGGTGGCAATTATTCTGAGGTCTTTTGCCATCGGCTGTTCTAATGCGAGAAGTGTCATGCTCTGCGACTCAATCTTTCTGTCGTAATTGTCTATGTCGTCGTCGTCCGCTATTACACGCTCAGCAAGCGCTGTATCACTCGTCTCAAGTGCAGCAACCACATTCTCAACTGATTGCACCGTCACGGCACCCATATCTATGACGTTTTGCCGCAACTCTTTCAACTTTCTAACGTAACGCTTCCTAGCCATATCTATCGTATCTTATCCAAACTTTCCGGTTACGTAGTCCTCTGTTCTCTTATCTTGAGGCCGTTCAAATAAATCTATCGTAGAGGCATATTCTATGAGCTCGCCTAGGTAAAAAAAAGCAGTATTTGAAGCGACGCGCGCTGCTTGCTGCATGTTGTGAGTGACAATAATAATTGTATAATCCTTTTTGAGGTCATATATCAGATCCTCGATCTTCGCCGTGGCAATCGGATCGAGCGCGGAAGCGGGCTCATCCATGAGGAGGACTTCAGGTTCGACAGCGAGTAGTCGTGCGATACAGAGCCGCTGCTGCTGACCGCCTGATAGCCTCAGCGCGGATTCGCTCAATCGATCTTTTACTTCGTCCCAGAGTGCAGCTGCTTTTAGACTGCGTTCCACAACTTCGTTCAGATTATGCTTTTTTCGAACCCCGTGCACCTTAGGGCCGTAAGCGACGTTATCGAAGACAGACTTCGGAAACGGATTGGGCTTCTGAAACACCATTCCGATCTGCTTGCGCAGCTCAACAACATCTGTATCTGAATTGAGGATGTTCGCGCCTTGGTAAAGCACCTCGCCTGTAATTTTGACATTGTCTACTAGATCGTTCATTCTATCAAGCGTTTTGATAAAGGTCGACTTTCCACACCCAGAGGGGCCAATGAGAGCTGTCACCTGATTCTTTGGGATGTCGATGCTAACGTTCTTTAGCGCTTGGAACTTGCCGAACCAGAGGTTTAGGTTCTTAACGCTGATTTCTATGGCGTTATTCATCTCCTCTACTGCCCCTTGAGCTTCTTAGTATAGTTGTTCATTAGAAAGTCAGTAATAAGTGTGATGGCAAGGATGGCAATAATCAGTACGGCGGCTGTTCCGTAGGCAGTGGTAGTGTCGCGATACTCAGTCAGGACGTTGTAGATGTTAAGCGTCATAGGGCGGCCAGGATCGCGGAGGCTCTGGATCAAGTTCAAGGAGCCACCCGCCGTAAGGAGAATGGCAGCGGTTTCGCCGACCGCACGTCCGGCTCCGAGGATAAGCCCTGTGACGATTCCTGGCAGCGCGATGGGCAGAACAACAGTAGTTATTGACTGCCATTTCGTCGCGCCAAGACCGAGACTCCCTTCGCGGAGCTCTGCAGGGACAGTTTTGAGTGCCTCTTCCGAAGTTCTTAGCGATATCGGCAGCACCATGAAAGCCAAGGTTAGTCCACCCGAGATCATCGACCAGCCCCCCGTAACCGGCGCCAGGTAGATAACAAAGAAAAGGAACCCAAAGAGGCCGACAATGATGGACGGTATACCTGCCAGAATCTCTGCGGCCTGGCGGATTATCTTTCGCAAGGGGGTCTCTTTGGTATATTCGTTAAGATATATGGCCCCTCCAACGCTGAGCGGCGCAGCTACGAGCAGGCTTACTCCGGTGACCGCTAACGTCGCAACGATTGTGGAATAGATACCCCCACCGGTTTGCCCCCAAAGCGCAGGCTCGCCCGTCAAGAAGTGCCAGCTAAGGACGGGCAAGCCGTTTGCTAGTATATAGGCCAATATAATAATAAGTATGACAAGCGTTGTAATTCCAGCCCCCCACAGCAAAGCCATGGGCACCAGCTCACTCCGTTTCGTCTCCATCAGTAGTTGATGCGCCTCCTGCTTGCTAGGTTTGCGAGCCCCGTGAGGAGCATAATAAACGCAAAAAGCACGATGCCCATCGCAAAGAGCGCCTCGCGATGCGCGCCGGTGGCGTATCCCATCTCAAGGGCAATCTGTGCAGTGAGCGTGCTCGTTGGAGCGAATATTGAGGTTGGGATGCTTATAGAATTACCCGCCACCATAAGCACTGCCATCGTCTCACCGATGGCTCGTCCCATGCCGAGAATGACACTCGCTATTATTCCTGAACCCGCTGCGGGAACCAAGACACCCCTTATAGTCTGCCAGTGCGTCGCGCCCATGGCTAGGCTGCCCTCTTTATACTCCCGAGGCACCGCTCGGATAGAATCTGTTGAAATACTGATAATCGTCGGCAAGATCATAATAAAGAGTATGATCCACGCAGCGAAGACACTAGTTCCAAATCCGCCAAACTGCTCACGTATCCAGGGCACGAGCACTAATAGGCCGAAGAACCCGTAAACGACCGAAGGGACAGCTGCCAACGCATTTACTGAGGGCACGAGCACGCGTCGGACTGGAGCAGGAGCGATTTCAGCCAAAAAAATAGCGCAAGCAACGCCAAGCGGCGTGCCAATCGCAACGGCACCCAACGTGACAATCAATGATCCGATGATGATCGGAAAGATACCCCATAGTCCTTGAGCGAAGCTGTCTGTCGGACGCCAAACGCTCGATATTACGAAGCTTGGACCTGCCTGCACGAGGAATGGCAATCCCGCAGCGAACACGAACGCGATTATGAGAAAAATGGCAAAAACTGAGGAGATTCCACACAATAGCAGAAACAGCGCTATAGTGCGTTCTCTAATGTCACGGGTTGCAGATCTGCGAAGCGAACGCGCTGCTATGTTCGGCTTGATGCTGATCACTCCCTCTTAAAAAAAGGAGGGGGGAGGTGATTGGCGGTGGTTGGTCTTTATTTACTTTGCTGATGTCGTCGTCGTCACGGAAACGTCGCTGATTGAAATTAGCTTATCCGCCTTCAATATCGCTTGCCCTCCAAGACTTTGAGTGTAGTCTATAAAGGCCTTTGCATTTCCCGTCGGATCTCCCTTCGTGACAAAGAGGAAGTTGCGCTGAATCGAGTAAGTCCCATTGGCTATGGTATCATACGTCGGAGGAACGCCGTTAATATTGAGTGCTTTAACAGAGTTGTCTACCTCAGCGTACGATATATAACCGATTGCGTTTGGATCCCCAGCAACGTACGATCTCACGGCGCCGGTTGAAGATTGCGTGATTCCTCCGGTGCTAAAATTGCCACCTTTCAACACGATCTTTTGTATCCCATCACGGGTCCCGGATCCCTCTTCACGGTTAACGACGTTTATCTTCGCATCAGATCCGCCGACCTGGTTCCAGTTGGTTATGTTGCCGGTGAAGATGTCACGAGTCTGATTCATCGTCAGATTGTTGACGCCGTTTTGTGGGCTGACAATAATAGCTATTCCATCAACGGCAATGGGCACCGCTTTGAGGTCCGGATACTTGGTTTTTTGACTCGTCGACAAGTTTGCAGACGACATGCCGATCTCAGCAGTACCTTCGCCGACGGCTGTTACGCCCGCAGACGATCCGCCGCCTTGTACGAATACCTGTACGCCCGAGTTATTAGCTTGGAAAGCCTTTGCTAGAAGTTCTGCGTGAGGCTGAACGCTCGTTGATCCGGCAAGCTGCAGCTTTGCGCCGCTGGCTGTGTTGTTCGTGCTAGATGTACATCCTGCTCCAAAAACCGCAACTGCGACGAGCATTGATACTAACACTATTGGTAAAAGTTTCTTCATTAAGTCACCACAGCTCCATAGAGCCAATATAGATCATATCAATATCTTATATAAACTATATAGACTATATAGATAACTTTATGCATCAGACGACGTATAGATTACATTTGATTCTGAGATTGCGCGACCGAGAGATTTATGGCTACTTCAGCTATATTCATTCCATAGTCTGCAACGCGGTCGATACTATTCGCGATACAGTTAAGCGGCAGCGCTATATGCGCGTTGAGGTCAAACGTCATCGCCTCAGCTCTCTTAAGTATAGTGATTTGGCTGCTTTTTGTTGCGATAGCTTTTTCAGCAAGCTTTGGATCAAACTTAGACAAGGCATCCATTGCAAGCTGCATAATGTCGCTAGAGAGCTTGCTTGCCTCGCTGATGTAGTTGAGGGTTTCAGTTGGCACGGATCCTCCTGCAAGTGTTAGCACACAATGCGCTATCCTGGATGCGTGGTCCGCGATACGTTCAAGCGAAACTGCGGTTAGATAGTACTCCAGACTCTGGTTAGCGTGTATATCTGAAGCTTCCGCAAACGGGGTCTTCACCATTGCTTGCAAACGTTTAACCACGAGCAAGTAGTGTCGGTCGACATCACGATCTCTTAAAATAACGTCATTGGCTAGGTCACTGTCGTTTTTAAGGAGAGATTTAACGGCATCAGCAAGCATCGATTCGATAATGAGGTGCATTCGTCGAATAGATTTCTTAATTTTAAGCTCGTTAGGGCTGATAAAATCCTGTATCACGACCGATTTTGCAGTCTCTTCAACGATTTCCATACCTATCAGACGGTACGACATGTCACGTATCGTCGTTCGCTGTTCTGATCGGATCTGAGGCGCACGCAACTCAAAAGTATCATAACCTGCGATGTAGATGGCTATCATCTGCCGCGCAAGAGCGTCGTCAAAAAGGCCTTCTATGTTAAAAATCCCGCGCCCTTGCGGCTTTACACTGTCGCTTGGAGTTACGCGCAACGAACCGTCAGGCAGCGTTGATATACCAACTTGTGATTGCTCCCTCAAACCGACTTGTGTGGCCCAAGTCTTTGGCAATGAGACTGTATAACTCGATTTGCCAGTCAGTTGAACCTTTCGAATCTCCATAAAAATCTAGGAATTATATAAAAACAACCTAGCATATATATTTACTGTTCTAAGAAACATGGAGGATGGGACTTGATCGGGCTAGTCGTTTTAGCATTTGCCCTCATTATCACCGGACTCATTGGATTTCGGCGCCGTATACGACAGCACCATAAGAAAAATAAGAGATGCTGATCCTGCCTTCGGAATTTAAGTACCACCAGATCACCAGCGAAAAAACAGCTTATTTAAGCACGAGTGGGGTGGGCAATTACACGCATCCGTGTGCTTCTGTGCAATAAAGACAAAGAAGCAACAAAATGCTGTCTTGCAGTTGATCAGCCTTGCCTAGCCCCACCATCTTCCACGCGCTACGGTGTTTTAACCTGATAGTGTCCCATCAGCAGGCCCACCACGAGACCGACGGCGACGCTGGTCGATGAGGTGAGGTAGGTGAAGAAGTACGTGCCGAATATCGCCGTACCCACCGCGGAGCCGATGGCGCTCAAGATCATGCCCATCTTTCCCCCTCCTGCAAGTGCCCCGGCGTGAGACCAGCGATGATCCCGATTGCTGCGCATTTTGTCGTCCCTTGAAGCATACTATGGCTCCTAAGCGGCTGAGTCTGAATCGATGAGACAAACGCAGCGAGGTGCTGGGCAAGCTGTTCTTCAAATCGACTACTAAAGTTCGCAGGTAAGACCCGCCAAGCCGTTCAGCCATGCTGAGGCAGTAGCTGCACGCCTCTCTCTCATAGCTGATAACTCTCCGTTGAGTTTATGGCAGAGAAATACGACTCTCAATTTTAAGAGGTCGGACACTCTTTAATCAAATTCTTACTTCGCCTGTATCAGGCGAAGATCAGACTGTTAGCAAGCTCACAGATAACCCAATTCGTGATACCACGTTTAAGTGCCATGATGCCCAGCGCTGGTGCCGACGTTCTGTAACTCGCTCTTAGTGCGATTACCCTACTCGCCTTCGCTGAACGTCTCTTTGAGCCACATCTTGATCTGGTCACGCACGCGCCGAAAACGTCCACAGATCTGTTCTTCCGCGCGAGCGGGGACAGGATCGGGGAAGGCACGCTGGAGGTATGTCCCGCCACCGGGAAAGATCGGGCAATTCTCTTGGTTATCAGCGCATAAGGTCACGACGTAGTCAAAGTACATGTCGTCAAACTCGTTGAGTGATTTTGCGCACTGTGATGCGATGTCGATGCCTTCCTCTGCCATCAGTTCGATGGCACACCGGTGCACCTGAGTCGGTTCATTGCCGGCACTGTACGCCTCATATCGATTACCGTACAAGGCGTTGACGAACCCTTCGGCCATCTGCGACCGCGCTGCGTTGTGCGTGCAAAGGAACAAGATCTTTTTCTTCGCGTTCATCTTCTTAGAACATCCTTCAATGCAGAGTGCGGACTGCAATTTGAGTTAACACGACATGTGGTAACCCCCGCTCTTAACCATACCACATGATCTTTCTACAGCAGCTGCATCTGTGCTAATATGACCTAAAAAAAGGGGGTGAAAAACGGCCGGATCGCGCACCCAACCGTTTTTTGGTCAAGATGGCGGACCAAGGTCTTTTTGTCAAGCATCGACCGAGGCAGGCCGAAGCCTTGGACGCCAGTCACAACCAAGCCAAGTTGCGACAAGGATGTATCGAGTTATGAATGCTTAAGCGTTTTTTAAGGAGACTCCGGAACACTATATAGTGTATGGGGTAAGCGTTAACGTAGGTCCACTCTCATTCTTAACTACGGAGATGGGAACTTTGAAAGCAGGAGAGAAACAGGAGAATCTCCTCAAATGGTTTATCCTGCCGAATGAATCGTATCAGTGGGACTTCATCCTCGAGAAGTTCGTTGTTGAGGATTCTCTTCAGGAGGTCAATTCCGATAACGTGGGGACTGAACAACTCGCTGACGATGGCTTTGACAAGGACTATATTGTCACGCACAAGAAACGAAAAAATCGAGACCGCTACTACTATTGAGCGGCAGAGCGATATCTTTTTTGGCCGCTTTTTTTACGACGAGAGGCGAGAAGCACGTCGCTTGGCATCCTCTTCTTAACCTTGTCAGTGCGCCTAGCGTTCTTTGCATTTTTCGCCAGCAGCAATACAGGTTGTGACCTAATCTTAGATGTGGTCAATCGAATTACATCTTGAGCTACTCTTGTCAACAGTTTCTTCACCGCGTACTTAACGCAGATCAGTTCGTGGTAGCTAAGCACCCAGCCCTTCATCAGGTCGTAATCGCCTCAGGTTACAATGTGGTCTATTGGTCTCCATCATTGTTTCGATTCGTTGAACAGAGTGAGCAAACAGAAAAATAATGATTTGAAGGAAGTCGCTAAGGAGCGTCAGAGCATAAAGCGAAGCGAATATCTTCCAGAGCGCGTTCAAGACAATAAATGCACGCGTTGTCTTTCACTCTCCGACGCCCTTTTTCGCATTCCCCGTCCGGGTGGTAAAGCAGTTATAAATTTCTCCACCTGTTCTATGTTCACCACGAATCACCGCCGACGCGAGCGGAATCGTTCGTCGATATAAGTTCTCTCTGTGTTCTCCTAAGCCCCATTTCCTCTCCTTAGTTAAACGTCATACAATCGCACGGAGCAGCAAGAAGTGTTAAAAAACCGAAAAACGATTTCTCAGTAATCGCGCAGAGAGAGATATTTACAAACGTCGCCAGGAAGTCGATATGTCGATGCGCTCATCACATGTGGAGAATTTGATAGTCGCTCCAGCGACATATTTTCAATCTTTCAGTGCGTTCTTCTGACAAGAAGTGGGTTCTTCTGACACGACAAAATTTACATTTTGGATATTTTCAAAATCTGTACTACATATACAATATGCAGTATCTACACTTATTTTATTGTAGTCTTAGCAAGCCTCCGCTGTTAATGGATGCATTCTTTCCGAGCTCTCCGAGAGAACAGGAACAGAAATTGGCCCCTCGCTCCTAGGTTGTGCTTAGAGATACCTTGTGTTGGCTTTATGTTGCTATAAGCATCAGAAAGAAACTAAAAGTGCAATCGCAATTATCAAATAAAGCGCTACGGTTTCCGCTTCATAAATCTAAGACGGAAAAGGATGGCTTATAAGCGTTGTTGCTCAGCATCCTGCCGTTCGTCAGTAGGTTCTTGACGAGAGTTCTCTTCGGCGTACTCCTCAAGGACTCTATCCCACTTGAACGATTCATTCGGCAGGATAAACGATCTAAGCGGTTTCTCCCGTTTTTCTTCTAACATCTTCATTTCTCACCTCTAACTAATAAAAGCTGAGCAGCGATGTCAACGCATCCTTCTTAATCTATATAGGGCTATATAGAGAGGAAATAGCGTCTTTTTGTCGCCTTGGCATTCTATAGGCTAGGGGCATCAGCTAACGCACTAAACATTTGAATCGAATAACTAATTGCTCTTTGCGTAGTCGGGCCGTTTAGTCACTTTTTAAAAATATCTTACTTAAGACCGGCCTTGTGAGGTTTTTTTATCTTTAGTCCCCTATGTTGCGGACACAAACAGGATCTGAGGACGAACAGCAACTTTTAAGCTGTTCGCAAGTGCCCATACAATGACTATGCCTGGAATTCTTTTGCTCACTTTTTTAGAGCAGCTCGCTTGGAGGAAGATATTAGTTTGGTCGCTTGAATGATTCGCGTGAGGTAGCCAGATGGGATTTAAAGAGATTACTATTCTAGAGGTTGATCATGGTCACATCAAGGAGCACTCGGAGAATGAAGTCATGGTCCCTTATATTTTATCTAACACACCACCCGACGAATGGAAGAGTTACTTCGAAAAAAAAGCCCCTGCGAAGGCGAATGTAAATATTATTGGCAAAATAGCCTGCTATAAATGCCAAAAAGATGCGGCGGCAATAAGAAAGTACGGTGCTTGTTGGAATGCGGTTGCTGGCTTAGTTGAGGACGCAAATCGATATTTTTTGGGAATGGAATTGAGGCGATATCAAGAGCTAGGTCGACAAGCTGAACGGGAGCATAAAGAAGAGCCTGCACCACGCGAATATGAGATAGAATGGGATCGTTATATGAGCCGAGACTGAACTCTGTGTGCGTTAATAGTGCCGAACGGGGATATGACACCGCTATCGTTTTTTTGAAGCGGGTCTGTTTGTAGGTTTAAATAACTCGCTTCCCCGCCTCAACAGATCATATTCTGACAAGTGAGAGCTAATACAAAATGTTATGATTTGTGCTTCGTTAATTACGATAAACCCATGGCCAAGCAAAAACACGCCCTTAACACATCTCGTTTGTGTTAATCGTATCTCAATGTGCGAACGTCCGGCAGGCTCGCTATAACAAATTATGACAGCTCCCTCGCTTCATCGGTCAACTTGTGCTGGAGTCAACTTCATTGTTCGTCGTCCCACCTGTACAACTTCTTTCTCGTTTGTAAGCGATCAGCGCTGCAATTGTAACAGATTCCATTATGGCAGCACAGCATTGCCCCACACTGCTCACACCGCCACTTCGCATCCTCACGCTCCATAAAAGCCGCAAGCGAATGCTCCTTGATAAAGGCGAGATTTTCGATGAAACTCGTGTGGTAATGCTGTTGATAGCGTGCGTCAAGCGGCTCAACGTTGCCGCACGGGAAACTGCTGCATTCATAACAAAAACGAACTTTATTCTTCCGAAGGAGATCGCAGCGTTTCTGAAACGCACATATCTTACCTTGAGGGCGACATCCCGCGCAATAAGGCATATTGAGCCCTTTCCGGTTGACGTCATATTTACGCGCAAGGTATCTGCTGCACACCGCACAGTTCATACCACACGGAGCGATTAGTTCTATATCATCAGAAAGTGTATCGAGCATGCTGCTTCTAGTGGGAATACTGCTTACTTATTCATATAAATGAGTCTTATCCTTTAAACCGCAGTCGCTGCATTTTAACGAGCGCACATATGAACGGGAGATGGCGCTCAGTTGGCATAATGAGAACCTCTGCGTCTGAGACGATCATACGCAAATTAGTCTGACTGTAGACATATTGCGAATCGTCCTTGTTCATGGTTTTTAGATCGGTCTCACTGGGGGGTTTTCAAAAAAAGTTGAATACGCTAAAGCAACATAGAAAAAACCGTCAACGTCATACCATCTAATCTAATCTGCTGCTTATGGGCTGACAAAGCGCAGCCCTCATCGCGAGCTCTTTACTTGCTACTGTGTTTCAGTCCCCACGGAACCCAGATTGCGGTCTCTAATATCGCTACAACTGCAACAGAGATGATGCCTATCCCGATGTTTTCCCAGATACTAAAATCGCTGGCATAGAAAAACAACCAGAGTCCCACGAACAGCAGCCATGCAAATGCGATAGCGATGCCGGCAAAAAGCAACAGCGGGGGTGGTGGTGCTTCATGACCCTGCATCTTGGGTTTTTCTGTTGTCCTAGAAGCTCTTGCGCTGCCTCCGCCCCCAGCCCCAAGGACAATAATGCCAATAACGTATCCGAGGTTGTACCAAAATCCATTATTGTTGACCTGGTAGAGCACGATATTGTTGTCAAACCAACTGGCTATGAATGATAAGAAAACAATAAGACCTTGCCAAAGACCCCACCAAAAGTTCGCTGGTGCCCCTGAAAGATCTCGGGTCGGCATCCCAACGTGGTTTACTATTATGTAAATTGCGAAAGCTACTATAGCCAGTCCTATCAGGACAAAAAGTGGAATGAACTTCTTCATTTTTTCGTCCATAATTCCTCCTTTGCTTATGTGAGTTTGACAAGCTGTAATTTATAGCGCGTTCTTTAATAAAATCGCTGCGATTCTGTCCTACCGGCCGCTTGGATACTCGCCTAAGACTGCTTCCGCGGCACACTTCGTCAATCGTAATTCCAGATACCTCCGCCGTTTCAAAATACTATGAACGTCGTCGAAGTCGATGAGCTCATAATAGTGCTCGGCAACGCTGGGCTTCCGAGATAGTCGGGCCTACTACAATAGCTTCTGTTCATTGACCTATTTCATCTAAAGGCGTGGATTCAGACCACGTATCGTCGGTTTTCACCTCCTGCAGTCTTGTCCTGGCGTTTTTCGATGCGAGTTCTATGTCTTCGGAGGGCGTCTGCGAGAGCGATCCGTGGCCGGGAAAGAGTCGCTGAATCTTTTTCGTATTGAGCACGTCCATGGAGTGCACGTAGTCACCAGCACTTCCCGAAGGTGCTATCGCCGATAGGCTCCCGTGTGCAAAAACGGTATCTCCCGAGAATAGCAGTTTGTTATACTCCTCATAGATGCATATGCAGCCTGATGTATGACCGGGAGTATAGATTACTTCGAGTTTCGCGTTTTCTAAGTCGATAAACGCTCCGCTCTCAAACCACACATGCGGTTTCGTATACCGATAATCGGCCGAAAAAGACGAGTACATAGTGACATATGCGTCTTTTTCGGTTATTTTTGCGGCAGCGAGTCGTCCGGCCGCGATAATGGCCGTGCGGTAGAAGTACTTGTTGCCGCCGATGTGATCAAAGTGTTCGTGCGTGTTAACGACCAAATCGACATCGGCAGGCGTGAATCCAATGTCGCTCAACGCGTTCCTCAAATCACCAAAGCTCGAATCGATTCCTGAATCGATCATGACGGTCTTATATGTCCCAACGATGAGGTACACGTGGCACGATGGCCGCTGCGCCGGGATCTGGAAGACGCCGGGGCACACTTCTACGGGTTCTTTACGCTGATCTGTCACGTTTTATACCCTCTAGTATCCAGCATTAATATGTTATCTATATAGACTCAATAGCCGCAACGAGGACTCCCAGCTGAGTGCGGGAACTGCTTAAACGTGCTGGCACCCGCACTACTGGCGCTAAAACAACAAGTTAGGTGTCGACTTAGTAAAAAACTGGAAGAAACAAGATAGTCAACTTTTTGCCGCTATCTAAGCGCATTTTCTTCAGTTCAAGACGATTCCGCACGGCCGGCTCCCTGTTGGTATTCCGAACCGATGTGACGAACTGGAACAGGTATACTTTCTTCGGGGGGGAGCAAAGAACGCACCCACTCGCGCTCTGTCCAGAGGGCACAGCCGCCCTCCATCTCGCTAAGTGTCTCTTGACGCTGGCGAATTGCCTGCAGAAGTCTAGATTGCAGCGCCTCTTTAAGAGAGAGCTGTCGCACATTTGTATCGGAGTAGGGCGAAACCGGGCACGGCTCAAGATCTCCTTCAGGGCTCACGTGAACGAATCCTCGCCCCGCAGCAAGACACCCGCCAAACAGGTCCTCGTCTCCGGGAATTGCAATGAAGATTGCAGGAAATTGAGTCCGAAATCGCTCTGTTTTGTGCGCGAGCGCGCTCCGCTGCTCATCAGTCAAGATCCAATCTTCAGTCCCTGCCTCCACTGAAACATACTCTAGGAAGAGGATAAGCTTAGCCCCTGCCTGGGTGAGGCTCTTAATGAAGCGTTCATCTGTGATTGTCGCGAAGTTAGACTGCGTTATCGTCAAAGAGCAGCCAAAAAAGATTCGTTTAGCACGCATCCGTTCCATTGCGCTCTGCAGGCGCTTATGCATCCCGACACCTCGACGCTCATCGGTGTCGCGTTCGTCGCCCTCAACACTAATAACGGGGATCACGTTTCTCTGGTTTTGAAAGTGGTCAAGCGTGCCCTCATCGATGAGTGTTCCGTTCGTAACTATTGGGAATATAACGGAAGGGAAATCTCTGGTAATGATCAAGAGATCCTTACGGATCAGCGGTTCTCCGCCCGCGAACAGAATTGCCGAGATGCCAAGTTCATTTGCTTCAGCGACAAGAGTGCGAAGGCGAGCGTCACTCAACTCCGGTGCTTTTGATTTGCCCTTTTCATGCGCAAAGGCGTAACATCCTTTGCAGCGAAGGTTGCACTTGCTCGTGACGCTTACGATAAGGAGGGCGGGCACGTGCAGGCCACTTTTCTGCCATTTCCGCCGCACGCGCGCCGCTTTCCTCTGCCACAAGATAGTGCGGAGAAAGAAGAGGGCTTTCGCTGGTTCCCTTAGGGTGATGCGCGCGGCATCCTTGAAATAGCCTACAATGGCGTCATTAAGAGCGGGAATGTAACTGTAGTCGTCCGCCATTGTGCCCGCATCGTCCAATGTTGCCGCAGCCGTGGGCTTAGGCGATTTATGTCGTTGGGATTGAGGAGTTTCTTGAGACATTTGTTCTGCAAAGCTTTTGTTGTAGTCCACTTGCTTCTGCTTCTATATCCTAAGTCCTATCGTCTTCTCTTTTTTTGCCTTTGATGCGACGCTTGGACACGTGAGCGCGCAGCTGCAGTCAACAAGAATTAACTTCTGCAAGCGCTACATATTCGAATTTAATTACTATCTATTTTAAAGATGGTTTTTTCGGTTACTGAAGGTGCCGTGCAGCGGCATTGAAAAACGGTTTTCCGTGGTGAGCGCGGTGAATAATGGTCAGGCACTAAGACGGAGGTAGTCGATATGCCTACACGCGCTCACCGTGGAGATGAAGGAAGTGGACGATCGCTTCAGAAACACACCATTAGTCATGATTGTAGAGGAGAACGGCAGAGCACAGTTTGATTTAAACCCGCTTCCGTTCTCCCGACCTTTTCCGAGCGGTTCTTTTGACACGACCGCGTCTATGTTAGCGTTATGTTTAAAATAGTCACTGCATAGAGAATACACAGTCTCTATACCTGTTCTGCCACATTGAGAAGTGCTACAATTCATATCGTAACACTCCCAGACGAGGACCGCCAACACTTCCGTTGTTGGTGCCCCTGACATTCCTATCTTCTTCTACGCTTTTTGAACGACCTTTAGTTGGGAAAGTCACTAAAGCATTTGCCAGAAACGGTCGCCAACAATATAAATAAACGGAGAATGCGACCGACAAAGAGGGACAAGTGTCAGACTAATGGACGAGAGAGCTTCGTGGGCGGTTTCGCAAGCTCGCACTCCATAATGCAAGCAGCACAAGTGCGGCAAGCACAATTAATGGCAGCAAATATATAACAACGGAGATTGTCACAAGCGAGATTACGATAATGGAGAATACTGTAAGAAGATCTGACATAATGCCGACGATGGAGCCCAACACATATACGCGGTAGGCCTCTCTTGATCACCTTTTTTGTTTTTCGAGTCAGAATGTGTTAAGAATGCTTGTGAGGAAGGTACCAATCCCAGAGGTCTGCCCTACTCACGGCGCCAACGGAACCGTCGCCCCCAGCTCTAGTCACACTCCCCATATATCTCAATAGCCCTCGTCTTTGCACCCTTCGGATTCTGCTTTTTCAGCACCAATCTGCTAGTGGAGGGGGCTACCCATTTCTTTATCGCGCTCGAGCTGGCTCGAGATCAAAGACGTCGTAAACCCAATAGGTGCGCTTTTGCCAGTCCTGCCACAGCGCCTGTTTGGATATACTATACTTAGCAGAGAGCTTATCAAGAATCTCCGTCATGTTCTTTTTTTGCACATAAAGATGGTACATTTCCCGCCTTCTCGCATAAAGCCGTGCCTTGTTCTTCATAATTACACTCCTTTGTAGCTCGCGCACAATTACCCTGGTAAAAGACTTTGTGGACAATCCCGCTAATAATAGGTCGAATGACCTCTCTTTCTCTACGCATACTGCGGAGCGGTTCACGTTCTTTACCTTATTCTCTAGAAAAAATGGAGTTTCCTTTCATCGCCAGATCGGCATCAGCAGCCACCCTGCGAGAAGAAAGATTGCACTATCAAATACCGGGTAGGATCACAATGGACAGTATGAGCCACAAAGCGAAGATGTTCGTCCCGAATCCACCATATTAGGCCGAATCTACAGCATAAAACTAAAAGTCCAAAGAAACCATAAGCGACCAATGGAACTCGATTTACCATCAGTTGAACCTTACGAATCTAGATGAAAATCTAAAAATTATATAAAAAAAGTTTAACATATAGAGTTACTGCTCTAAGTTAGTTGGAGATCTACGCTCCTTTCATCTTTGACTGCTGATCTGTGGGAACGCGCTGCTGTCTTTGGCGTGATGCTGAAGACTCCCTTTGAAAACTAGGTGAAGATAAAGGTAATTGGGGGTCGCTTGTCTTCTTTACGTCTTCGCCGATGGCTAAGCGGACCCACTCACTGAAACGTCGTTTATCGACACCTCGTTATTGGCCTTCAATATCGCTTGCCCTGCAGGACTTAGTGTGAAATCTAGAAAGGCCTTTGCATAGCCGCTCGGGTCTCCGTTTATTACAAAGAGGAGGTCGCGTTGGATCGGGTAGGTTCCATTAGCTATAGATGCGTATGTAGGCACAACGCCATCAATCCCTAAGGCCTTAACGCTATTGTCGACTTCCGCAAATGAAATGTAACCGATTGCGTTGGGATCAGCAGCAACAAACGATCTGACGGCTCCTGTTGACGACTGGGTGATTCCTCTGCTACTAAAGCTGCCATTTTTCAGCACTATTTTCTGTATGCCATCGCGAGTGCCAGACCCGATCTCACGATTGACTGTATTTATCTGCTGACTTGGCCCGCCAACCTGGTTCCAATTACTGATACTTCCACTAAAGATATCACGCACTTGGTTAAGCGTCAGACTATCAACGGGATTTTGTGGGTTGATGATAACGGCTAACCCATCTACAGCAATTGGTACTGGCTTGAGATTCGGGTACCGTGCTAGTTGACTTGCTGTCAGGTTTGCAGATGACATGCCGATGTCTGCGGTGCCTGTTCCGACCGCTGTGACGCCGGCAGATGAGCCCCCACCTTGTACGAACACCGTGATACCGGAGTTGTTTGTTTGGAATGCTTTCGCTAACGCCTCAGCGTGAGGTTGGATTGTTGTAGATCCAGCGACCTGAACCCTAGCGCCAGAGGTGTTTGATGTGCAACCGGTCCCACATATCGTAACGGCGATGAGCAAAACAATTGTTATACAAAGCAATTTTTTTTTCATTTGCTCGATTTTCCTGGAAGCTGCAGCTTTCGAATCTTCATAAAACTTAATAGTCATATCTAAAAAAATCAGAGATATATAGTTAATTCTCAAAGAATAGAGCATGCCGGGGGCGGGAGTTGAACCCGCGCTCTTCAGATATCTCAGGTGTCGAGTTAGATTACCCTATGAGTCTGACACCTTAGCCATCTAGATCATTGCCTACGTCTGCAACAACTTACTAGGCCACCCCGGCTGCGAGGTGCTGCAAGAGGCTAAGCAGCCCCTTCAGACACTCCCGCTATTACGAGCGCTCTATAAAAGGCTTTTGACGCGCGCGTGCACCAGTTTATATTAAAGATAATATAGATGTTATCCTATAATTAAAATAAGGCATTTTTGACCGAAAATCGAAGAAATAATTTGAAAACGTATTTATATCGTCAATATAATTTATATGATAAAAATAGTAAGGGGGATATAATGAGGGACGGATCCTTACCGGTATTCGACCAAGATGAAGAAGTGATGGCAAGCCTTCTTTGCGATGTCGGAGTCAAGAGGAACTTGGCGAAAGCATTGGTGTATCTAGCCAACGTCAATGAATCGGTTTCCCGCAATATTGAGCTTGGTGCCGGCTTGCGACAGCCTGAAGTGAGCATCGCGATGCGCGAAATGAGGGAACGCGGTTGGATTGAAGAATGGGAACAAAAAAAAGAGGGCAAAGGGCGCCCGCTTAAGTGTTACCGTCTCTCCACACAACTCTGCGATATCATCGACTCACTCGACGACGTGCGGAAACGCGACGCGCAGCAAGACGAAGAGACCATCGCTATGCTACGAAGCCTTTCACGAACCGTTGGAATAGATAAATAGTCCACTCAGCGTTTGAACTACCTCATCAAGATCTCAACTGAGGCAGCTTTTCCAGCGAGTCGCGCGACGTGCACCTCACTGACCTCAACAAAAATGCCGTGTTCCACTACTCCAGTTATAGTGGATAGCTCCTTTGCTAACTTTTCTGGATTCTTGATTACTCCGAAGTCCGCGTCAAGGATAAGGTTCCCCTGATCGGTAACCGAGACGCGATTTTTCTCAGATTGCCTTAGTTTTGCAGTGGCCCCCATTCGATTGACCTCGTTCTGAACGAGCGGACATGCAATGGGCAGCACTTCGAGCGGCACGGGCAAATTCAAACGCGACGCCAGTTTTGAAGCATCGACTGCAACACAGAACCGCCTCGCCGAGCGCGCAACTATTTTCTCGCGCGTATGGGCCCCTCCGCCGCCTTTAATGAGGTTAAGGCGTGCATCGACCTGATCAGCGCCGTCGAGGGCGATATCAACGAATTCATGCTCGTACAACGTCGTAAGTGGGACACGATGCTTCACCGCAAGCAGCATCGACTGATGAGACGTTGGAACACCCGCAATGGAAAGCCCCTCGTCAACGATACGTCTCCCCAGATGGGCGATCGCACGAGCCACAGTGGTCCCAGTTCCGAGCCCTATGACCATTCCGTCTTCGACCAATTCGGCGATTGACCTTCCGGCTGCTTCCTTTGCTATATATGAGGGCTCCATGGGGGAACAGATGAATGGATTGGGTTTAGGCGTTTCGATTTCATCGTGCCTCTGCAACAACGAAGCTATTTAGTCAAGGAGCACAATTGACGAATTAGACTGTATAAGATACGCTACCCTGGCTACACGGAGGAGAAAAAATGGGAATATTGGATCGTCTCATGACGATGATTAAGGCAAAGATCAGTACATTTCTTGATCGGCACGAGGACCCACGTGAAACGCTCGATTACTCTTATGAAAAGCAGCTCGAGCTGTTAACCAATGTTAAGCGTGGCATTGCCGACGTCGTTACGGCGAAGAAGAGGCTTGAACTTCAGAAAGCAAAACTCGAGTCAAACATCGAAAGCCTGAACAATCAGGCGCGAGAGGCGGTAAGCCTTGGACGCGACGATCTCGCCCGTATTGCGCTCGAACGGAAAAAAGACTCCATGGCGCAGATCGAATCACTCACTGCACAGATTGCTGATCTCGAAAATGAACAGACAAAGCTCGTGAGCACTGAAAGGAGACTTTCTGCCAAAGTCGAGGCGTTCCGAACGAAGAAGGAGACCATAAAGGCGCAATATTCAGCTGCAGAAGCGCAAGTCAAAATAACTGAATCTGTTACTGGGATCTCTGAGGAAATGGCCGACGTCGGGATGTCAGTTCAACGTGCTGAGGAAAAGACAGAATCAATGAAAGCACGATCACAGGCGCTCGATGAGCTTATTGACGCCGGTACGCTCCAGGATTTGACGGGAGATCAGACAAAGGTCGAAGAGGAGCTCAGCAAGATTAAGTCGAGCGCAGAGGTCGATCAAGAGCTCAAAATTCTGAAGCAAGAGGTCCCTACAAAGAAGAAAGCTAAGACGGAAGAGACCCAGGAGGCACAGCAATGATAGTGCGAATCCTCGGCGACAACCAGTACGTGCTCGACACCAAGTATCTCGATAAACTCAATGAGCTCGACAACTGCATGGTCGATCACCTCAGCAACGAGGAGGTCGACGAGTTTAGTAGCATGTCTGCACGAAATGATCCACACCATTCGAGAGAAGGGAACGCCGCTCGATCCGGCAGAAATCCTCCCATCAGATCTGATTGTTCCGTCGCCTGATATCACACCAGAAGAGGCGCGTAAGTTGTTCACCAAGGAGGGTATTATTCCCGACTAGCCACGAACTAAAGCGGCACATCCCAAAGAGGATACCAACGCTCGAGTTCTTGTTCTATCGGCAGTTCACGCTGCAAGACTGACCGAAGTCTGAACTCGTAGGCATAGTCGCGTTTGTGTTGCTTCGGTTCGACAGGCACAAATGGGTAAAACTTTCCACGTTTGTAGTTGTAAATCCAAAAAACACTCTTTTGGTTCCGAAAAGGGAAAACCGCGCATAGGATCTGTTCGCCATATCCGCCGTCGATAAGCGTTGAGCTCACCTCGTGGATATCGGCTACTACATTTTCAAACTGCACGTCAGAAACGATAACCCACGCGTAGCCAAACTCATCTTGTTTGATCTCAAAAGCGGTTTCGCTTATTTTAAGCAATTCAACAATCTCGTTCTCACACTCAGCAAAGCCGCCTGATTCAACGGGCTTGAAGCAGATCCCTGCCTTTCCCGTCGGGCTCAAGCTAAACTCAGTGCTTAGCGTGATATAGACAGTCGCGATTGAAAACAAACCGGCCACTTTTGGAGCTATACCCTTTGTCCGTCCGAGCAGTGAGTCCAGAAATCCCATAACAATTGACCGTTAGTCTCGTCGAAATTTTTTCGTGCGGCGGAGAGAAGTTACGACGCTCGTGCGCTTAGCGATTTTTCATTCTTATTGCATCGATGATGCTATCCATTGAGGATAGTGGAGCCTTCTGGGGTAAAACGAATGCTGCTCAAATCCGCAATGATCTGCGCTGGTGATGTTAGACGCTCATCGTAATTGACGTAAACAGTGAACAAATCAGCGATTACTTCAACTTTTAGTATTCCTTTTCGCCGTGCAAGAAATTTGACGAGTTCGGCTGCATCCGAATCTTCTCGCAACTCGTGCAAGCGGATTTTTACCGTCTTCGTATGTTTCTCATCAGAGTGCATCTATTGCTTTCGCATGTTGCCTCATCAGTAGATAAAAATGCCCCCTAGCATATCAGAGGTCACACCCGTATGCAGTGCTTTACGCGAGCAGCATTCAAAACACTCGTCGAGCAAACAGACAAGCATAAAGCTTAGCCCTTAATAAGCTCAGGGCCGTTTTCCCTTACAAATAGCTATTTACCTCAGCACGCAAACCGTTAGTTGATGACTGACACTGAAGCCATTCTCTTTGACGCTTATGGCACCGTGCTCGATGTCGGAACGTATCACCGCGATATTACCCAACACGTCGTCCAACAGTCAAGAACGTTGTTCGGCGTCGCAACCTCAGTGGACGAGTTCAACGCATACTGGAATAAAGAATTTGAACTCGCTTTTCACGACGTGATCGCTTACTGCGGCGAGTTTAGAAATATGCGCGATCTTTATGGAATTAGCACACAGAACGTCTTTCATCGTTACGGGATACGTGTGCGGGCCACTTACATTCAGGAGCTAAACTGTGTCTATAAAAAAATGCTCGACGAAGCGGTTACAATCCTCCCGAACGTCAAAAAGACGCTCGATACGCTCTATGCAAATGGTATCCGGCTCGGAATGGTTTCAAACGGAGACACAGCGGAGCTTTCGGCTCATCTCAACGGAATCTCCGACCTTTTTGACGTGATCGTCACCTCCGAAGAGCTCGAAGTCTACAAACCTCATCCCCGAATATTCAACGAGACCCTCCAGAAGATGGGAGTAGCGCGTGAAAAGGCTGCTTTTGTCGGAGATTCGATCATATCCGACATTTGCGGAGCAAAAAAAGCAGGGCTGACCACTATATGGTATAACAAAAGACAGCGCACACCAACGAACGGAGTGCGTCCCGATTTTGAGATTTATGATATGGCAGAAGTCGTAGAGATGGTCGAACTCACAACACAGCGACACACTTAGCGACCGACTCACTCCCCGTTAGGCGCTCTGTCCAGCGAGCTGCGCCTCCATCTGCCGCAGTCGCTCAATCCGCTTTTCGATGGGTGGATGGGTCGATAGAAGGCTCAGCGCAGAGCCTCTCGATATCGCCGGTATAATGAAGAATTGACTTATGCCCTCAACTTTACGGATGTCTTCCGTTGGAACGCGCGCGACGTAGCCGCTGATTTTTAGGAGCGCACTGGCGAGGTTCGCGGGGTGCGCTGTTATAATGGCAGAGCCCCTGTCAGCTGCATACTCGCGGTACCGCGAGAGCGCCCGCGTGATCAAGAAGCTGATAATCCATATCGCGGCGAGTGCAACAAAAAAGATGATGATATTGTTGTCCCTCCGGTTGCCACCCGCGCCAATAAAGAACCAATAACGCATGAGGAAGCCCGCAATCGTCGTGACGAAGCTCGCGACGGTCATAACCAACATGTCCCTGTTCTTGACGTGTGACAGCTCGTGCGCCAGCACGGCCTCAATTTCAGGCTCTTCGAGTTGTTGGAGGAGGGAACTCGTCACCGCCACTACCGCGTGCTTTTGATTTCTGCCGGTCGCAAAGGCGTTCGGAACGGGGCTGTTTGCTATGGCCACCTTCGGCTTTGGAAGGTCTGCCATTGCACACAGGCGTTCAATCGCACTATGGAGCTCGGGAGCTTCATCTTCGCTCACGATGCGGGCGCCACTCGCAGCGAGCACTAACCGGTCGGAGAAGTAATACTGCGCTCCGAGAAACAGCGCGACGAAGATGGCTACAAACGCAATGTTACCCACGTAGAGTAAGATGATGCCAATGAACGCGACGTAAACGAGCCCAAGCAACATCATCGTCAGCAGCATACGTGCTGAAAGGCCGATATCGCTGCCCCACTTACCTTTCATGTTAAGTAATCACCTAATTGTTCGTATCTAATTACATGTGATCGCTCAAGCTCATAAAGATACCGTCAGACGGTGTAATTGTATTTCGGGCTGTATTCGCTCGTCAAGGGGCGCCGGGCCTCGCAAGGTACAAGGGTTTATAAACAGGCAGCCATGTTAGCTACGAGAGTAGCAAGATGCCCGCAGATTACAAAAACGGAGAGCCTGTAGCTGCCATCGATTGGGATGAGTTCCATCCGACGAGTCCATACGACGTCTACGTGCCGCGTGGACCACCGAAGAAGAAGTGGTCAATCGTCCTGGGCATTTTGCTGTATTTAGTCGGTCAGTTCAGTGTATCGCTGTTTTTGCCGCCGATCCTCATCGCTACGGGTGTAATCACTTCCAGCGACGAGCTCGGCGTAACCAGTGGAAGTATTACTGCAGGGACCTTCTGGTTGCTGAACGTCGCAAACATCGTTTCCATTGCACTCATCGTAGCAGTCGTCCTCGGTTTCTACAAAGAGAGGCTCTCGTCACTTGGATTTATCACGAATAAACTTCCAAAAGCGCTCCTCTACGGCGTGGTGGGATTCATTGTTGCCTTTATCCTGGCTGGCATCGTCGGCTACCCCATCCAACAAGAGTTCGGCGTCGACCCGACTCAAGAAGCCTTGTCGCTTTCTGCCGCCGTTCCGGGACTTTTGCCCATCGTCTTCTTATCGGGGGTTATAATTGCCCCCATCGCAGAAGAGGTCGTGTTTCGGGGGTACCTCTACAAAGCTTTCAGGGATCGCTTCAAACCTTCATATGCGATCGTTCTGAGCGCTGCGCTCTTTTCGGTCATCCATTTGGAGCTGCTGGCCGCTGCCCCGTTATTCGTTATAGGTGTCGTTCTTGCGTATGTGTACGAGAAGACGGGCAATCTAATGGCTCCGATTACGCTACACGTGCTCAACAACGCGGTTGCGTTCCTGTTTGTGCGTTAGCTACCCATCTTACCGCACAAGTTTCGCAATGAAATCACCGACGTTTGCCCCTACCGATTCTGCAACGGGCGCGCACTTTACCCTCATCAAATAGGCGACTGGTTTAAAGGGATATTCAGAGAGCATTTCATAATTAGCCATCCCTTTTGCGATAATAAGCGAAGCTCGGGGCAAAATCTCGCTCAACTCAGTCGGGATCTCATCGAGTTTGATGCCGATCGCGTTTGAACCCGTCGTCAGGACTCGGTCCGCGACTTTGTCTAGTCCGAACTCCCAAACATCCTCAATCGTAGCATCCGTGAGGATATAGCCTCCGCGTACGACGAGAGTTACCTGTCCGCCAAGTTTGCGTAGCTGCTCTATGAGAAGGCCGTCATATACAATCTCTCCGACGTTATCAGCGATGTATACTACATCTTTGATGAGTGTCTTGATGGCGTCCGTGTCATCGATGTCTAACCCATGTCGGTAGATCGTGGCGACTTCCTTTTCAAAATCGTCAGTTGCTACTTCAAAACCAAGTACGCCAAAATCAAAGGTATTCCCAATAATCGAGGCAATGACAGCGCTGCGAAAGGGATCGCGGCTCATTTGAATATTTGACCGAACCGTCGGTAAGAGTTTGACCGCGGTCTCGTTGGCAAGTCGTTTCACCTCGCGGTACGGATCGTCATTGCCAAGCACTCGGTACACCGCTCTGTGCACGTCTGTCGAGAGCAGTGCTATAGGGCCGTCAAACCCCGTACTGCACATCGCTTTTGCTGCAGCCTCTTCAGCTTTGAGCTGTGTTTTAACATCGTTCGTTGATAACTTCGCTTTGTACAGCACCCGCGACGTGAGACACGGGATACATTCGGGAAATACCTTCATGAGAATCGACCTCGGGCTCACTGCGCTGCTGAGTAGAAGCGCTTATCGGGTATAAATGCTCACGTGACAAAGCGGATGAAGGTCGGTGAACTTGGTGAGCGGGCGCTGGTAAATCTGATAGCTGAGTTGATTGAATGTACAGCAGTGCTCTGTCCAGGGGCTGACGATTGTTCGGCAATCGCGTACGGTGACCGATATTTGGTCGTCACGACCGATATGTTGCATAAAAAAACGCATTTTCCACGCGAGATGTCGGGTTATCAGGTTGGATGGATGGCCACAGCCGCGACTTTAAGTGACGTCGCCGCGATGGGGGCTTCGCCTATCGGCGTGACGATGGCCATGGGCATTCCCCGCGATACTGAAGTGTCTTTTGCACTTGACGTTATGCGTGGCTGTAACGCGTGTTGTACGCAAAACGGAACCACACTTCTTGGTGGCGACACCGATGAGCACGAGGAACTCACGCTCGTCGGCACGGCTATAGGCAGTGTAAATCAGCATCAGATGCTTACGCGTGCAGGGGCAAAAGTCGGAGATGTAGTATGTGTGACGGGGGAACTAGGCGTCGCTGCCGCCGGCGTTAGAATGTTGCTCGACAGTCGATATGCAGACCATCACTTACGGGAAAGTGCCCTTAAGAAATTATTCGAGCCGCAGCCGAGAATTGTCTATGGACAAGCGCTCGCCGATTCGGGCGCGGTGACCGCACTCATCGACACAAGTGATGGACTCAGTCTCTCTCTGTACGAGCTGTCAAAGTCAAGCAACTGCGGCTTCTGTGTGCGGGCGGCTGCGCTTCCCATAAGCGAGGAGGCAAAATCGGTAAGCAGCGACCGATGGGATGAGCTCACGCTTTCCGTATATCGCGGCGGTGACTATGAACTTCTTTTCACAGCGAAACAGGAGCGATTAGCCGCTATCCCCATTCCTTACACCATCATCGGTAAAGTCACGGCATCTGAGATGCAGCTCGACGTCGATGGGGTCTTACACGAGCTTAAGGCCGAAGGTTACGAACACTTATCCGCTTCCGGACCGAGCGTGTAGTCACTGGCTGGTTATCTCAAACGCAACGGATTACCGAAGACCTCAGAGGAGATTCCAAGCCCGGTGCAGTTGTTGTACAACACTGACGAAAGCAGCCCTATAACCTCGTCCTTCTGGATGATCGGGGCACCGCTGTCTCCAGGCGTGGGCATGTTCCCACACGGAAATGCAAATAGGTTGAGGTTTTTTCCAGTGTTGATTACCCGACATGTGATGCGTCGATCGTAAGTGACGAGTTCAGCTGGACCGAAGGAGGCACGCCCAATTGTTGAGAGCGTTGCATGCTCATGGGGGACCTCAATTAACGCCAGATCATAGTCATTTAAGAGGCAGATGACCGTGCTTTCGTATCCGTCTACGACGACTTTGGTGCCGACTCCACCGCTACCATAGCGGATAACGTGACCTGCAGTAATCGCACACGTGCGCTCCTTGTACGGGATAATTGCACCAACCGTTCCGCGAATCGCTTCGCTTTTGACTAAACATCCCTCTGTGATCACGTCTGTTCTTCACCCTTCAATCGTTTGAGGAGTGCATCAGCACCGGCAAAACCGACGGTTTTTTCACTTCCGTGCATGATGTCGAGATGCGCGACACCGAGACGTGACGCGATCGGTCGCTCGAGCATCCCACCGAGGATCAGATCGACGTGCTGCGCTTTGCATCGCTCGAGAATGAGCTCGTGTTCCGGAGCGATAAGTACCTCGCATCGGTCACTTATGATGCCACTCAGTCGTTCGGCCGTGTTAACGTCAAAGTCTGATACGACGAGCACTGGTTCAACGCCGTACTCCTTGAGGAATTTTGTAACGGAAATAGCCCGCGTCGGACCACCCATCACCGCGACCCGTTTGCCGATCATTTGGGGAGCTTCGATGCGGTGCTTAGGAGATATAGCTTCCAGATCCATTGAGATGCCGAGCGCATCGGCTACACGGGCAAGAAAGCGCAACGTGGCTTCATAGCCAATAGGGAGCTCTTCTATAATATACGGCATTCCGAACTGCTTTTCCAACTGCTCTGCGGCATCCTTGCCAGTAGCCTCGCAGAGGACCACATTCAAGGCTGCCGAGGCTGTGTGTTCGATCTGACGTATAGTAGCACCTGCCGTAAGAACTGCGTTGACATGGACGCCGATAAGCGCTAGGACGCGCTTGAGTTCTCTGAGATCTGGGCCCGCCCTCAACAGGCCAATCAAATTCACCGAAAGCTTTTCGCGGGTGTGGGAGGGCTCAACGAGCACTTCAACGAGTCGCCTGAGCGTCTCGCTATAGCCAGATCGATAATCACCTTCAAACCCACCAGCGTCTATACCTAATATCTTAGCCCTCGTCTGAACGTCTTTTACTACACTTTCGACGTCTTCACCAATAATGCTGGAAGCACAGCACGAGAGCACAGCGATGAGGGCGGGGTCAAACTCATTATCTAGCTCAATGATTGCGCTTTTGAGTTTATCTCCGGCGCCAAAAATGACGTCTTTTTCATCCATGCAGGTCGAATAGACGTTCGAGGTCTTGTCGCCCCGCATGCCCAGTATGTAATTGATGTGATAAACGCAACCTTTAGGGCCGTGAACCAAAATGACGCTGTCTCTAATGTTGCTGATCGCCTTTATGGCACCGAAGAGCTGACACGTGGCGCGAGGAATCTTAGCTGCACTCTTGAGCAAACCTGCCACCCTCACTGCTTACTATTATGTATCCAACTCGTCGTATAAATACCGGACTTCGCTGAGCTTGAGGGCTGCAGTGGCTGAAAAATGCCTCGATTAACGTTTTTTGGTCGCGAAAACGCTGAACTTCGAAAAGCTTAAATGTGAGTAGTCGATTAAACCAGTAATCCGCAACAGAATTAAATCGCCGCAAGAAGAGGGGGGCTATCTATATGACCGAGGCAGAAATGTTAATATGTACCTGCTGTGGCAAGCCGGTACGAATGAACCCTTTTAATGGCTACACCTTATGTCCGTTTTGCATCGAAAAAAATGAACACACGGCAAAACAAGAGGTATGGCCTGCCGAAAGCAAGATTTCAAGCTAATATTTTAAGCGCAAGGGATAGGTTTGAACTTTTAAGGCAGTCGTCCTCAGAGTGACTACAGCTTAACCAGACAGATGAAGTGCGTAAAGCGCCTTGATCTTTTTTGACACGACGCTTCTTCGCAAACCGCCAGAAAAGATTCTGGAGACTTCAGCGTTGTTTTTTGCTGCAAATGGCACATAGCCTCAATAGGCTTTGCTTCGAACTGCTACCGATTATCAACGTAACAGTTATAAGGAGTCTTTCCGTGCTGGCCATGAAGGGTCGTTCAAAGGACCTCAGGAAAGAGGAGGAATTTCAATAAAGGTTATAGCTTTTAACGGCAGTGCGCGCAAGGATGGTAACACAGCAATTCTTATTAAGCAGGTGTTGAGCGAACTCGAAAAAGAGGGGATAGACACCGAGCTTATTCAACTTGCAGGAACACACATCCAAGGCTGTATCGCGTGTTCCGAGTGCAAGGAGAACCAAGATCAATGCTGCGCTGTGACTGGCGATGCTGTGAACGAGTACATCGCAAAGATGGTCGAAGCTGACGGGATCATTTTGGGTTCGCCGACTTACTTTGCTGACCTCTCGTCTGGACTTAAAGCGCTTATTGAACGAGCTGGCTTCGTGGCTCGGGCAAATGACGATATATTTCAGCGCAAAGTCGGTGCGGCAGTCGTTGCTGTAAGACGAGCTGGTGCCATCCACGCTTTTGACTCGATCAATCACTTCTTTCTCATCAGTCAGATGATCATTCCCGGATCGAGCTACTGGAATATCGGGATCGGCCAAGCTGTCGGCGAAGTGCAAAATGATGCGGAGGGCTTGGCGACGATGACCACCCTTGGCAAGAATATGGCGTGGCTCCTTAAGAAACTGCACGCGTGATGCTGGCACTCATGCGGACGGTGTAACAGGCGGCATGGCTCGCGTTCTAATCATTTACGACACGCGATACGGCTCCACGAAAACCGTTGCGCGGTGGATAGCTGAAGGGGCAGCGAGCAAAGGACACGTCGACGTGGTTGTACGGAACGTCGCCGAAGCTGATCCGGGCGGTTTCGACTTCATCGTGATCGGTTCTCCGATTTACGAAGAGCATCCACTGCCTAGTGTGGTGAACTTCCTTGCCGCGAACCGCGATCAATTAAACGACAAAGACGTGGCGCTTTTCGTTGTTTGCGTCGACTACGGGGCAGTGCCTAAAGAGGAGCTCGTGCATCGGTACGTGGCAGACTTGCAAGAGCGCGCTGAAGGGCGCGTTCGAGCAATCGAGGTGTTTGGGGGATATCTCGACGTTAACAAGCTCTCCGATACGGACAGGAAGCTCATAGAGGATTTTGCTAAACTTATAGGGGTACCGATTAAGCAAGTAAACAAGCTTGATGAACAGAGCGCGCGCAAATTCGGAGCCCTCGTTACTCACCTGCTGGAGCAGCCTTAGCTGTTGAATGACTGGATCAACTCCTTTCTGAATGATACGCTCTCTGAGCATTGATGCCGAAGTAGTTTCGGCTGCTATGACCGATCCAGTCAGAAGATGCTGAGAGGGCTTATTATGAACAAAGTGCCAATCGTCTGGCAAAATGGGGCCCCTCAGACTCACAGCTCAGCTGCCACTTGCATAGCGAGAAGTGCTCCCGAACATAATCAAAGAGAATATCTGCTCTGAAACCATTCAAGCCACGGCAACAGCGCGCTATCTCGGACGAGTTCTCAAAAGAAAAACATGAATATTATTGACCTCATACTGATCGCAATTCTTATCTCGGATCTTCTTTTCGCTATTACTGTCGTCTTCGTCGAAAGAAAAAATCCCGCAGTCATATGGGCATGGCTAATGGTGCTCTTTTTCTTGCCGGTTGTCGGGTTTGTCCTGTACGTCTTCCTTGGTCAGAATTATCGCAAAAAGAAGATGTTTCGAATTAAGAAGGATGCAGATGAGGCTTTAAGAACCCTTATCGAACAGCAGAAAAGCGAACTGAAAACACGCGAATTTCCGGCCCTCAATCATTTGTCTAGTGTCTTCCGCCGCATGATTTTGATGCTGATTGAGGACAACGGTTCGATGCTTTCGACGAACAACCAGATTAAAGCGTACACTGATGGCAGTGAAAAATTTGCTGACCTTATTGCCGCAATCAAAGGAGCACGCGATCATGTTCACCTCGAATACTATATTTGGAGGGATGATGAACTCAGCCACAAGCTTCGAGACGAGCTTACGGAGCGCGCATCGGTGGGCGTCGAAGTCAGAGTTTTGTGCGACGGCCTCGGCTGTGCTCGGCTACCGCGAAATTTTTTTTGTAACCTAAAGAGTGCGGGCGGGCAGGTTGCGTTCTTTTTCCCTTCACGCATACGCTTTCTGAACCTGCGGTCAAATTTTAGGAATCACCGAAAAATTGCGGTCATCGATGGAAAGACCGCCTTTGTTGGGGGATTCAACATTGGTGACGAATATCTCGGCAAGGTTAAGAAATGGGGATACTGGCGCGACGCCGCCGTTCGGATTGAAGGAGATGCAGCTTTGGCCTGTCAGCTTCGCTTCTTCTTTGATTGGAACTATGCAGCAAAAGGGGAGCGACAGGCGTACCAGCATCGTTATTTCCCTGATATCGTGTCGTCTTCCGGAGCTGCCGTACAGGTAGTCTCAGGGGGGCCGGACACCTACTGGAACCCAATAAAAGAGGCTTACCTTAAGATGATCAATTCCGCAACTGAGTCGGTCTATCTGCAGACGCCCTATTTTATCCCTGACGACAGCGTGCGCGACGCACTGCGGATTGCAGCACTGTCTGGGCTTGACGTGCGGATTATGATTCCGAACCGGCCTGATCATCCCTTTGTCTATTGGGCGGGGCTTTCCTTCGTGGGGCAACTGCTCGAATCAGGGGTTCGAGCGTATACATACGAAAATGGGTTCCTTCACGCAAAGACAATCGTCGTGGATGAGGTCGCAGCGTCAGTGGGGAGTGCAAACTGGGATTTGCGGAGCTTCGGGTTGAATTTTGAGACCAATGCAATTATTTACGATCAAACAGTTGCCCGGTCCTTGAAAGATGCGTTCGAGAAAGATCTAGAGGTCTGCACCGAGCTGACCCCACAACGGTATGCTCACCGGTCCTCCACTGTCAAAATAAAAGAGTCAATTTCGCGCCTTTTTTCAGCTTTGCTCTAGCTAATAGGCTTCTTTCGAAGAGCGTTTTAACGCTTACAACTTCATAAAGAGCAGCGATTCTACTTATGTTGTATTATTACGCTCAGTTCCTAATCTTTATGTATGAGAGTTTCGATGTTACTGAGGCGTTTGCCACCGACCAAATCTGTGCAATAGCCTGGTAGATTTGTCGGTCAAAAGGTTTATGTCCCAGCCACATCCGCTTCTTGACGACTAACTAGTCAAAAAGCTTTGAAATACCCTTATTACACAATATTCGCTATATAAAGAATGGTCACGATTAGCGTAACGCAAGTCGAGAACAGAGGATTATGAAGAAAGCACGCCATGTGAGAAGCCTCGCTTTTCGAAAAAACCTACAGATGGCAATGACAACGTTATCTGAAAAAATGGGAAGCGACGGGTTTGAGCCTAGCGTTTTTCAGATCGAGCACGTATACGTGACCATTCCTGACCTAAATCCCGCCTTCGACGGTTACAGGATAGCAAGCATTGCAGATGTCCACGTCGGCCAATGGCTCAACCCAAAACGCTTGGACGGCGTTATTGGAATGATCAACCAGCAGCACCCTGATCTGATCGCTATTATTGGCGATCTCTTCTCATACGAGGTTGATCGATATTCCACGGAGACGATTGCGTTATTTACTAAACTAAACCCAAAGGACGTGAGTGTCGCAGTTCTCGGGAATCACGATCACTGGGTCGATGAGGGAGCGGTTCGAGAGATATTGCGGCAAAGCAACATCGTCGACCTCAGTAATGATGTCTATACGTTACATCGAGGGGGGGCAGCGTTACACATCGCTGGCGTCGACAGCGTTTCCCTCCACAAACACCGCCTGGATGTCGTGCTCAGCAAACTTCCATCCTCAGGTCCTGCAATCCTGTTGGCCCACGAACCTGACTTTGCTGACGTGAGCGCAACGACGGGGCGATTTAGTCTACAGATCTCGGGTCATTCGCATGGAGGCCAATTCATCATCCCTGGCATAGGAACGTTAGTGAAGGCGCCTCACGCTAAGAAATACCCGCTGGGCCGCTATCAAGTCGGCGACATGGTCCATTACACGAGTCGTGGTCTTGGAACCAACGTTTTCTGGATCCGTGTTAATTGCCCACCTGAAATTACGGTTTTTACCTTAGCTTGCTCAGAGAGTTCGTAAATGGAAAACAGGCCAAGGTTTTATTGGCGCTACGTCTACCGAACGTTGGTGATTTGGGTCGGTGAAGCACTCGGACTCCTTCTCCTTATCCGCTTGATTCCAGGATTGAGCGTCAACAGTTTTGAAACGGCCCTCGTGTTTGTGGCAGTGCTCGGTATTTTAAATGCTATCTTGTGGCCAATCCTCTCTCGACTTACACTGCCGTTTCTCGCCTACACCTTCGGCGTCGGGGCGTTACTGCTCAACGCGTTATTGATATGGCTTACAAGCGAATTCGTACCCGGTGTGACCGTTGAAGGGTTAGGAGCGCTCATTTTAACCCCCATTGGATTGGCTGCGATAAACGTCGTGCTCGCAAGCCTCCTCACGAGCGATGATGACGCGTGGTACTACCGCAATGTCCTACAAAAAGAGGCCCGGAAAGCAAAGGGGGCAGTTCGGACAGACGCAGCAGGGGTTATTTTCCTTGAGATTGATGGTCTGGCAGACTCGGTGCTTCGACAAGCTCTCACCAAAGGATATATGCCGACACTCGCCAGTTGGCTCAAACGAGGAAGCCACGAGCTGACCTCGTGGGAAACCGACTTATCCAGTCAAACGGGGGCGAGCCAGGCGGGCATTTTGCACGGAAACAATAACGATATCCCCGCGTTCCGCTGGGTGGAAAAGGAACACGGCAACAAGATCACGGTCTCAACGGGCCTCTCAGATGCGCCCACAATCGAAGCTCGCGTTTCGAATGGGCACGGACTCTTAGCGACCAATGGAGCGAGTCGGTCGAACCTCTTCTCCGGTGACGCCGCCGATTCTATTTTTACCTATAGCCGACTGAAAGATCTGAAAAACTTCTACACAAGATCGTGGTACTTCTTTTACTCGAATCCTTCGAATTTTCCCCGTATAATCGCGCTCTTTATTTGGGACGTGGTCGAAGAATTCTTCGGTCGCGTGCGGCAACGCGTCTTAAACGTCACGCCGCGTTTGCGAAAGGGTCTGTTCGTCTACTTCCTGACGCGCGCCGGTGTCAACGTGTTTCTGCGAGAGGTCACGACTGACACGTTAGTTGGCGACATCATCTCCGGCCGCGTTGACGTGGCCTACGCGACGTATGTCGCATACGATGAGGTTGCCCACCACAACGGCATCACCGACTACGCTGCGTTTCGAGTGCTCAGACAACTGGACAAGCAGTTTCACCGGCTGGAACACGCGACCAACTATGCCCCACGACCGTACCAGCTTGCTGTCCTCTCCGACCACGGACAGACGAATGGGGCGACGTTCAAACAACGGTGTGGCTTCGATCTCGATAGCCTAGTAAAACGACTTATGGGCGAAGATACTAAGGTATTCGGCGCTCTTGACTCGAATCAAGACCACTTTGGACAGGCCTTTGCAGACCCCGTCATTCGACGTAAACAGGCGGTCGCTCAAAAGGTCAGCCCCGTCGTTGACTGGACAAGGGGAAAAAAACGAGGCCGTAAAACGCCTGCCAACGAAGCGCAGGCCATCGTTTTGGCTTCCGGCAATTTGGGTCTTGTTTACCTGACTGAGTGGCAAGAGCGCATGAGCTACGAACAGATCAACGCCGCGTTTCCCCATTTGATACCGGGCCTCGTCAATCAAGAGTGGGTAGGCTTCGTTATGGTGCGATCGGACGAGCACGGATCAATCGTAACCGGTGCCAATGGCATATATTATCTCCGCGACGACCGGTGGGAAGGACAGAATCCACTCACCGCCTTCGGCCCCCGCGCCGCCGATCACTTGAGACGCACTGACAGCTTTAGTTACGCCCCAGACATACTGGTTAATAGTGTCTATGATCTGAAAAGCGACGAAGTCGCCGCATTTGAGGAGTTGGTTGGGAGCCACGGAGGATTGGGCGGCTCGCAATGTAAGCCGTTCGTCTTTTACCCCGTCGAGTGGGGGCTCGACCAAGAGGAGATCATTGGCGCTGAAAAACTGCACGAATTGTTTAAAAAGAAATTATAAGCTGCGCACATAGCCTTAAACGCAGTTATTCACGCGTATTTGCCGAACTACCAGTTCGCGGCTTGCTATAACAATCCGTACTTTCCAGCGACTTCACTAAAGGCGTCTGCGACATGGCGTGTCTGGTCCCAGCTCAAGCCATATGTGTTGAACTTCCACGCCCGCGTCGCCCCAGCAAAAGCTCCGACAATGCCTCGCTGCTTCAATTCGTCGCTAAAGAAAAAGCCTCTTCGTTTGTGTGTCCGCGCGACGGTGTCAAAGCTTCCGGTCGTGTCCACCTTAGTCAAAGTATGCTTGCGCGGGTATTCGCTGACGCACGTGTTGCCAGTTATGCCGAGGAGCGTATCTATAACATAATTCGACTTCGTGACATACTCATCCCATTCCTGAACGCGATGCTTCACTGTCGGAAAAGACGCCATCATGGCAAGGATGTTGCCCCCCATAAGCGTACAGCCGAGCATCTGAACCTCTTTAACGCCAAACTGCCGTCCAGTCAGGTCACCAATCATCTGTGTCGTGCTGAACACCGTCTCGGTGTACTCGCTCGTCGTTGCCAACACACCACTTGGTGCAGGTGACGCCATCGACTTGTGCCCACTGCCAACGACGAAGTCTACGTCGAGTGATTTTCCATCAACAGGTTTTATGCCAACTGTATACGCACCGTTATACAGAATCGGAATATCGTACTGATGAGCTGCCTTCGCTGCCCCAGCAATATCATGCTCGTTTGCGAGTGAATAATCGAAGTGATCAAGCATGACAAGGGCTGGCGGGCAACCGTTTTCACGCGTGACTTCTTCGATTTTTTGCGCTATAACGTCGCCCGTGATAACATTAGCTTCATTTACAGGAACTTCGCGGACTACGGCCTTCGCGTTTTCGACGGCGAGAAATTCGGTATAGTGTCCGAGAGCTGAGACCAAAACCGTATCACCTTTTTTAACGAGTGCTAGGCAAACGGCTTGAAACGCACGCCGTGCGCCGGGCGTGACACGCGCTTCATCCATGCCGAGGAACCGAGCGAGATCGTTGTGGAACTCGGCGATGGGTGGCTTGGTTATTTTATCGAGTCTAAAAGGCTTACGACATTGATCACACGTCGAGTAACCGTCACCGTAGACGATGAGCGCCTTCATCGCCTCCGCAGTCAAACGGCCTGCTGCTTGGATCGGCTGGATGTTGATATAGCGCTCCTCGACCTCTCGCATCGGTATGTTCCCAGCGATTTTCATTCTTGAAGCTCCTCTTCAAGCTCTTCAAGCGCGTTTTTTGCTCGGACGAGAGCTTCGCTGGCCTGCAACAGCTGCTCCTCATCGAGCTTGTGTGAAGGGGCGGTCTCGCGAAGTAGCACTCGCAAGTCGGTTAGAGCGAAAAGCGCCTCAAATACGTGATCTACAGCGTCATCCATGCGTATACCCCACTAACCCAGATGCTTAATGCTATTAATTTTTATTCACAGAAATGGCCTTCTAGATGTTTAAAGAGGGGCTGCTATTTGCTTAACTGTCATTCATAAAGCGCTTGAATCTGAGACTTGCATGCCTGCAGATTTGATCAGAACTGAGCTTACAAGTAACCTCAGCTCAGCAACGCGTTTTTACAAATCTCATCATAATACAATTCAAGCGATGCCCAAGGGTGGAACTCTTGCGATCCCCGCAGCACCTCTGACGGAGCGGTATGCATAACCGCGGAAGATGCCGGCGTCGGTTCGCGCTGATATCAAAGATAAGCTTTTCAGCCCCCTTTTTACGAATAAAACAAAAGGCCCTGGCCTTAGCCTTGCCGTTTGCAAGCGCGTTGTCGAGTTACATGATGACGCGATCGTGGTGGAGCGCGACGAAGGACGCGGGGCCCGGTTTGTCTTGAGATTGCTAGTGTGAATGATACGTCCTCTTGCGAAATCCCTAAATAGATCTCAAACGCACTAGCCCACAGTCAGGGAGGCGTGGCGAGAATGAAGGCAGCATATGTGTTAACAGTAGCACTAACAAGCGTCATTCTCATTAGCGGGTGCGTTCAGATCACAACAAACCAAAGCAAAGGATCTGGGACAATGGCTACAGAAACAAGGAACGTCGCTACGTTTACAAGCGTCAACTTTGCTGTTCCGGGCACGCTACGCGTGACTCAAAGCGATGCACAGTCGGTAAAAGTTGATGCAGAAAGCGACGTTATTTCGCGCATTCGAACGGAGGTCTCGAACGGCATCTTAACCGTGGACGCTGCGCAACCGATAGTGACGACCAAACCTATCAACGTCTACGTGTCGCTCTCAGCCATCGATGGGATAAACAATGACGGGGCAGGAACCGTAATAAGCGACTCTCTACTGACCACAAACGCGTTGAACCTTACGCTGCAAGGTGCCGGCACGTTCAACATCCATCTTAACACGACGCAACTCACAACGCGGATTTCGGGCGCAGGTACCGCAAACTTGCGTGGCAACGCAACTAATCACACCGCAGTATTAACCGGCGTGGGAAGTCTAAGAAGTTCCGAACTCGCCACCGACACGACTTCAATTAAAATAGAAGGAGCTGGTTCAGCTGAAGTGACCGTGACGAAAAGCTTAGACGTCAGCATAACAGGAACTGGTTCCGTGAGGTACCACGGTAGCCCTGAGGTTCATCAGCAGATCACAGGAGTTGGAACGGTACAAAAAACAGGATAAGCTCTTCAACGTGCCAATTGCGCTATAGACGTTAAACGCAATTTAAAATGCTGCGCACGCTTTAAGAGGCATCCATAATAACTTCTTTAGTCAATACAGAGCGGGGTCCGCCGCATGCATTTAAAAGACGGTTCGAGGTAGGGCCACACAGCGGGCCCTCGCTCTCCAGCATCGACGAATTAAACACTGTAAGAGTTATATTTAACGATTTCGGTTCCATTTTGACTTCCGTTTGGAAATCTGGACTAGAAATAAAGGTTTACTATAGCCAAGATGCCCTTCTTTTTATAAATGCGCGAAGTCCAGCGTATATCTACATATGAATTCGAAAGCCGCTAAGGTTCCATTGGAAGCACCGTCCAACGGGCCCCCTGGCGTCTTTTTAAATATTTTCTAGCTCCATTTCGACTGCCGTCTCACATGCGCCCAGCGAGCGATGCTAAAAAAAGTCATAATGGGCTCTATTTTAATTATATGACTAAAAATAACCTTAGAATAATTAAAGGATCTTAATAATTTGCTATTTTTAAGATTAAAGCTCTTGAAAACATTAGTTATAACCTAACCTACGAAGCCGTTGCACAGGAAATGGTGGAAACCTTTTAGTGGAAGGCTGCGTACTCTTTTGAAATGCCCAGATGAGGGTTAATCTCGATTTAACATGACAGAGGCGACCTAGGCTCCTCAATGAGTCATACCCAAGTAGGAGGCAACCTTAGACTAGTATGACCTAGGGGATGTGCACACCCATAATAGTTCATACTGCATTGCTCGGTAGAGTCCACAGGATCTAAAAAGCTAATAGCGATTAATTCCTTTTTAAACGCTATCTTAGCCTTCTAATGAAACGCTTATCTAGCGAGTTCAGCGAAGGTACAAGATATGCTCCTACCAATACCTTGCCAAGTTACCATAAGATTAAACTGGTCCAAGTGTCTCTTCACGGGAGGAAAACAGTGAAATCACTTGTAGTTTTTATGCTAGAGCGTCGACGACCTTGGAAATATGATAAATCCTCGCATACCTACTTTAGTACGATAGTGAAGAAGTGACTGAATAAGAAACGCACAAAAACACAAGTTCGCCTATCCCTTTGCCACGGGGAAGCGCACTTCTGTTAGCAATTCGCTTTCTGCCACTTCCATAGGATTCGTTAGCCACAGTTCCATAGGTGGGCCGATTACCTCGTATCCGTTATTCGTAGCATATTCCATTAATGCTGCATAAACAGGCGCTATTTGGTTATACGGTCCTTTATGGATCGCTGAGAGCACATTTTGCGCTGGGAATGTTTTAATCCGGATAGTGCCCTCCTCTTGAGCCTCTCCGACAAAGGCGATACCCACTTCAAACTGCATTTCACCTCGCGCCATGTCGTCGGGGCTGCTGTAATAGACCGCGAATGGGGGCCCTTCCGTTTTCACCCCGCGCTTCATCACCCATCCCATCAGCTCACCTATAAGACGCCCCATATCATCGCCAATCGCTGAAACAGCACCGTTGTGGAATATGCACGCTGCTCGCATTTCTTCAACCATTTTTACTTCCGTTTGAACCATCGAAATCACCTTGCTTCTTTATATTCTAAACACCATATAATTAACATACCTATGTGGAAAAGGTGATCGTTTGACTATATGGAAATACAGCGGAAAAGAGGTTTCCTTTGACCAAGTGAGTGACGCGCTTGACGCTTTAGAGAACGCTTGCCTTCACTGTGGGCCCGACAAGCACTCTTCTGATTGCCCAATCGGTAAGGCCAAAGCAGAGTTGTACGATCTTAAATGCGCGGATAAACGTCATATTCCCGACGTAAAATTATAACTGCTTGAATGGGCAATCACGCCATCAAAACGTCGTAAAAGTCACTAAGGGCGTGTTGGGGGTCTTCCCCTCCAAAATATGATCTTAATGTCTCTTTTTTCTCTATCAACCCGGTGTAAGCGACTTCAACTTCTTTTTGCGAGCAAACCGATGTGATATCCTCAATTATGTGGTTTGCGATAGACTCGTGATTGGAATTATAGAAACTCCCTAAGATGAAGAATTGCATGATTGAAAACATAGCGTGTGTGTTTCGATCTTTTTCTTTTGCAGATAATATCAACTCGCTAAAAAGGTGAGACACGGACAACAACAGTTGGGAGTGGACGACCCCTTTTGCGCGATCAAGCGCGAGCGTTCCAATATCTCTCAAATATCTAAAGCCACCGAGATATTGACTATCGACATCTATGGTAGTCCCACAGAAAACGCGCATCGCGTCAACGACCTCATTCGACGTATTGGTATCGTCGATTCTAATTGCGGTCCGTGAAATTTCATACAGCTGCTCTAGCACGACATCATTGAACCCTTCTCGGCGATTCTGAAAGTTGTAGACAGAAATTTCTTCAAGCGTAGTGAGCGCGTCGCTGGCCACGTCAATATTTCCCTGCAGCGATTCTTTTCTGATGACGTCTCCTAAGATCTCAACAAGTTCGGCATTTTCCTTTGGTCGATATTCGCTGAGCGCTTTCGCTTTAACATCATTAACGATATCCTCTGGATTAAAGAAACGCGGAACACGCCTAAATAAATTTAGAAGCAACAAAAAGCAGCATGCAGTTAACGCCACGCTAAGCGACGTCAAAACCCTGTTTTCGTTAGAGATGTTGACCCCACTTATGTGGGCTAAGGTTATAAAACTGACAAACATTGTCGCAACGAAAAACACGATAATGCCCATAATCTGAAAATCTTTGAAAATTGAGGCAAGGAGAAAATGCAACACTTTTGGCGTATATTTAGACGCTGAAAATTCAATTGCGATGATAAAGATGGAGAACGTTATGCCAAAGAGCGCGGCAAGACTTTGGGGGAGTGCACTCAACAAGAAACTTGCGGCGCTCGCGTCGCCGTAAAACAAGATTCTGGCGCCTAATAGGTCGAGAACAAAAAGCAGAAAAATAATCACACCGAGTGCTAAGAAGATAAGGTCGATGCGATTGAGCTTCGTGTCTTTCAAATTCATGTCCTTCGCTGCAAATACACCATGCAACCAATTCAACATAGCTTTTCGCCCAATTAGTCATTTGTTCGACTAGGTAGCCAAGCGAAAAGGTGTGAAATGTGGGGACACGCGAACGTATTTCAGGACAGGGGCACATTACGATAACTCTCAACAAGGAACTATAGAGTAAACGACGTCAGAGCAGGACGGGAATTCATCGTGGCGTACATCAAACTTCGTTGTTTATTCTCACCACCTTTACGCTCGTGTGAAGCAAGAACAAAGTGGCGGCGAAGAACACGAACACCGATGCGCATAGGGGGTTGCTGAACGCAACAACAGTTTTCTAAAACAGAGTTTAACTAAGAACGGTTTGGATGATTAGCCTATTGGAGGTATAAACGTGAGCGAAATTGAGATGTACAAAGGTAAAGCAGTTGACACAAAAACACTTGTCGAATATGCGGCTGATTCTATAGTAAGCAAGACCCTTATCGACACGAAAGCGGGCACTATCACGCTGTTTGCGTTCGATGCAGGGCAGGGCTTGAGCGAGCATGCCGCGCCGTACGATGCGGTTGTACAGATCATCGATGGCGATGCTGAGATTACAATCGGAGGCAACGCTGTTCATGCCAACGAGGGAAACATGGTCGTCATGCCCGCAAACATCCCTCACGCGCTTCAAGCCAAAAACCGCTTCAAGATGCTTCTGACAATGATTCGCGCATAGGGTGCACAAATACAAATTACGAGGTATAACTCATGAAAAACGAAACAAAGGGAGTCCCTTACACAGGCGAAGAGACCCCAGAAAGTCAGGAATTAATCGATAAAGTGCGAAGCCTAAGTCCAGGGGCTCAAAGCGTCTTATACGCAATGCTCATCGAAGAGGGAGAAGAAGAACCAGCACAACGCGAAGGGTTCACCTCCGCCGAGATACATCAAGCGTGTGCTGCATGTAGCTTGGACGACGCAGCTACGCCAGAATCCCTGATTGACGCTGGCATATCTGAGCTTAAAGAACAGAAATACATCGAAGAACGAAACGGACGGCTCTACCTTATTACACGCACAGAGCACGTGCGTACGTTTGAGAAGTCGGTCGAGAGTAGCATGTACGTGGTTCGCCGGTAAGGGTTATTTCGCCTGCTTGCTGAGTTTTCATCTACGTTCGGAGGAAAAATGGCTGTCTACGGCAAACGAAAAAAGCAGATTCAAGAGCTTATGAGAGCAAAGGGCGTCGATGCGATGCTCATTGCAGGGGCTGAGAACTACTACTACATCACGGGAGATTATCGGCGGCAGGCTCGAATGTTGTTCTATAAAGACGCTGATCCTACGATCATCGTGTTCCAGCCCGAGGTGGAGCAGGTTCGTGCGCACACGTGGGTGAACGACGTCCGCGGCTGGAGCAGCGTCAACGAGCTCATGCAGCACTTCTTTAACGCTATGAAGGAGAGCGACCTTCGTAAAGCGACGGTCGGTTTCGATACGCACACCGCTCCCGGATTTGAGGTATTTCGGTTCAGAAAGCTCAATCCCGAGATTAACATGGTCGAGAACGACGAGATCATGAGCGAGCTTCGTATGGTGAAGTCGGCTGACGAAATTGCACGTATGAAAAAGACCGCTCACATCGCAGAGCTCGGGATGATGGCAGCGGCAGATGCGCTCGTCGCCGGCGCAACGGAGAACGACGTTGCTCGAGAGGCTGAATACGCCTTACGAAAGGCGGGGTCGGAGCGTCTGGGTTTTCTCACCTTTGTTAACTCAGGTGAGCGCTCGCTCGGCTTGCACGGCTATGTCTCTCACAGGGTTATGAACGCGGGAGATCCGGTCATCGTTGACCTTCACCCCGTCGCTGATCTCTATGCCTGTGATATGGCCCGCACCTTCGTATGCGGCGAAGCGGCAGGTGGCATGGTAGCAAAGCCCGTAAGCACGGCGTTCGTCAAGCTTGCTGATGCCTATAATGAGGCCCAACAGGGGGTCATAAACGCGGTAAAGCCGGGCTGGAAGGTCAAGGAGGTCACGCAGTTCATGGCTGAGTCCATCAAAAAGACCGAGTTCGGTAAGTACGTCGTTCCCGGTTACATCCACGGCGTTGGACTTGAGGCTGAGGAGTACCCCACCCGAGTCACTACCCACAACACGGTGAGATCGTCCTCAAGGCCGGTATGACGGTGACCGTTGGGCACGCGGTATTGGCGGCACCAGGCATCGGAGGTTACCGAAAAGAGGACGTCATATGCATCACTGATAACGGCTGTGAAGTGCTAACTCAAGGAGATTCTCTTCCGGGAATAGTTTAACCGCAGTTTGTAGCTGCTTCCCAAACTGAGCTCATCCTGAGCGCTTTAACGGTTGCATTGGTTTGCGTCGCTCTTGACGAGCTTAATGTCGTTTTCGTAGCGATGCCCATATTTATGCTATTATGCCTTATGATCAGCTATGCTCAAGGAATCTTTGCTTGTTGTGGAAAACGAGCGCTTAAAAGCAGAAAATGAAACGCTGCACGCGAAGCGATCAGAAGAGTTTAACCGATTGCGCGCAGAAGTCCAACGCTTGAAAAAGGATAATAACAGACTGAAGACGGAGAACAAAGAGACAGAGCGTAAATACCAGCACATCTTAAAGCAGCTAGAGAAATACAAGAAGAAAGAGTCTAGTCGCTAAGCGATGCTCTGGAGCTTGAAGGTTACGTAGTGACTGGAAAAACGCAGACGCTATTGCTTTTAACGTGGCTCAAAAAAATATAGAGAACAAGCCCTTTGGCGGGCTTGTTGCTTCAAGATTACTTTATTGGTACCCTTATTCCTTCACAACTTTCTACTAACGGTGCTGTTACCCTCAAAAGTCCATTCGAGAACGTAGCTGCTGCCTTTTTCGGGTCTATGGCGTGCGCAAGCATCCAGCACCCAAAGTATTCGATGTCATCTCTCGGAGCGCTAAGACAAAAACTGTTCTCAGAGGCTTCAAATTCTATATCCTTTTTGTGTACCCCTGGTAATTCAACTTCGATTGTATAGTTGTCCTTATCGTGACCAAGCGCTATAGTCGGCACGACTGGGATTCGCTCTATCTCCTCCATTTATAATCACCGCAGAAACGTTCAATTCAAGTCTTTAAATAATTTTTCCGGGCGTAGGAGCTTTGGTCAGCAATGCAGCGAATGAAGAATTTTCCAGCGCATGTGAAAGACGGAGACGACTGAAGCTACCGGTGATTTAGAAAGCAGCATCGTCTACGAGTTCGATCAGGAAGGTTCGAATGGCATCCATTGACCCTTTCCAAGTAGGGAGGGACCTATAGCGATCGTGGGCTGCCAGGCTCATTTCAAGTAAGCGCGGCCGATCTTGTGCCAACTTAGTCAAATAGCTTGCGAGCGCAACCGTATCGTCTGGTGATATGAGGAAACCATCACGACCGTGCGTGATGATCTCTCCTGCCGCGCCAGCTGTCGTGCCGATCGCCGGTAGACCAAAACCCATAGCTTCTGCGTAGGCTATGCCATATCCCTCGTAAGAGGATGGCATAACAAGGACATGGCTCGCTTGCAAGTACTTCGACAGTTCCTGATCGGACAATATGCCTGCAAACTGCACGTTCGCGGCCAATCCCGCCTGCGAGATTTGGCGGCTCACTGCACGAGCGTAAAAAGGGCGTGCCTGAGGATTACCAACCACCGTAAGCGTCCACTGGTCATCAGGCAACGTTTCCAGCGCCTTTAGAACGAGATGTAGCCCCTTGCGCGGGATCACATTCCCTAAGAACAGCAGCCGCAAGGGATCATCAAGGGCTCGATTCATCAGCTCTTCGGTGCTGATCTGTGGATTTAAGCGATCGCTACCAGGATACGCAACAAGACTCGCCGGCTTCGGAGCGCGAGCGACGCTGAGTAAATGCTCTGCCTCTCGACGCGTCGTAGCGCTGTTGTAGATAAGTCCGTCAACGCCTGAAAGATACCGCCGCTCCACCCTGCGGTAAAAGGAACTTTGCCAAGCCGGGTTATTAAGGCTGCTTTTGAGAAGGTGGACGATGGAAACAACGGGACAGTTGATTTGCTCGCGCACACATCGGTTGAGCAGGAACAGGGACGGGTGATTAAGCTCATCCTGAAGCATGATATCCACTTGGAGCTCGAGCAAACGACGACGTAGGTAGGGTGAAAAGTTGTCACCCAGGTTTCGCAGATAATTTCGCCGGGGCAAGGAGACGATCGCCACGGTATCTCCGTTTGCGCGCAGCGCGGCAACCAGCGTGCGGTCGTATAAGTAGCCACCAGAGAGCGTGTCTAAGCTTCCGTAAATTACGAGCCCAATCCGCATAGTCGTTTATCGAGATTCAGAGCCTCGGGCACGGGCACGCGTCACATACTGCTTTGCTTTACACAGCTGTGCGACGCCCATGCATTGTCATTTTCCCAAATCTTCACGGTGATGATGCGGACAGCGGGGGTATGTACTCTCGCTGAGAGCTTATTGCATAGAATAAATGCAAAACGCTCGATGCTGGGATTCAGTCCGGCAAATTCGGGCAAATCGTTGAGCGTTCTGCCCGCATAGTAGTGCACCTGCGCTTCTAACTGAGCTTCCAGGTCAACAATATCCACAAGATACCCGTGGTAATCCAGTTCTTCCCCTTCCAGCTGGAGTTCTACCTTATACTGATGGTAATGATTGCGGTTCTCTTCCCCCCAATCCCCCCCTATCAGATGATGCTGAGCGACGAAATCTCGTGTGATAGCAACGGCATACATAGTCGTCTTAATAGGTCAACAAAACCTGGATTACCTTTTCAGGGTTCTTATCGAGCAACTGATAGGCCTCTGCCGCCTGTTCGATCGGAAAACGGTGCGTGATGAGACGAGACGGCTTCAGCTGGCGGATCATTTCCCACGCGACCTCAAAACGGCGCATCTTTGTCCATCGACCGTCAAATTCTGGCGCCATGCTACTGACCTGGCTGCTGATCATGCGAATACGGCTGCGATGGAAGCTTCCGCCTAGGTTCAGAGTGGTACGCTTGCTCCCGTACCATGAGCCGATAACGATGCGACCGTTGAAGCCCGTTACCGTAAGAGCCTGCTCTAAAGCAGCGGGGGATCCTGAGATCTCGTACGTCAGATCTGCCCCGTTTGGCAACTGATCACGCAGCAACGTTTCGAAGGCCGCGTCGTCAGGATAGAGGGATGCCTGCGCCCCGGCCTCGCATGACGTTTGGCGGCGCAATGCGTGTTCATCCAAAGTAATCAGATTAGCGAGCGGAAAACCCGCTAAAATGCTTGTAGTCAGCAAACCGATGATTCCCTGGCCAAAAACGAGCACATCTTCGCCGATCACCGGCGCGCCATCCATTACAAAATTGACGGCAGTTTCCATCGTTGGGAGGAATGCGGCGTCTTCTGCGTTTATGTCCTCGGGCACCGGAAGCAGCGTCGACGGGTCGGCGATGAAATGGCTTTCGTGGGGATGGAATGCCACGACGAGACTACCTTCCAAGTCGGTCTCCACGTCCGCGCCTGTTGCGACTACTTGTCCGACTGCCGCATAGCCATATTTTAACGGGTAGGCGAACTCGCCTGAAAGGTCCACGATGCTCTCGTCGACGGCCATTCCTTCTGGAAACTCGCCACGATAAATGAGACATTCAGTGCCGGGACTGATGGCCGAGAACAACGTTGCGACTAATACCTGGGTGGCTTTGAGTTTAGGAAGCTTTTCTTCGCGGACGCTCACTTGCCGTCGGGCGGTGAAATAGAGCGACGTTGTCTGGTTGACGGGCTTTCTTTCAAGCAACTCCCCCTTGCTGATGCTAGGCCCCAAAGACGTAACCTCACGCGGGACACCGGCGATCACCCCATCCTCTCGATAATGCGACGTGGCACCGACGTTCAGCGAGTGATTCATGCGCACGGCCTTGGTAAGCAAATAACTGAAGTTGCTTTCGTTCACGGTCGGATGCAGTGGTAGCCGTTGCTTCACGCTCACCCCCAGCTCGCGCAGACACGCCACTTTGCGAGGGTTGTTCGTGAGGAGCCGCACAGAGCGTACCTGTAAATCCGCGAGAATACGAGCCGCGAGGGTATACTCGCGTTCGTCAGCCTGATGCCCTAAAAGCAAGTTCGCATCGACCGTGTCATAACCTTGATCTTGAAGGTTGTATGCACGCAGTTTATCACGGAGACCTATTCCGCGCCCCTCTTGGCGCAAGTAGATCAAGACCCCACAGCCCTCATCCGCGATGTTCCGCATTGCCAAGTTGAGTTGTTCTCTACAGTCGCAGCGACTAGAGCCGAGCACTTCACCGGTAAAGCATTCTGATTGAACCCGTACTAAGATATTCGATTTTCCCCGCACGTTGCCCATTATTAGGGCGAAATGCTCTTTTGCGTCCTCGCCGTCGGTATACAAACAAAGCTGAAAGTCGCCGTGGCAGGTAGGAATACGCGAGGTGACACCTCGCTTGACGCGTCCGTCTACCGCTTTTTCTCCGTTCACCCTTACACTCTCGTAATAGATTTCGAGACCAGAGGCGTTAATACTTTTCCGTAAACAAATGTGACCAAACGAGCAGCGTGTGAAAAAGAAGCTAGCTCACACAACAAAGACTATCATCGTTTGATGGCAGAACCGCAGCGCCTCGAAATGGGTTCGGCGAAGCGACGCGACTGAAAATTGTTTGCCGGCTATTTTCAGATATAACGCTACTACTCAGAAAATGGGCAATTGTGGTCCTTTTTAACAATTTTCCACCAATATTTTGCTATAAACCACGAAAGTTATGTGAAAGATACTACTTCTAGTAGTGACTTTTAGTCATTTACCCTCTATGGGTGATGTGGAGAAGAAAACAACAATTGTTAATGACGGAGCGAATTAACGTTTGCTCTAATGTTTTTAAGACAAAGAAATTTGGCTTTCAAACACACCATCAACAAGAGTCTTTCTTGCCCCACATACCCCATAGAGCCAATCTAATTTTTTCAATCTCAATTTTTCCAAAATTGGTATGACGTAATTTCGCGTTTTATAATAAGCAATCATAACGGGCTGCAATTAGACACAAACAAGCAATGCAAAGATCAACTTGCCGACGTCAAGTAGCATTACCGTATGCTTACGCACGTCCAAGCCCCTGCTAACAAATCAGACCGGCAGTAAGACTCGCGCTGGCTCAAGATCCAAGACGTCATAAACCCACTCGGTGCGCTTTTGCCAGTCCTGCCACAGAGCCCGCTTGGGTATGCTGTACTTTGCGGAGAGCTTATCAAGAATCTCAGTCATGTTCGATTTTTGAGCATAAAGACGGCACATCTCCCGCCTTCTCGCATAGAGCTGCACTTTATTAGTCATAATTTCACCTAGTCCAGCTGGCGGAATGAACGTCCGCCTTGTTATCAATGACTGACGAGCAGTGTGAAAGTGATCAACCCTGGCCTGAGATATGTATCAGTATCTGTATTTTTTCTTGACCCACAGGTCAAAGTGCGGGTGCCTTTCTAAAACATAGTCGCTCGTCTAAGAATGGACAGCGATTCTGTGGCCGCTTGAAAAGAGGAGCTCGCAGACATTCGCGCCCTCAAAAAGCCTAAGCCAGTTGGCGGATTCGGCGCTTTACGCGGTACCGACGCGCTGGGTGCGTAATCCTTATAACGGTGCTATCGATGATGCATGCTAGGTTCTCGAACTACTAGCAATAGGATCCAAAGTGGTGTGTTGGAGAGCTGAAGAGGTTTGAGATGCACGAAGAAGATGATGCGGAAGTGCGCACGATATTGGAAAGAATAACGAATTACTATGGCTTTGTTCCCCGAATCTATCAAGAACTCCAGCGAAACCCAGAGGCATTCAAAGCCTTTTTTTACAAAAATGAGCAGTTGGCGACTGACAAGGCACTGCCTGGACTAACTAAAGAGCTCATCGCGATCGGAGCGGCGGCTGCACTCGGATCTGAATATTGTCTGGATACACACGTTGAGGGGGCAAAGCGTCTCGGTGCCCTCGAAGATCAGATCTTTCTTGCAATACTGCTAGGAGCTAGCGTCGCTGAGACCACAGCACTGTCCAAATCACTTCGTGCGTGGCAGCGTTGAACTCATTTTGTATACCGTAGTTTGTCCCACGCCCAGATTGCTATTCTCTGTAACGTGCTAGCCCCTGTTCGACGTAGTTTTGAAGCTCTTTTGGACGGGTTTTGGCGTTTAAGGCGTAACAATGTTGAACCAGAATTCAAAGGTGTCCATCAACGATAGAAACTCGACCAGTTTTTCCTGGCTGCCCTCAATGTTAGCTTCACCCGTCGCCAGTTTGTCGGCTAGTTTGGCCCCTCCCAGGACAACCTGATTCAACGCGGTGCGGGTCGTGGTCAGGGTGACATCGGCCTGGTCAGCCTGCTTGCCTTTGGTGTAATTCAGCACCCCGTTTTCAACCGTCAGCAGGTACTGCTCATTAACGTCAGTGAAGATTGTGTTGAGGGTGATAACTTTGCGCTCGGCTTTGGGACCTACGAGTCGTACCGCGAGCAGGTCAAAGAACATGTCCAGCGGGGTAGCTCTGATAACATCCGGAGTGCCTGATTGTGGAGCTGGCAAATCCATCACGCCATCGCGCAGTTCTTTGGCCCCGCTGAGGTAGAAGTTGCGCCACGGGCCGGATTCTGCCTGATAGCCCAGCTGTTCCAGGGCATCGGCCTGCAAAGCGCGCGCTTCCTTGTTATCGGGGTCGGCAAACACCAGATGGTTACCACCTGAGCTACCCAGCGATAGTCGCCCTCGGCAAATGATTGGCGGGCTTTAGCCAGCAGCGTTTCGGCCCCGCCCATAAAGTCGACATCACTTCTTGGCGGCCTCTTGTGGCGGCAGCGGGTGCAAGTTGGCCGGATTACCGTCAAAAAAGCCCAGATAACGCTGATAAATGGCTTTCACGTTGTGGTTGATGCTGCCGTAATACCCTCTGTTATGCCACGCCTGGAACAACGCTGTCGGCAGTTGAATCATCTCAGATTTCCAGCATGGTGTACCCCTGGTTGGCCAGCCGCAGGGTTTCATCATGCAGATATTTGTACATGTCGCGTTGCTTTTTCAGAAAGTCAACACCGGCGTCGGTCCCCCAAGTGGGCCAGTGATGGCTGGCGAATAGTACGTCATACCTGCCAGCGAAAGATCGATGGCTTCGTCGATGTAGTAAGCCCAGGCTTTGCGTCGCGCACTTGCGCCCCGCGCAGGGTGTAGAGGTTGTGCATGTTGTGCGTGCAGTTCTCGGCCATGCAGAGCGCCCGGTATTTGGGGAAGAGGAAGTTCATCTCTGCCGGGGCTTCGGTATTGGGGTCAGCTGAAACTCTATTTCCAGGCCGTCAACCGTCATATCTTGGCCGGTTTCGGTGATGGTAGTCGGTCGGCTCGATCAGGGTGACCAACCCCGATGATGTCGTTTGCCCCAACCCGGCGCCCACCTGCCCTTTCGACGTCTTTGGGCAGCAGGTTGCCGTACATATAGGTTGCGCGGCGGCTCATCACGTTGCCGGCGATGATGTTTTCGCTGATAGCATGTTCCAAGAAATGCTCCGGGGCAATCACTTTGACTTTGCCGGCGTTGACGTCGGCTTCGGAGATAACGCCCTTGACGCCGCCCCAGTGGTCAATATGGCTATGGTGTAAATAACAGCCACAATCGGTTTTTGGCCTACATGCTGGTATACCAACTCCATGCCAGCCCTGGCGGTTTCGGCTGAAATCAGCGGTCACGACAATATAACCGGTGTCGGTTTCGATGATGCTCATCACCGATAAATCAAAGCCGCGAATCTGATAGACACCCTCGGTGACTTGAACAGGCCGTGGTAGAGCGCCTTCAGCGCGATTGCCGCCACAGGCTGGGGTTAACCGACGGCGGGGCTGCTTCCTCTTCAAGGAAAGGGTACGCATTCAAATCCCAGACCAGCCGACCGTTGGCGTCGCGTGATTACCAGCTCGTGCAAGCTGGCAATGAAGCCACGGCTGGCAAATTCAAAATCCTGGGTGTCGTCCCAGCTCAGTTCGTTCAGCAGTGCTTTATTGGCTGCTTCAGTAAACCTCGTTGCGTCTTTCTGCGTTTGGTGATAAACTCCCGTTGGACGGTGTTAGCATAACGTATGACATAAGATTTCGCTAGTTTTGCGCCCTCACACTTCGCCGCTTCACGTGACCGTCACCGCATAAACCGTCTGTTCAGTAATAATCTGTGCCGGACTAACGTTATTGAACGTGATTGTCGTCGTTCCTTTCGTAAGGCCTTGAAACGTAAAAACCTGAGATCCAGGCACTCCAACCAGATTATGCGGGTTCGGATCGCTCACAAACGCACTGTCCGTCAGCGAAAGTGCTGTGCTGTCGAACTGCGGTTCCCAGTGGTACCCCGTAGAAGGATTTGAACGGAGCGTTATAGTAAAATTTTGCCCCTGTGCCGCGGTCATAGGCTCCGCGTGCGTTACGTTTGTAGCGTTCGTTGTTGTGGTCATCGACACATTTTCACTCGTTTCTGTTAACACAGTCGAGGTGTTATTGTTATTGACGCTTGACGTGCATCCGGCCATGACAATGGTGAACGTTAGCAGCGCGGGCATCAAGCAAACAACAAAGGCGCGCCCTCTATCCATCATCTAACCTCTGCAGCGCTTAATATATATACTCTGATACAACTGGAGCGCACGTGCCTGAATCAGTGTATTTTGTGGTCTATAACGCAAAATACCTGCCGTGCAACAAGACGGTGTTTACGAGCAGGCAACGCAGGAAGAATTGAGGGCAGAACTCGCTAAGAGCAGCTTTCATAGGCGGTTTTTGGTCAAATCGTTTCTGTGGTGGAGTTCGACAACTATTTACCGATTCTAGCTCTCTTTATGCTATGCTCTCCCACAAAGTAGACCTCGAAAACCTTACTGAGCCTGAGAAAGTAGTCGGGCCGGCTTACACCTCACGCTTTTGCGCGTTGCCAGTGCCTAAGTATGAGCTTTCTGAAACTGGCATGCGTCCGGACTGCGCATATCAGTTAGTGCACGACGAGATGAACTTGGATGGCAATCCGGCCCTCAATCTTGCAAGCTTTGTGACGACCTGGATGGAGCCGCAGGCGACACAACTTGTCATAGAGAACATTCACAAGAACTTCGCCGATCAGTTCGAGTATCCGCAGACTGAGGTGATACACAAGCGGTGCATTAACATGCTTGCCCGCCTCTTCAATGCCCCAGAACTAGTGACATTTGCAGGAACCGAAACGGTAGGATCCTCTGAGGCAGTAATGCTCGGACTGCTCGCCCACAAGTGGACGTGGAAGAAACGTTGTGAAGCGGAAGGAAGGCCCTATGATAAGCCGAACGTCATCTTTGGTGCTGATGCGCATATCTGCTGGTATAAATTTGCCAAATACTTCGACGTAGAGCCGCGGGTTATTCCGCTCGAGCAGGATCGTTTTACGATCACGAAAGAGGCCGTTGCTGAACTCATTGACGAGAACACCATCTGTGTCGGCGTTGTCTTGGGAACGACGTTTACCGGTGAGATCGATCCGATCGAGGACATTAACGACCTGCTCGTCGATGTGAAGCGCTCGCGTGGGTGGGATATCCCCATTCACGTCGATGCCGCCATCGGCGGGTTCATCCTGCCCTTTAGCAAACCGCAGTTTAAGTGGGATTTCAGGCTGGAGCAGGTAAAATCCATCAACGTGTCCGCTCATAAATACGGGCTGGTGTATCCTGGCCTTGGCTGGCTTATCTTCCGCGATACAAGCGACTTGCCTGAAGAGCTTATGTTCTACGTCAACTACCTCGGCGATGAGATGGCCAGCTATACGCTCAATTTCTCTCGTGGGAGCGGAATGCTGCTCGCTCAGTACTACAACCTGCTCAGACTCGGCTGGCAGGGGTACGAGAGGGCCGCTCATGCGGTGCTCGAAACCGCACAGTACCTCACACAGCGCCTCCTCGATTTAGGGCATTTCGACATACTCAACGCAGCTGAAGCCCTACCCGTTATCACGTTGCAGCTCAAGGAACCCGTCGACTTCTCAGTGCACGATCTGTCGGCTAAGCTGCGTGAGCGTGGTTGGATCGTCCCCGCCTATACGCTGCCGCCTAATGCTGATGACATTACCATCATGCGCGTCGTCGTCAGACAAAACTTCAGTCGCGATATGGCGGATTTGTTCGTTGAAGATGTTAAAAGGGCGTATGATGCCTTGCTGGCGCCAAAGACAAAGACAATAGTGAAGCAGCGATCGCCACGAGAATCGCATCCGGTATCGTAATTAAGTAGGTTTTATTTCAGAGAAACGTGCCCTTAAGCGGGCCGGTTGCCGCAGCGAGAGCGACGCCCTATTCAGGCTTTTACTGTCCTATCTCCCACGAATATTATCGCTGCTACCAGAATAGCCGTCGCGAGCAACACGAGAGCAAATTCTTGGTTATTGGTGGACGAGTACCCAACCGTTATGATCTTCCGAATCATGGCAGTCAGGCCCACACCTAGTAATAGCCCGAGGTTGATCGATCTTCGCTTAATGTAGCCGACGACCGTCATTAGCAATTCCAGAACAATGATGGTGACGAATAGCTCTTGCAGTCCAAGTATCGGTGAAGCACTAGTCACATAAGTGCTAATGTTCGATACCTCGACTACAAGCGAGATGATCGCAATAACGATGAGCAAAACGGCTACAGCACTGTAAAGCACTAGCTCAGAAGCTTCAAAGACCCGCACTATTCGCTTAGAGCCCTTAGGTGGTTCGTTTCCCATCAAATTGCGTTAAACAAACAGCTACTTTAGTCTTGCGAAATAAAGTCAGCTATCTTGTCCTTACGAGGTTCAGATACTTAGCGTGAAACGCTTTTGTGGCAGCAGTCTAAACCGAAGTGCACGGTGTTAAACTAAAAACTGCTAAGCGTCCCCTCAATCTATGTTGTGACTGATCTTGCGTTTCAAAAGTGAAACGTCGAGAGTGACATGTACATCAGCAAGGGCTTCAAGCCCTATTTCGCTGACCGAGGCAGGAAGAGCGGTTATTACAAAGCCAAGGAGCAGAATCAAAGTAAGTGAGACGAACGTGAGGTGCATTGCCGAGCTGATCGTGCTGTCGAGGATGCGCTGCGCTTCGGGAATGAGACTCTGGGGGATATTGGGCGGCGCGCTTGTCTGCATATTTTGGGCGTACGCGTACAGATTCTGTTGTATCTGCTCTTGGGTCGTTGTGTTATTCACCAGCGTGGACGTGCTGATCCCTGCAACGAGCCCGTTAAAGATTCCTACGAGGAGGATAGCGCCGATGAGCGCTGTGCCTACAGAGTAGCCCAAGTTCTTTGCCGTGTTGAGAAATCCTGAGGCGTCGATCTCTTGGTCTTTCCGCGCCGCGGACATGGTGAGATTGGTCAACTGAGACAGCAGCAACCCCACTCCGATGCCGAATATCACCGTGCCAGGGATGATGTCGACAGGCTGAGTGCTCTGGCTGAAGACGTCGCGCAAGAGGTACGCACCTGCAGCGGCAATCAGAAATCCGATGAGGGAGACGACCTTAGGCGATACAATGGATGTGAGTCTGCCCCCTGTGACCGAGAGCACGAAAATTGCGATCGACATCGGGAGCAATGCGACGCCGGTCGTAAAGGCGCTCACGCGCGTGACTTGCAGTAGAAATACAGGGAGGATAAACAGCACGCCGCCGAAGGCGACTTGCTGGATCGCCGACGTCGCGCTGCCCAAGACATAGAGCCGGTTTTTAAGCACCGAGATATCGAACAACGGCTCCGCGTGGTGGTTAATGCGCCGCCTCTGCCATAGAAGGAACGCGGCAAAAAGGATGAGGCCGACGATTATGAACAACGGCACCAACTGCCAGTACTGTGGAGACCCGAGGAGCAAAATGCCAAATACAAGACAGAAAAGCGCGGTGACTGAGAGCACGACGCCTCCAAGGTCTATGTCGCGCCACCCAAGTGATGGCGTGGATTCACGCAGGTACGATCTCATCAGGATTACAGCGAGGACCCCGAACAGTTCGAACGCAAAGATCAACCGCCAAGTGGCGAAGGAAGTGAGAGCCCCTCCGTAGAGGGGGCCGATAGCAGCTCCCATGGCGGCGATGCCTCCCCAGATGCCAAATGCCGTCAGCCGGTCTTTGCCCTCGTACGCCGCACTGACCATGGTGGTCGTCGCGGGGAACATCAGAGCGGCCCCGATGCCTTCGAGGAGTGACCAGCCGATGAGAAGCATGAGGACGTTAACGCTCAGTGTGGCCGTCGTCGTTCCGCAGGCATATATGATGAGGCCGACAAAAAAGGTCTTCTTTCTCCCCAAAACGCCCTGCAACTTGCTGCCGGTAAGCATGAGGGAGGCCATCGTTAATGCGTATATAGCGATTAAAGCCTGGATCGTGCTCAAATCAGTGTTTAAGTCTACTACCACTGCCGATATGGCCACGTTCATGGCGGAGCTATCGAGAACGATGATGAAGATGGCGATGCACGCAACTACGACGACTCCCCATTTGAACTGTGGCTTCTCTTCCATCGCAAACACCGGCACTTTCTTATGGACGTGAACTTGTAATGTGCGCTGCTATAGTTTCGGGCAAATACCGAATGACAATCGCTCTTAAGTTATCACATGTTTTTGTTAATATCTTTTGCAGTTTTATTCGCTCTTAGTTCGCAGCGTGACCAACAATCAATAGACTTACGTCGTGGTTTCGCGAAACGGGCAGCATAAAAAAACCTGCAGTTGATTTAGAGAATGGATCTCGTGTTTTTCGCCTTCACTAACCTCAGTTAGGCATCTTTTTACTCTCTGCTAAAAACCACGGCTGTTATATATAAATTTAGTGTGAAGATAGATACAGCTAGCATTTCACTTGATATTTAATGGGGATAGATTTATGGCCGCCCGTGCGTCAAGCAATTCTCGTCTGCGCATCTTTATCAGTTATGGTCACGACGAACACGTTGGTCTTGCCTTGAAACTGAAGGAGGACCTGTTAACCCGGGGCCACGAGGTCTGGTTCGACCTCGACCGGCTCAAGCCGGGGGTCGACTGGGAGAGTTATATTGAGGATGGGCTGAATTGGGCCGCCAGGGACAGTAATGGTCGTGTCATTTTGATCATGACTCCCCATTCGGTGCGGCGCCCGGGTGGGTTTTGCCTGAACGAGCTTGCCAGGGCGCTGACGAAGAACCTTAAAATAATCCCCATAATGCTCGTGTGGTGTGAGCCGCCTTTGAGCATCTGTCGTATCCAATGGGTGGATATGCAGGACTGCTTACCGCTGGAAGAACGAAAGGAAAAGTATGGGGTGACGTTCCAGCGGCAGCTCCTCGAAGCCCTTGAGCGTGATATGCTCGATTTTGAAGGCTACCATTCGCATCTTTTCAACGTTTTAAAACCATTATCGTTCGATTCCGAGGTGAGGTACAACTTTGACAGGTTCATAGGTCGTGGGTGGGTTTTTGAGGAGGTCGACCAGTGGCTTGAGGACCCTGACGCTTCGCGTATCTTCTGGATATCCGGGGGCCCGGGCGTGGGGAAGACGGCCATATCCTCCTACCTAACTGTTCGACGCCCGGAGATCGCAGCCTTCCACTTTTGCAGCTATGATAATGTGCAAAAACGTGATCCTCGCCGGGCGGTCATGTCGATCGCCTACCAGTTGAGCACGCAGCTGCCAGACTATGAGATGCGGCTGCGCCGGGTCAAGCTGGACGAACTTGAGGGCCAGGACGCTAAAACACTATTTGACCACCTCATTGTCCAACCGCTGGCCGCGAACTACCCAGCACAGCAACGCAAGATGGTTATCCTTATCGACGCCCTCGACGAGGCCACGGCAGGTGGCCGTAACGAGCTCGCCAGCTTCATCGCCTCCGGGTTCGAAAAAACGCCGGGATGGCTCCGGCTGATCATCACCAGCCGCCCCACGCCCGAGGTGTTAGCGCCCCTGCAGGCGTACTCCCACTACACGTTGGACATCTCCGATCCGAGGAACGAGAAGGACATCAAGGCCTATTTGGCCCGGGAGCTCCCGCCGTCGGTCGCCCCGGACATCGCTGATCGCATCGCCGAAAAGACAGGCGGCCTGTTCCTCTACGCCACCTGGGTCGTGGCCGAGCTCAGGAGCGGCCGGCTATCCTTAGATAGACTCGACAAGTTCCCAAAGGGGCTGGGCGGCGCCTATTTAGACCTGTTCGAGCGGCAGTTCCCGGACGTCAGCGAGTGGGATGCCCGGGCTCGTCCCGCGCTGGAAGTGGTGGCGGCCGCCCAGGAGCCGTTGAGCCTGAAACAGCTGGCCGCAGTCTTTGGCTGGAGCGTCCACGAGGAGCGGAAGTTCCGCCAGCTGCTTAGCCCGCTGTTCAACTTCGACCGGGGCATCACTCCGTTCCACCGGTCGGTGACCGACTGGCTCACTGACGAGGGCAAGCAGGACCCTTATTTTGTTAGTGTCGAGGAAGGCCACCGGATCCTGGCCGAAAGCGGGTGGACAGACTATAAGGCGGGGAAATGGTCGCCCTATTTACTATCATACCTGCCGGTACACCTAACCATGGCGGGGGGTTCACAAGCTGGAAGCGCTGCTCGCGGACCTGGACTTCATCGGCGCCGCCTGGGAGGCCGACCAGTTCAAACTGCTGGCGAACTTCGCCCTGATCGAGAGTAAAACTAACCTGAAGATCGGGGACATCTTCGGTCGGCTCGACCTAGCGGCAAACGCGGCCAACGGCAAGGGCATGCTGGCGGTCGCCAGCATCCTAGCCGTGCGAGGGCCCTTCGCCGAAGCCGTACGTGTCTTGGAGTTCACGACAGACCTATTCCGCAGCAACGGAGACTTGCACAGCCTTTCTTTATCGTTGAGCAGCTATGCTTACGCCCTACTGGCCAAGGCCGACTGGGAACGGCCCATGCAACTGGCCCGGGAGCAGGAGGCCATCTGCCGGAAGCTCGGCGACGACGCTGGTCTCTTAAAGGCCCTGTACCTCCAGGGTCTTATCCTCACGGTGACGGGCGATATGGCCACCGCGATGCCCGTCCTCCTGGATATGCACCAGATCGCCCTCGGAGCTGGTGACATGCCCCACGTCAGTAAGGCGCTAGTCTGGCAGGCGATGGCTACCATGAGCCTCACGTTTGACATAGGCCAAGTCATGAAACTGATCAAAGAGGCGGAACAGATCGATCGGGAACACGGGCTGAGGGAGGAGCTGATCTGGTGCCGGATCATGGAAGGCTACGCCCTGCTATTCTCAGGTGATGGCGCGGGTGCGATCGAGAAATACAGCAAGGCCGAACAGATAGCCTGCGAGTTCGGCGAGCAAGAGCCGTACCTCAATGCCATGGTCTTCCGTGGGGACACGCTCCAGACATTCGGCCGGCTGGACGAGGCGGCGGCCTTGTTCGACGAGGTAATTAAGCTCTCCCGGGAGCGAGGCTTTTACTATGGATTGGCCATGGGGTTGAACGGGCAGGCCAGGGTCTTGCTGCAGCGGGGACGGCTGGACGAGGCTATGGCGCTTTGTAAAGAGGCCGAAGGCATGTTCCTGGCCATGGGGCAGAAGAGAGAGCTGCAGCGATGCCTGGGCGATCAGGCTGTCATTAGGGCCATAAAAGGCGACCGGGAGGGCGCGAAACAGCTCTTCGGGGAACAGGAGGCCATTTGTCGCGAGCTGGGGCTCAAGATGGAGCTGCATTTGTCGCGCGATCTGCAGAAAAAGTTCCTAGCATAAGAGATAAACGAGCGCGGGGGCCGAATTGGAGTCACGAATGGCCATGGTGAGAGGGTATTCTAACCTGCCCCCGCCCCTTTTTTGACTGCGGCTTCCGTTTCTCCGTTCGCTATTGTTTTCATTTCGAGCGGGTTAAATACTTAGAGAGGGATAATATTTCATGTTTAACGGATAGGAGGTGAAAATTGAAATGGAAATTATGGCAGCTGATGAAAAAAAGACTTCTATGTGGGTGCGAATCGCTGAAATCATCGCAGGCATTATCGTCATTGCACTCGGCGGGTATGTTCTTGCATATCCAGGAATAGCATTGGCAACGCTCGCAACTTTTCTAGCAATTGCTCTGATTGTCCTTGGAATTCTGTCATTCGTGCGGATCTTTGATCACGGTATTAGCGGATGGCAACGACTTCTCAACCTGATCTTGTCAATTATAGAGATCGCTATCGCCGCAATGATAATCGGAAATATCTTGCTTGGGATATTTACGATCATCTTCCTACTGGGCCTCGGGCTGTTGTTTGCCGGTTTGGCGAGCATGACGCGTGGCACACCTGGAGCTATAATCGTCGGTATACTGGGCGTTATCGCCGGTTTTATCGTGATGATAAACCCCGTTATCGGCGGGTGGACGATGGTAGCACTCACGGCAGTGTTCCTGATAATCTTCGGCTTAGAGTTGCTAGTGTCAGGCTTTTTGGCTAGATGGGTGTAAGGGTGTAACCCCACCCTTCTTTTTTTTATATTTGCTTTGTTTCTCCGTTCGCGGTATTTTCCGGATGTATTCGCTTTGTCTTGAATTACGTTTTTGGAATTTGTGATAGCAATCGCACGGGTTTGACCGGAAAACCTACTTTTAAATATATCGCGACATCATTTTAGGCCGGCGATGAAGATGTCTTGGAAGGACTGGTTTTCAGTTTTTGGCAGTCAACGCTCGGGGAGCGTAAATGTTACATGTAGTCGGTGTGGAAAAAAACTCGTGGGCCCGCGCCTTAAGTGCTCAAAATGTGAAACGTCATTTTGTATTGAATGTTATAGGGAGGGGGGTAGTGAAGGTTGCATTCGATGTGGTGGGCCGATTGAAGATTTGACTTAGGTATTATTTTCGCTCAGTTTTTGTAGTTTTTTCCCCTCACAAAAAGGCGTTAATCGACGTATCATAAACGCTGGACGGTTATCGTGTCGCAAGCCCTTCGTCACAAAACAGGGAAAGCTTAGCGCCGGAAGCTTGACGCTGCCTCCTGTTTAGTAAAAGGGAAGATTTTTGAGAACCTACGCAGTCAGACCGGGCCATCGTCCGCAGAATCACCTTGACGCGCGCCACGTCGGCTCATCCGCTCCTTAAAAGCCGCTCCGATGACAAGCGCGGTCGCAGCGGCGAGGGCGATATATCCAAGCTCTTGTGTGGTAGACGTCACAAAGGTAACGGTAAGCAAGATGGCAGTAAATGGGACGCCCAAAGCGAACGTGATCGCTGCTGTCACGATACACGTTACGAGCAAACCGGCTGGCACGCTCGGGAACACCAGGTTGATGGCAAGGGCTATCATGATGGCAGCGAACATCGTCGGAAAGATGGGCCCTCCGAGATACCCCGCCTTGTATGAAAGCGCAAGGAGGAGGACCTTAAGAATGGCGAAGCCAAGTAGAACCAGTACGCCGTATGCTGCCGGGTTAGCGGCTATCGTGTGGATTTCAGCTTCGCCTGAGAACATAACTTCGGGGACAAAGTAAACGACGACGGCGATAATCACGCCAGCAACCATGATGCGCGCCATTAACCGATCCTTGAACACCTTATCCATGATTGTGCCGAATCCTTTGAATGATATGCCGATGAAAATCGCCAAAATGGACCCAATGGTGCCAAGAACGATCGCAAAGATCGCGTACGGCAGCGTGATCGCAGTGACCGGTGTCATGGGGAGGCTGCTGGCGAATGCTGGGAACCCAATCAACGAAAAAAGCGCGTAACCAATGGCCCCGGCAACCAGGTTCCACGCGAGGAAACGTATGCTTCCTTTATCCTCCTGCAATTCGGTGGCGAAGACCGCCGAGAAGAGGGGGTTGCCAAAGAGGCCATTGAACGCCGCGGCAATTCCCGCCATTATGAAGCCGAGCCTCGTCTCTTCAGCCAGCTTGACCTTATCACCAATCCATTCGGCGATTTCAACCACAAGAAAGGTTAGGGGGGCTTCAGGACCGATGGCCGCTCCTGAGAGCAGCGAAAAGAAGGACGTAAGCAGCGTGCCGGGAAAAGTGGTGTAATCAAGACGCTCCCCCTTCAAAACAACTTCGAAGCCTCCGTTAATTACGTTTGGGGCGCGCAGGTACTTCCCACAGAGCCCGACGAGCAGCGAAAAGAAGAGGACGCCGACCGGGATCATCCAGCGGTTGGCAATGACAAAATCACTTTTCCAAAAAGACGTATGTAGGAGCTGTACTGCTGCAAACCAAACCAGTGAGAAAGCGACGGCAATAAGAGCGATGAATATAATCAGGGGGAACCTTGGAACGCGATCGCCTTTTTTAGGTTCAGGTGGGCACTCTGCAGCGTTTTCTGGTGTTTCTGGACCTGTCATACTCTCATTTCTCTAAAAGAGTTGTTTATCAAGTTGTGAGTCCTTGAGTGTTTATAGCAATTTTGCAGCCTCATTGTTTGTCTTTACTTTATTTCTTCCGATTTCACGCTGTCAAAAACCCGTCCTATATTATGTTGTCGGAAGAAATGGATAATTCCGCTGTTGGGCATGATTTGATAGGCCTCACCACTTAAGTAAGCGATTTAAAGCCTAACACGCCAAAAGTGATTGCCGAAATGCTATTTGAAAAGCTTAATCTGATTTTGGTGGCGACTCATAACGATTGACGTCGAAAACGCTTTCCGGCAAGTCCTATGGGCTTCAGCAAAGAATCATTTGTTACAAAACTCTTATAACATTCGTGGGCTATCATTACCGCAGCCGTTATACCTCTCATCTGGAGGGATTGAAAATGAATACAAATGCACCCAAAACAACTGCACTGTTAAAAGCAGCCCCATTTTCACTTGAGGTGGCACACGATGCCTGAACCGTGGAAGGGCAAATTGGCCGTCGATATCCGCGAGGCGACTCCTGACTGGACGCCGTTCGTGCAGCCCACCGCACCGGAGAACGCACCGAACGTCCTCTTCATCATCTGGGATGATGTTGGATACTCGGCGATGGACGTCTTTGGCGGGCCCATCGAGACGCCCACGATGCGTCGCATCGCAGAGATGGGACTGCGCTATTCAAATTTCCACACCACCGCGCTGTGCTCACCGACGCGCTCATGCCTAATGACAGGACGAAACGCGACCAGCAACAACATGGCGTGTATTACCGAAGGGACGAATGGATTTCCGGGGAGCAGCGGGCGCATACCCTTCGAGAATGGGACGATCGCTGAAGTCCTAAACGAGCGAGGGTGGAATACCTACGCCGTGGGGAAATGGCATTTGACCCCCGCAGAGGAGGAAGATGCCTCTGCATGGAAGCATCGCTGGCCGCTCGGGCGCGGGTTTGAACGCTTCTACGGGTTTATGGGCGGGGAGACGAACCAGTGGTACCCTGATCTCATCTACGATAACCACCCCATCGACCAGCCGTACGCACCTGAGGACGGATATCACCTTTCTAAGGATCTCGTCGACAAAGCCATAGAGTTCATCAGAGACGCCAAGGTGGTCGCGCCGGACAAGCCGTTCTTCATGTATTTCTGCCCCGGCTGTGCGCACGCACCGCACCACGTCTTCAAGGAGTGGGCTGACAAGTACAAGGGCAAATTTGACATGGGCTACCAGGCGATGCGTGAGGCGATCCTTGCCAACCAAAAGAAGATGGGGATATTGCCAGAGAACACGAGCCTCTCGCCGATCAACCCGCACGGAGAGCCTCACTACTCTAGTCCGGATGGTAAGCCGTGGCCCATGCTTGATTGGGTTCGCCCATGGGATTCGCTGTCCGACGATGAGAAGAGGATGTTTATTCGCATGGCTGAGGTGTATGCAGGGTTTATATCGTATACCGATCACCATATTGGTCGCCTGCTCGATTACCTCGAGGAGTCGGGTCAGCTTGACAACACGATCGTCGTCGTCGCCTCCGACAACGGCGCGAGCGGGGAGGGCGGTCCGAACGGTTCCGTTAATGAAGTTAAATTCTTTAACAATGTTCCTGACACGATAGAAGAGAACATAAAGCATATTGAAGAACTGGGAAGCCCATCGACCTACAACCACTACAATACAGGCTGGGCGTGGGCCTTCGATACGCCTTTCCCTTACTGGAAGCGCTTTGCAGGCTACGAAGGGGGGACTGCAGACATGTGCCTCGTCGCGTGGCCACAAGGAGTTCCGGCACGAAGTGAAGTGCGACACCAGTACATTCACGCTATCGACGTTGTGCCTACCATCTACGACCTGCTTGGTATAGAACCGCCCGCAGTGCTCAACGGATACACGCAGAGCCCCATTGAGGGCGAAAGCTTCAAGCACACCAGTGACGATCCGAGTGCGCCGGAAAAGGAGACCCAGTTCTATTCTATGCTCGGCCAGCGCGCCATCTACCATCAGGGGTGGCTGGCGAACACGGTGCACCCCCCTATCTCAGGATGGGGAAATTTCGCCCTCGACGTATGGGAGCTGTACAACCTTCAGGAGGATCGGGCGCAAATGAACAATATCTCTAGCCAATATCCCGATAAACTGGAACTCCTCAAGGGTCTATGGAACTACTTCGCCGGCGTCTACAACGCACTGCCACTTGATGATCGGACGCCGCTTGAAATTATGATGACAGAGCGCCCACAACCAGCAAAGCCACGAGACCGCTATATCTACTATCCCAACACCGCGGACGTCTCTGAGAGCGTCGCAGTTAACATCCGTGGACGTTCATACACGATAGCCGCAGCCGTTGTAGTTGATACTATTGAGGCGGCTGGTGTGCTCTTCGCCCAAGGTCACCTCATGGGTGGCCACACCTTATACATCAAGGACAAGAGGCTCCACTATGTCTACAATTGGCTCGGGGAAGACATTCAAAAGATCACCTCAAACGTTGAGATTGGCACTGGACGGCACGTCTTCACTGCTGAATTCGGCAGGACGGCCCAAGACCCGCAGACCAGGAGCACCCTCGGCACGCTCACCCTCTTTGTTGATACCGAGCAAGTGGGGCAGTCCGAGATTAAGACGCAACCGGGCTACTTTAGCCTCGTGGGCGAAGGGCTGTGCGTTGGTCGCGACAGTGCGTCTCCGGTCTCGCCAGACTATGCGCCGCCTTTCACTTTCACCGGCGGAACCATTGACAGAGTAGTGGTGGACGTTGCCGGTGAGCCATTCGTGGACCACGAGAAAGAAGTTATGGGGTGGATTATGAGGGATTAGCTGCAGCCTTCGCGCTGCTGTGGAATATGCGGCGTTGCGCTCTGTTGAGAGCTCTAAGAATAACAATAAATGAAGAACCGGATGAGGCCGATTATTCAACCAACAACGAATATTAAGATAGCTGTCGATTGAAGCTTTCCAGCAACATAGAAAAACTCACACCCTAACTATTGTCGTCACCCAAAAACTCTTCTATGTCTCTAGCTACCGGCTTTCTTCACATTTAACGTCAAGCACATCGAGTTGTCTCAGATTGCCGATTCTGTCATAACAAGCCCAGCTCGTGATTTCATAAGGATAACAAACGATGATATGATAATCGCCGCCATTTTGCATAAACATGCGAATATCTGTTTCCGACGGTTCGAGCCCCCCAGCTGGATGGCTGCGGACCGATCCCACAATATGTGTATCAACGGGCAACGTGAACAAATCCATGACCTCATTCACGTGTGAAGACTCCGCGACAGGAACATCTACATCGGTTATGAATCTGATTAGTCTCAGATAGCATCCCCATGAATCTTTTTAGGGTGAGAAGGATGAACTCACTTCTAAAATAAATTTCAATGCATCGCGAGCGATGCCTTTGATCTTCTTTTTCATAAGCGCAAAATAGTCTTCTCAACCTTATATGTTCGTCTGTAAATTCCACATACGGTGAGGTTTTACGCTGCCAGGTTGGCTGCAGTGTCGGTTTCCTTTTTTTGGAGCCCTCGCACTAACTTCTGAGAAGAGACCCCTGTAAAATGTAAGCAACCCCATAATTATGACAAGTACCGGGAGGATTAGCACATATACAAAGTTCCCTAACAGACTTGGAAGGAGGAGTGGCGAGCGTGTTGATCCCAAACAGAATTATGACGATGCTTGTTATTGTTATAACAACGTACATTTTTTTGATAATAGGGGAAAGCTTGATCTTTTGGGCGGAGGTTTTCTATTCCGTAAAGTGTTGGAGCAATGATCTGTGTTGTTAAAAGCACTATTCCCGTGATGAGGTTTTGAATTCCGAGGAGTGGCTCAATCATGTCGGCTTAATTTTGAGGAACGATACGATGCAAAAAATTCCCAGTGCGGCAAACACCATTCCAATAAGTGACCAGACAACCACGAGCGCGTCAAATGGCTTCCCACGACCTCCCCCAAGGCCAGCATTTGAAGGGACGTCAATACCAGCAACAGACCAAGCTCGCTATCCGCATTAAGCGGTGGGAAAACGCCCAGAACCCTGAGCAGAATCAGGGATCCAAGGAGAATCATGAGAACCCCTTGGAAGACGCTGAATGAATTTCCTACAGGGAGGGATACCTCCCGGGCCAAGATGAAGCTGTGTTGTGAGGGGGGATTTTCTGAGGTCATTTATTCACGCGCAGGCTTACTTGTCTCTTTAAGGATATGACGTGTTTCTTCAGGACTATACGAGCTGGTAATCTTGTGAATACACCATGTCGCCAGATTGAATAAACTGATGCCAAAGATTATGAGTATCACAGCCGTCAACGAATAGGACACGGGACCGGGGACTGAGCGTGATTGCGCCTAGGATTATCTCAACAACATTCAGAACGCTGCAAGCAACGGTCAGGTGCCGCAGTATTCCGGAGCTTTCATCCACGTTCTTGCTTTTTCTTCAGAAGCATACAATTGCAGCAGACCCAGGATCCCTAGGGCCAAAAGGATCAAGCCAGCGAGTCCTTGAATCAGCACTGTCAGATATCCGGGAAAGGAAATGGCCAACGTCCCCAGAACTGCGGTGACTAATCCAATTATCACCACGATCCACGAACGAAGGAGATCGCCAAAACTGGGTCTTGCCCATCGTGATGATTTGCATGGAGATAAGCACCACGAAAAGCCCTGTACACTGCCGTCCTTGCTATAGGGGAGCGCACCGGCTGATTGGAAACAGAAGCAGCCCGGAAAGGAGGAAGAATACGCCGCCAACGAGAAGGATGACAACGTCAGGATAGATCAACTTCCGCCCTCTTTTTTGCATACGTTTGCAGTTGCTGCTGACCCGTAGGGCCTTGCTGTGTGTTCCCGTTACTCATAATACTAGCTTAGTGTTCTTTTATCGATTAATTGAGCTTCCAAGCCCGGTCGCCTGTGATATAACATAGTTGTCACATCGCTTGAAATTGTATAAAAAGGCCCTCTGTTTCAAACACTATCCTGTGGCTGCGTGCACGCTGTAACAAAAGACTTACACTTGCTGGTTTTCGAAATAATTCTCTCCCCCTTCTCCCCTAATATGTCAGCTGTACCATAGACGTGATAAGACAGAGATTTAAAGTCAATTCGCGGAGCAGTCAGCGGCCTCAGCTTAAGACTTCCCTCCTATGTCGAGCAGAGCCTCTTGGATTGTGTCCTTAAAACGATCCCTGCCAATCAATTCAACCAATCCCTGCTTTTCCATATCACCCATTGTCAATTTATTCACGTCAACGAACGTCACCGTCACACCCCTCTCCTGCGCCTCCCTGACCACCTTCTCAAGGGCACGAGTCACACTGATTCCGAACATGAAGTTGTGGGCTCCCATATCTATGATTAACAGCTTCGGCCGGGGATCCTCTCTGATCAGATTTAGCAAGCGTGTCTTGATTACGGGCGCGTTGGCATAGAAAATGGCTACGTTCAACTGAATGATTTTCACTCCTTCTATCTCCTTAGCCTCCGGGTGCAGGCTGAGAGCCGTGCAACCGGCCGTCAGGCATCTGTCCCAGTAAGGAGCCGCTTTCCGAGCTAATCCGCCAGATGATCACCCCTATGGAGATGATGACTGCAAACAACAGGCCCACCAGCACCTGGAAAAACAGCACCCCAAACAGCGCTAGCATGGCCGCATAGAAGTCACTGCGCAGCGTCCTATAATAGCTGGCCATCAGGCGCACCTTCAACGCCCCCTTCACGGCGAAGATGACGATGACACCCAGAATGAACTCAGGGAGATAGTAGAACACCCCTGTCAGGAAGAGCAAAGAGACCGCCACCGCTAGTCCGGCCACGATCAGAGTCATTTGGGACTTGGAGCCACTGTTGTCGCCCACGTTAGAGGGTGGATATGGCCCACCCCCGTTCCTATTCCTTGGGTGAAGCTCGCGCCGATGTTGGCTGCTGCCATTGCTACCAACTCTTGGTTGTAATCCACCTCTTCGTTGTGCCTCTCTGACACCTCATCCCCGACGACCACTGATTGCGAAAAGATACGAAGGTGATGCCGATAGCGGCGGGTATGGCAATGAATATCAGATCGGGATTCAAGCCCGGGACTGAAAACGAAGGGACCCTGGCAGGGATGCTTCCCACCAACGCAACCCCAATAGACTCCCAATTCAAAATATAAGAGGCCCCAAGACCTATGACAAAGAGTAGCAGCACGCCTGGGACACTCTTGAAACGCTCTTGAAGCACGTAGAGGATGATCACCGCGATTACGGACAGGCCCAGGGTCACCAGGCTCGCCTGGCCTGAGCGCTCCGATAATATCCCACAGTTGCGCGAAGAAGTTTCCTTCCCCTTTTGCCACGCCAAGAAGCTTAGGCACCTGGCCGATGATGATCGTCAATGACAGGCCGAACAAGAACCCCTTCACAACCGGATAGGAGATGAAATTAGCCAACCATCCGATGCGCAAAACCGCCATGATGAGCAGGATGATGCCAGTAAGGAACGTGATAGTCACGACCGCCGCGAGCACATCCTCGTATCTGGTGAGGGCCATGGTGGCGATGGCCGTGGCGGTGAGAAGAGCCATAGCGCTAACGGCATTAACTGCCGAGCGACGTCCGGAACCAAAGATGGCGTACAGAAAAAGTGCTATAAGAGCTGCGTAAAGGCCGTGCTGCGGCTCGACTCCTGCCACACCGGCGATGCCCATCGATTCGGGGATTACCAGGCCTGCGACGGCGATGCCAGCAATCACGTCGAAGCGAATGTCTTTCCAGTCATAGTTCGGCAGCCACTTCAGAATTGGGAGCAGACTTCTGACCTTATTTTCGGCTCCATTTTCCTTTGCTTGGCCTATTGTCTAACGTCATTATAGTGACTGGTAGATATCGTTTATCATCGCTGCGCCCTGCTAACGCAATCCGCAGCGGTTGCGAGGCGTCAAATCACGTCGCTGCGCAAACGAGGTGGACTCTATCCGCCGTGCCGTGCTAGAGCCGTTGGGCTTTCACGCCGTTCGTTATTCGTGGTGGTGAGCGGCACTGAACAATTAACTATAAGGATTCGCTCTGCTTGGGCGAGCGTCAGCCATTAGTAGTCGCTTGGCGACGAAGTGGATTGCCGCTCGAGCGAAGGTCCGAAAAGGACTCTTTGAATTTGGCAATCACGGCGTGATTTTCGCCGTAAAATCGAATAAAGTTAAACAGGGAAAGCTTTAATGCAGGCACGCGTGTTTCATCAGTCCGATAATCTAAACAATAACGTGACAAGGCGATTACTCATGGAAAACACAGGTAGTAGAGATTCGAAGTCGATCGATCCCGAGTCCACGTCCCTGCCTATGCCGGTGTTTGCGGGTGGGACGAAGGCGATCACCACGACTCCGGTCGTCGGCGTGCCGCGACGGAATACGCCGAGATGTTTATCCCTGGTGAAGAGAAGCTCGAGGACGGCGAGATGCGGAGTGACGGTGCTCGGCAGCGGCAATCCTTGGGCGACGCGCGGCCAGGCCTCGGCCAGCATCCTCGTCGAAGTCGGTAACGCCGAGCGCGGGAGATTATCATACTAGCACAATATTTATCCGCACGTTGAAAGTCGTTAGCAATTCGTTCACCTTCAACACTGAAGTGTGCTAGATTCCGTTTCCTTTTGAAACCCCTTTTACGCTCCCCGTGACATTTGGTACTTCAATCCGCTGCCACACGGGCACGGATCGTTGCGGCCTGCCTTTTGTCTGTGGGTGCAGGCGGCCGGAGGTGCTCATCACCTCGGCCGGTGCACGCCCCTGCCGCAGAGCGCCGTCATCTGTCGCATTGGCTGATCCATGCGCGTAAAAACGCCCGATAGCCCGCGCAGAGGTAGTTGAGCCCAGATTCACCCGTTGGTGTCTCTATAAAACGGTTTTTGGGACATTCCCCGTGGCACGCAAAGTGGACCGGACACTCCTGACAGTACCGCGGAAGCGTGTCGCGCTTGTTCAGTCCGAACTGACGTTGCGCGTCTGAGGACACCAGTTCGATAAGCGGCGTGTCCAAGATGTTGCCCAGCAGGTATTTTGGCTCAACGAAGTGATCGCATGAGTAGAGGTCGCCGTTGTGTTCGAGCGCGAGTGCCGTGCCGCAGGTCGGAGAAAAGATGCAGACGGCAGGCGGCTCCCCTGCCCACGCCCTAACGCTGCGTCGAAATGCTGCACGAACACGCGACCGACGTCGCGGGTGACCCATTCATCAAAGATGGCGATAAGGAAACGACCCCATTGTTCTGCGGTCACGGAGCGATCCGTTACCGTGTTCCCTTCTTGGAAGCCCGTTTCGTTATTCCGCTCGACGATGGGTATAAATTGAATGAACGGTGCCCCCACGTCGTCGCGGAAGAACCGGTATACTTCGATGGGATGCGTTACATTGGCAGCACTAACTGCGCACAGAATGTTAAACTCAACCTTATGTTCTTCCAACAGACGTGCAGCGTGCAGCACCCGGTCAAACGTCGGGTGTCCGCCTTGTCTACGCGATAGGCATCGTGTAGTTCCTGTGGCCCGTCAAGGCTTAGGCCGACGAGATAGTGATGCTCGCGGAGAAAGGTGCACCATTCCTCATCTAAGAGCGTGCCGTTCGTTTGCAAGGTGCGTTCAATGGTCATGCCAGAAGGTGCGTATTTCTGCTCACACGGATAGAACGACGGTAGAAATCGCGCCCCATAAGGGTCGGCTCACCGCCTTGCCATGCACCCGTCCGTACGGGATTCGCTGCGCGGAGAGGTACTGATCCAGATACGATTCGGGACCTCGTGAGTCATACGAAACCGGCTGTCCGGATAGAGGTGCTCTTTCGCCAAGAAAAAGCAATACGAACAGTTCAGATTGCAGATGGCGCCAGTGGGTTTCGCGAGAATGTGAAAGGCTGGCGGCGAGTTCGTAGAATGCATACCTTGTCCATGCTGCTCACCGAGTTGCCCGCCGGTGCACAGCAACGCTTGTTCCAACGACTATTTTCCACACCCGCGTAAATGAGTTCCGCTCTAAGAGTATGTTGCGCCCCCCCCCCCCCCCCCCTTTTTTTTTTTTTTTTTTTTTTTTTTTTTTTTTTTTTTTTTTTTTTTTTTTTTTTTTTTTTTTTTTTTTTTTTTTTTTTTTTTTTTTTTTTTTTTTTTTTTTTTTTTTTTTTTTTTATCTTCTAGGTCTAACTTAAATTCATCCTGAGGCTCCGTGAGCGATGCTGGGATGCCGCACGGTTTCATGATCTTTCTCATCCTCGTAGGCTGCGGGCTTGAGGTCGAATACTACTTTTTTGACCGTGCCGGTAAAGGACGAGCTCTCTGTACGCCCGGTCAACAACCAGACCGTTGTCGCGGCCTACGTCCATGCCCGGCATAACTCGAGAAGAATATGGGCACCGTCCGCGGGATCTTGCCCTCGCCGATCTCTTCTTGCCGTTCGCGAACAGCGCGACCTGCCCGCCGGTGCCTGGCTTGTTCTCGTCGGCATTAAACTGCATGCGGACGGTGATGTCGCCCGTCGGGGAGCCTCTCGGTAGCGGTCTGCTTGTAAGTCTCTACGCCCAGGAACGAGTAGGTGTGATTGAGCATCCCTTTGTCGTCGACCCAGTACTAAACCCGCCGATGAAGTCGGCATTAGCGAGAATCACGCCTTCGGCACCTCCGTCAAGTACGTTGAAAACCGGGCTTCGATGGCATACGAGCGTCCGGAGATGCGCGGAATCAAACCGTGCTGCACGTTCTGGACGTCACCGGCGAACTCAAAACCGGGTTATCGTAGGCATCGGTGGCAGTATCCCGAAAAAGACGGACAAGCCGCCGAAGTAGCGGGCAGAGCCCTGTTGCGCTCGGCCTCTTCCCACCCAAGTCTGCGGTTTTCCAGCTTCTCAGGGTTTGAGCGGCGGGGAGCTTTTCCCGGGCTTGCGAAAAGTCTTCGGGTAGGTAGTAGACTCCGACAGGTCGTTCTCGGGGTCATAAGTCCCAGGTGCGAATCGGCTCATCGTTGCAGGCGATAAGTCCCATGGGGCCTTGTCCGAGTCTCGTGCATGCCCACCACCCGTCTTTGTAGATCGCCCGGCTGCCAAACATCTCGAAGGACCTGTACGGTGTGCCGCTCGTCGGCGTTGGCGTCGTCGAAGGTATAGAACTCGTGCCGTCCATAGGCCTCCTGCCCGATGCCGTCGACCGTTTTTGGGTGTGGGGATTCCTACCGCTTCAAGGACAGTCGGACCAACATCGATGCAGTGCGTGAATTGCGTGCGCAAGCCTCGTTGCTCGATCCGGTTCGGCCACGCGACGATCATCGGATCGCGTGTTCCCCCGAGATGGCTGGCCATCTGCTTCCCCCACTGGAAGTGTGTTACCGGCGTGAGCCCACGCCGTAGCGTAACGCGGTGCGGTATCAATTCCTCCGATGTTTTCAATGCCGCCGTACTCATCGATGAGTTTCAGCTGCTGCTCGGCGTCGAGAACGACGCCGTTGAGGAAGGTCATCTCGTTGAACGACCCGGTAAGCGTTCCCTCCATGCCGGCGCCGTTGTCGCCCCAGATGTAAAAGATGAGCGTGTTGTCGAGCTCGTCCATCTCCTCGATGGCGTTGAGCAGTCGGCCAACATTCCAGTCGGCATTCTCTGAGAAGCCTGCGTAGACCTCCATCTGTCGTATATAGAGTTTCTTCTCCGCGTCATTTAGCGAGTCCCACGCCGGAAAGAGGTCGGGCCGCTCGGTCAGTTCGGCGTCTGGGGGCTACCCTAGCGTCTTCTGCCGCGCGAGCGTTTCCTCGCGGAGTTTGTCCCAGCCTTGGTTGAATACACCCTTTGTACTTATTGGCCCACTTTTTCGCCACGTGATGGGGTGCATGGCTGCAGCCGGTGGAGTAGTACATCATCCACGGTTTGGTTGCGTCCTGGGCACGCACCGCATGTAACCACTCTACAGCCTTATCGGTCAGGTCGTCTGGGAAGTAGTACTGTGTGCCGCCCTTTCCCTCCGGGACGCCTAATACAGCGTTGTCCTGCGTGATGATGGGGTTGTACTGGCCGGCCGCCCCGCTCAAGAACCCCCACCAGTGGTCGAAGCCCCACGACTGGGGCCAGTGGTCGAACGGGCCCGCGGCTCCCTGAACGTAGTCCGGGGTGAGGTGCCACTTGCCGAACCCACCCGTCACGTAACCGTTCTCCTGGAAGACGAGGGAAGGGCGTGCAGCTTCTCGGCCTAGCCGCTGAGTAGCCTGGGAAGGGGCCCGGAAACTCAGCTACCGAACCGAAGCCCACGCGGTGTTGGTTGCGACCGGTGAGCAATGCAGCACGGGTAGGGGAGCACACCGCCGTCACGTGGAAGCGATTGAAGTGAGGCCCATGTCCTGCACCCGTGTGAGATTGGGGGTGCGGATCGGTCCGCCCAACGTGTCAGGGTTGCCGAACCCGGCATCGTCGATCAGGACGACCAAGACGTTGGGGGCGTCGTCCGGCGCCTCGGGCCCAGGGACGATGAGCCAATCCGGAACTGACTTGTCTAAGGTGTGCCCGATTGTCCCACCGAAGCCGCGGTCTGAGATCGGCAGCACGGTGCGGTCGGGGGTGAACTTGCCGGCCGCTTCTGCCAGGCTCTCCTTAAGGCCCTTAAGGCCCTTTTGGTCCATCTGCGCAACCGACTTGGCCGGCGAGTCTGCGAGCGCCTGCTCGGCTGCGAGCCGGTCCTTGCTGTCGATGATGGCGATGATAGCTGCCGTGCCCGGCTTAAGCTTGTCGCCGAGCCCACTCTCGATGCCGCTCTCCACCTTGCGCTCGGCGAATTTACCGATCAGGCCACCAGTTGCAGCGCTCCTACCGACCGAGGACAGCAGCGGCGGCGAGACGAGGCCCACCATAAGGCCGACGCCACCGGTCCAGCCCGTCCCCTGGCGGCCTTGACTGTCAACGGTCGCAGCGATCTTCGACTGACCTTCCTTGTCGCGCTCGACAAGGATCAAGCCCTCGCACTTCACTTTCTTGTCCTTTACCAGTTGTGTGAGCTGGTCGAAGTCCTTCTCGGCTGGCTCTATAGCCTGATAACCGGCCATAATGACCAGATTATCCCCTGGATGCTTCTTCTTCCTTACTCATGATCATTCCTCTTTAGAGAAACGGCCCCCTCGAGCAGAATCGCAATAATTCTTGCAACATAGGTCCATTGGTCTCCCCCTAACTATTCCCTTTATTGTGCTTGAGTGTTCAACCGTGTGCTACAATAAAAAAGGGGGTTCCATTTAAAACATTTTCCAGAAAAAACTGGACAATTTCGCTATTGCGTATTTTTTTTACTTTTCCTTGAGATTGATGTTCCAAAAGCTTTTTAGCACCGCCACAACACAAGAAAACGCATAAATCCAATTCACAATGAATTCCGCAGGGAAAACTGATTAAGCGAGCGAAGAATGACAGAGCGATGGCAAATACGCAAATCCGATCCCTGCGACGTGGAGGCAAAAAAGTGAAGAAATATACTCTATTTGTGTTAGCTGCATCAGTGGTCGTCACTGTGCTGATCGCTGGCTGTACCTCGACCTCAAATCCGAGTCCAAGTCCGAATCACCAGCTTTACCAGCACTGCAAGTCAAAATACGGTTGTGATCAAAGATTATACGGTTACCCCTTCAACGCTCACGATTCAAAAGGGGGCGAACGTGACGTGGAAAAACGGTGATTCAGTCGACCATCAGATTACATCAGATAGCAAGGGAGTTTTTTCATCGCCGATGTTTGGCGCGGGCGACACCTACACGTTTCAGTTCAACACCACCGGAACGTTTCCCTACCGCTGCAACATCCACCCTGAGACAGGGACGATTGTCGTTCAGTAAAACTGAGACCTAATTTCAGGACAATAAGTACGGAACGTCTACAAATGGGTACAACGCCCCTCTCGTCGCGAGCTACCTGCTCCCTCTCGTTATGGGGTTATATCCTGCGATAACGGAGCCCGCTTCATTCTTACAGCCGCGCCAGAGGCCGTTGGTATATGTCGGGCTTGCAAGGGACTGTTTCAAATAGGTTGTCTTTCCTCTAAAATCGTAAGAGCTTTTTCTTCATCGCGGCGAACTTATCGTCCGCTAGTGCGCCTGATTTGTGGAGATCAGCCAGTTTCTGCAACTCGGCAGTGACATTGGTGCAGCCTTTAAATCGGGAGGGCGCAGCGCACCGTCAAAAGAGAGGGGGCGCGTTAAATACTCCGAAGGACATAAACAGTTGTTGATGTTAAAAAACTGAATAGGAGGTGAAAATCAAATGGATGAACAAAAAACTTCGATGTGGCTTCGCATAGGCGAGATCGTCGCTGGCCTAATCGTCCTTATATTGGGTGGCTACGCAATTGCGTATCCGGGAGTAACGGCAGCGACTTTGATCGCATTCCTTGCAGTCGGGCTCTTTGTCATCGCCGGCATTGAATTCGTCCGGGTGTTCTCAGAGGGTATCTCAGGATGGCGTCGACTTTTGAACGCAGGTCTATCAATTATCGCACTTTTACTAGCAATAGCAGTACCTGTCTACCCGATTATCGTGGGGGGAGTAGCCCTTGGCTGGCTGGTAGCTTTGGCATTGATATTCGCTGGTTTTGCGGTAGCGTCACGCGGCACTACGGGGATGACAATCGTCGGAATAATCGCGATAATACTTGGTTTTATCGCGCTGTTCGATCCTATCTCCGGCGTGATCACGGCCATAGCTTTAGTCGCGATAGCTCTAATTATATTCGGGTTAGAGTTGATAGTATCAGGGCTCTTGGGAAGGTGGATGTAACCCATTCACCCCCTTCTCTTTTTTCTGTATCCCAATGAGTGCCTACAAGCGAATTTCGGGCCCGTAATGCGGTTATTAGGCAAGGACTGAATCAATAACGTGAATCACGCCATTAGGATTCAATATCTGCCTGAATGACATCGGATCATCCACCGTTACGTATCAAGATAAGTTCCCCTGACCGTCACCACACCGCGCATCATGTTCAATGCACATAATGAGATCATCCTGCTCGAATCGCTGTCTTTGGTTGCAATCGTCACTCGCGCCCTGAAGCCGGGAAGACGCGAGCTGGTTTGCGGTGGGCAAGGGGAATGTTGGGGGAAGGGAAAGGCAGAGCGCTAAGAGGTGCTTTCACTGAGTAGTGTGAGGAGGAAGCAGCATGTTATTTTTTCTTTTAGCAGGTGTGTGTTAAGAGAATATTTTTTTATCTAGAACAATACAAGCGTTATTTGGCTAAATCGAAAAAAGAAATAACGAGTAAAAGGAATAGATTATAGGAACACGCTATACCGTGCTGGCCTAGAGGTTTTTGAGTGGAGCAAAGCCTAAAAAGTCTTGGTGGGATCGGATTAGAGCCCGCTAAGAATTATCTTTCGGAGGAACGCCAAAAGAAATAACGAGCTATGAGAAAAAGAAGCAGTAACCCGAAAAATAGCGGTAATAATAAAAGAAACAGAAACCCGAAAAATGCTATCGCTATTATTCCAAATATCACTATTAAACCAACCACTGCCAAAAGAAGGTAGTATAACAGTCCGTGTGATGCTTCAATTTCTAGAACCTGTTCGGGTTGCTCTTGCTCCGTGACATCAAGATACAGCGTTCCGTTTTCATTCATCGTGATGCGATCATCCATGCGAATCACTTTTAGCTTTTATCGAAGTTCTTTGATTTCTCAACTCTAATTCGCAGTTATTGGCTTCGATTGCATACGCTTATTCGAGTGGTGAGAAGTGGTTTAACAATTCCTACTTACTTTCAATATAAGCTTAGGGTGTTCAAAGCTGGAGCTATTTTAGAGAATCTCACTCTAGAAGTGTTCATACAGATAGGCCATAGAAACAAACGCTGCGATATATTGAAATATATGTCCAAAGAAAAAAAAGAGATTTTATGATTCAAGGTTATAGCTGAATTATCGTGTGAATAAGGCAAGAAGTCCACCGATAAACAAAAAGATAACTCCTAACCAAGCAAACCAAATTACTAAACCTGGAAATATTGCTATAAGGGCTCCGAGTATAATAGCAAGTCCTATCATCGTACCCGCGCTCATTTGTTGTTGCTCCATTATTTCACCTCCTGTTGAATTTTAGATTGATCTTTATGTGTAACAACTCTTTGGGTCAGGTGGCCCCTCAAAATCACGAGCAAGGTCAAGATTCATGATTTTCGTGAATAGTACTCTGAAACATTTCTCCATCCAGTTGCTGGAATGGGAATAAGAGTTATATTTGAACGGATCCAATTGGCACTCGTTCAAGAGGAGGTAAAACATGGACCGGAAATGGTGGGTTGGCACTATAATCATATTCGCGTTGCTATTGTTGGTTATAATCGGCGGTGCAATTCTGCGGTGGAATTTTTGGTTTGGCTAGTGAGTATAGCCTGAACCATCACACCCAAGGCTCAGTGATTTCGCTTTACCGTATCTTTATAGTGCACCTGCTGCAGGCGTCATACGCTTATGCTAGTGGTGAAAAGTGACTTAACTAGTCCTATTCTTTTTTTCCGAACAGTCTGGCCCAGAATCCAACCCTAGGAGCAGGAAGCCTCAAGGTCACGAGCTCAAGCTGCTTCTGTAAAGCTTCCTTATCTGCTTTAAGGTCGCTATTCAATCCGGTGTAGATAACAAGCTTTTCTTCCAAGGTTTTTACCTGTGTTCTTACCGTTTCAAGTTCGTTTTGTAGTCCGGTTATTACAATGTCCTGGGCGTGAAGTTCACTTAACGCGGCCTCTTTCTCCGCCAACTTTTTCTTCAAGTCCTCGGTTTCAGTATCAGCGGTCCGAGTTCCTTTGAGGTATTCTTCTAGAATATTCGCGACTAAGCTGGACCCCTTCATGAACCCTGCAGCACCTTGAGCCCTTGAATAATATAGTTCAGTTCTGAACAGACCGTCGTCTGTTCCGGACATTTTACGATGAAGTCGTTCTTATCCGCTGTATCGACATTCACACAGCCATCCGTTTTGGTGAGCCCGTCTTTTTGCAGCTTGTTGATCGCAAGGTATTGCACAACATAGCCTATAATCACACTTGTATACCTAACTAAACGTCGTTCATACCAAAAGCAGCGGAGACTTCACTGAGAACGGTCTTTTCCGGCTCACTGACGGCGACGCCGTGCTCTTTGGCAGCTTCAGCTACCTTCTGTCCTATAGCCAGCACCCACTTTTTGTAGGTGATTGCCTCTTCTGCAGTGGTCTTCGATAAGATTGCCAAAGCAGACGTGCAGGCCTCGATGGTCGTGGATCTGAAGCCGGATTTATCGTGTTTGAACAGATCCTCCTGCTGCTTAATCAAATCCTTGGCCTTTGATTGCATCTCGCCTGATAAGATGCCAACTAGATCACTTCCACTTGAAGCTGCCAGCTTGGCCGGCTCTGTAATCAATGCCTTTACTTCGCCAAAGGCGCCCCAGAATGATGGGGCCGCCGTAACTATCGTCAATGAGACTGCATATGGAATGCTCAGAAGCTCCTGCCATTCCTCATCGGTAAATTCCTCTCTGATCCCCATAATCTATCCCCTGTTTATTCACAATGGGTTTAAACAGTCTTTGTTAGCCTGAATTGTGATCTGCATATATATTGGTTTTGAGATCGCTGACGACTTTCGTCCAGAGGCCGGCCGCGTAGCAAAGCGTTCTTTTCGCTGACATAAAGCGCAACCTTAATTTAGCTCGACGGCGCTTGCTTGATAGATGGTAGACTTAGTCAGTATCCTGGCCGCAGCCGTGATCATCATTCTGATTTTGATCATTGTCGGTATGATCATACGGTGGGGCTTTCGGATCATTTGGTATCTGCTCGCCAACGCGATCATAGGCATCATTATACTTGGCGTGGCCAATCTCATTGGCATTGCCGTGCCGATCGATTGGATCACAGTGGCGATCAGCGCCATAGCAGGGATCCCAGGAGCCTTGGTGGTCATCTTTCTCTACTTAATCGGCACTGTCCTGTGAGGTATCTCCTAACGGTGCGAGCACGCATCCCCGCCACCCCCACAGAGCTTCAAGGCCGGAGCTTTGATTTTAATGCTGGGCTGAGGCGCTGGTGCAGGACATCGTCAAAGAGTAAGTTATCTCTAGACGATTGGTAAGCCAATCAGCTCTGGGTTAACATCGTAGGTCCAAGGCAATCCGGAATTCTTCCAGCCGTTCTTCATCAGCTTTCCGTGGTTGATACTTCCGGGGTCGTCCACCTTGTCACCTTCCATGCCATCGATCACATTGTAGACGTTCACAAACCCGGCTTTGGCAAGCGCGTTGACGGCCTTGGCGCCACGGCCCCCGGACCGGCACATGACTAGGAGCGTGTCCGTGGACGTGTGTACGCCCTTCACGCGGGAGATGAAATCGGGATTAGGCTCCATAGCGAACTGGTTGCTGTCAGCGTCCCACTCGTGTTTTACAAAGACGAGGGGGATGTTCCTCGCCATTTCCGGATGGCCAACGAAAACATATTCTTCGGGGGTGCGAACGTCGAGTATGTTGACCCGTTCCGGCTCAGCCTTCCACATCTCGTACGCCTCTTTCGCCGTTACATAAAGCCCCAAGCTTGTCTGCTTTCCTTTAGGCACTTGGTGGCTCGGTTCAGAGGTTGATCCTTCGTCAATCGTCATGATATTGTCTCCTTTAAATTTGTGCGCGATGAACTGCTACCGCCTTGAGCAGCGCAACAGCGACCGGTGATAGGCACAGCTGCACACGCTTTCTGCTGCGCTGCCTCCCGACTACCCGAGCCGCCGTCCAGACGCCAGCGGCTCTGACACCTCGGGAAGCTTCGCTGCGGTCACTTTCCGCCACTGTTCCTCGAGCAGTTCCCTCGCCGCCTGTTCAAGGAACTCTGGTGCAGCCCACTTATACACATCGAAGTCGTTCTTGATGTAGCCGTGGCTCAGCATGAAATCCTTGCCGATCTCAATGGCGGCCAGGTTCTGGGGCGACAGGGTGGGCACCATGTCGATGTTCTTGATGTTTCTGTACGTGTCCTCAACGTCAAGATAGAACGTCTGCTTGTCGAGGATCGCCGCGGCGGCGTGCTTGTGCTCGTTAGCCCAGCGCCCGACCTTGATCATGCCTTTCATATACGTGACGACGAGCTCGGGGTGCTGCTCGGCCATCTCTTCGGTGCACGTTATAATGGTGGGGATATTGTTCACCTGCAGCGTCCAGTCCGGATACCTGGACAGGTCCTCGATTGTCTTGAACTTGCCGGTCGCCTCTTGGAGATGCTGGAACTGCTTGCTTTGCGTATAGATCGCGTCGACGACACCCTGCTCCAACGCCACCTCCAGCGGGCGGAAGGCAAGGTCGTGCTTGTGGTCACGCTGAAGCCACAAGTCAGACGGGTTTTCCATGGGCTCGAGCATCGCAGGATCATCGTACCAGTCATCCGGGTAGGGGAATTCCACGATCTCCACGTCGTCGCGGGTCATGCCGTTCACCCTGAGCATCAGCTCGATGCCTTGTTCCTCCGTGATGCGCCACCAGTCGTTCTTGATGGTGTTCAGGCTCTTCGTGAGGCCGATCTTCTTACCTTTCAGCTCGACCATCCGGTAGATGTCGTCTTTGGCGCGCACCAGCATGCAGCCGCCTTCGTATTGGCTGGTCGCCCCCAGGAGCTTCAATCTGCGGATGTCCGCGTGAACGTTGACGGGAGGGAACAAGCCGCCGAAGCGGATGATGTTGTCGAGGTTGTGGATGTAGTGGGGGTAGAAGTCGTTTTCGCGGGTGGAGCGGAAGAAGGCATACTTCACGCCGATCTTCTTGAACTCCTCCTTGGTCCACCCCAGCTCTTGGTCGACATTGCTGGCAGACACCATTGGACAATTGGTGTACCACACTTCCTTCCAATTCAGCGGTACAGTGCTGAATTTCTTGTTGTCTTCAGATAGATAGCCTTTTGTCATAATTACCCCTTGTTTTTTTGCACGTCACTGGACCGGTGTCAGTTGCATTATTTAAGGTTTAGGTGCTATCGAATGTTACAAATTAGTTTATGTTTTTGACGATCCGGGGGCTTGCGCAATGATTTTTACCGCGTCCACAATCTCTTTGAGCATTTCCGCAGGAAATCCCATCACCATCTCATCCTCGACAATCCCGGAAAACGTTCTTGAACCATCGCAGCCAAGCGAGAAGTTCGGCTTTCCGGTGAGATAGGTCTGCGCGACTGCGTCCGAACAAACCGATTGGATACCTGAGAACTCGGCGTGCACTCTTCCTCCCAGCCGGAACAACGTAGATTGCGCAAGTTTGAGCATAGCCCATGGATTGGTAATAACTACGATTACCTGCGGGGTGAACGGTGTCTTCTCCAAGGGAGCGTACATAGTTGCATAAGTCTCTCCCGCAGGAAGGTGTGGTACGCTGTCCATCGTCCTTCTACTAGAGGCAACACTCGCAAATTTACCCAGTTTGAAATAAAACTTGCCTGTCTTCAGGGCCGGTGTAAGATCCCTGAGTCCTAAAGCGAAGGAACCGCCGTTACATTCGTGTTTATCTGCGGTAGAATAGAAGATTCTGCCCTCTCTTCTCGCAAGGCTCACCATCATGCAGTGCCTGATTCGTTTATCGATCTCTGTCATCCCGGATGGAATGTCATCCTTCGTTGTCGCGAAGCCCAATGCGACGGGAGTTCCTCTCATCTTCAGGGAGTTCCTGAGGATTTCAGATGACTCTGCGTAATCCATTTTGATTTTCAGCGATTCCTCTGCCATAAGTGTTGTCTCCTGATACTATAGCCGTACATAGGATCTAGATATTAAAGTATTAGGCAGATTCGCGACGCGTCGGCGAACAGGACCAGTACAACGGCGATGCTGCCGATAAGTAGAAGGGCTTTATGTTGAGCGGTGAGCTGATTGACATGAGGTGCAGAAAACATGCCCGGAGCGATGTCCATCACGAAAGAGGGGGGCAGACCCTCAGGCCGACGCTCGTCCGAAATGCGGCGAGAAAAATGCCGTGAGACGCGCGCCCGCAACCCCCAAGAAACTCACTTTTCTTGCTTTTTCCCCTCGACCGATTCTTTCAAGCTCTGCACCTCTGCTCGCATCCCTTTGAGCTCGGCGAGGTCAGCCTTGATTTCGTCCGTGCTGTCCTCCAACGTAGAAAGCTTTTCTAAGCGCTCCTCAATCGCGTTCAGTTGAGCGATGACATTTCCGATCGTCTCTTTGCTTGTTTCGGTGAGTTTTTCCCGTTCGGCCCTGAACTTCTCAAGGAGTGCCGTCGTGGTGGTGGCCGTCACGAGGCTCGCAAAGAGGATGGCAGAGATCATTGCGACGACCGCGATAATCCTGCCAAGCCCGGTGTAAGGCACCACGTCCCCGTAGCCGACGGTCGTTATAGTCACGATCATGAACCACAGCGCGTTGTCAACATCGGTCACGTGGGGATTCACGCCCGATTCGATAGAAAAGAAGAGGAACGAGCCGACGATGATGATCAGCAAGTAAAGGGCTAAGCCGTAGATGAGACGAGTCTTTTCAGCGAATGCCAGTACTTCTTTTTCGATTCGTCGTGAGAACCTGAGGAGGGCAAAAATTCGCACGAGTCGGAGAAGCTTGAAGACCAGGGTAAGCGGCAGAGCGACGCCGAACGAAACGAGGGCAAGATAGTCAAAAGGAATGATGGCAAGAATGTCGGTCCACTGGTACGCGACGTAGCTCCACTTGTTGTCCTGCTCGTTCACCCTAAACAGGTATTCGACCCATAAGAAGAGCACCACGACCGCGTCAAACGTCGCTATTGACTGGACGGCACCTAGCTTCAAGGGAAAGACTACCGTAAGGAACAAGAAAAAGGCATCAAAAACAATCAGGATAAAGCACAGGACTTCGTACAAATAGCGGATGCGCCCACTCAGGCGAAAAACCTCGTTGAGACGCTGGATTCTCGCTATAATGTTGAAAAACTCAAGCAAGTCCGGAAGCTTCTCCGTGGGTTTCATAGTTCCTCACAAGTTTGAGGCACTCGATTGGTCGCCCCAACCACCCGACATGTCTAGTCAACTACTGCGGGATGAAATCAAAGTTGCGAAATGACAGTCGTGATCCGTTTAGGAGTCTTGAAGCGAGATTCGTACTCATCTGCGAACACCCGTCTAGAACGGGTTTTGTCGCTCACTGAGCCTCGCCCTGCTACTTGCTGGCGTGCGACTAACAGATGCCACTCGCAATGCCGCGGCCTGTACCTAACGAATCGAACCGCGGAAGCCAGCTGAATCGAGAACAACATGGGATGTCGGCCCTAAGGCGATCTATGAGCGGGTGTCGTTTTAAGGAAATTAATCTCCTCATAAAATCGGTTTGGCCCCCGCGCAAAAGTCTAATACCTCTTACTTGCGTCTGTGGTGGACTACTGCAGCTTTTTTCCCCGCGTCGCGGTCGTCTCTTTCCCTTGCTTTATTATCTTCCTTCTCTCTGTGGTGGTGGACTACTGCAGCTTTTTTCAGTGCTCCTGGCATTTTTCACCTCCGTTATCCCCGTTGTAAGCGGCGATGCGTCTTTTACAGCCACCGCTTCGCCGGTCTTCGTTGTGCGGTTATGTGCATTAACTCTCTGTTTGAATGCTTGCCAAGTCATAGAATTCCCAGCTCAAAAAACTAGACCGTAGCTGCGGTTTCGTGCTTAAATCCAACAGTTTAAAGACTTAGATATCATTCTATATCTGGGACACAATGCGGGAAGAATATGAAAGCGTCGGTGATTTGACCTTCTATCTTGACGATCAGGAGCAAACTGGGCAGGGCTTTGCCAGATGCTCAATCAAGCGGGATGAAATACACGCGGGGACTTTTGAAGACCCAAGGGCTACGGTTGACGGACTGGCGGACATATACGGCGTAATTTTTCTTGACCCTAAGGAAGACCAAAGGTTATTGCCACAGCTCTACCAGCATCTTAAAACTGACGAGCAGATTCAACTTGAGGGAGACTTCATAAACAGACAGACAAATGCTTTCATACCTTTGAGGCTCGTGGTTCACCTCTCTCGAATCGATATGTCAAGCCCTGAAACTATCGTTTGCGAATTTGACTCAGCCCATATATCAACAATCAGCAGAGGCTAACTGGCATTTGATTGATTCACAGCTTCTTTTTTTGAACATCTAAATAAGGCCGACCTAGGTCCTTACTATTTACTTGAAGTTGACCCCGCTGCGCTAAGACAGTGTCAATTCGACACACTTCCAAAACTGCACATAGACATCGTAAAAAATGCTCAGGCAGCGGCAGCTGATAATTATTCGTCATCACGGGAAGATATTTTAATTGGGTTCCCCCAGTTAACTTAAGTGATCCCTTTTATAGAGGGGCGTACTGAAGGAGTATTATGACACAAGGCAAGGTAATGGGACCGGTGGACTACCTGATGGTCAGGTTTCCCGGAAACAAGTTCAGTGGCAAGATTGCCCCAGAGCTGACGAGACTCGAAAAAAAAGGCATTATCCGGGTGATCGATCTGGTTTTCATTATGAGGGATAAGAATGGTAAACTGGTTATAGCCGAGACAGAGAACCTGGAAGGAGAAGTGGGAGCTGCGTTCAATGAATTGTCAAAGAATACCCGTGAATGGTTCTCAGAAGGCGACATAGAAGTGATCGCCGCAACGTTGCCCAACAACAGCTCGGCCGCCCTTCTTCTGTTCGAGAACGTTTGGGCCATCCAGTTCAAGGAGGCACTCCTTGACGCGGATGCCGAGCTGATCGACATGGGGCGGATCTCCCCTGAAACGATCCAGGATGTAGAGAAAGCGATGATGGTAAAAGGAGGTGCCTAAACGTGGATTCCATTAAAATATCTTCCCCCATTTTTCGAGCACCTGCGCAAGCTCCGGTGCGTGGGCTACCGCTTCAAGGAGCACCTGATCATCACTCTACGCTTCTATTGCCTGCTCTGCCGCCTTTGCACCAGCCCTCATCCCGGTGGGATGCCAATGAATGCATCCGTTTACGAGCAGCTACAAAGGGCAGTCGACAACCTGCATATAGAGCCACAAACAAGCTAAGGTGGAGCACCTCAAGGACGCCGCAACGGACTACGCAGCCGAGCTCGAGCGCTTGGCAGATCTGCTAACCTCAGCATTGCAACAAACGAGGAATTTGAAGCTAAGAAGAAACAGGTTCTCGGTCTTTAGACGAGCGCGGCGGGCCCCTCTGCTTCAATTTGTTGCCCCCCCTTTTTTAGTATAACTTTTTTAGCGCAGAAGCTTCGCTTAACAAGAAACACCGATCGCACGTATAGACTGCAGAAGACATTTTGACTTTATCGCCTTATCAACGCTCGACCCTGACTGGTGTCTGGGAATGCTGGCCCCCAATAGTCAACGTCACGGGTCATAAAAAGGCACTTTTTCTTAGGCAAGCCCTATCCTAAGAAGGGGGCACGCTCGATGGGACAAGACCGTTCATCAGAGTGAACAATGACGGCACTCTGGCCGTGCCTGGAAGCGATTCACGCCTTGCAGAAGGAGAATCTCTTATTGTGGTTACAAAATAGCCGAGTTCACTTCGCAGGGAATTCTTTTCTGACACGCAGTTCTAACAGGCCTCTTTTTTTGATGAGGGTAAAGACCTACGCACACCCATCGGTCGTATAAGATCCTTTTTTACCGGGCGGCTGCCCCCCGGAGGCGTTGGACAAAAGAGAAAGCTTTAAAATCCACAAGTTACCTTCTTGTTCAAAATCGTAGTCTTAAGGATTGCAAAAAACTGGATCTTTGTGAATGCAGCACCAAAAACTTCTAGATGGCTGTGCCGAGCATCGCCCTATTCGACTGAAAACGGCCTTTGGGGGATTTGGCTTTGACTGACGCGAAAGAAACAGCAGACGTCCCTGAACACCGAGCCGAACCAGTAGTGCGCGTTTCAGCAGGCGAACGGATTCCAAAGATTCGGCAGATCATCTTTGTCGCTTTGATTTCTGTCCTCTTCACGCTGGCTTTTCTAGAAATATTAGGTTTTCTTAACACGGCCTTCTGGCAGAACGACTTCGTCGTAACCAACCGCTGGATGATCCCCGTCCTCGTCCTGTTCTTCTCGTTGCTCGTCGGGCTCGTGGGGAAGTACATGCGCGCCCCGAACGTGATCCATGGCAGCATGGAAGATGTCCTGACAGACCCAAACTTCCACCCCGACTACTCGACGTTTCCTGGCGCGTTGCTGACGTCCTTTTTCTCGCTGCTTTCCGGAGCAAGCGTCGGCCCTGAGGGGCCCCTCACCTTTCTTGTCGTGGACATAGCCGCGTGGCTCGGCACTAAGCTGCGGTTGGCGGAGCGAACGATGCTGGGCTTCGCCATGGCCGGCCTTGCCTCGGCCCTCAACGGCATTATCGGCAATCCCCTCTTCGCTGCGTTGTTCGCCACCGAATTGGGTGGTGACAATGGAAGCCTAAAGCAGATCGCGTGGAACCTGGTCGCCGGGGTGATCGGCTACATGTTCTTTGCGCTCATCGGGTACCCGGCTTTCGCTTCAAGCATCGCTTCCACGCCGGCGAATGCGCTTACGCTTCCATACTCGGTCGGTGCGGTCATCCTCGGCATCATCGGCGCTCTGTTGGCGATTTTCATCGGCGTTTCGCTTCAGGGCATCGGCAGGGTTATGGACCGCGTGTTTAAAGACCGGTTCATCGAACGCGTTATGGCGGGAGGGGTGATCATTGCCATCGTCGGCTACTTCGTTCCTGAAGTGCTGTTCTCAGGCGAAGCGCAGATTCACCCGATCCTCGCTAACCCGGTAGCATACGGCGTACTGATGTTGCTGGGCCTGGCGATTCTCAAGGTCCTCCTCTTGGCACTCTCGTTCAAGAGCGGGTATATCGGGGGACCTATCTTCCCAACGCTGTTCGCCTCCACAATGGTAGCCCTCGCCATCAGCCTGCTCTTTCCGAGCGTGCCTGCCGGTTTGCTGATCACGGGTATCATAGCAGCGGCTGTCACGCTCGTGCTGGGTGCACCATTTGCCGCCATCTTGCTCACGGTCACCGTGGCGACGGCCAACACGTACCAGCTCGGGTACATTGGCCTTGCAACCGCTACGGCGCTCGTCATCGGTACCGCCTTGAGGACGCGGAGGTCACAGCGCGCTAAGCTCGCAGGTGCGTGAGGCTCTAACGCTTGCATTCCGCGGCCTTCGGATGGTAGCTCGATTCTTCGACTGCCGGCCCGTTGTGGCTTACATCGCAGGCTCGAACCAGCGTCCCCAATTTCATCGCTCGGACAAGTTGGGGCAATAGTTTGCCAGTTGACGCACGAAAACCTCGTTTAAGTTAGCCCGTGAACCAAACCTGACGCCGCCTCGCGTGTCAAGTGTCCGGTCAAGGAGCGCTAGCCTCAGCTGAGGGCGGACGTTCTGCAAGCGCATCCTCTTCCTTTCGCTTGTCGTAGTAGGTCCGGTACAACGCGAGGGCAAACCCATACACCGCCGGCCCGACAACGACCCCGGCAAGCCCGAGCGCTGCAAAGGGAATAACGTACGCGAGGAGGGCAACGGGTTTTGGTATGCTCGCCTTGCTGCGACGCCCCAATAGCGGTATGAGGTAGATACCGACGATGAGTTGGAATAATATGATGCTTACGATGAGCACTACGATTCCTTTTATTGGGTCCCCGATAACGAAGAAGTAGAGCGAGACGGGGACGTAGACGAGAGCCCTCCCAATGATCGGGATGACCCCGACAGTGAGCATGAGGAATCCGAGCGTAAACGCATACGGCACGCCGATTATTGGGAAGAAGACGAGGGCGATGACACCGCTGATCACAGCTGCAAGAATATAGTTGACATAGAGGGCGTGGTATATCGAATTGAGGTGACCTAAGAACGCGTTCACGGCGCCCTGGTGGTTGCGGGGCGCGAGGGACTTGAACTCCGCTACGATGTGATCGCCGTTGATGAGCAGGTACCAGACCAAAAGGGTGACAATGAACAGCTGAAAGAGATACAGCGGCGCTGACTTAATAATGCCTTGTATGATAGCTAATGCGGCATTAACGGATGCGGTGAGGATATTTGATCCCGCCTGTCCCGCACCGGCCGTGACGTTTGTCACTACAGGAACCCCGCTCAAGCCAAGGGAGTACGCTAAAGCGTTGCCCAGCGTTGTATTCGCCGTTCCCGTCGCGAGCGTAAAACTCGTCAGTTCATTTGCGAGTATGTAGACGACTTGGAAGATCATTACCAAATATAGGACGATGATAAGGAGCATGACGAGGAACGACGACAGCACACGTCTATGGATACGCCGCTCAAGCCACCGTGCCGGGAACCAGAGGATGTACGCGGCCCAGAGACTTAGGAAGATTACATTGACCCACGGCCAGGAAATTAAGAGAACTAAGAACGTAATGAAGAGCGCAATGAGCAGAACTAAAGTGGAATAGCGCCGTTCTGCAAGGAAACTGCCAATGTCGATCACTTCTTCTATCCTGCTTGGTTCTTAGATCGCACCGTCGCACGATCTAAAGTAAAAGCGTATTTTACGTATATTAGGGTTCTGATTTTGGCGGCCTCTTGGATGACGTGATTCGCGACTTCGAAAAATGAGAAAGCGTCAGCCACTCTGCGCTTCCAACCGCTCATCTTGAGAGATTCTTGCAAGTTGATTCAAACAACGCCAATCACAAAGTTCCCGATAGCGAACCCGATCAAACAACGAAATTCATCTCTATTGGCCGAATACTGGATATATTAAGCCGAGAACGTCGTCTGACTCTAAAATCGCTATAAAAGTTGAATTAAAACAAAAAACTAATATATATAGCAGTCGTCATCACTCCTAAGTTTGCGCAAAACTAACTGACAGATATCGAACCATGGTCGATCTTACATACTTCGAAAAAAATCGCGCTAACGTTGTCTTTCTTCTCATCACTTTGGCGGTTGTGCTGCTGCTTTTGTATATGGTCTGGCCCTGGCGTTTTGCCTTGTTGTTAGCCCTATGGGCCGGGTACGTCCTATGGTGGCCAACGAGTTGGCTCACAAAGTATATCCATCGTCGCGGCATCGCGGCGCTCATAGTCGTAATCGTGGTTCTCCTCCTCCTGTCATTCGCTCTCCTCAACCTTACCGTTATCGTAGTGAGCGAAATTGCACAAATCGCGGCAGGAGCAGCGAGCTAGCAACGCAACGCTTAGCGAAGGGCTCACCAACACGGTCAAGCTCGCCAACCCCGGGCTAGCGAATGCAGGACCTATAGCTACACTTATCGCGGGCCTCGCAACCGGGGGAAGCATCATCGTTACGACGTTCACTCAGACCGCAGGCGGCGTCGCACGGAACATTCTTATCAATATCCCCTTACTACTGTTCCAGCTCATCCTCGTTTTCGTACTCTTGATCGGCCTTCTTACGAAAGGCGATGTCATCGTCAACGATTTCAAGAGTATCGCACCCCCGAAATATTGGTCGCTTGTCAATCGGTTCCTCGACCATCTCAACCCGATCTACTATAATTTCTTCGTGATATACGCCGTTGTAGCCGTCCTTTGCGGCATACTCGCTGCTGTTATTTACGGATTAATTGGCGTCCCGTACTTCGTTACGTTCGCGATCTTCATCGTGTTTGTCGGTCTCATTCCGTCCATCGGACGCGCTCTCATTTACATCCCGCTCGCGATCTGGCTCATGATTCAAGGGCAAACGGTTCAAGGCCTCCTCGTGCTCATCGTTAGCATTGTCATTTTTGAATTGATCGTTCGGTATATCCTTCAGCCGCGGTGGATGGAACGGACCGCGAAAATTCCGCGGGTGCTTACGCTTATCGCATTCACGTTCGCCCTTGCGTCGTTTGGGATAGTCGGATTTGCAATCGGGCCGGCAATCATGGGCTTTGCCCTTGCGATGTGGCGAACGTACAAGGACGTTCTCAAAGAGCGGGAAGAACAAGCGCCAGCTGTCGCACAGGCGAGCGGGTCGTAAAACATTCTTTTTCTTAAAGTCACGAGTGCCCACTCCGATAAACGTTAGGCCCTCTAAGTCTGTCATTAGCAAGCCGATCGTTAGACCTGCAAAGAGGGGGCTGGGCGCAATAGCTACGGCGCTTCGATTTTAAGGTCGTGAATAACTCTCCGTTTACGACCTATCGTAAAACAGCATCGTGGATTATGTAAAAGATCTAAAGCCCCTAAGTTGCGAAGACGCGTCTTATTATACAAGGCAACCCCCCTAAAGAAGGTGTACCTGCGGTTCTCCTTCTGAAAGAAAAACTGTGACCGCCCTGCTTAAACCAAATAAGTTCTTAAGCAACTTGATTTTTTTTTCGTTTGTAAACTATGGCCGCAGCTCGTTTAAAAAATAGTATAACAGTAACGACAGTATATTTACCTCCTTAGAGGACCTCAAAAAAAATAAAGGGTAAAACAAATACCTAAACCCCTAAAGGTGCGAAAAATACCGTAATTACTGTCAAGTTGTCTTTGTTCACCGTTCATACTCACCGTCTAAACAAACTCGCAATGAGCGCTACGACGAATAGTATGACAAATATTATAATGCCCCACCATAGGAGAGTTGCTGCAATCACGATGAAGCCTCCAAATCCAAGGACGCCCCAAACAACGGCACATATCAAGAAGATTACCCGCTAACCATAGCAATGGACCAGCCATAGTTTACACCTCCATATAACAGTATAAGCAAGGGCTATAAGATAATTGTTATAATGTGCTAAAAAAAAGAAAAAAAGGTGCGGCGAGCATCTGCGAGCTATTCAGCGTCACAAAGCTGAACAACGACTGTATGGGCTAGTCTATCTCCCAAACGCTGTTTTTTATCTGATGTCCATATCAATATGGCACCGACAAGATAGTCAAAAAGTCCATCTATGATGCGAAGAATTGTCCTAACCGCAGCGTCGCCGTAGCTGATCGGAGCGCCATCTTCCTTGACAACTTTGATCTTAACAAACCATTTGCCAAGCGTCTGCCCATAGCGGCCCTCGAGCAGCGTATAGTAGAGGAACCACACAATAAGTGTTATGACTGCTGCAGCAACAATTCCTGCGCTTAACGCTCCACTAACTTGTGTCAAAGTCGCATTAATCTGTGCCACAGTCGCATTAACGTCACCAGTAGTTGCGGGCTGAATCGGTGCAACCGAAGAAAAAGCTGATCCTATTGCTAAAACTATTAGTATCCAAGAGATTAGACCGAGCACTAAGCTGTCTATCACTGTCGCTGCAAAACGAATCCCAACGCTTTGATGACGGAGGCGTGGTCCTTGCATAGGCGTCTCGTAAGCTGTTGCTCCTACAGGTTCTCCGCTATAGGTCGGCACCCCAGCTTGATCCATATGTTTTCACCTCCTTTTTTTAATTATATAGAGCGTGCATTTAAGGAAGATATGTTTTTCCGCTTATTCAGCAGGTCTGCTTAGCTTTTCCTTAGAGCGTAATCGACGCCACAAAATAAAAAAATATTATTAGCTTCGGCGAACTAGCGCTATGCGGACTGCAGTGATTACGTGAAGCGAAGCGCGAACGATGACTAAACGATGACCAATGACCCGATATATCTACACTCAGCAAGAACTTGACGACTTATTTAAAGAACGTGCCGCATACGCTGAGCGTATAAAAGCGATCGGACAAGACAGTACAAAAACTAATCGCGAGTAAGCACCATCTGATCGCCAAGATGGGTGTGGTTGCTGATCAACAATCGCAGGTCGCCAAACAAGCACACGATGCGGGGAGCGCAGACTTAAAGAATATATTTGAACTGAACAATGAGATGGACGCTTTATTCGATGAGTGGTACGCGACCGAAACCAAGCTCGACGGCCTAAAAAGCGAACTGACACATACTCGAACCATGATGGATGATGTTCTAAAAGACACCTTACGTGATCCAAGAATGCGCAAACTTACGTGATCCAAGAATGCGCAAACTGTACGATGAGATGAAGAATAAGTAGGCGAACGCCGAGGCGAGGGGACGCATGGTTTCCATCCCGAAACGTTACAAAGAGCATCTCGGCGCCGACACGATCGCCGGCCTGACGAACGGCATCGTGAACGTTCCAAGCGCGATCGCCGATGCTGTTCTTGCCGGTGTCAACCCGATCTACGCTCTACGCGCGCTGATCGTAGGGATACCGGTAGCTGGTCTCGCAACGAGCTCTGAGCTGATGTCGGTGAGCACGACGGCCGCGATGGCCCTTATCGTCGGCGCTTCCCTTTCTGGTGTCGCGAGCGATGTCCGAATAGAGGCATTGTTCGTGCTTACCTTTCTCGTTGGCGTGTTTCAGCTGCTTGCAGGGTTGCTGAAATTGGGCCGCCTCACCCGTTTTATCTCAAACGCGGTCATGACGGGGTTCTTGAGCGGCGTTGCCGTGCTTATCATACTTGGACAGTTAGGCAACTTTGCGGGCTACGATACTACCGGAAGCAACAAGCTGATGCAAACGCTGGATCTGCTCGCGCATCTCAACTTGGTTAACCCGATATCCGCGTCCATAGGGATGCTGACGCTCGTTATCATTATTGTGATTTATCAAACCCGCCTTCGCAACTTCGCCGCCGTCGCCGCGTTGATCGTCACGACAGTAGTCGTTCAGCTGCTGGGCTTGAGCTCTGTGGGGCTCGTAGGGAGCATCGCTGATATCTCGATCGGCCCACTGCTGCCAGCACTCCCTAATCTGTTACTAAGCCCAATCATCCTCGGTTCGGCTCTCGCCCTCGCCATCATTGGACTCATCCAAGGGGTCGGTGTTAGCAGCAGCATCCCGAATCCTGACGGTGAGTATCCGGACGTGTCGCGCGACTTCGCCGGACAGGGCCTTGGCAATATTGTCGCGGGCCTCTTCCAAGGCATGCCGCTCGGCGGCTCGGTCTCACAGACGGCCGTTGTGCTGGCCGCCGGAGCGAAGACACGTATAGCTAACATCCTCACAGGCGTTTTCGTGGCCGCCCTCGTCATCATCTTTGGCGCGCAGCTAAAAACCGTTCCCCTCCCCACGATCTCTGCGTTACTTGTGTTTGCCGGTGTCGAAATCATTCGGGGCCAGCAGATTCGTGAGGTATGGCGAACGAGCCTCTCCTCGCGCACGGTTTTAGTGCTCACCTTTGGAGCGACCTTAGTGCTGCCCATACAGATCGCGGTGCTGTTTGGCGTCGCCGCCTCAGTTGTTCTTCACGTCTACAAGACATCGTTAGACATCCAGTTGGTTGAGCTTGCGGTCAGCGACGACGGTTCCGTCCGCGAACGCAAAACGCCCGCGATTCTGCCCAGTGATCGTGTTACGGTGCTCGACTTCTACGGGAGCGCTTTCTTCGCTTCGGCTCCGACCCTTCAGAGTCTCCTTCCTGAAGCAAAGGAGTCAAAACGCGCGGTCGTGATATTGCGCCTCCGCGGGCGGCGTGAACTCGGTAGCACCTTCCTCAAGGTGCTTGGACGCTATGCACGAGAGCTTCAAAGCAACGGCGGCAAGCTCGTGCTCACCGGCGTGAGTGACAACCTCAATGAGCAGCTAGGACGGTCCAAATATTGGGAGGTCTTTGGCGCCGAGAACGTCTTTTTAGCGCGAGACGAGGTCGGCTCGTCGACACTTGAGGCAGTTGCGCGGGCCACCGAATGGCTCGAACGCAAAGGTTGACGCGACGCAGCACCCATGACCTGCGGCTGTTCTCCGACTGCTAATGCCGCGTTTCAAACAAACCATTTTTTGGGTGAAACAGCATGCCAGCAGCGTAAGTACTCAAGCGCTCAGCGACTAGCGCTGTTTTCAATCAGAATCGGGTTGGGTACGCTCAGGCAGCAGCAGCACCGCTCCTACGAAAAAGCATAGCGCACCCACAAATGTACCTAAGTTCACAAGCATTATGTTTCGCGGGAGGCCCGTCGTCGGCACAACAAATGACGCAACCGCCGAGACGCCGAAGGCCACAGAACCGACCAAGTTGAGAGACGTGATCCGCCAGGACAGGCTGTGTAACCGCCAGCAGGCTACAGCGTGACATACTTCAAACCACGCGAGCCCGCTCGCCACGAGAAAGCATACAGAACCAAGCGCGTCGGGCGCCCAAACGAGACGGTTAACTTGACTGACTGAGAGGTTTGCACTCAAGGCGAAGAACGTAGTTGCGTTGAAAAAAAGCGTGCCGACGAACTGCACGAGCGTCGACCACCAGTCAATTCGTCGGGGCTCAAATGTAAGGAAACGGAATTTCTGTTGATAGTCGGCTCTTGGAGGATCTTGGTCGACGTTTACCACCTCCAAGTATTGTAAGAAAGCTGCGCTCGTAAACCACAGAGAACCAACAAAAAAGGTAACGGCGTCGGCCGCCCCACCAACAGCAGTGAGGTATCCAGGCAACGCACCAAGTGCGAAGCAGGTTGCGCCCACTGCAAAGAGGATGCCGATCCACCAGCCAATCGCGCGTGGCGCCCACCACGTTGAGCCACGACCGACGTTGAGGTGCGAGTACCGCTTGCGGCGCACGCGCGACGTCAGCGCGACGCGGACGCGGTCCGACTCCTCGACGATCTCACTTGCCATAGACGCTCCCATTCCGTCGACGGGCATATAGACCTTCCGGCAGCAAGGTCGAGGCCGAGACCTTGTCGTGCATCAAATAGCGTCACCGCGCGTTTTTTCCGTCAGTATCTGCGGCCAGTTTGCTGTTACGAGTACCAGAGCAATGACGCTGCAAACACGTTAAAAAATCTTAATAAGCTTAACGGTTCATACTTCGTGTCCGAAACGGTCGTGACGCTCGAGCTGAGTTCGAAACTGAATACCACTGGCTCAAGAATGCTCGACTGAAACTGAAAGGAGATTACTCCTCGAAAACTAGGCGTTGTATTGCAAAAAGGCGATTTTCATGTTATCAAAAAAAGTAGATTTGAGCACGAAGAAAGAGTCGGAGACAGACCATACCACGACGTACGGCCGTCGCTATTTCGACCAGCCAGTGCCGAAATACGCCATGCCTGAAGAAGGCATGCCTGCAAGCGCTGCCTATCAGCTCATTCACGATGAGCTGAACCTCGATGGCAATCCCGCTTTAAACCTTGCGAGCTTTGTCACCACGTGGATGGAGCCGGAAGCGAACCAGCTCATCGCGGAAAGCCTGGACAAGAACTTCGTTGATAATGATGAGTATCCTCAAACCACAATTATTCAGGAACGAGTGGTGAACATGCTCGCCCGTCTGTGGAACGCTCCAGAGGGCTGCGAATCCATTGGAACGGCCACGATTGGATCATCAGAGGCCATTATGCTCGCCTTGTTGGCGCACAAATGGACCTGGAGAAAGCGCCGACAAGCCGAGGGAAAATCGTGGGATAATCCCAATATCGTCATGGGGGCGGACGTCCACACGGTATGGGAGAAATTCGCCCGCTACTTCGACGTCGAACTACGGCTTATCCCGCTCCAAGAGGACACCTACATCATCAGTGCAGATGAAGTCGCTAAGGAAGTTGATGAGAACACTATTTGCGTCGGTGCCGTCCTCGGTACCACCTTTACCGGACAGATGGATCCGATCAAAGAGATCAACGATCTTCTCCTTGACATCAAGAAGGCCAAAGGCTGGGACATACCCCTCCACGTGGATGGGGCGAGTGGGGGCTTTGTCGCACCGTTTGTCCGTCCTGATCTCGAATGGGACTTCAGGCTCGAACAGGTGAAATCAATCAACGCATCAGGCCATAAGTATGGCTTGGTCTACCCCGGAATCGGATGGCTCGTGATGAAGGATAAACACAACCTTCCAGACGAGTTGGTATTCCGCATAAACTATCTCGGAGGGGAGATGACAAACTACTCTCTCAACTTCTCGAAGAGTAGCAGCACCATAATCGCGCAATACTATAACTTCATACGGCTTGGAAAGAGCGGCTACGCTGACATCATGACGAACATGATGGAAAACAGCCGCTATCTTGCCGAAAAGCTGAACGACACGGGCAAGTTTGAGCTTATCAACAAACAAAGAACCCTGCCGCTCGTCGCAGTTCGTCTGAAGGACGCTCCTTTCACCGTCTTCCAGCTATCTGATAAGCTCAGGCAAAAAGGCTGGATTGTGCCCGCTTACTACCTTCCCGAGAATGCGCAGGACGTCGCCGTGATGCGTATGGTGGTCAAAGAGAACTTCAGTAGAGACATGGTAGAGCTGCTCTACAGCGACGTCATGGAGGCGTACCACAGCCTTGAACTGTCGAAGGCTAAGGAGATAGAACGCGCAAAGGGCAAGGAAAACTTGAGCCTTTTGTACTAGGGCCGGCATTTTGTTACCAGCGAAGTGACGCTATTGGCTTAGAAGGCCCTTAGATCCAAGGCGATAGCGCTCCAGTAGCTCATGCCTACTTGGACCATCGAGTTTGTAGCAAAAAAAGTAGGAGGGTTGTTAACAACGACCCTCCTGAAATCAACTATCTAATGCGCTTCAAATTTCGGCAGCTTCTACCACAGATGAAAATAACGTCACTTTGGCATCAGCACAGAATCAATAACGTGGATCAACCCGTTAGTGCATTCTATATCAGGGTGTATCACTTCAGCGTCATTTATCTTAACGCCTCTGTGAAATAAGTGATGAACTTCCACTTTGAGCGACTGGCCTTGAACCGTCGGTATTGATTTCATCTTTTTCGCAGCGCTTGCAGTATACTTCCCTGATGCCACGTGGTACGTGAGTATCTTAGTAAGCTCTTCTTTGTCTTTTAATACGCTGTCTAACACTCCTGAAGGCAGCTTTGAAAATGCTGCATCAGTCGGCGCAAAGACCGTGAATGGACCCGGCCCGCTCAGCGTATCGACAAGACCCGCAGCTTGTACTGCTTTGACTAGCGTCGTAAAGTTCTCAGCGTCAATCGCGGTTTCTACAATATTTTTCATTTTTCAATCACCCTTTTTTAGGTCAATCTAACCTTCTCTTCCTTTTATTTGAACTTACGCACTAGAATAACAGAGCAAACAGCGATTTCATTAAAAAAGCAAGTGCATCATCGGCAGCCATCCAAGGTCCTCGATACGCGATGCAGTTCGTTTAGGGTTTATCCCTCAAGCGATCGAATCCGGTATGATATATGCGCTGAGCCGCCTAGGCCCCGCTGATGCGCGAGTGCAACGGAGCTACTTTAAGAAAAAAGAAAGAAGGTTTCCTTCCCTGAGTTACGTATATGGGTGTCCTGTCGCTTTTAAATATCCACAATAATCTCGTTTCTTCTAAAGATGCCAGGTATGAACGGCGGGTTGTATAAAGCGATAACAAAGTTTGATTTCGGTACAATGCCGTTCCTTGAGAGCCACGCCCTAAGTTCCTCGGTCTTCTGGCTCGCGAGTTTGTCGTGCACACGGCCCGAGAATCTTATCGCGGCCGTTCTCCGGCCCTCGACCACCTTAAACCTGATCCGCGGATCTTGCGGCTCCGGGAGCGACTCGAGCGTGAATTTCGATGGCATGGCGAAGGAGATTCGGTAGGCACGTTCTCCCGCCTGTTCTTCGGTTACTGGCGCAGTCATCGCTATCTTTTCTGACGTCACCGGGGCCATCATCGGGATTTCCTCGGAGCCTGACACCTTTTCCTCGGACACGGGCGCCGTCATAGGGATCGATTCCTTCTTCCTGTTTCCTCCAAAAATGTAATGCGCAAGAATCTCAAATCCGTTCCTGAGCGCGCCATCAAAATCTGATTCCACGTCAACTTGAGCTATGATATATGACGAGTACGCTCTAATCTCAAAACTATCTTCCTTTATTTCAACGTTGTATGAGGGGCTCTCTACCATCGTCGTCTCCTCCTTTCTGCCGTGTTTTTCTTGTTATTAAAGAGTACCATAGAGTTCACTTCGCGCTTTAATATGCTTTACCCGTTTAAACGACGTCGACTCGTTCCACGGGCGCTATGTTGCCCCACCGACGTGGCACGTTTGTGTGTTCATACCTGAGTGCTCGTCGATTCTCCCGTTGGAAGAAAACGAGTGGCAGAAAACCAGAGCGCTACGTTCACCAAGCTTATGAGAACAGGGACTTCAATGAGCGGCCCTATCACAGCAGCGAACGCCTGCCCCGAACCGATGCCAAAGACCGCTATGGCGACCGCAATAGCGAGCTCGAAATTGTTGCTCGCTACCCGGTTAAATAGGAGTTCTTTAAGTCAGCGCAAACGAGTTCATTATTCGCTGTGCTTGCGCAAGATACGTGTCGAAGTCGCTGGAAATAGCTTTGTACGTCATAACGTAGCCCATATTGTTATTAACGACGAAAGTTTGCATCACTTTAACCGATTTATTAGTCACCAGAGTCTTGCTATACTGAATGGGGATAATTCCAGACCAAACGATAGTGTGCGCAGGCTTTCCACTAATTGTGGAATTGGTCTCGTTGAGAATGGTAAAGTTCTTGTAAAACCCTGTACTGCTGTAGTTCTTAAGCTCCTTTACGTCGCTATCTACGAAGTCGCTTAGTGTTTGACCGGCCGTAAGACTTTTTGTGGCGACCAAAACACCATCAACTGTTTCATTTGGGCTCAGATAGATGTACATTCTGACGGGAGCTGAAGCATTTGTCGACGAGTCTAACTTCAGAGCTTTGTTGTATGTGATGTTGAAACCCGCACCGCTCGAAAACGTCGTATTGTTCCCAACCGTCGTCTGCGTCGCAGGGATCGGAGTTGGTGCAGGATTAGTATTAGTGGCACAACCCGCTGTCGTCGCTGCTACTGTTAACAGCGCCACAACCGCTAGCGCGGTGATAAGATTGCGATTATCCATCATATATAGATATTTGCATATATTGATAGATATATAGCTGTGGATTTGCTTTGTTCAACTCGACGCGCCTTTAAAATCGTGATAAGAAATTAAACTTGAAAATAACGCAGTAATCGCGTTAAGGATTTAAAAAACGATTCGGCACCATCACACCGTCGATAACAGCTAGCATTCCTGATTCTGATCTTTTCGGGTTTCTCGGTCCAAACGGCGCCGGAAAAACGACAACGATCAGAATGCTCACGGGGCTTCTGACGCTGGATGCCGTTGATATTTCGCTTAGCTTCATGTATTTTGTAGCGCATCAAAAGCGATTGCGCGACAAAGAGCATCTATGAGCCTTTCTTACCCCTTATCTTGCTCCTCAGCGCCTTTTTTGAGGTCACATCCCCGACAACAAACCCGTCATAATCGAATTGCAGCTTATGATCAGATGAACTCGAAGGATCCCTCGCCTTATTACCTCTGGATCTTTCAGAGGTCCCTTCAGGTGCAGTCACTTCTATCGTTCTAGATAACCGCGGCCTTGAGATAGCGCTCGACATAGTATCGTCCAAGCGATGAACATCTGTCGGAGGCTGACTGCTTAGCGGAGTCCGATTGCTTAAACTGCTGTCTCTAGGTCCGTAGCCGTCCCCCTTGAAACGGGCATCGCCGAAACGCAAGACCTGCACAAGCAAAAAGCCTAGTACGGTTAAAAGGAGTGTATAAAACACTAGATCGCTCCACGGATAGCCACTAAAATTTTCAATAATCGCATACTTACGTGCATCAACAATAAGATGGCTTGCCCAGATAGCGAAGGCTGCATAACCTGCGATCAGTGCAGTCTTCGGGCGACGCACAAAAGGCACGAAGGCTGCTACGAAGACGAGCGGTAAAATAACGAGGGAATGTGAGATATCGACATCAAACACTCGCGCCATGTCGGGCAAGAAGGCTATGAACGGCACCACGATCAGGTAACGATAATTTAAGATCGGCAGGACGATGCATATGGGCAGCGCTATGTGGACGAGGATTTCATAGCGCTCTCTCACCGGTCCATCAAACCAGAGGAGAAAAATAACCAACTCTGCAACGACAGCGACGGTTAGCTTGAGGAGATCAGCTTGAAAAGCTTGTCTCTTGTATTGCTCTCCTTGATCTTTCGGATAGTAGGAGGCGTCATAAGCGTTCACGCTGACTCTGTACCTCCAGAAAATGTGCCACTACGTCTTGCGTCAGTATGACGAGCAAGCCTTCTCAGCCTAACAGAAAAAAACGCTGGTTTATCAGGTAGACGCCAACGATAAGAAGCACCAATCCTGCAGCTCGTTTTATCCAAATAGTATTTGCAGTCTTGGCAACGAGAGTTGATGACACCTTCGTCGAATACGCAACGGCTAGCATCGGGACAGCGAATCCGAGCGAGTATACCAGAAGAAGAAGCCCGCCTGTGAGCACATTACCACGTGCTGCGACCCACGTAAGTATCGCGCCTAACACTGCACCAGTGCACGGTAACCAGACGATCCCAAGCGACATCCCGAGCAACAAACCGCTGACGATTCCTTCACCCGAGAGTTTAGTCGATCGTTTCGAGACAGCATCGACGAACCCCAGTCGTGGAGTGTTATATGGTAGGTGCAAGTTGAACAACATCCACACGCCAATGAACATCACGATGATGATGGCAATTACGTCCAGATAACCTTTAACGCTCTGAAAGGCTGAGCCGAATGCGGACGCTAACAACCCCATAGCGGTGAACGACATACTAAGCCCCAGTACGATTGCGAGCGGTCGCCACCTCCCACGGTCTATCGATGATGCCATGACTGCTGGAAGAACGATAAGTACGCATGGGGAGAAGACGCTTACAAGTCCCGCTCCAAAAGCGATTAAAGGGTTTATCTCCATTACCGTGCCGCCTCAATCGTGTTTTTCAGGGTCTGCTCATCGGTCAATCCAACGCTTTTCGCAACTGCGCCATCACTCCGTACCACAATAGTTTCCGGGATGGTCGTCACGCCATAATTCACGTCTTTGCGCGTTGTATCCTTTAATGGGTCAATCCGCAGTATCGTTACTTCAGTCCCGTTGTACTGTTTCTCGAGGTTTGAAATGATCACTTTCTGCTCCGCACAGCTTGTGCAGTTACCGCCGAAGTACAGCAAGACAGGGCCTTTTTTCAAGAGAGTGGTTATGTCAGAGGGGTGCGACGTGCCTCCTACGAAGCTCAGCGTGTTTCCTGAGGTCTCAGCAGTGCAGCCGCTCACACTTATTATGAGCACGCTCAGCAAAGCTAAAGCTACTAACGTTTTTAAACTATCATTCATTGTTTCACTTGGGTTTGCTGTGCTTGAATAAGCCAATCGGCAATCTCTTTCTTGCTTGGCAGGCGACCGAACGCCTTGACCTCTTCATTAATGACGAGAGCAGGAACGGCCAAAACAGGGTATGCTAATATGTCCCGCTGTTGCGTGACCTTATTTACTGTGGCATCAATGTCTTGTTCGGCGACCACATCGCGAACCATCTTTTCAAGGCTGTTGCACCTTGCGCATCCCATTCCCAGAATCTTGACTTCCACGTTGTAACCCTCTCGCACGTTACGCGCTGGTTTATATATTCATATTTGCATATATTGATTTTATATATACTTGTGGATTCGCGTCGTTCAAGTCGCACGCTTCGTAACGAAAAAACTCGTAACTGAAACGACACATCAAACTAGCTCTGGACTTTTAGCGTTAAATCGTATTCGACTGATATCGCTATACGCTCACGGATCATCAGAAAATGTGGCCTCGATCCACTCTCCGATTCGGTCGCGCACGTATCTGAAAGACGCGCATTGCTCGAGGCCAGATCCGCCACCTGCTTCTAGATCGTCGAAGGGATGGTGGAGGTAATTTGCTCCGCCAGGAAAAATTGGGCAGTTCGCCGCGGCGTCAGTATACATGGTAGCAACATAGTCAAATGGCGCATCATCAAACTCGCTCAATGATTTGGCATGCTGTCTCAAGATGTCGATGCCGAGCTCGGCCATTACTTCGATGGCGCATGGGTGCACCCCAGTCGGTTCGCTTCCTGCGCTGCGCGCTATATATCGATCCTCAAAGCGTGCGTTGACGAACCCCTCAGCCATCTGCGAGCGTGCGGCGTTGTGCGTGCACAGGAACGGGATTGTCTGCTTGTTCATTTTTCTAACACGTGTTGAAAACAGCCCCAACAACATCAAATGTAAATGCCTTGTGGCACTTACTTGGTGTTTACTCCGCGTTTGCGTGGTAGGCCAAGATTTTGCTGCGGTGTACATTTAGCAGCTCTTTTGTTTGTATGCCAACCACTACATAAAGACCGAGTAAAGTTAGGTTTGGGTAATGTGAGAGCCGTAGTGTCGTTATTCGTCCATTTCCCTCACTCCTTGGAGGTTAAAAATTCCATTCCCTCAACCGCCGTAGCAAAAGTGGTGGAGGCCAGGGCGAACCGGGTTGCAAGGATTGCCTCCGCGATTTCCTCTTTGGTTACGCCGGCGCGACAGGCAATCTTGATGAACGTCTCGGTACAAAGATGACAACCGACGGCCGCCGAAGCAGCAATCATGATGAGATGTTTGTATTTGGATGGAATATGATTTAGTTGCTCCATTACGAACTTCTTCTCCTGGGCTTGTCTCGGAATCCACTCAGGGATAAGCTTTGACATCAGCGCCATGGGCTTCGGCTCCTCCCCCAACCCCTTTTCCATCATCGTGAGGATTTCATCAACAATCATTTGCTTCTCTTCTGTCATTTTCGTTCTCCTTTCTCCGTTTTTTTTCTACAAGCATCCTCTTACGGTTGCCTTTAAGAGTGAAAGATCAGCCGATTGCAAGCACAACGGTCAATATCGTTCAGCAGCCATTACAATACCGAACTAATATATAGACATATTTACATATATCAATATAAAATAAAGTTGTGGAGTGACGAAACTCTCGAACAAAGCAACACACGGTTATGTCCAATAAAAACAATTCACACGTAGTTCGTTTCTTTCGTGACAATTGTATAATTGAGGCTAACTCTGAAGCGTCACATAAGGAGCTCTGGCAAAGGTACCGCGACTGGACGCACCTCAAACGAATGCGCCATACCGTAGGTCCACAGAGCTTTTATCAGCACTGCAAACAAGCCGGTTTTAAGCCTGTTACCAAAAGAAAGCGCGTGGTCAAATGGAAAGGCGTCAAGCTCAAGCCGGTATTGCTTGACGATCCCAATTTGGAACAACCGAGCGATGGGTCTGGAAATTGTCCTCATTTAAGACAAGGAAGAACACATACAGAACAACTTGCTATAGCTCTTGACCGCACAATCTGAAAGAGCGTGACATAGTGGCGAAAGTCCTTTTGAACGTTTTTGCAGGCTATTAAACCCTTGGGAGGACAGCAAACATACTTACGGAACAGGGCGTCGCAGGGTTTTGCTATATTGAATATGGGGGCATATCCTCCCAAAACTAGGCAGGTGTCGACGATACTTTTGTCAGTTCGTCATTTAGATCAGTTTTTCAACGATTCAACCTGCATGTAGTCACGATCTTTAGTGTTCACCGCAGCGTAGAACAGGTGCTTGGAGTCTCTCACGTATGATGGCTGAAGCGCAGAGATTACTAACGATGCCAAGCTCTTCTTTATGTTCAATTCGTCTCTTCGGTCAGTTGTGTAATAGGGCCTTCTGTGCGTTTCCGTTTTGAAGGCTTTTCGAGAACACCGTTCATCCATTTTTATAAGCTTCCGACAAATGACGATCTTTTTTTGTTATTTCCGCTGAGCTTTTTTATAACGTTAGTAGCGACGCTTTATAACTGCAATTTAACAGATAAGGATGCCTACGTTGTTTTAGAACACTCTGAAGACCAGCAAGAGCCCAAATGATACCATCAGAAGCCCGGCTATAAGCCGCATATATCGCGCTGATTTCATTCTCCACTCTTCAGCCCTGTCCGTGCTCACCTTAATCGCAAATATCGCAACGAAGACGATGATCATTGGAATAACAAACGCAAATGAGAAGAGGGCCGTGTAGAGGTAATTTTGCATCGTAGTCATACTGGTTAGGAATGTCGTTGAAAAGTACGTAAACGGACCGATTGTGCACGGCAAAGCAGCAATCGTAGCGATAAAACCGAGCGCAATAATCGCAATAAATGAACTGGTTTTTCCGAGAGTACTGATGCTGTGTTTTGTAAACGTCGGGATCTTGAAACTAAACCAGCGATTATACCAAAAGAAGTCCTTGATAGACACAATCCCGACGATTAAGAGAAAAACGCCAATCAAAGTCTTCGTTAATTGTAGATTCGAAGCGCCAATAATTCGGACAAACTGCACGACGGCTAGTGCTGAAAGGAAGAATACAAAAAACACGGTCGCAATATATGCGACCCCGATGGCGATGGCCCTCGCACGCGACCCAGTTAGGGCGATCGTCCCCATCAAGAAGATGAGCACAGAAAAAACACACGGATTCAGCCCGCTGATTATCCCTGTCGTGATAAAGAGGGGGAGGGGAAAATCACCTTGAACGTCTGTCCCGTCATCAGACGCAGTTGAGTTACGAGTAGTATTGTTCGTCCGTGGTATAGGTGCAGGGGTCAGCACGACATTGCCCATTATCTTATCGCCTGGACCCGTTGCCCCAGCCTTAACGGCCCTCGCAACTTCTGCTTGCAGTGCGGGCATTGACTCCTCACCGCCTACGAACTTCTTGTTGCCGATGAATATGGTCGGCACAGAATCAATCGTTAAATTATATGCTGGCAGGAACTTCTGAACGAAAAGGCTGTAATTCGCGTCATTTTGCGTTTCAATCTTATAGACGTGAAGGGTCGGGTATTGACGTGCCAGCGCGTCTATCGTTGGCGCTATCGCTTGACAATGCGGGCAGTCGGTTCTGTAAAACTCATATAAATTTACTGGCCATGGAGGATTCTGTGCGCTTGATGTAGTGTTCGAAAGCGATGGTGTCTGCGCCACCACAGAGCTAAAGGCCGAGCTACACAACAATATTATAAGCGCGATCGAGAGTCCGATAATTGGTTTACTATGTGTAAGTTCAGTGACGCCCTTCATTGTGGTCGTTTTGCACCGCCCCTTTATATATAAACATATTTGCATATATTAATACTATATATAGCTGCGGGTTCGCATCAACGGCTGCCTGCTAATCGCTAATTATGCTTAGAACGTTTCGCGGTTGACTCTCCGGTAGAGGTAAAATACTTCGCGGAGAACCATAGGGCTACGTTGACCAGGCTGATTAAGACGGGCACTTCAATCAGCGGCCCGATCACTGCAGTAAACGCTTGACCGGAATTTAAGCCAAAGACGCCGACCGCTACCGCTATGGCAAGCTCGAAGTTGTTGCTTCCCGCGGTGAACGCGAGTGTGGCCGTTTTGGCATAATCGAGACCTACTCGCCAGCAGATAAAGAAGGGGACGAAGAACATCACTATGAAGTAGCCGAGCAAGGGGATGGCAATCCGCACGACGTCAAGTGGCAGCGATATAATGAGGTTCCCCTTCAAAGAAAACATTATGATTATAGTGTACAACAGCGCTATAAGCGAAACTGGTCCGATCCTAGGGACGAAACGCGTTTCGTACCGTTCCCGCCCTTTGAGTTTCAACCCCACGTATCGGGTAATCACCCCCGCAACGAACGGAATGCCGAGGTAAATGGCCACGGTCTTCGCGATCTCGACAATGGACACGTTTACCACGGTCGCTATTTGGGTGATCCCAAGCCACTGTGGCAGGATCGTGATGAGGAAGAAGGCATACGCTGAGTAAAAGAGAACTTGCATAATTGAGTTCAGGGCGACCAAGGCCGCCGCGTACTCACCGTCGCCACGAGCGAGGTGGATCCAGATGATAACCATGGCAATACACGGCGAAATGCCGATGAGAATGAGTCCTACGAAGTACTCAGGATAGTTGCGCATAAAGATGACGGCGAGCGCGAACATCACGAGCGGTCCCATGATCCAGTTGAACACGAGCCCTAAGCCTAAGACCTTCGTGTTCCGAAAGACGGCTCCCAGCTCCTCATAGCGTACCTTCGCCAGGGGCGGGTACATCATTACGATAAGCCCGATAGCGATGGGGATAGAGGTCGTGCCTACGGATAGTTGGTTAAGCGCGCCTGGGACGCCTGGGAAAAAGTACCCAATCGTCACGCCGATAATCATCGCGAGAAAGATCCAGAGGGTCAGGAATTCGTTTAGGAACGATAGCCGTCCTTTGGGTTTTTCAACCATGTAAGAAACCTCTTCTTTCGCGCATTTCAATAGCCCGTGATATGAACAACAGCGTCTTGCTAACGCACTGACCCGATACCTTTCATGGCTCGCAACCGCAATTGCGTCTTAACGATTACATAGGTTGACAACAGCCTTTCTGTTTAGTCAATAAGTTATAGATTGAGTGCCCCTTCGAGGTAAGGTCATATCGATTGTCCTTTTCAAAGATGAGGCCGGATTTAACAAGTTTTGCCATCTCAGAGTCAACGAGCTGCGACTTTCTTGCGCCAAAGCTTTCAGTATAACGCTTTTTAATCGCAGGATCCATAAGTCGCCATAGTAGGTCGTGAGCTTTAATATTCACATCTAAATCCACGTCGTCACCACCTCCGAAGCTTTAGGGCTGCAGCATCGTTGAGACGTGTGGCAAGACGCAGCGTTTGTCACCAACTGTGTTACAGCGCAATTTACCGTCGTGCGAGTATTTTCACTGAAACCAAGAATGTAAAAAGAAGGAGTATCAGGGTCACCGAGATGCATTTGAAGCGTAATAAATTTGCACAAAGACGTTTGGAAAATCGCCTTATAAGATTCAAAGAAGGTCTGCTGAAAGAATTTGGATTTCTTTCTTGATTTTTTTTACATTTTAGCTTTAATCCATTTTTTTATTTCTTCCACAGACGGGACCCTTCCCATGGATTTCATTTCTCCATCTATTGCTAATGCAGGAGTTGCAATTATTCCGGATTCCAGTATCTTGTCAATTTCCTGAATTTTCGTGATTTCAGCATCTATACCAATTTCTTTGACAGCTTCTTTAGCATTTTTTTCTAGATTTTGGCAGTTTGCGCATCCCGGTCCATATACCGCTATTTTCATATAATCACCTCTGTCTTGATATCAACATTTAATATTCAAAATAATGAATTTTACACAGATCCTGTTATTTTACGTTATAGCGTTGAATAAATAGCCTACGGCGGTTATAGACACTGCCAATGTGGCGACAAAAATTCCTAGGAGTTTAGGTTTCAACACTTTTCTGAGTATAATCATTTCTGGCAGGGATAATGCAGTTACTGCCATCATAAATGCCAAAGCAGTTCCAAGAGGTATTCCCTTATCAATAAGGACGGCAACCAATGGAATGATCCCTGCAGCATTTGAATAGAGAGGTCCTCCTATCAAAACTGCTAAGGGTACCGCTAGAGGATTATTTGCACCAGCATAGGTGACAAGGAAATCTGAGGGAATATATCCATGCATAATCGCACCTATTCCAATTGCTATTATTACGTAAGGCGTAATCCTTTTCAATAGGTCTTTAGTGTAATCTCTTGAGGAGAGGGCACGTTCCTTTAAGGTCTGTTTATCCTCTTCCAGAGTCATTCCTGATGCTTCCGCCGCTTTTATTTTTTCGATCATCTCATAAACGTAGCTCTCCACCTCACCTTCCAATTTAAGCTTCCCAATAATTATACCGGCTATTATGGCAATGAAGAGACCGGATATAATGTATATGGCTGTTATTTGCCATCCCACCAAACCCCACAATAAGATAATGGCGATTTCATTTATCATAGGGGAAGCAATTAGAAAGGAAAAAGTGACTCCCAATGGCACTCCTGATTCTACGAATCCTATGAAGAGCGGCACTGCCGAGCAAGAACAGAAAGGTGTGATAATGCCTATTAAAGCAGCTATCACATTCCCAATATACTCATTTCTTTTACCTAAGGCTTTTCTAACCTTTAGAGGTGATATATAACTTCTGAAGAAGGCTATAGCGAATATTATTACCGTTAATAAAATTAAAATTTTTATGGTATCATAGATGAAGAAGTTGATTGCACTGCCTAACGGAGATGCAGGGTCTAACCCTATCAACACGTATGTTAGGTAATTAACAGCTTCTTGTAAAATATCTGGAACCACAGGTTACCTCATAATTTTTTGAATTTTTAGTGTCGTTATTCGTCCATTTCCCTCACTCCTTGGAGGTTAAAAATTCCATTCCCTCAACCGCCGTAGCAAAAGTGGTGGAGGCCAGGGCGAACCGGGTTGCAAGGATTGCCTCCGCGATTTCCTCTTTGGTTACGCCGGCGCGACAGGCAATCTTGATGAACGTCTCGGTACAAAGATGACAACCGACGGCCGCCGAAGCAGCAATCATGATGAGATGTTTGTATTTGGATGGAATATGATTTAGTTGCTCCATTACGAACTTCTTCTCCTGGGCTTGTCTCGGAATCCACTCAGGGATAAGCTTTGACATCAGCACCATGGGCTTCGGCTCCTCCCCCAACCCCTTTTCCATCATCGTGAGGATTTCATCAACAATCATTTGCTTCTCTTCTGTCATTTTCGTTCTCCTTATCGTGAGCCACTACGTCTGACTTTGGAAATTCTACCTAGAACATATGAATATATCTAAATATATTAGACTTACGCATAATCTTTTTTCTGAGCGAATCTTTGGCATTACTGCTCTTTGTAGAACTTTCAGAACAGAATGTCAACTTCAATATAGCCGCGACTACCAGCGCCATCGACATCGATTTTGAGTCAAGCTCATCATCCGTAAAAGTCCTACAGCACGCCTCAGAGTTTGCTTGATATGGGCACGCAGCACAGCAACCCATTCCAAAGTTTGGATTTAGTATCTCATCTAGCAGCAAGGAGGCAATTCCCAGCTCTTTGCACGTAATTCGGATCGACTCACTCTTGCCAACTGCGAGACGGCTATCTTCTTCACCCACTGTGACATCACACAATGCGATACACGTTACCCCTTCTAAAACCCCCTGAAGCTCATGCACGTCCTCGCGTAAGCTGAGCTCCATCATTCCACGTTGAGCATCGGCATCGTCTTGTTTGTTGACTGAGTGAAAGCGCTCTACAGTGATGCATCGTGCAAGCGATTGAGTCATAGTATTCACCTGAAATATCTGTTAGTTGTCTCCGCTACGCTAGGCGCGATTGAGGCAATACCGGGACGACTGCTATGTTCGTCGACGACTTGTCGTTGCAGTCTACTTAAATATCAATATATTAACATATATCAATGTTTTGAAAGCGCCCCTAACCGTAGTGCTCATTCTCTCGCCCAGCAAAAACGAAGTGCAGTAAAACTGGTCGAAGGTTACGTGCGTGCTAAAAAAAGCAATTTGAGATGGGCTCTATTCGCGCTACTCCAACTCGTCAAGCGCTCTTAAAAGCGTTCCAAGGCGATCGCCCGCAAGTCGGTGGAAGCTCCATTTGCCTTGGCGTCGTTCCACCACGAGATTGGCGTCTTTGAGTATGCGCAGGTGATGTGACACAGCAGACTGCTGTGCATTGAGCAGCAACATGAGTTCACAAACACAGAGTTCGTGTTGGCTCAGAGCCTTGATAATTTTAAGCCTCGTTGAATCAGCTACTGCCTTGAGCGTGCGTGCCTGTTTGTACGTGTCGCGCGTATCAATCTCCTCGGCAATTTCGTTAAGCGTACTTTTAGCTCCTCGACGTTGATGTCGTATGCCTCTGCAAAGTTCTGAAGCGATTTTATAGGGTCACTTATCTTCATGCTGTCTATCTTAGGATGCCTTTGTTAAATCTGCATATATATGATCATATATATCTCCGTTGCCATTTGACGCTACTCAACACTTTAAGCGCGATCTGAAGCCCGCTTCGCTCCACGGGCAAGTGAGCTGAATCGTTGTGCAAGTTTCTGCGTTGGACATCGTGTCCAAGGATCACCCTGAGGAATTCTCTAGAATAATTAAGCCCCACCCATAGCCCTTAACTAGTACGCCCATATGCAAGGAGAATTTACAGGGTGGTTCTTTCTTTGCGAGCACAACCTGTTCTATTCAAAAAACGTCTTAAGGGGACTTATTTGCGACTTATAAATTGGGGGCGTGCTTTGGTGCTTGAAACCAATTGCTTTAGCTTTTTTCAGCGCATAATATTGATATATAATCATATATAAATACGATAGAGAAAAAGTGCAAAGCGAGGACTAAGGACGAGTGAGAAGAGATGCTGAAACTCTCTCAGGTTGCGCTCTACAAGAAAGCGATCGACGGGGCCATTATCGCGACTGGATACGCAGATCAGCTCCTCAATAAGGCGATACGTCAACACGGGCGTGATAAGGAGATTGGATACCCAAGCACCGGGTACTATCTTCCATGCATCACCGCGTGGACAGGCGAAAGAGTGACGAAACTCGCGCAGTTGCCGCGACTTCTTGGAGAAGTGAGGGGCAAGATTAGAGAGGAGTACACGTTTGACAACGCTGTGGCCTCAGGAGAAGCGACTATGGTCGCTGCAGAAATCGTTGAGGCCCTCAAGTACATCGACAATCCTGACCCGTATGCGGATACCCCATACACCGGGTTCATTGCCGACGAAGTGCTCCGGAGGTTAGGCATCTCATTCGTTGATGATACCATACCTGGGGTCTTAGTGTTGGTAGGAAAGGCGAAGGACCCTAAACTACTAGCAAAGATCATCAGGGACTGCCAGAGTAAGGGCATGCTCGTAATTCCCACCTTCGATACGATACAGCAGATCAAAGAAGCTGGGATCGAGATTGGTGAGCAAAAAGGAATTGATAGATTACTATTCTGTGTTGGCGAGTCCACACAAGCTGTTCACGCTTTGAGTTTTGCTATCAGAGCGGCATTGACCTTTGGTAACATCCGACCAGGGGATAGGGCAGAACTCCACAATTACCTTGTCAAAAGGCCGAAGGTAGTTGTTGTCCAGATGGGGCTGGTGGACGACATCAAGGCTTCGATTGCGTTCGCAGCGATGTTCAACGATTCGCCGACGATCACCGATCAAGATGTGGAGGAAGTGCCGGGCAAGTACGAAGTAGAAAAAGACTACAGTCAGATCGTCGCGCACGCCATAGAGATACGGGATATGGAGGTGAAATTCGGCCAAGTGTCGCTGCCGGCAGCGTATGGTCTCGCCTTCGAGGGAGAAATGGTGCGCAAGCCCCAGACCTACGTCGAGTGTGGAGGTCCAACCAAGACAAAGGTGTTTGAGCTCGTGAAGATCCGCAACGCCGACGCGGTTAAGGACGGTCATGTCGCGCTGATCGGGAAGGACGTCGATGAGATGGACGAGGGGAGCGTATCAGCACTTGGGATATTTGTTGAGGTATACGGCAAGCACATGAAAAAGGAGTTTGAACCCGTCGTTGAACGGCGCATCCACCAGTTCATCAATTACGCAGAGGGCGCGTGGCATACGGGTCAGAGAAACTTACTCTGGGTGCGACTAAGTAAGAATAGTGTGGCCAGCGGGTTACGCTTCAAGCACTTCGGTGATATCCTTTATCTCATAAAATGAAGGAAGAGTTCGGGGAAATTATCAGCCGGCTACAAGTTACAATCATCACCGACCAGAATGAGGTGGAAAAGCACTTACCAGAGGCCCACGAGTCATACGCTGAAAGGGACAGGAGGGTCGCTGGACTGACCGATGAAAGCGTCAACGAGTTCTACGCGTGTACGTTGTGTCAGAGCTTTGCACCGTGCCACGTGTGCATCATCTCTCCTGAACGCCTAGGGCTGTGTGGCGCATTGAATTGGCTTGATGCGGCTGCGGGGTTTAGCATCGATTCAAACGGACCGAATAAGCCGGTTGAAAAGGGCGCTGCCATCGATGAGCAGAAAGGCCAGTGGACAAACGTTAACGAAGCCGTACGAGAGCTTACCCATGGCCGCATCGAGCGAATGAATCATAGACCATGATGGAGGACCCGCAAACGTCGTGTGGGTGTTTTGAATGTATTGTGGCGATCAGCAGTGACTTGCAAGGGGTCATCGTGGTCAACCGAGAATACACCGACATGACCCCTATCGGCGCGAAGTTCTCGACTCTTGCGGGGTCGGTCGGTGTGGAAATCAAACGCCCGGGTTCGTCGGTATCGGGAGGCAGTTCATTACGAGCAAGAAGTTTATACGTGCGGATGGCGGCATCGCGAGAATCGTCTGGATGCCCAAGGAGTTGAAAGAAGCGTTGCGTGAAAATCTTGAGAAGCGGGCAAAAGAGGTCGGATTGTCCGATTTGGTAGAAAAGATCGCTGATGAAACGATCGCGACAGACGCTGAAGAGCTAGCGGAGTACTTGGAGAAGATAAACCACCCGGCGCTTGAGCATGCCTCTAATGGGTACGCTTGAGCGAGGATGTGAAAGCGGTGTACCGTGATGGCAGTCACTCCAAAGCGCAGCAAGGGTGACTTCGTTTCATTGCTTCAGTCCCTCTTAGCGCTTCGCGCTTACAAACGACGTGATAACGATGGCAGCCCAAGATAATGTTGACGGGTTAATCACTGCATTGAATGACAAAAGCCCGAAGGTTCGACGGAGCGCCGCTGAGACGCTCGGAGAGCTGGAAGATGCGCGAGCTGTGCACCCCCTTACACAAGCGTTGAAGGACAGCAATGCAGACGTGCGGTTAAGTGTTGCATTGGCCCTTGGGATGATGGGCGATGCGAGTGCAACAGCGTCTCTTATCTACGCATTAAACGATGAGCAAGATGAAGCAGTTCGCGGAGCGCTGGAAACCGCTCTGGATATGATCAAAAAGAATATTATGAATAAAAAGATGCGAATTTTTTGACAAGGTGTGCCACAAAGCACACACAGAGCGACAAACTTGTGCGGCTGACGGCAGCCCTTTGTGGCGACTGATACGGTTAGACAACGGTCCCTCGAAGTCGGCTCACATGTTTGGTTTCAAGTATCAATCACAGAGCCGCGCCAGATTCGCTGGTGTTCGATCAGACGCAAAATGAGTCGGCGTCACTTGCTGGAACGTTCTTGGTGGTTAGTTAAAGGTACGAAACAACCTGAAATACTGCACTGAGACGTCCATCCTACAATCAGCGTTAGTCACAGGCCTTTCATGAGATTTCGCCGGTGGAGCACGCCTGCCAGCGCCACGAAAACGATGCTAAAGCCGATGAGCGCAGCCCATGTGAGCACGATAGGTATCGCTGTACTGCCGAGCAAGCTGAGGTCGAACCCGGCGACGAGGTAGGTGATGGGCGAGCAGTAGACCGCGACCTTCGCGATCCCCTGCAAGCTCGCGATCGGTACAAAAATACCGCTGATAAAGATGAGGGGAAAGCGGACGAGGCTTGAGAGCATCATGACGTTGGACGGGTTGTACTCGCTGGCGACGCGAGGAGCACGCCGAGCGCTGAGAAACAGAACGCGCCTAATATCAAGCTCACGCCCATCAGCAGGACTCCGGTAACACTCACAGCGTAGCCAAATGCCGCTATTCCTAGAGCAATGATGATGACATTGATGACGATGCCGAAGAGCATGCCGGCTACAACGTCTCCGAGAATGAGGGTGTTGATGGTGACGGGAAAGGAGAGCAGCCGCTGATAGGTGCCTGCCCGCTTCTCCCACGGGGTGATTAAGGGACCGACGGACGAGGCGATGAAAAAGACGAACATCGCCGCAAGTCCGGGAAAGAGCGTGTACATGTCGGCGCTGCGGCCGAAGTAGAACGCCATGAACATTATAAAGGGAAACAGGAAGCCGAAGATGAACACGGGCGGCTTCGTGTAGTAGATGCGCATGTCCTTTTCCGCTACGAGCGCGATGCTGCGCAGGTGGCTGCGCATGGAGTCACTGAACACGTGCTGTGCCCTCCGTTAAGGTGACGAAGACGTCTTCGAGGCTGGCGCCCTCGATGCTCAATGCGGTGAAGATGAGGTGCTGTGCTTCGGCGAGGGCGAAGATGAATTTGGCGAGCGCATCGGGATCGTCGGTGTAAAAGCGCCACTTCTCACCATCTCTTTCCGTCCTGATAACGAGGCCGCTCCGTTCGATTGGGCTCACATCAACTGGTTCATCAAACGCGACCTCGACGGATTGTGTCTCTTTGAACGCCTGCTTAAGCCGCTCAGGCGTGTCGATGGCCGCAAGCCTCCCGCGGTTGATTATTGCAACCCGATCACAGAGGGCGTTAGCCTCCTCGATGTTGTGGGTCGTGAGGAACACCGTCGTGCCCGCGTCGTTCATCTCCCTGATGATGGCCCGTATAAGGCGCTGGCTGTGCACGTCGAGTCCTGAGGTCGGTTCGTCAAGGAAGAGCACGTGCGGATCGTGTACGAGAGCGCTTGCGATGAGCACGCGTTGTTTCATGCCCTTGGAGAACCCTCCGACTTTGTCATTCTTTCTTTCTGAGAGCTCGAACTGCTCGAGGAGCTCGTCAGCGCGTTTTTCGGCTGCTTTGCGGGACATACCGTAAAACCGCCCTGCCAACGCGACGTTCTGTTTGGCGGTTAAATCGGTGTACACGTTGCTCATCTCGGGGATGACGCCCATCTGCATCTTTGCAGCGATTGGACGCTTTTGTAGGTTAACCTCTCCAATCGAGATCTCCCCGGCGTCCGGCGTGAGCAGGCCCGTGAGCATCCTGATCGTTGTGGTCTTTCCAGCGCCGTTTGGGCCGAGAAATCCAAACAGTTCACCTTTCGCGACGCTAAAGGAGAGACCGTCAACGGCGACGAGGGGGCCAAAGCGCTTTGCGAGGTTGGTCACATCAATCGCCAGATTGTTTTCCGTCATCTCGAATCCACCTTTTTCATACTAAGCTCACGTCTCAGGATTGTTGTAGTGTTCACTGATTTTTGTACACGCACGTGGAGGTGTTCACTCACTCTTCGTACCCACAAGCTCAGAGTGAGCATATTTACGCCTTTCTGGAGGACGTATGAAGCTAACACTATCGCCGGGATGCCAATAAAAATGAGTATCGCATCAGTTTGTGCTCCTCTCAGTTGCGGAGCAACGAGCTGTGCTCGTGTGCACGCGGTGAGAACCAAGGGATGAACTAGGTAGATGCTGTACGAGAGAAGCGAGATGAAGAGTGAGAGGGCGTAGTAGCGCTTGTTAAACGTCATAGTCACGACCCGAGCAGCACAAAGGGCGCACGAAATAAAGAGAAACGAGATCAGCGCCTTTGGCACGTAATTAGCCATATTGGCATAAAAGCTTACAAGCTCCCCTGTTTCTCCGAGGTTTTGTTGATAAAACGCCATCGCAATGCCCAAGAGGGAAAGCGCGCCAACGATATATACAATGCGGCTGCGCCGAGTCGAGAAGTGTGATCGGTGTGCATGGGTCAAAAGCGCTTTACTCGCAAGGATCCCGCCGACAAATATAACGTAATAATAGATCAGGCGAAGGTTGACGATATCAAATGCTATTCTCAAGAACGCAAAGAGCGCAAGCGCCGCGCACGAAAAGATGACAATCCTGACGGCTTTTTCTGAGGATGCGAGCATCATTACCGGGTAGATCATGTAAAAGGTCAGAATTAACCCAATAAACCAGAGCGCATTGTATGAGGGAGTATTCAAGAGCGCCTGCAACCCGATCACGTTCACGGCGATTTCTCCAGAAGTCAGCGTGGTCTCGAGGAATGGGGTACCAAGCGGCAAGACTTGGAGCAGCACATAAACCGCAATGATCAGCACGTAGAGTGGATAGATCCTTATGATGCGCTTTTTGTAAAATGGTAGCACATCGGCAGCGCTCGTGATGCTGTTGCTGCGGTGTAAACTGAACCCCGAGAGAAACAGGAAAAGCGCCAAGCCAAAGGTGGCACACCATAGCCGGGCTGATAAATCGATATAGATAGTAGAGAGGGGCGGAAAATGAGAGAACACGATCAAGCAAATGGCAAATGCTCGAAGTATGTCAAGTTCTAGTAGACGTTGTGAACGTTCTGGTGGCGTCTTTGCATTGCCCATTATGTACCCTCTTGTGACACGTGGTCCGCTCGTATCCGTACTATGCATTATATTCTGCGCTTCAGCGCAGCGATATGATGTACGTGGCATGCTTCACACCGAGTTCAGCTTGGTACGCAGTAATACCTCCTACATATATATCTATGGTTGTTCATATGTAGTTATGATTACATATAAGATCAGGTACAAGAAAGGCTGCGATGCCGCAGGACTATTCATATGAATAAATTTTTATATATTGATCTTATCCATCAAGTAGCGAGGTTCCCCCGTTAATGCAATTAACGTTCACCTCAACGCAGCAACGCGCAGCCGTAAAAAAGAGTGCGCGCCCGTGGGTGCTTGCCAGCATTCTCCTTTTCTCGCTTTTCCTTGGGCTCGTTACACAAGCAAGTGCAAATGAGCTTACCGTTGGGACGGGGCAGTATACCACGATCCAAGCGGCAGTAAATGCAGCTCAGCCAGGCGACACCGTCCTCATTCCGCCGGGAACGTATAGCGAGAACGTAGTTGTAAACAAATCACTCACCATTAAATCATCGGCTGGGGCGGCAACAACGATTGTGAATGCGGCGGTGCCATCAAACGACGTATTTTTGCTCTCAGGAAGCGGCATACTGGTAGAAGGGCTCACGCTTACAGGCGGACGCGCTGGCGTGGAGTTTTCGGGTGCATCACAGTCCAGTGTGACCGATATAATTGCGCACGATAACGTCTACGCAGTGCTCATCGAGCATGCCGCCAACAACAAAGTGAGCGCCAGCAACCTCTCTAATAATGGCTACGGCATTTACCTCGATGGGTCGTCGGGGAATACCTTTTCCGGCAACGTCGCCACGCATGAAAGCGGGAACGGCAACGCGCTGGGTGACGGGATTTATATGCGTGAGTCAAATTCAAATGCCATAGTGCAAAACGTCCTCAGCAACAACCACGTTTACGGTATCTCCTTGCTCAGCTCGTCCAATAACGTGCTAAGCAACAACAGCATTAATGCAAATGAGGAGTTTGCCGTTCGCCTCCGTGATAACTCAAATAACAACACTTTTACTTTTAATACATTCTCAGGCAACGCTAAACTCGCTGTTTATAGTGGCTATTCGTCGGGAAATCGATTCTACCTTAACGACTTCATTAATAACCCCGTTGCAATTGCAAGCCCAAAAGGAAACTTAGTGAACTCGACCGAGAAGTACACGTATACGTACAGTGGCGGCACCTATTCGAGCTACGTGGGCAATTACTACTCCGACTACAAAGGAGTGGATAGCGACGGAAACGGCATCGGTGATACCCCTTCAGCCACAGGGGACGGATACCCGCTTGTTCATCCTATAGGGCAATACGAAAAAGTTCAGCTTGCATCTGCAACGGGATCGGGTGTCGGACGAGGGAATGAGAACGTAAGTGCCTCAGAGCAGAGCGTATCCGCGTTAGCTGGAGGAGTTGGTGCTCTGGCTATTCCGGCGTTGGTAATAATCGTCGGCATAATCGTAGCCATAACCGTCATTCTTAAATGGGCCCCGCGACGAGATGAGTGAAGTGCAGCGCGACAAAAGCATGTTTAATGCCGACTCCTGAAGGACTTTTAGTACTATACCTATACATCGATACATTTTTATGTTTTCATATGTTTTGATTAGCGTACCGTGTTTTCTTTTGCACGATCCAAAATATAGGAAGAACGCTTAGCTAACAAAACAGCAAACGGAGGCTTGAAAGGCAATGAAAAAGAAGACCCTAGCAACTTGCAGCATTCTTTCGTTATTTATCTTTTCAGCTGTAATGACGCCGACAACAGCGGCCCCTGTCGCGCCCAAACCGGCTGCGGCAACCCGCCCGATTGAATATCATGTTGGCTGTGGCCAAGCGATGATATGGGATGGCTCGCTTGACTACTTTAAAGCGCACGGGTTCTCCACGGTCCATCTTGTCGTTCGTGATCAGAAGCCGTACAAGGAAGAGCTCGCAAAGATCAAATCGCTCGGTATGAAGGGGATTATTGATATCGAAATCCCCATTTGGGACGCGGGCAAGAAGAAGAGCGTTCCAATCGAAAACTTTGCCTCATATTTCCAATCACTCAAAGCTGCGGGATGGGAATACGTCGCGTCCGAAGGCGGTCGTGAAGGTGACGCCAACTATCTCGCGCGGTACTTCAAGGGCTACGTTAACTACAACTGTGACCAGTGCGGCTTATGGAAGAACATGCACCTCCAGTCAGGCACGGTGATGAACAGCTGGGAGAGCTTTTATCCGTCAGAGTGGCAGTACATCCAGCAGGGAGCAAAGGAATCAGCCGCGTTAGGTAAGACGAACGGAATCCTTGCCGGGGTGTGGGGGAGTTCTAAAGGGGTCGATCACAACCCGATACTAACCAACTCGAAGAATGGGGGATCACCGAGTTACAAGTCAATGCTCGACTGGTCCTATTCTAATGGGGTCGGTTTCACTCATTTTCACGTGTGGTGCAGCATAAATTCCAACGGCCTAGCTTTATACAAACAACTGGGATTTGAGCAGATCGTCAACGAGCTGCAAAAGACGTATCCTGCCACAACAGCAGCGTCTTCTGGAACGTCAGCATCGAAGGCAGTAACGCCGACACCTAAAGCGACGGTAACGCCTAAAGCGACGGTAACGGTGAAGGCAGTGCCAACGGTGAAGGCAGTGAGCACAGTGAAGGCAGTGAGCACAGTGAAGGCAACGGCAACCCCTACGGCGACGGCAACGGTGAAGGCAGTGCCAACGGTGAAGGCAGTGCCAACGGTGAAGGCAGTGCCAACGGTGAAGGCAGTGCCAACGGTGAAGGCAGTGCCAACGGTGAAGGCAGTGCCGCAACCGACAAAAATCGCCCCCATTAGTAAGGCTACTTCGACGCCCACTCAAGTGACAGCCTCTAAGCAGGTAATCGGCACAACCAGTGCGTCAGATGCCCTAGGGAACGACTCAGTGCTGGAGCTATCTTTCCGAGCAGCTCAAACTGATAGCGTTTCGAGCTCACCACCACAGCCCATACTAGAGTTTTCGTTGTTAGGACTCGGCGTACCAATAGTGATCGCCGGAGCCACTTACATGCTTATGAGAAGAGGATAATAGAGCGACTTGACAGCCTCTTGACACGTTGATATTGCGGGTTTCAATTGTGTCGTCTGACGTTATAGTCCTCATTATTTGTCACGCTTCGACGATCGGCTCGTATCGGATCGTTCCTGAGAAAAAAAATGGTCCTAGCATTATTCAAACCAAATATAGCAAAACTAGCTGCAAACGGAGACAGTGCTGGGCTTATAAGAGCCCTCCAATACAAACGCGATTACCGCGTGCGTGCCGCTTCTGCAAGGGCTTTAGGTGTTGCTCGAGCGCAACGAGCAGTACCAGCACTTACAAAAGCGCTGGGGGATGAACGAGAGTTTGTCCGAGTCAAAGCGGCAGAAGCGCTTGGCGAGATAGCCGATCAAAAAGCAGTCAACACACTCATACACGTTCTTGGAAATAAAAACGAAGAAATCCGCACGATAGCTGCGGTTGCCCTTGGTAAGGTCGGAGAACGACAGGCTGTGCCATCCCTCATCGAGGTGCTCTCAGATGATGAATGGGAGGTTCGAAGAGCGGCGGTTGAAGCTCTTGGCAAGTTGTCCGACATTAGAGGGGTTCCCCCGCTCATCGATGCATTGCGTGATCCTGTTTATGATGTCCGAATAGCAGCGGCCACGTCACTTGGAGAGCTTGGCGATTTACGCGCAGTGGAGCCGTTAAAAGAGTTGCAGAGCGACACCATACTGCCTGTTCAAACGGCGGCCTTAATCGCTTTGGATAAACTAAGAGGGAAGCAGTCGGTAATATGAATATTCAGACGTGCCTCTTAGATTTTTGAGGATTTTTGGAAAATGCCATCTAATATACTAACGATCCGACCCTAACTTTCGCGCCCAATAGGTGACAAAATGACCGCGAAAAAATAACCGAAAGATAATGCTGCGGCATTTAGTTTTGAGAGAGTTTAATCGTGTGTCTGCACAATTGAGGTGGTGCTAGTGGGGGCGGTCAAACGCTTGTTCTCTTACGTCAAGGGAATAGCTGCGCTTATAAACGCGTTCATTGGAATAGTCGTACTCGTAAGAAACTGGTACGTACCACTATTCATCCGTTTCTTTCCATCTGCACCGATGGACGGTGGGACACTGATAACCACGCGAAATGGCTTAAAATACGTTCTCCGTCCTAAAATGGGGGATTTGTCAATCCTTAACGAGATCCTTCGCAACGACCTATACTCACAATGGCCCGTGTACGGAACGGTGGTTGATATCGGGGCACACATAGGAGTATTTACCGTACAAGCGACCACGTCAAGCGACACTGTAATCTGTTACGAACCGGATCCTCGCAATTTTGGGCTTTTGCAGAAAAACATAGCTCTTAACGGGCTAAACAACGTCAAAGCGCTCAGGCAAGCGGTCAGTGATTCACGCGGCATTAAGAGGCTGTGGATTTCTGAGAAAAAGAGTTACGGACACACGTTCTATCCGTCGAACGGCCGGGGTTTTGTCAGCGCCATTGACGTCGAATCTGTCACGCTCGCGGATGTCTTCAGTTCCAATGGGCTCGACCGCATCGATTTTCTTAAAATGCATTGTGAAGGCGCTGAACTCGACATCCTTACGCATACCCCGCAAAACGTTTTTGATCGGATCGGAGCCATCGTCGTCAAGTATGCCCGAGATGGTGCAAAAATTGCAGACGTGTTGACAGCGCGAGGTTTCGAGGTAACGTGGGGCCGACGAGGTACGTTACGCGCGGTGAACAAGGGGAAGGAGATTTAGAGGGCCACCGATCGGAGGCTGGGTTGTCTTGCGCTATAGAAAAGAGTGAAAAGATGCCACTGCGATCGACAGCCTATTTGAGGTTATAAAGATCCGATAAGAAACAGCATCGTCCGAAGGTACAAAAAGCTAATTTTATTGTTTTTCTTTTGTACAAAGGCTCCTTCTTTTCCACGTCATATTTCCAAGTCGGGCAAGATCTCGTTTAGTATAGAACGGTTTACTTCAAATTCTTTTTTGAAGAGCAACGGACACTGGCTTAGTTTCACTTCGTCATTACCCAGTTTTAAAGCGAAGGTCATGCAGGTTGGCTCCCCACATTCTTTACAGTTATTTCCCGGCATGAGTTTAAAGATCTCAAGAGGCCGGGGGGCCGGTCTAGAACTATAGGTCGGTTTGATATGATCTCTATTCGCGTAAGTCGCATTCACAATCTCTTTCAATTCTTCCATGACCGACCTTGCTTCATTTTCATCCTCTAGTTTAGCGACTGCTATCTGTTTTGACCTGAAGGTAATCAAGCGCCCTTCTTTCCTCACGGTTAAGAACTTCTCATCCTGATCATACTGCAATCCTTTCAGAACGGTGTTGAGATAGGGAAGTACCTCGCTAATGTCCTCAGATAGATCCACGAGGGCGTTCACCTTTTGAGATGAAGGATTGCAGTCTGAGAGAACTAACCTTACGGTATAGTCACTGAGGAACATTTGTTATCCCTCTCTTTCCTGAATAAATGTAGTTTTTCTGTTTTTTTTCCAGATAGCGCAGAGACTGCGAAAAGTCAACCGCCGGATTTGGAAACAGTGTTGGGATTGGTGCCTTGGCCTAGTCACTTGACTGCGTTAAACGACTGCGTCATGTTTTGCACAATTCCCAGGTAATTCGGGTAAACGTCCTGCGTCGCTACATACAGCAACATATAACCAGTTCTGTTAACCAAAGTGAGCTGAAGCATGCCTTGTGCAGTCGCACTATCGAAAGTCATGAATGTAAATACGTGCTTCTTGGCAGGATAACCCGAAAGCGTGGTATTGGTGGAGTTGAGCAGCTTGAAGTTAGTCAAATTCGTTGGCAGCGCACTCTGCGAGAAGTCGTTAAGCGTTGTCGATGTCCCTGAAAAGTCCTGGGTATAAATCGTAAACGACATACTGGGGGATCCACTCACGTTAAAACTAACGATCTCGTAGCCTGAACCATTTTTCGCTTGCCACGAAGAGGGGTACTGTATCGAGATACCCACAGAGCGGTCCGAGAGGTACGATATCCTGATATGTTTTTTGGAACGAACTTTGGATCCCTTGTCGCCGAAGGGACGCTTGGAGTAGGTGAGTTATCGCTGGAGGTACACCCTGCAGCGAAGATCATCGCCACAAGCAGTAGTCCGACCACGATTACTGTGGAAATATGTTTTCGCATAACTATCGCCTTCTATTCACCAAATAAGCTACAAAAGTCAATCCTAACACGACAAACACTGCTTCAAATCCAGGCAGTGGGCTGCTTGTCGAACCAGTTGATTGTGCTGAAGCAGTATTGCTCTGATTGTCTTCGTTTGTTGACTTTGGTGGTATATTGACTGCTTTGTTTACGCCGGCGAACGCTATCGATTGTGTTGTTAAGTTGCCAGCAGGATTAGTGCCAGTAACGGTGATACTGACAGTCTTATTATCGGCAAGCGTTTTGCTCGCAAGAGGCATCCATTGGATTAAAAGGTGATGCACATAATCGGGAGCAACGGCAGTATCGCTTGGACTCCCTGTAATTTGACTTAAATCGGCAGAAAACGCCTTTTTGACCTTTTGTTCATCTACGCCTGGGTTTTGCGTCGTCGGATTATCTGTCGTATGACAAAGGCGGCAGTTACCAGTCACCTGCGTACTTACAGAAAAAGTGTCTCCTGGTTTAATCAGTCCTTTGTCCGTCTTGATGTTTGGCCCGTAGATCGTTGGTATCAGCTTGAGCTGAGCATTCTGTACAGTCAAAACAGTGGTTCTTGTCGGTCCATTTGGATCTTCAACTTTGAGGAAGTACTGCCCAGGGGCGAATTGTGGAGTTAGCCACGAGAAAAGTATGAAACCATTGGTAGAGTTGTCAGCATCGTTTGCGCGTCCATCAGTGACGTTCGCTATTTTCACCGACGCGCTGCCGTCGTCTTCCTTGCCGTTCTTGTTTAAATCAGCGTAATACGAAAGCGTGACCGTACTTGCATTTCGCGCCATGTTGGCTGACACTAACACCTTGTCACCCGAATTAGCCGTGTTAGGCTGGAGTTGGACGATGGTGGTTGCCGACGTATTAATTATTGTGGAACTTACGAGCAACAATGCAGCAATGATAGACAGCAGCAACAATGTCATCCTTTGGGCCGATCGTGGCATTCTGATTACCTCGAAAATATGTGAACAATTATCGGCTAGCCCATTACCTCCAGACAATGTGCCCTACATTATAATGCCCTTATATATTCATATTTGCATATATTGATGTTATTTATAGCTGTGGATTTACGTCGTTCAATTCGATACGTCTTTGAAATCGTCATAGGAAATGTAACTTGAAAATAGTGGAGTAATCGCGGGGTTAGTGGAATACGCTCAGTTGGTAAAACCCAATACCGCTCACTGGGCGACGAGGTTCGTCGGAGCGCTAGATAAACTATCGTTCTCGAAATCCTATATTTCTGCACATTATTCCGATTATTCTGATTTTACAGAAATATTTAAGTAGGCTGAACATCAAAGTACGTTCAGGATTATCATGACTGATAAAGACGTTTGTTGTACGCCTGAAAGCGATAGCACTACCTGCAAGGTCGAAGCAGTCATTAGCATTGATGAGCGCGGACAGATGGTGCTGCCAAAAGAGCTGCGCGAGCGCGCTGGTATCCACGCAGGAGATAAGCTAGCTCTGGTGGGCCACGAGCGTGACGGATCGGTCTGTTGCATCTCGCTTATCAAAGCTGATGCGCTCTCAGGAACGGTAAAAGACGTGCTCGGCCCCATCTTTATGGGCTTACACTAAAAAGGAGGAGTATGTAACATGGAAGAAGACAAGGTTAAACGCGTCGTGAGAGACGCATATGCAAAGGTTGCGAAGCGTGAACGCGACCCCCTGACGCTTATCCCAGTAGGCGGCTGCTGTGGCAGCGCCGATCGAGCTTACGAGCTTAGCAAGGCCGTTGGGTACGGGGATGAAGAGCTACGCTCGGTCCCTGATGGGGCAAATCTTGGCCTTGGTTGTGGAAATCCAACTGCGTTAGCCACACTCAAAGAAGGCGAGACCGTGCTCGACTTAGGGTCGGGCGCTGGGTTTGACTGTTTCCTCGCTGCCAACATTGTAGGCGAAGGGGGAAGGGTTATCGGCGTTGACATGACGCCCGCTATGATCGACAAGGCGAGGGCGAACGCGCGCTCTGGTGGCTACGAAAACGTCGAGTTTAGGCTCGGGGAGCTTGAGCATCTGCCTGCTGCAGACAACTCTGTTGATGTTGTGATCTCTAACTGCGTGATCAATCTGACCCCCGATAAAGGGGCCGTCTTTAGCGAAGCATTCAGGGTATCAAGCCTGGCGGCCGCATTGCCGTTTCCGATATCGTCGTACTCAAGGAACTGCCTGATGCCGTGCAACAGTCGATTGACGCGTATGTTGGATGTTTATCTGGGGCGATCTTAAAAGACGCCTATCTGCAGGCCATTCGTGATGCCGGATTTGAGGGTGCGCGGGTCGATGATGAGACGCCCTTTTCGCTTGAGTGTATGGCGAATGACCCGTCTGCACAAGCGATCGAACAACGTGTGGTGCTCACCTCTGAGGAGCTACGTGACGTCGCGGATGCGGTGCGGAGCATAAAAGTGGTAGGGACTAAGCCGCAGCCCGCAGATGCAACAGCCGAAAGCTGGTAGGATTAAGATTCGTTGTTAGCTGCCATCTGCAGTATAGGGGAGAAACTAAGCAGATCGTCGCAAATGCGATCATGGGCGTTCTAAGGTGTTAGGAATTCCAATAAACTTTTAATCAATAGTCCGGATCAGGGAACCGAATGAATCTACTAGTAGTTCGACAACGAGAGGAAACAGCATGAAGGATGACCGGCAGGTCCTCCTCCTGACATGCTCTGGGATCTCCCATACGGGGCAGCTCACCACCAGGACCGGAACCTGGCTCCGTTACCGACATCCGAAACTGATTGCTCGTCATCTCCATCTTACCGCCCTGAAACGTCCGCTGGAGGAGGAACTCCAAGACGAGGAAAATCTCGTCGCGGTAGATGGGTGTGAGGAGTGCTGTGTAAAAAAGAGAATGGATACGATCGGAACGAGACCAGATGTGTACATTGTTGCAACAAGGGAAGGAATCATCAAACGCGGGATGCAAGAGGTTCGGTCCGAGGAGATTGAAGCTCTCTCCCAAGTCATCGTGAGAAAGGCGAAACGTATGACGAGATCATAACGCGGTTGTTCAAGGAATATAAGGAGTGTATAACGCGTTCCATTTAATCTCTCTAAACAGTAAACGTTAAGCCAACATTCGCCTCTTGCATTAGCATATGCAACTAAAACTAATAACTGCGATAGCTGTTCTATTGCTCGTGGTTGCTTCTATTTTAGTAGCGGGTTGCACGACAAGCAATACTAATCAAACACCAAGTGCTATGCCAAGCACGAATTCTTCGACTACTATATCGGCCACCACCACAGCTCCCACCACCACAGCTGCCACCACCACAGCCGCCACAACTTCTCCCACAGTTGCACCATCACCGAGCGCATCGCCAACTGCAACGACGCCTACACCTTCAGCGATGATAGCGACCTCAATACAATTCGTCAGCGATCCAAATGTGGCAAAGGGAACCAGTATGGGAATCAATGTTCTTGCGTCAGGGATCCGGATTTGTGGCCACGGAACGGTCTCTGCGACAATTGGCGCGGTATCGTCTGGAGGTTCCGACTGTTTTTATACAGCGTATCTCGACACAAGCAGCTTGAATCCGGGCACGTACGACGTCATACTAAAATTTGCGGGTGATAGTTGTTATCAACCTTCGCAAATACAGTCAAAGATTACTATAACCGCATAGCAGACTTGTTGATTAAAAAAGTTAGAAATGGGTCCCTATAATCTAATCCTCATCTTCTAGCTTATTGTTTCTTTTTTCGATTTCAAGCATTTAGCGGATTCCATTTACGTCTAGCCACAAGAAGATATGAGTGAGGATACATCTAGCAACCAAAACGATAACGCTTAAGTCTATCACCTATTGTTACTCTTTTGGAAGAGGTAAGATTTTGCCGGAAAATTCTTCCTCAGAAGTGAACTATTACGAGAAGTGAGGAGTTTCGGTTGATCGCTTTCTATAGGCGCTGTTTCCCCAAATAAGATCACGTATTCGTCTGTAGATGGCCTACTGAGCCCAACTGGCACCTATGGAACTCGGCGCATTAAGTGAGGGTTATACCATACAGCATCCTCTGTTGATGCTCATCTTGTGAAGGGCTTCCTTTGCACTCGTGCCAACATCCACGCAAGTATCGTCTAACGCCTTAGTTAAGGTCTCCACTGCCCTGCTGTCGCCGATCTCACCAAGGGCTTTAGCAGCCGCACATCGAACTTCATTGTTAGAGTCGTTGAGCGCTTTTATCAACGGCTCAAAGGCTGGTTTACCTATCTTAGAAAGGGAGGTCGCAGCCCATAAGCGGACCCGACTTTCATAGTCGTTGAGCGCATTTATCAGCGGTTCCACTGACCTGCTATCGCCGATCTTGCCAAGGGCTTTTGCAGCCTCACGGCGAACGTCACTGTCAGAGTCGTTGAGCGCATTTATCAGCGGTTCCACTGCCCTGCTATCGCCGATCTTGCCAAGGGCTTTTGCAGCCTCACGGCGAACGTCACTGTCCTTCTCATACCCTAAGGCCTTGATGAGCCCTTTAATGTCGAGCTTCTCGCTCATTTTTTGCACATTTGGCGTGCCGAACCCGAAGACCATAGATTGTGTAAGGTTATCGATTGAATAAATTGCGGAGAGACTAAACCACGCCCAAGAACAAGACGTGCAACATATCGACTTGCAAGGAGGGGGTTTAGTCAATATATCAATTGGTATTCCAACTGTTTAACATTTTCGCTCTCTTTCAGTGTCGTCTGTTCCCGCACTTCGTGTCCTCGATTTCAGCTGTTTGTTGGATACATTCACTCATTCCAAGTGACTTGATGTCCCCAAAGCACTTTTCGTGCGGGAGCGAGATAGTAGTAATAGCTATGTAAGAACATGGTTATGTCCCACATACGGGTGATGGAGTTCACTGTAATCGCATAAGGCTGATGACTCCCACAAGATCGCTAGCCGATTGAGGAAGTCACCGTGTATCTTGATGCGACCCCATTGCTCGTGATTACCGCTTTTTTACTCGCTATTTTAGTCGCGCTACGTCGGCCAGCATCCATCTGGTGAAATCGCGCGGGATGAAGGTGTACTGGCGACGACAGTTAATGATTTTGCGAAATGACCGAGACCTTATATGCCTTCGAATGAAGAGATGAGGAGCTCAAACGTGAGGGATCGGATGCTGGCAGGTCTGGGACCAAACATCATCGTCCTGGGGCTGGTGAGCCTCTTTACTATATCAGCAGTGAGATGATCTATCCCCTGATACCGCTGTTCCTCGTGAGCGTCATCGGTGCAAGCTACGTTACGTGGGAGCGATCGAGGGAGTAGCAGAGAGTACGGCGAGCATCCTCAAAATCTTTTCCGGCTGGCTTTCGGATAAGTGGGGCAGGCGCAAGCCCATCATGGTCGTAGGATACGGTTTGGGGGCCTGCAAGCACGATACGCCGTGTGACGCCAAGCGAGCTTTGTATGATTAAGGTAATTCCGTTCGTCCAGTCGTCATAAGCAAGTGATTTGTCTAATCCTCTTAGAGGATACCCAAAAAACGCAGAACGACGACTATGACTATAATCACGATAATAAGCCATACTAAGTCCCTGACGCCCATATACCTTACCACCTCCTTTGACCGATATCGCCTCTAAACTAATAAATACACCACGATTAGCGTGGCGGTGACTATCAACATACCGATGATGATCGCGAACGCTATCAGCTCTCTGCGCTGTACCCGCGCCCAACGCCTTTTTGATCGCTTGCTTTCCGTCGCTGGTTCGCGCAATTCTCTGCCGTTATTTTTATCGTCGGTCATAGTATCCCCCTCGCCGCTCTAGGAATTCTGGCGCGTTACCCGTACGCCGCATAGTTGGCATTCAACGTAGTACTTTTTGACTTGCCCACACGCCGCACTTTTTCACTTAAGTGCGATTATTTTAGCTCGAATAATCTTATACGTTTTCTTTTTGCGGAGCAAATGAGTGCAACCGTTCGTTTACAGAAAAGCCGCAGCTGGCGAAGAATTCGAGGGACGTGGTCGCCATAGGCCTGCAAGACAAGATCGAACTACTCTTATAGCAAAAGGTCGCGAATCTAGAGACGTTGCTGCAGACAGAACGGGGACTTCCCTCGGAGCTCCGTCGCGATAAGGAGCCTATTTAAAAGCTTGAGCTTTTACGCTTATTCGCGCGTACAGCGCGATAACTTAAACTATCATAACTGTCCAAAAAGAAACGGCTTTAAGCCAAATCGTAAAGCAGGTGACTAAATTGAAGTTCAATGTAGATATTGCGACCTTAGTAACGCAAGCTGATGATTTATCCACTTTTTTAAAGGCAGCGATTGCAGCTGATCTGGTAGAAACGCTCAAAGGGCAAAGCCCCTTGACGATCTTTGCTCCTGATAATGAGGCATTCAGTAATGTTCCAGCTGGCACACTTGACAGTTTGCTCAAAGACAAGGAACAGCTGACGAGCGTTCTTACGTATCACGTGGTGGCCGGCAAGCACTTTGCGGCTGATTTGGCCAAGCAGCAGACTCTTCTTACTGTCCAAGGTGATATGCTCGAGGTTCACGAACATCATTGGTTGCGGCACGGGATCAAGATAAACGATGCTGCGGTTAAAGAAGCCAACCTTGAGTGCACTAACGGGGTCGTTCACATCATTGACGCCGTGTTAATGCCGAAGTAGCCCTCGAATCAAACGGCTATCGTTAGGGGCACCGTAAACCTTGACGGACGCGGGAGCACTCCCTTGATGGCGCGACCCGTTAACTCTTGCGAGGGCAATCGTCGAAAAACCGCAGCTCAGCACAACGACTATCGCCATTCCTACCTTAGCCGAGTCCACCTTTGTCCCCGATTACGCTCGCAGCTCAGCTCATCATATGTTCGATTCGCTACTTTCAGGTGAGACAAACGTGCGATTCATAACACGCTGTTAAAAAAAGCGCCTTTTTGTTAACGCCACTCTCGAACCAAGCTCTATAACTACGCGTTAAGAAACACGTGGAAACGCGCATAATCCACTTGCAGTCTTGGTCAAAAATAAGGACAGCATGACAAATTACTAGTTGGCAATTATGTTTCCAGCAGCGAGTAGTCGGATTCTACTGCCGACTATATGGTGAAGCTTTCCTCTGAGCAATTTCGCGTATAGCACTTTCAATGAGAAACCAAATTCGTCTGTGAGGAATTATCAAAGGACTGATGTCTCAGTGGTAACGTTGTTTGAAGAAAGCATGAAGCGCTGTGCTTGATCAGGGTGGTGTGTTCACTAGGCGCCTGTCAAAGCGTACGCTGGTGTGGAATAGCGGTGCTTGTACCGTTCTTATCATTCGGGCTAATCTCACTTTCAAAAAAGTGCCATGTCAAATAAACCTTAAAGGCGGCCTTTGAGCCGGGCCAACTCATCGTCAAATTCGTAGATATCTGGCACTAGTTTTTCAGGACGTATTTTCTCCCGCAATTCTCTACAACACGCCTCAAGCTGTTCAACTCGTTTTTTCAGCTCTTCAAAGTCGCTTTCGATCAAGTTCGTCCCTCCAGTTATGTTATTGCAGTTAATACGAGCCACCACATTTAAAAGAGTGTTTAGACCCTCATACACTTTTCTGACAAACCAACGGCTTGACGGGATTTTAACCCATATAGTCAAGCACACATTATCACTTTGAGAACGGATATTACCTTAATGCGGCTAACGTACATGGGCCTCAAAATAACGGTTAGTGCTGCGTGCTTAGCGACTTCTCAAAAAAAGATTTTGTATTCTTTCGCGTTCTGCGCGAAATATAAGATTCAACTATCATGTCGTTTGTACAGACTTACTATTAAGCGCAAATAAGGCCAAGAATGAGCTGTAATATATGCAATAGATGTTGCACAAATTCGTTCGCATAGAATAGAAATTTTTAAGTCGCCGTTCGCTTTTGTTTTTATTCTATAGATCCACAAACACAAATGACCTAGAAAATGAGACGGGCAACCAAGTATACTAACACAGAAAATCACGCAAGCGCCTACAGGGAAACGTTGCGACTAGGTCTGAGGATATATCGAGGGCTCATCTCTAACTCGCTGGGAGTAAGGGCTCCGCTGTTCTGCGGACACAAGCTCACGTACAACTGCAACCTCAGGTGTAAGATGTGCCCCTTCTGGAAACGATCCAGCCAAGATTTGATTCTGGAGAAAGAAAAAGCGATTCTAAGGCAGATCTATGATTCTGGTGTTTGTGCGATAGCGTTTGAAGGCGGAGAGCCGCTGCTTAGAAAAGACTTGGTCGAGATTCTTGCTTATTCTCGTTCTCTGCCGCTGCACACGAGTCTCATAACCAATGGCACTCTCCTCGAATCAAGGATAGATGAAATTACACCATACATCAACGGCGTCGTCTATGTTTCGCTAGACGGCTTGGAGAAGACCCATAATGAGATCAGGGGCGTTAACGGGTGCTTCAAAGAAGCTATACGGGGTGTAGCTGCGGCCACACAGCGGGGTCCTGTGACAATCAACACGACGATCGTGGAGGAGAACCTGAATGAGATAGAGGACATGGTGCGGTTGGCAAAGGAGTTGGGTGCCGGAATATCCGTCTCCGTTGCTCATGCGTACTCCGACGCCGAGGCGTCTGCACTCAACGCTCACGAAGTCGCAGAGATAGCTAGGAAACTCGTTGATATGAAGAAAAAAGGCTACCCGCTCGTTAATTCGATTAATTATTTTAAAGTGATAGCTCATGAGAAGAGATGGAGGTGTAAGCCCTGGGCGGTAATTAACGTCGACCCGTATGGAAAATTGGTGCTGCCTTGTTATGTTCGCAACGAATACACGGCTAGCGCTTCGGTTTTAGAAACTGGTATAAAATCGGCGATCAGCGGATTTGACTGGAAGGGAACACGGGACTGCGTAGAGTGTAGCCTTCATTGTTATGTGGAGCCTTCTCTGGTGCTTTCATGGGATTTATCAACTTACATGAACTACGCTTATCGACTGGGGAAGTAGAAATTCTAGGTGCGGATAGTTCGCAAGGGACTAATGGGTCTGGCAACGCAAGGAATGCATTTTGCCCCTAAAATCTGCTTTTTATTTACGGGATGATGATGGGGATGACGATGCCGAGCCAGTATAATAGTATCACGAGCAAAGCTCCAGGGATACCCGCCAGTGCACAAATAAGTACAGTGATCCAATTTATGGGCACTGGGAGTCCAAGGAATTTCGCCAAAGCTAGTACGATGAGGCCCAGTATCGAATTAACTACTAAATACCGTATTGTTCTCCCCAGATCCAAACAGCAACTAAACAACAAGAGCTAATAGAAGTTTTCGATTTTTTTTCAACTCGCCGGCGAACAGCCGACAAAAGTAGTCGAAGCCTGCCCGCTCGGCGGTGATCGCACACGTGAGCAAATCCGTCTGGGGATACTGGCCGGGTTCCGCTTTCCATCCCACTTTGACTACGTTTTGCCCATCACGCAATGTAATCACAGATCGAACTGCACGGCTCTCCAATATTGCATATACACAGCATACACGTGCTCGGGCAAGGGATGCCGATAATTACTCCACTCGATGCCTCGCACCGTGGGTCGGAATATACGCTCGATTGGATCCATTCCATCCCACTATATCGCCTCGCAAAACTCTCAAAACCCTTTTTTATGGCGCCAAATAACTCAAAATATTCTTTTTTTTGTGGCTTAAGCATAGGATTGTATACCTGCACCTGATTGCTATACAATCTCTCGTCAATTTAACTTAGCAAGAGATAGCGTCCTAAGAGAATGCACCAGATGGGATAAAGAACAAGTGATCCAAGAAAGCTTGTCCCCCAAATACCATTGTATGTAGAAAATACGTACTCTTTTGTATCAATGCCGCGGATTATCCCAAGAATGGCCACCAGGCCGAGTGCCAAGAACACACCACTAACAAGCCCCAATATGGTCAGACTGTGCGGCCAAGGATCGCCTCTCAGAGCAGAGTAGTTTAGTCCTAATAGCCACAATCCAATCAAGGCGTTTCCAGCAGCCATATACATGCCTGACAGGTAAAAGCCAGTTTTTCCTGAGATGGTAAGTGCTGCACCAATAACAACAACTATCGCGCCGATCAATGCAACAATAAGCAAAACCTGGCTTAAGATCGGCGACTGCGCATGATGTTCGGGATATAACATCCAAACTAAAACCATGCTCAAGATTGCCGTCAGACCAATGCAATAATCATTAATTGTGCCGAAGGGTTGACCAATAGAAAAGAACAAGACGATGGTGACCAACGCCAATAGACCCACAACCCCAGTAGCGATAGCCACCCCGCCAATCGATAATAGTGAAAAAGCGCTTGTTATCATGTGTTCTCCTTGTGTCCTAATAATGCAATTTGTCATTCCAAACACTAGCGTGTGCGTATAGGGCTAACACGCGCTTATCACCCAGCGGCTTAATGGCTTTGCTGCTTGTTTTTGCGCGGCGTCGGCGGACCACATTGGTTACACTCCACTTCATTATCAATTACAGAAATCGCTACCCTGGTTGGTTCTTGTTCGCCTTCTTTGGCTACCTCTATAACATCACCATCGTGCAGTGCGTTCCTGTTACTCAACGCTTCCAATACTTTTTTAAGTCGTCTATGTCTATATCGCCCATATTTTACCTACCTCCACAAGTTGAAGCGGACACTTCCACGTATAACCGTTTCTGCGACACGATTGGTTTTGAAATAGTGAAAAAGGCGAACGATGAGAAAGATGAGCACGCAATAGAAGGAGTATCCGCGGGTCTGTTCTTCAGTCTACTTCTAAACGTTGTTATGGTCTTGGATAAACAGGAGAAGGCTTTTCGCATCATCCAGCGTGAATGTCCGTTAAAGGAGTGATAACATGTCAGAGAATATAGTGATCGTAGGCTGCTCTGAAATCCGTGAGGGAAAGCTCGAGGAGCTCAAGGCGGTAATGAACAATTTGGTCGAGTTAGTCAAGGCAAAAGAGCCTCAGATGAGCGCCTATAACGCATACCTCAACGAAGGCGGCACGCAACTGACAGTCATCCAGGTACACCCCAATTCCGCATCAGTGGAGTTGCACATGGAAATGACAGGATCCGCTTTCCCGCAAGAGCTCATCAATCTGTCTCAAATCGACATCTACGGCAAGCCAAGTCAGAGTCTGTTGGAAAAGATGCGACTCTCCCAGACGACGGGTGGGTCGACCGTCGTCGTGCACGAACTCAGCTCAGGATTTTCGCGGTTCTAGCCTAGTCTGCACACTGAACGTCCCGTGTAAAAGCAAACGCTTGATGTAACGTAATCCTCATTCAACCGAATTGTTTGATGGACTGTCTAATTAAGCGCCAACAACCGGTGCTTGACCTTTTTCGTCTCACGTGTGAACACTACTTTTTTCCAGCACTTTATATACACGTCATAGACGTGTTCCAGCAACGGATGCTTGTAGTGCTCCCAATCAATTCCCGTGATACCGTGCGCCAAGACATATTTGCGGTTCGTGGCATCCCAGCCTATGATGTCTCCATATTGCTCTGCAAACTTGCGGAAATCGCTCAGCCACAGACGTGCCTTGTTTTGATCACAAACGCTATCAGCTCTCTGCGCTGTACCCGCGCCCAAAACCTTTTTTGATTGCTTGTTTGCCATCACTCAGTTAGCGCTGCTATGCCGGGGTGACGTTCGCTGTCCACGGCGTGGGCGAGACGCTCTGCGCACTTGGTGCAGTTCGGATCGTTTGTGGTGTTCAAGCAGCCGAAATGGGGGCCATACCAGCAGGCCCCGTTTTTTATGGTCGTTGCATTCGTTGCCATCACGTTCATCTCCAATCAGGACTACACGGAGTAGTTTCATAAGGCCGCGTGAGACCGGGATTGTGTGGAAAAGCGTGACAGTGCCTTTGTGTCACACGTAACGGCGGGGCGTCTCATTCTCCACGCCACAAATACGAAACTGAGGCGCCTACAGGAACGACTTTTATCTCAATATAGTAGCGCGCAGCGCATGCGCTCAGACAGTTTTGGACTCCCTCCTTTTTCGACGTATTGAACCTGCGCAGCTATAAGCTATCACCCGTCGTTGTACCTTTGATGGAAGAAAAAACAAAAACAGAACAAGACGAGGCAGGCCGCGTCGCTGTCAGTACGAATAATGTCGCCAACAAGAAAACTGAAATCGGCAACGCGGAGCGGACGGCCAAAATGCTCAAGGATGAGATTAAATCGCTTGACGGCGGGCAACACGCCGCAGTCATATTCGAGGCTAGCTTGAAACAGGGAGAGGCAAAGCACATCTTAGAGCTAGCGGACACGACGCACCAGCAGCTAGAGGCCACTATCGCGGATAGTCATGCTCAGCTGCGACGCATAACGGGTTTGACTGCGTTAGATTAGAAGAGACGCACAGCCGGTTTGATAAATTTGGATTGGCACTTTTTTCTTTTTTCTACCGGCCGCGAATACGCGTTTGTTGGAGACGTGCGCAGCTAAACGACAACACTCAAACTAGCTCTGTGTTCTTTTCGTTAAATCATATTCGACTAATATTGCTAGAGGCTTACGGATTTTGAGAAAATGTAGCCTCGATCCACTCTCCGATTCGGCACGCACGTATCTGAAAGGCGCACGTGCTCGGCGCCTGATTCCGCAACCACTTCCGGATCATCGAAGGGATGGTGGATGTAAGTCGCTCCACCCGGAAAAATTTGGCAGTTCTCCGCGGCGTCAGCACATATGGTAACAACATAGTCAAAGGGTATGTCATCAGACTCGTTCAATGATTTCGCACGTTGTCTCGACAAGTCGATGCCAAGTTCGACCATCACTTCGACGGCGCATGGATGCACCTCAGTCGGTTCACTTCCCGCGCTGCGTGCTACAAATCGATCCTCCAACCGTGCAGTGATAAACGCCTCGGCGATCTGCGAGCGTGCGGCATTATGGGTGCATAAGAAGAGTATCTTTTTCTTGTCGTCCACTTGTTTCAACATAGTGGCTTATTGATCGTTTGGGGGTGATTGCTTGCGATATTCTTGTTTGGAGTAACTATTTAGTATCTCCGAATTCTCTGCGAGCTTCGCGTTTGCACAGCAGCAAAAACGCCCTTTACATTACGCATTAACAGAAGGCTAGCTTCAAAGTCCCCCTCGCTGACTCTAAAACTACCTAAGCAACCCCTAGAACGAAGATCACAGCAAACCCGAGCGCAGTTAACAGCCCTGCGAGTTTACCGGTGTCCTTAAACGCTTCAGGCATCATAGAATCAGCAAGCATTGTAAGAATGGCACCGCCAGCAAAAGTCAGCAGCGCCGCGCCGGCAAATGGGGATACATCGCTCAAAATCGCATAACCGAGCGCCGCTGAGAACGCTGAGATCACAACGATGATGGCCCACAACGTCAGAATCCATTTGCGGTCGTATCCCGCCTTTAGAAGGCCAGCAGTGCTTGATAACCCTTCCGGCAAGTTGGATAAGAACACGCCGGCGAAGAACGCTAGACTGAGGGCCCCCCCACCAATAAGTGAGATTCCGAGGACAAATGATTCAGGGATACCATCTAAGATCGACCCCAACAAGATCCCGAGAGACGCTTCGCTTTGTTCGCCATGTGCGCTCTTGCGTTTGGCCCCCCCTATGCGTTCGATCAGTATATCGCCAATATAAAAGGTAAAGGCGCCCAGGAAAAACGCTAATCCCACTACTGGCTCGCCGGGTGCCGTCGTGTAAGCTTCCGCCACTAGTTCATAAGCCACCGAACTGATCAAAGCCCCTGATCCAAAAGCCATGATTAGGCCGATCGTGCGTGTTTTGACAGGTCGCAGTATGACGATGAGGCTGCCAAGAAGGAGTGCGGAGGCGGCCAAAAAGCCTGCACCGAATGCTTGTTGGATCATTTTTTAGTGCGTCTATCTACGAATACCTGAAGCGTACGCACCCTGTGCAGAATCGTCCAGGACTTGTTATTTCGCTCATCATCCTCTCATCTTGGATTTGTTTTGTATTTAACTATTTAAGTTCTGATGACAAGCAGCTTGTTCCGAGAAATTAACGACTGACAATAAATTTAAGCACGTTGCCTTTAAGAGGGGCTAGACTTCACGCTGTTGATTCGTTTGGACCTTAAGGGTCGTTAATACGTCCATTCGAAAGTATCTAAGTTGTTCGACCGGATCAACAGACGTAAGAGCGTCCGTTAAGAGTCTGGGAGTTCCGCGCCAACGACGGTATGAGTGGTTGTAACGCCTTCCACAGCTCTTATCTCATCAACCGTTTTGCTAAGCACCGGAAGGCTTTCTACCTCTAAAATTACCAAAAAATCGTACTCCCCAAAAACGTGATAAAGTTCTCTGATCCTTGACATCGTCTTGAGCGCGTCAAAAACGCTTCGCTCGAAGCCCGGAACGACGTTTACGAGCGTAACTCCGACAACCATACACATACCTCTGTTATAAAAAGGGTTGAACCTATTTAGAGCTAACTCCCTGTACACCCCCCCTTACGGCCTTAAAGCTGTTAAAAACGCGCGAATAACGCAGCGCAGACGCCGGTAAGATAATTTGGACATGAGCGTCTGTACCGTTAGACTAATATATTTAGAGCTTCAAAGCGATTGGTAATGGAACGGGATCAATCACAAATGGACGTTGGGCGTTTCAAATGAAGCGAAAAATTGCTGCCCTCATCGTTATCGCATTAATTGCCTTAATCGTAGGCGTTTCTGTATTCCAAGGCCTTCTGAACTCTCCAACCTCTGAAACGCCACATCAGTACACTGTTAAAGTCGCCTTTCCCAACGTTCAGTTCCGAGACCCCGTTGGGATCTACAACGCAGGAGACCGGAGTGATAGGCTTTTCGTCGTCGAACAGGCTGGCGTGATAAAGGTATTTAAAAACAACGAGAGCGCGAACGCTGCGAGTACCTTTCTAAACATCAGCGATCGTGTTACTTCCGGCGGAGAGCTTGGCCTTTTGGGCTTGGCGTTTCCCCGACAATTTAACGAGAGCGGCTTTTTTTACGTGTATTACACAACTAACAATCCGCTACGCTCTGTCGTCTCGCGTTTCTCTGTTTCCCAAATCAACGGTAACCAAGCAGACGTAAACAGCGAAAAGGTTTTACTGCAAGTCGAGCAGCCCTTCCCCAACCACAACGGCGGACAAATATCTTTTGGACCAGACGGGTACCTCTATATCGGGTTGGGCGATGGTGGTGGCGCGGGCGATCCTTCAGGCAACGGGCAAAATCGTTCGACGCTGCTTGGCAAGATCTTACGTATCGACGTTAATTCTGCGTCTGGCAGCTTAAACTACAGCATCCCCCGTGACAATCCTTTCGTTGGAAACAGCCAAGGGTTCCGTGAGGAAATTTACGCCTATGGCTTGCGTAATCCGTGGCGGTTTAGCTTTGATTCACTGACAGGTCGGCTGTGGGTTGGAGATGTCGGTCAAGATAGGATAGAAGAGATCGATATCGTTAAGAGTGGCGGTAATTACGGCTGGAACATTATGGAAGGGAACCTCTGTTATTCTCCTCAGTCAGGATGCAATCAAACGGGCCTCGCTCTCCCAATCTGGGACTATAATCGCACCCTTGGATATTCCGTTACCGGAGGCTTCGTTTATCGAGGTGCCGCGTTCCCTGAGCTAGTGGGCTCCTACGTCTTCGGAGATTATGGATCAGGTCGGATTTGGGCGCTGCGGTATGACGGTATGAACAGCACCAACAGTGAGCTTGCGGCTACGGGCGTTCGTATTACGTCCTTTGGCCTCGACCAAAAGGACGGGCTCTATTTCTGTGCTTCTGACGGCTACATCTACAGCTTGCAACGTTCGACCACCTAGTTCACGCTTAAGCTGCTATTAGGGGCAAAGCTAAGAGCGTCAGTTGCATCCAAGCGCTTTTGCGAGCGCTAGCACCGTTTCCAGGGGCTTTTAAGGCTTTTCCCCAACAACTTTTATGCTTCTCACAGCGGTTGCAACATCATCCAACTCTTCAGGGGTCAGGTTAAGGCTGTTCCCGATCGTCTGTGCAGTAGGATCATTCGCCATGCAGTCAAGTGGGAACGCAGCCTCATCAACAATGCGCACGCCCTCAAACCCGGCCGCACGGATAGTTTCCAAGTAGGTATCCTTCATAATTGCCCCTGAAAGGCAGCCAACGTATGCGGCAACTGATTGCTTCACAGCTTCAGGAAGCTCCTTTAGCAAAACGATATCAGAAACAGCAAATCGCCCCTTAGACTTCAGCACGCGGAACGCTTCGTTAAAGACCGCCGCCTTGTCAGGCGTCAGATTGATCACACAGTTCGAAATAAGGACGTCTACTGAATGGTCTACAACCGGCAGGTGCTCCAGCTCACCAAGCATAAAATCGACGTTTTTATAGCCGCCTTCACGCGCATTCGACCGGGCCTTGTCAACCATTTCAGGAGTCATATCAACGCCTATTACCTTTCCGTCCACGCCGACAATATTGGCAGCAAGGAAACAATCGAAACCCGCACCCGCTCCAAGGTCAAGCACTGTGTCACCTTTTTCCAGCGAGGCCAATGCCGTGGGATTGCCGCAGCCAAGGCCAAGATTGGCCCCCGCTGGCACTGAGTCGAGCTCTTCCTTCTTGTAACCCACTGCCGTGCTTATATCACGCACAAAAATACTGCTCCCGCCGCAGCACCTATTCACAGCGAAGCTGCGTGGCTCATTCTTTGCCACTTTCGCATAGGCGTCTCTGACGGCGCCCTTTATCTTCTCCTCTTCCATAACAATTCACCCCTTTGCTAGAGCGTATCCTTAAAGATAGGGCCTAAAAAGCCCTTAACCGTTGCAGACAGTTCCTCGACCTTGATAAGAGAGAGGCAGCAGATAGTACCGTTTCGTTCACAGCTAACGACCGCCAGTTTGTCACCTGCCCGTATCTGGGCACGGTCACGGAGGTCTTTAGGCAACACCATCTGCCCACGCTCGTCAACGCTCACCACCGCTTCAACCTTGCAGGTATTCTTGTCAGAATCACCAGGCACACTATACGAGGCTTGATTTTGCATAGTCATATTATACATGGTCTTCAGCCTATTTATATTTTTCAGATAAATCAGAATACTCAGAAACAAAAGCGTTTATATTAACTTCTCTATACCCGATAGAAGTGTGAATATCGACATTGCGCAATGACGTACGTGTCTAAAGCCACTTCTAGCTCCCTGCTGAGGTGAATTGGATATTATGAGAAAAATCTCCCTTGTTTTACTGATGAGCATGTTGTTACTCTCCACAGCAGCTGCTGCGGGATGCACGAGCAACGTGACGCCTTCGCCAAACGCAACGACATCAACCACATCGCCCGCTCTGCAGCTCAAAGGGACGACATGGAAACTTACATCGCTTGCGACCGAAACAGGTGTGAAAAACACGCTGCCCAATACGACAATCACCGCTATTTTTGACGACGGGAATATCACGGGCTCTTCCGGGTGCAACCGCTACTTTGGAAGCTATGAGCTCAATAAAACAGAGATAAATATCGAGCAGGTAGGGTCAACGCTTATGTTCTGTGCAGATCCAGACGGCGTAATGATTCAGGAGACCACCTATTTACTGTTGCTCAAGAACGTTACCTCGTATGCGATGAGCAATAACGAGTTGACATTATCAGACAGTCTGGGCAACCCTCAGCTCGTATTTGAAGCAGCACGCAATACTACGACAGTGACTGCAACGGCCTGACTCGTATCAGGTACCTTAATCGACAATTAATTTGTTCCTTTAGTCCAGTCGAAGCTGGAACACCGACAAACTGGCGATGACCGCCTGACCCGTGTTAGGTTGAGGGGTGATATTTGTCTCTCCCTCGTGCATAAGAAAGCGTACGTCATATGAAATCACCGGTGCCCCTGAAACGTGAACTCGGCCTCCTGGAGGTGACCCTCTCCGGGACGGGAATCATTCTTGGCGCGGGCATTTATGTCCTGATCGGGGAGGCGGCAGGACTCGCCGGCAACGCGGTCTGGCTTTCCTTTGCATTTGCAGCGCTCATCGCCGTGTTCACCGGGCTTTCTTACGCGGAACTTTCCTCGATGTTTCCCACCGCAGGAGCAGAGTACGACTATGTCTCAAATGCCTTCCACCAAAGGCTCGCCTTCATCATTGGGATTATGGTGATCCTCTCCGGGGTGGTGGGTGCAGCTACGGTCTCCTTAGGCTTTGCGGGCTACTTTACCTCCTTTACTGGCCTCCCTCTCGTTCCGGTGGCAGTGGCACTCCTGCTTGGGCTAGGCTTCCTCACCGCCTGGGGCATCCGTGAGTCCACCAGGGTGGCAATCGTGCTCACCCTCATAGAAGTAGCGGGTCTTGTAGGGATTATCGCCATTGGGTTACCCCACCTCGGCTCGGTTAACTACCTGGAGATGCCATCCGGGCTCTCCGGGGTGTTTGCCGGGGCCGCCCTGATTTTCTTTGCGTTCCAGGGTTTTGAAGAGATGGTGAAACTCTCAGAGGAGACGCGGGAGCCGGAAAAGAACATTCCCCGCGGGCTCATCTTCGCCCTGGTCATTACCATCGTCCTCTATCTGCTGGTGGCTGTGGCCGCGGTGAGCGCGGTGGGCTTTATGAGCCTCGCCTCCTCACCGGCTCCCTTCGCAGAGATTGCCAGTACGTATCTGGGAAGCGGCGGTTCTACCCTGTTCACCATCATTGCGCTTTTCGCCACGGCAAACACCGTGCTCCTTATGCTCATCGCTTCCTCCCGGCTCGTTTATGGGATGGCGAAGAGCGGTTCTCTTCCCGGACGGTTCGCTACGGTGCATCGAACCCGACGCACCCCGGGGATCGCTATCGCAGTCGTCATCGGCGTCTCGCTAGTCTTCCTTCTCTTAGGCGACATACGAGAGGATGCCCAGATTACGAACTTCACCCTCTATGTGACCTTCCTCGTGATCAACGCGGCGGTGATCGCACTGCGCTTACACTCTCCACAGCTTCACCGCCCTTTCCGTGTCCCGGTTAGTCTGGCGGGAATCCCGGTCACCCCCATACTGGGGACGCTCGTCTGCGTGTTTTTCCTTTTCCAGCTCACCTTATATACGCTGGCCATCGGGTCAGCCCTGCTGGCTATTACGCTGGGCATTTCGTACCTGACCTTACAGAAAAAGAATTAAAAAAAGCTGCGAAAGTGGCTTTTTGATAAATCCGATGATGGGGTATGAAGCCAGCTCCGCTGATTTTGTGCCCCAAACGATGTACTGCTTGACGAAAGGTCTACGTCGCCTTAACGTGCTCATTCCGCGGGAGCGGGAGCCCCATCAAGTAACCGCCAAATCCTATGACCCAGAGAACAGATGGATAAACGATCCATCGCTCTGCTCCTCCATTGCCAATAGCCGAAAAGACGGGGTTGGCATCCCCGACGATGATGACCAGCACGAGACCTGCTAATGCGATGACACCCAGTACCACAGAAATGTAGCGAAATGGTGAACGTACCACTGCAAAGGCCACGATAGCGGCGACCGCCCCCGCTATGAAGGTGCGCAGCGCGAACAGCGTGTGGGCAACAAGGCTCGCATCGGTGCTTCCGTTAAAGAGCGCTACTCCTATCGCGCCGACGCCAAAGAGCCCAAGAAAGAGTGCGAGAAGCCCCGACGACCTGCTTTGTCCATAAGCGCGATAGGTGCAAAGAGCACCACCTGTCATAAGCAGGCCTACTACGACGAGCGTCGCACTAAAGATAGTCGCAGCGGGCTGTTTGATTATGCTATTGGGCGGTCTTGTTGCTCCCAAATCGCTAATATCATTCTTTGCTGTGCTATAGCCAGGATATGTTGCTTCAGTGGTAATTATTCCCATTATTGCGACGATACCTGCGATGAGCAGCAGCGCACCCGCAACGTCTTTGTAATTCATAGGAAGAACTAGGGACCTTGCGCGCTTAATGTTTTTTCGTTCATCGCTTTTGGCGACATCTTAATAGGGGGGCTATTTGACTTTTTATGCCTAACTAACTGTGTTAATCGACTTGGAGGGTTTATGTTAAGTTAAGATAGCTAGTGATGATACGGGATCATACCTCTTAGCGGCTGCTCAAGTACGTGCCGCTTTTTTCGAGTTCTGCACCGCACTGTCTACAAAAGGGCTGTGTAGCGGATCGAGCCGTTGCTGCAGGGAATTAGCCTGCGTCGTTGATTATGGGCGAAGCAGACACGTCGAATGGATTTGTGCGCAACGCTAGGGAGAAGAGGTACGGATATCGCTTCAACAGGTGCGCCATATACCTGAGCCACTCGGAGGTGAGCGCGCTATACGCTCGTCCCGCGTCTACAGCGAGGTGTCGGTAATCGCTATCGGGCAGGTGAACGAGATCTGATCGGTACTGGAGTTCATCGGCGAGATGGAAGACCGCCCAAAGCTGATCGGTGAAGGTTTCTTGTTCGAGGAGGTTCGGATTTTCGAGGAGGCGGAGCAAAAACGCCCGCTCTGAGATGAGGAACCTGCGCAGATTCTCTAGAAACTTCATTGCTTTTGGGTCGTCCTTTTCGTAAACGAGCTTATATTTGTGCTTTTTCAGACGTACGCTCGCCTCGCTGAAGTCGCGAGTGGTCCATCTGTCCTTCACTAAAAGCTCATCGCGTATACTTTCGATATTCGGGTCAAAGTTTGAAAACGCTTTCAGCAGCGCGGTGCCGACCTCACTGAAGTAGATGCCGATCACCATGTTAAGTTTGGTAAGTTGACTCCGCTTTTCTTGCTCGTTGATTGCCCAGTCAACTACAAGGACGACGAGAAGTACTTCGATCGGCAGAAAGGCAAGATCACCAAGTCCGTAGATTGCGAGGTGATGGAGGTCGCGAAATTCATAATAATGAACCAAATAGAGAAGTGCCGAGATCGCAACCAACAAAGCCCCGAAATACACTCGCCAGCTAATTTTCACGCGGTTATCCCCTTCGAGTGAGCGCGTATCATGTATGTCAATTAGTATAAATGTACTCCCAGTGAAAGTGGCGCGACACGCAGAGCATGCCGTTGCTGGTCGGCTGCTTACGCTAAAATCAGCTTAGCTCGGTTGTGGCTTGACGATAATAGACGACCGCCCGAGATTTTCCCCCCTCGTGCTCAATAAAGCAGCGAGGAGGATTAAAGCGCTCCACAGAAACAACCTCAGATGCAAACTGGGGTGAGCTTATATTGACCTCCGCCTTCTTGATGCGGTGTTATAGTAAATCCCCGCTATTTTTTGTTAAAAAAATTAAACAAGCCCTTACTTTGTCAATCAGATGTTGTTTTGCCATCTAAACATTAAAATCCGCACGAAATATTCCTCTGTCCGCTTGATCCTAGAAAATGGATCAATGTGAAACCTATATCTTAAAGAATCTTCTTTGGCTATTTACGCTCATAAAAGCCGCTTCTGCAACGGAGCTGTGAATCCCCGATGGAATCAGCCGCTATCATTGCCCTTCTGACGTTCCTCATAGTGTACGGCATTTTAGCGACAGAGAAAATCAACAGAACAATCATCGTCGGTGCCGGAAGCATTGTCCTACTCATCCTCGGCATCCTAGATCTGAACGAAGCAATCAACTACGTCAACTGGGAGACGATCGGCCTCCTCCTCGGGATGTTCGTCATCGTTATCGTGTTGTCCGATGCGGGGTTCTTTTCGTACCTCTCATTCGTCGTAGCAAAGAAGCTCAAGTACGACCCCCGGACGATGCTTATTGTGTTCCCGCTCCTCGCTGGGTTGCTAGCAGCCTTTGTCGACAGCATCACCGTCATGCTTTTTTTAGCGACGCTCACTATAGAGATTGCCAAGATTCTGAAGATTGACCCGGTTCCGCTCGTCGTCGGCGAGGTCGTCGTCGCTAACATTGGTGGTTCGTCAACGCTCGTCGGCGATCCGCCCAACGTCATTCTCGGCACGCAACTCGGATTTGGCTTTAACGAATTTGCTGTAAATAACGGTCCTATTGCGGTCGTCGCTGCGCTGCTCGCAGTTGGCGTGCTCTTTCTCATGCAGCGAAAAAACGTGACGTCTTCGGTTGAGATCGACACCTCTGCGCTTGCTGCGATTCGCCCAGAGCGCTCAATCACCAACAAGTGGCTGCTCCGCCTCGGCCTTGGCGCACTTCTAGCGGCCGTGGTCCTCCTTATCACTCACGAATACATTCAGGAAGCGTGGAATATTCCGATAACCGTTCCCCTCGCCGCGTTGATTCCGGCCTTTGTCCTCTTGCTCATTGGAGGACAAGAGACTGAAACGGTCCTTAAAAAGGTCGACTATGACGTGCTCCTGTTCTTTATCGGTCTCTTCATCATCGTCGGAGGGCTCGAAAAAACGGGCGTTATAGCAGCGTTTGCCAGCGGATTGGTAAGCTTCGCAGCTGGCAACAACGTAGTACTCATGTCCCTGCTCTTGTGGGGATCGGGCTTTGCGAGCGGCGTGATCGATAACGTGCCATTCGCTTTAACCATGAGCTATGTCATCCGGGACATGTCGTTTGTCCCGTCAATTCTTGCGACATCCATGATGGTATGGGCGGTGTCATTAGGTACGGACATCGGAGGCAATCTGACGCCCATTGGCGCGTCTGCAAACGTCGTAGCTTACAGCTCACTTGAAAAGCATGGGACCCGCATGGGGTGGCTTAGATGGATAAAAATTGCAGCTCCGCCGACGTTGCTGGCTCTCGTGCTCTGCAATCTCCTCCTCTACATAAAGTACCTCGTGGGGTTTTACTGATGGAAAGCTTAGCAGTGGTGGTTATATGAAAGTCCTTATCTGCGTTGACGGATCACCCGTCACGAATGAGGGATTTAAGTGTGCTGTCGATGCGCTTCGGAAGGATATCGAGTATACGCTCCTGTACGTGCTTGAAGAGCATGGCATCTACGACAGCTACAAGAGAATCTTTAGAGAGGACTTGGAACGAATAGAAGGACTCTTCAAAGACGTTGATTCAGAGAAAGAAGCGGCAAAAAGGATCTTTTTACTCCCCCTGTGCGAATACATGCGCGAGCATGGCCTTACCGCACGTGCAATCGTTCGGGAGGGCCCAGCTGGTGAGGAGATATTGGACGAATTGCGCGAAGGCATATACGATCTCGTCGTGCTCGGAGATAGGAAAAGTCTCTCCCCAGCAAGACGACTCTTGGGTGGGACGCTCACCGTAATAATGCGTAACGCAGACGCGTGCGTTATGATCGTTCGGCCTCCTCGACCTTAGCCCTGTTCCTACGTCGTTTATTGACAAAAAATGGATGACTACGTAGCCTTAACTGGCATCAATCGCTTACGTACCTCTTCTAATACAAAGATCGAAAGACACACGGCAAAAACGTACGCAAGCTGGGAGGGCGCAACGGGAACCGTCCGAAAAGCAGACTGGAGCGCTGGCACATAAACGACGGCGAGCTGAATGGCAAGAGCGACCATCACCGAGATTATTAGCCAGCGGTTGGTGAAAGCGCTTCTGTGTAAAACAGAGCGCTCAGATTTGCAGTTAAACACGTTCACAAGCTGAAAGATCGCAATCGTAAGGAAGGCCATCGTGACCGCCTGTTCAGGGGTGGTGGATAGCACGTTAACGTACAGAAGTAAGGTTCCAACGCTGATGATAGCGGACATAAATGCAATCCGCCGAATCATCAGCTTCGAGATGATACCCTCTTTCGTCTCGCGCGGTCGCTGTTCCATAACGTCGCGCTCTGCCAGTTCCAGCCCAAGTGGAATGACGCACACTCCGTCAGTGACGAGGTTAATCCAAAGAATCTGAACCGGGTACAGTGGAAGAGGCAGGCCAATGATTACAGCTGCAAAAATGAAGATTAATTCGGCGATATTGGTCGAAAGAAGGTACAGAATCACCTTCCTAATGTTTGCAAAGATTCGTCGGCCTTCACTTACCGCCTTAATTATCGTCGCATAGTTGTCGTCAGTGAGGATCATATCAGCCGACTCCTTTGCAACGTCAGTTCCACCCTTACCCATAGCGACCCCGATATCCGCGCTTATCAGTGCGGGTGCATCATTGACCCCGTCGCCTGTGACGGCCACGATGTGTCCCTGTTTTTTGAACGCTTCGACGAGGCGTCGCTTCTCAAGGGGTCGTACGCGGGCAAATACCGAAACCTCGTTTATTGATTTGGCGAGCTTAGCGTCAGTCAAAGCGTTGAGTTCGTCGCTTGTCAATACGGGATCCGTTTTGCCAATAATACCTAGCTGGACGCCGATGGCCTTCGCCGTATGCGGATTATCCCCGGTAACCATGACCGTACGAATGCCCGCCCTTCTACTTACGTCGAGCGCGTCTTTTACCTCTGGTCGTGGCGGGTCTTTCATGCCAACGAGGCCAAGAAATGTAAGCCCCACGAGGGAATCATCGTCGATTATGGCCGTGTCGCTCGTGCTTTCATTCACGGGCACGGCAGCAATGTCACGCGTGGCTGCCGCGAGTACCCGCAACCCATTTGCTGCCATTGTTCGGTTCGCCTTCAGGATCTCTTGCACGACCGTTTCGTCGATCTTCTTTTTCGATCCATTTGTGATGATGGTTTCACAGCGGGCTAGTATAACCTCCGGGGCGCCCTTGGCGTACACCCGGCCGCTGCTCGCGGCAGCCATATACAGCTTCTCCTGATCAAAGGGGATCTCATCAACGCGCGGATACACGTCTTCGAGCGCCTGTTTTTCAATGCCTGCCTCCGCTGCAGCTACGAGAAGCGCCAGCTCTGTGGGATCGCCTATGGCGTTGCCGTCTGTGAGCTGGGCATCATTGGCGTATGCCATCGCTGTCAGCAACTCGCGCACCCTTTCGTCGGCTTTCGCTGTCATCCCGGCCTCACCTTTGATAACAGGTCCAGAGGTATCGGCTGGGAACGGGACGGCGCCTCCATCTGGCACCCATAGCTCTTCAACTCGCATCTTGTTGAGCGTCAGCGTCCCGGTCTTATCGGTCAATATGACGTCAGTCGATCCAAGCGTTTCAACGGCAGAAAGACGTCGAATGATGGCATTTTCCCCTGCCATCTTCCGGACCCCTACCGTCATAACCACCGTGATTGCGGCGGGCAGTCCTTCGGGTATCGCTGAAACTGCTTGACTGACCGCTATTAGAAACATCTCAAAGAGCGAAAAACTCCGGAGCACGCCCACGACAAAGAGGATGCCAACAATCACGAGGACGAGGATGCCGATCCATTTTCCCAGCACTCCGAGATCCTTCTGCAGCGGTGTTTCTTCACGCTCTGCGCTTTGCACAAACTCCGCTATGCTCCCAAATTCAGTGGCACGTCCAGTAGCGACAACGACTGCCTCCCCGCGCCCCTCAGTTATGACTGTTCCAGCGTACATGATGTTAGACGTGTGAGCGTGCGTCTGTTTACCCACCGTCTCTGATTCTCCGGTGAGCATCGACTCGTCTACTTTCAGCGACTTAACGGTAAACAGGCGCGCATCTGCTGGTACTCGGTCTCCTGCCTGGAGCTGTATCACGTCACCGGGGACAATTTGTCTGGTGTCGATCACTTCGCAAACGCCGGCTCTGACCACTGTGCTCTTGGGGGCGGTAAGTTCCTTCAACGTTTCAAGGACGTTTTCCGCCTTGTTTTCCTGAACAAAGCCAATGATCGCATTTATCACCAAGATGAGCCCTATCACAAGCGCGTCAATAATGGAGCCAAAGAAGAGCGTTATAACGGCAGCGACAATCAAAATATAAATCAGCGGGCTTTTGAACTGCCTGAGGAAAACTAGGAGCTTGTGCGGCTTTTTCGCTTGTGGAAGTTCATTCGTTCCAACCGTCGAGAGACGTTTGGCAGCTTCCACTTGCGTCAGCCCTTGCTGGTTTGAACCTATTAGGCGGAACGTGTCTTCTGGACTCCGCGCGTGCCAGTCTTCGGGATCTAAGGTGCTAATTTCACTCTCCCCCCACACAATGTATCTGCACCTTTTTAATCGCCTTGTTTATGACCTTTGCTGTGAGTCGGCGGTCGCATTGAAGGCGAGAAATGGTTATCATAAGCACATAAACTCCCTTTGTAAATCGTACCATAGGCTTAGATTGGAGAGACAGTCTCTGCGTCGTAGATGTCCCATCGAGACGGTCCACCGCGATTGATTGCCCGGTCTGACCCCTGCCGAGATGTTCCTTCAGCGTTAGCGTGCTTAGCGTTGTAGTGGAGCTACATCGGATCGTTCGCTACGAAGACGGCGAGAGCCCGGCGAAGACGCTGATGAGAAAGAGAGTCTCTATTATTGGGGAGAGAACCGGAACGGCCTTCATTTCTATCCTGTCTCCAACGTCTTTCATCATACGAAAACGATTTTTTGTGCGGAAGATGACGCTACAACAGGACTTGCGCGATAAAGGATTGAGATTGGTGCATACGTATCTGGAGCTGGGTTCATCGCCCTCGTAGCCATCCCTTTTTTTTCTATAATGAAACTGGACAACCTTTCAAACAAATGGGAACACAAAGGTTAGGGGTGAAGTCGATCACTCTGTCACAATTGAACTTTATTTATACATTCACAACGATACATAGTACTGTTGACTATGTCAGATGAAATAAGAATTGCCGATGTCGCAGGTAGTAAAGTTCAGTGGGACCCGACTCAGATGCGCAAGATCAAGGAACACCCCTGCTTTGACGAAAAAGCGTGCCACACATTCGGGCGGTGTCATGTTCCGGTAGCACCCAACTGCAATATCCAGTGCAACTACTGTATTCGTGACTTTGACTGTGTGAACGAGAGCCGCCCCGGCGTAACAACAAAAGTGCTCAATCCTGATGAGGCTCTGGAACTGGTTAAACAAGCACTTGACAAATATGCATATATTAAGGTCATAGGGATCGCCGGGCCGGGTGAGCCGCTCGCAAATGAAGGGACCTTTGAAACGCTTCGCCGCCTTCACGAGCAGTACCCCAACGTTATCAAGTGCATCAGTACAAATGGACTATTGCTCCCCGAAAAGATCGACCTGCTCGAGAAATACGATGTGGGTAATGTCACCGTCACCCTTAACGCGATTGACCCGGAGATCGGCGCAAAGATCTACCAGTTTATTAATTACGAGGGCAAACGCTATACGGGGATCGAAGGCGCAAAAATCCTCCTCTCCCAGCAGTTAAAAGGCATTGAAGAGGCGGTAAAGCGGCATATGATCGTCAAAATCAATACGGTCTATATTCCGGGTGTCAACGACAAACATATTCCGGAGATTGCGAAAAAGGTAGGCGAAATGGGGGTGTATACATTCAACGTCATCCCTCTTATTGCACAATACAAGTTTGCCGATATTACGCCGCCCACAACTGAGATGAAGCGTAAAATGCAGGACGAATGTGCGAAATACTTAAAACAGATGCGCCATTGCAAGCGGTGCCGGGCAGATGCAATCGGAAAACTTGGAGAGGATATTCAGTCCTGTCTATACGAAATAAAATGATACTTTTTAAAAAAGCACACGTACGCCGGTTTAAGACAAAGAAAAGTTTCCCGGAACGCCTGTCATATTGCAGCGCACGTAAATTCATATCTCGGTGAGCTCATTTAGTTATTTATATAAATATATAGATAAATATAAAAAAGGATAAATAATTAATTACGTTCGTTTGACCTAAGATTATACTTGATATCGATTACCCTCTAGGCCACAAGTATTCTTAGACAACTTAAATCCGCATTGAAAAATGGTGCAGTTTTGGTAAAGTTTTGGTAAAGTTTTGAAACGCTAAAAGAACTGAGAGCGTGCTAACGTTAAAAAAAACGATCGGAGCAATTTTTTCAGGATTCTGCCCGTCCACTTGATCGCATAAGCTCGTTTAGTCTCTAAGAAAGTTAATACTCACCAACCGACCGGTCACGCGTCACCGTTCGTATGGTAAACGTCTTTGCTAGTGATGAAGCCTGGTAACGCTGCCGGTTGCTCCCGCAACGCTGATCTTTATCATCAGGCTGTAACGGCATTTCTCGCGCTTAGCGATGCTTTGCGGGGGCAGTGCTCAGTTTAAAACAAAAAGTTAGGACAATCCGATAATCTTTCTTATGCGCTTCTGACTCTGTTCAGGTTCGTCCGTTGTATTCACTATGTACACTGCGACTCTTTGAAGAAGCGCGCGAAAAAACGCCTTGCGAAGCCGTCGCTTAAATGGGGTATTTACGAGAAAATGTGGATTGAAATAGTTATTGCGTTCAAGCATTGCCAATGCTTGGGCTGCCGTGAGCTCTCGAACGAATTCCAGATCAGTTGTGTCGCGTTTAAGAATAATTAGTTTGGTAAGCGTCGTTAAGGGCAAAATGCGCCCTTTTCCGATTGCTAGTCGCAGATCGACGACAGCGCGGCCGTCGCCATCAAACTCCGCATGTTCAACTAGCCAACTAAACTCACTCCAGATCTTAGCGAGATCTGCGCGTATGTAGAAGTTCTTTTCCGAGCTGTAGGCTAGTATGTCTCGCCCATAACTCCGCAAGAAGAACCAGTCATCTGAAACGACGCGCACGTCCGGGTGTCTCAACAGACCATAGGTGTGAGTCGTCTTTCCAGCTCCTGATTCTCCGATAATACACACCCCTTGCCCTTTATAGTCGAGACATGCGCCGTGTATGGAGTAGATGTCGTGTTCGTCTTCAAGAACGTCTCCTGCAACGCTCAACGCAAGCGACTTGATCCATCCGTAGTAGTCGAAGTTTGACAGGAATGCTGTCTTTGACTGAGGGTCATAGCACACCTTATTCTTCTCTCCCTCCGGATCGTTGACGACATAAAGACGCCCGTGCGACCGAATATTTTGTGACATAAAATAGAAGCTCTGGCCCCACCGCGTTGCGACCGATTGCCTGTCGGTGAGGAGCTTGATGCAGCACCCATAAACGTCTGATTTAACCTCGTACGGAGTCTGGGAACCAAATCGTTCTGCCATCTTCTCCTTGACTTGGATCGAAATGAGCTTAATTGTGTACACGTTCATGGCCCTCTTGCTCAGGTAGCGAGGTAAGCACCTCGAAACCTGGACATGCGATAGTATTAATCAGCTGCCGTGAAGGTATACTCCTCAATTCACAAAAATCTGACTATGGAAATCGACGTCAACATCGCAGCGCACGACCTGCTCTGGCGGCTTATGTCCTTGGGGGCAAAAAAGGCATATCGCGAAGCTTATGGCGTCGCTCGAGATGAGCTCATCAATAACGAGTTGCAGCACCTCATTGAGGCGGGCTACGCTGTCAAAAGTGGGAGCGAAGTCGAACTCACGTCAGCAGGTAAAGATCTGTATAAAAAAATGACGACGGTATGCAAAAAGTCAGAGTGAAGACGTGGGTGAGTCAATAAATGCTTCCTCGATCATTGGCTTTATGTCGTCGATCAATCGGATTGCTTCATTTTCAGATTCGACACGATGCACATCGACCCTCCCGCTTCTGTATAACGTGAGCGTGCGTCCCTTGTGGTGAAGTCTTGCGACCCCAAGCTTCTTAGAACATTGCGCAATGCCCTCCAAAAGCCTGCAGAGCGCTTTCATAGAAAAGCCCTTGTCAAAATGCGCCTCGACGACCAGTCCGCCGCTAGCGCACGGCCTTACCGCTTTCGCGTCATATCTCCTATTCATCCCATCCTAAACCCTACATTAAATCGCTGATCGACCCTTTCGTCGTTTAAGGCTTTCTAAGCCATTCAGATGGCAAAAGCATTAACGGAAAGCAAAAGCGTTAAGTTTGAGATATTCCTTTGAGTTTGAACTGCAAACGATATAACGCTTCAACGCGCTCGAGCGTTTCAACATCTTCAGAACCCTTATCCTCTCGTATTCGGATGATACGAGGAAATCGCAGCGCGTAACCCGAAGCGTAGTTCTGGCTCTTCTGGATCTCATTAAATTTGACTTCGAGCACGACCTTCGGTTCAAGATCGACGATACGCCCGCGCTCGCTGATGATGAGGGGCTTAATCTCTTCAGTCAGCTCTTTAAGTTGTTCATCTGAGGCGCCGCTCGATACGCGCCCGACTGGCACCCACTGCTCGTTGTCCTCGTCTCGTGCCGCAAGCTCGAACGACGTGATCCAGCCTGCTTTCCTCCCGTGGCCATACTCAGCGGCGATGATGATGAGGTCAAGGCTCTCAAGGGTTTCCTTGAGCTTCACCATTTTCCGCCCACGTATCCCTGGGCTGTAATCAGCGCTAAGCTCTTTCGCCATCAGCCCTTCGTGTCCTTCATCGATCGATTGTCTGAAAAACTCAGCTACAGCCTTGGGATCGTCAAGAATCTTGAATTCAGAAGGCTTACATCGACCATCGAGGGGCATTATAGTTTTTTCAAGGAGCACACGTCGCTCTGCAAAGGGAAGGTCAACGAGGCTGACGCCGTTTAAGTAGAGGATATCAAAAGGCCGAAGTTGCATAGGGATCTGATGGCTCAGCTCTTTGACCTTATACTTACGCCGGATCCTGTTTAACACGTATTGAAACGGTATCACCTCACCGGTGCGTTTGTCGACGGCGATAGCCTCGCAGTCAAGAATAACCGAATCAGCGTGAACGCTTTCTTTAACCGCCACGCGAATTTCGGGAAGCGCCTCCGTGAGATCCTCCAGTTTGCGCGAGAAAAGCTTGAAGTCTGACCCGGCCTTATGAACCTGAATCCGCGCCCCGTCATATTTCGTCTCAAACGCTGCTCGTCCGCCCATTACGTCTAACGCTTCACTCGCATCGGCGACATTTTGTGAGAGCATAGGCCTGACAGGACGCATCGGTTCGATATCGAGCGCTTGTAAACCAGGCAGCCCTTCTGTTTTAGCAATTCTCGCGACGAGGCCGATGTCGTTGGTGAGCATCCACGCGCGACGTACCGCGTCAGACGGAACGCCGAAGCTCTGGGCAACGGCATCTTCGGTCACGCCTTCTTTTGAGCCGATCAAGAGGTTGCGCATCGCGAGGCTTACTACATAATACGCCTCCCGCGGCATTGCCCTGCTTAAGAGACTCGCGAGCATTCGCTGTTTCTTCTGCGCTGACCCTTTTCCCGTCGTTGCGGCCATTTCCTCGAATTGATGGTATAACTCAACGACTGTGAGATCCTCCTCAAACGTCGCAAGGCTCATTGCGACCTTCTTCCCGAGAAGCCGTTCTGCTGTAATGCCGAGGTGTCCCGTGTCGCGATAGCTCTCTACGACCTCTTCATTGCTTTTACCGCTAATGTTCGCAATGACCTTGACCAGCGTTTTCCCGGCCACGCCGATATCGCGCGTATCCCAGGCAGGGAATATCCGACCGGTTAGAAAGGTGCACACGATTTCGATAACATCCTCAGACGCTCGCGTCAAAAAGTCAGCTATAATATCAGTCTTTTTAAGTCTCGAAGAATAGGCGCTCAGCTCATCGAACAGGGAAGCAAGCTCAGCGAAATACATTACATAACCAATACAGCCTCACGGCCTTAACAATAACGTAACGAAGTCGACCCTAACCGAAACACGAGGCGGGACTCTCTGTTCTTATTTCGCTTGTATCGACTGAGGAATCTGAACCGCTTAAAGACAGACGACCGAGGTTCGACTAAAAAAAGCTTTCCATTGTCGGCTCGTAAAAGAGTGGGGACAATATCGAATAACGGCTATAAAGCACAGTTCGTTTATGTCCCGAATCCGACCCGTGAAAAACGCTTTACCGGCTCCTGATAATCAACACCGGAACCTTAGCCCCTCGTACCACCTTATCGGCGACGCTTCCTATAAGCAGGCGATCCAACCCTTTCCGCCCGTGCGATCCAATAACGACGAGATCGATATCGTGACTGCTCGCGTACTTGTCCAGTTCTTCAGCTGGATGCCCGTCCAGCACTGCCGTGACAATACGATCTTCATTCACGCTGCGCGAAGTTAGGTCGTTTTTTGCATTCGCCACGATTTGTTTTCCCTCATCGAGAAGCACGTCGTACATGTTTTCCCAGGACGAATCAACAGGGTACGCTGTAAACCCTGCGATGTCGAGCACGTAAGCGACGTGCACGGTCGCGCCGGCGAGTTGTGCTAAATAAGCCACGTGGTCATAAACAGGGGGCATCAGATCCCCCCCATCGGTTCCGATCAATATTTGTTTGTAGTCCATTGAGCTCACCACATTAGACCTCTAATGCTCCTTCTTCAACAAGCCCTTGTCGCTCTATCTCCGTTCCCTTTCCTTTGATTAAAAGCGTCACCAAGACGCCTACGAGCGAGACACCAAGCGCGGTCAGAAATATGTAGTTGAACGCCGTCGCATTGGGAATAAGGGGCCCCATAACCGGGCCGCGTGGAGTTTGAATGACGAGCGGCGAAACATACCGCGCAAGGAAGACTCCTGCAATGGTGGGGCCTATAACGCCGCCAATCGTCCTAAAGATTGTGTTCATAGCAGTAGCAATCCCCGTCTCCAGCTGTGATACCGACTGTATGATGATGTTAATCATCGACACCATCATGAACCCCATCCCGACTGACATGATTATCAGCCCAAAGACGACTTGCGCTTTTGTATCGTGGAAAGCATAGAAGAAGTAGAAACTTATTGAGAGAACGATACTGCCTAGCACTAACGGCATCTTCGCGCCACGTTTGTTGACAAGAATCCCTGCAAGCGGGCCGGCGACGAGGAGCAGTATTGAACCAGGAACTTGGAGGAGCCCCGCTTCAAAGATGCTCGCGCCGAAGCCAACGGGTGGCGGCGTTCGTACGAGGTATGTGATAGATTGGAACATCATAAACATGCCCAGGCCAACGACGAACGCTGAGATGTTCGTAAAGAAGACGTTCCGCTTGCTTAGCACTGCAAGGTCTATCATCGGATCGCGCACGCGCTGCTCAACGAGGCCAAAGAGCACGATGAATACGAATGATACCGCGATGAGGCCTAACGTGTTGAGCGAAGTCCACCCCCAACGCTCCCCCTCAGTCATCGCGACGAGGAACGCGAGGATGGCGACCGAGAAGGTCGCAGCTCCGATGACGTCAACCTTAGACGGGTTACGAATCGGAGATTCTTGCAACCTGTAAATAGCCAGCAGTGTAACGCCAATGGCTAGCGGAACGACAGTATGATAGGTCATCCTCCATCCGAAGTTCTCGCTAATCCACGCGCCGACAACGAGGCCAATTGCCGTCCCAACGCCGAACATCGCGCTGATGATACCCGTCGCCATCGCTACCTTTTCCGGAGAGAACTCATCTCTAATAAGCGCGTAAGCAAGCGGAAACATGCCCATGCCTAAGCCCTGCAACGCTCTAAAAACTAACAAGCTCTGGATGTTCCAAGCAAATCCCGTTGCGACCACTCCAAAGGTATAAAGGCTCATACAGATGACTAGGAGCTTCTTTTTTCCATATGTATCGCCGAGCTTGCCAAAGATAGGCGTAAAAACTGCTCCTGCGACTAAGTAGATGGAAAGTATCCACGACGTCCACGTGGCAGTCGTGTTAAACTCCGCCTGGATGGTAGGTAATGCTGGGATAAGCATTGATTCGGTGAACATAACCATAATGGCTATAAGACTCAAGATAATCAGAATGGAGCTCGTTCCGTTTTGCTTAATCAGCACTGTATTTGTTTCGTTCATTGCTACTCTCTCATTGACCACGCCAAAGACACATGCCGCCCGTTGCGTCAGTGCCCTGCGCCAGGCTTCTATGACGACTTTTTAGATCAGCTAAGTACATATCAGTTTTTTACATAACAGTAATTGTTATATATAAAAATGACGCATGTTGGATGATGACCGAACAAGGGCTGCTTGAGCAACATAAGCTTACCGTGTATTCATTCTTCGTCCTGTACTTTCTTCATACTGAAGGCCCTATGAGCGGCTACGAGCTAGCTCACCTCATCAAGGATCGCAGTAGCGGGCTCTTTCGAGCAACCGCTGGCAACGTCTATCCACGACTACACGAACTGAAAGAGGCTGGTGATGTCGAGGCAGGTGAACCGACAGGCGGCCGCGAAAAGATTGTTTACAAAATCACTGAAAAAGGAAAACAAACCCTTCGACGTGGTGCGCTCGAACGACGTCAACACATCGAAACCTTTCTAAAGATGATTGATCATGTTGCCGCCATTACTACGCCTGCAAACAATTCGTCCTGAGTGGGCTCTATAGTCACTGCCTAGATTCTTCCAGACAGGCGGCCGTGTCAAGTTGCACCAGTTTGCGTTGAGGGCGTTTCGCCGCCATTCATCCGTTCTTATTCCAGACCAAACCGACTTTAGCGATTTCATATCAGTACTGCTATTTTTCTAACTGACAAGTCGGGTTATGGGGGGCGAGGAAGGGGTTGGTGTGGGGAAGGGCGTCGGTGTCGGGAAGGGTGTGGGCGTCGGTGTCGGGAAGGGCGTGGGAGTAGGTGTCGGGAATAACGTTGGCGTCGGTGTTGGGGGGGGTGTGGGAGAGGGGCTTGGAGATGGTGTCGGGGTTTCTGAAGGAATCACGATAGGTTGGGAGTTTTGACTTTGAGAAAGTGAGATAACTGCTATCGCGCCTAATACAATTAGCACAAGAGCGACTACGCCGATGATGATCACTTTCTTTCCTCCAAGCGCCCCGCTTAGTCGCTCCAACAAAATTAGATTTTCATCCTGGGGCGGGGGCTCGTATGGTGGCGTATGCGAAGGAGACGCTCGATCGGTAACTGGCTCTCCACACATTGGACAGTACGTAAACTCGCTTGGGAGGATCAGTTTACACGATGTGCATAGTTTCTTTTTTTCATCCATCCCGTGCCCGCCTCAGATCGGTTTGCGTAATCTTTGCGTTCTGCGAACTACATGCAGTCAGCAATACACATTTTAAACTTGCCGGTCTCGCTTAACCCCTTATGGGAAGGCGCCTTTAGTCATCAACTACGGGGGTCCCTTTTTGTGTCTTACCGCCGACTATTAGTAGGTGTGTTCCGCAATTCTTGCACGAAAAAAGCAATATGAGCAAGACCGAGTACTATCGTAAGACACTTCAAACGTTAGCCGATTGGGATAGCTTCCTGCTGAAAGAGTCCGGATTGCCAGGTCCACGAGCAAATCTTGAGCTAGTCAACGTAGTTGCTGACGAAGGGACTGAAGCTCAGTTCAGACATTTCCTGACGTTTGCTGAGAGGAGGGCCCCGCGCAATTCACAGCTTGAGTTTCTGGCCTTATGCGGTGTTGTGGGCATGGGACGACTCCTCACACAAGGCAATTCCGGCGCCCTGCAAATACTCCGAGCAGCTGCTTCTGATTCACGCTGGCGCGTGCGCGAAGGTGTAGCGATGGGCCTCCAACGCCTCGGCGACACAGATATGGAGCGCCTCCTCAGCGAGATGAAACGCTGGAGTCGAGGCAACTTCCTTGAGATGCGGGCCGCTGCTGCTTCTTTATGCGAACCCAGGCTGCTGAAGCAGACAGAACACGCGAACGAAACGCTCCTTATTCTGGATCATATCACCACATCGATTTCAGGTGCGAAAATTCGCAACACGGACGCTTTCAAAGCCTTAAGAAAGAGTATGGGATATTGCTGGAGTGTGGCGGTTGCTGCGAATCCCGATGCAGGAATGCCCATGATGGAACAGTGGTTTTCGAATAGAGACAAGGATATACGCTGGATAATGAGGGAAAATCTCAAAAAGAAACGGCTCGAGCGAATTAATGCTGCGTGGGTGCAGGATTGGCGCGTACGGCTCGAGCGCAACTAATTTTGAGCGGTGCAGCTCGAAGTGCTGGACCCCCTTCGTGTTACGTCGTTTACGTCGTTCAGCAGATTATCGCACCCCTGGATAGGCACGTAGTTGAGTGGTTCTCGACGCCAAGCGCGAGACCGTAATGTGCGTCCCTAGACGCTTTTAAAAAATTGATTATTTCCTCAAATCGATCGCAATTATTAGTTATTTTCTAATAAAAAATAATTTTTTTTGGTATTCCACCGAAAATCATATAAATGTAGAGTAATACACTCGACTGTATCTATGACGGAAGACGTTGACTCTGAAATGGATGAGACGGATTTAGCAATCCTTCATTCTCTCATGAAGAACGCGCGAATTACGATATCGAAGATGTCACAAGAGATCGACGTGCCTGATGCGACCATCTGGCACCGGCTCAAGCGGCTTGAACGGACGGTGATCAAGGGGTACACCGTGATCCTCGACCCACCAGCAATCGGCCTCGAAATGACCGCGATTATCATCATCCAGACAGAGACCGAAAAACATGGCGCGGCGAAAATCGCGCTCTCGAAGCTCGAAGAAGTTTCCGAGGTGTACAGCGTGTCGGGAGAGTATGATCTTCTGATAAAGCTCTGGGCTCACGACATGGAAGAGCTCAATCACGTCATAAATAGTAAAATACGCTCGATTGACGGCGTTGATGATCTGACCGAAATGATCGTCATGGAGCGCGTGAAGGAGGAGATAGTCCCACTGATAGAGTAACGGAGGAGAGATCGATGCCCTTTCTAAGCGAAATAATAAAAAAGCCGGTAGTTGACAACGCGGGAAAAACGGTCGGAAAACTTGTTGACGTTGTCGTGTCAGCCGATCGCCCCTATCCGAAGGTCAAGGCACTCAGCGTCCGCACGGCAAAAGGCAAAACTGTCACCATCCCGTCGGAGCAAGTTGAACGCTTAGAAAAGGACATGCGACTGAAAGTGGCGGCGGATGACGTCGCTACATACCAAAAAGAGGAGCACGAGGTGCTTCTCGCTTCCGATGTGCTCGACCGACAGGTCGTTGACGTTGAAGGAAAGAAGCTGCGCCGCGTGAACGATCTGCGGCTCGCACCAACGAATGGCTCTTACCGCCTTATCGGCGTAGACATTGGCGTTACGGGGCTCTTGCGACGGCTTGGAATCGAGCGCATGGCAGAGCGCATGGGGATTCACCCCGAAGAGAACTACATTGCTTGGACGGACGTCGACTCGATACGAAGCGACCCTATGAGCGTGAAGTTGACCGTCCCTAAGTACAACATAACGCAGCTCCACCCCGCTGATATCGCTGAGATCGTCGATCAGCTCAATCTCCAAGAGGGGCTAACGCTCATCAACTCTCTCGATGAGGAGGCAGCAGCCGACACGCTCGAAGAGACAAGTGAAGAGCGGCAAGTCTCGCTCATTGAAGGAATGGACGCTGAGCGCGCCGCTGATATTCTAGAAGAGATGTCACCAGACGACGCAGCAGACCTCCTTGGCGACTTACCTGCTGATCGTGCTGAAGCTATTTTAGAGCTCATGGAGCCGGACGAATCGGAGGACATAAAAGAGCTCCTAGAGTATCCAGAGGACACGGCCGGCGGCATCATGACAAATGAGTTTATCGCGGTTAACAAAGAGCAGACAGTCGAGCAGGCCCTCGGAGAGGTCCGGAAAGCCGCAAAATCAGTGGAATCAATCTATTATATTTACGTTACATCTAATGGCAACGATCTCGTCGGTGTCACCTCGCTTCGCGAGATCCTTACCGCGCCTGTTGACACGAAGCTTGCCACGCTGATGCATACGGATCTTATTACCGCCGACGTCAGAGAGGATCAACACGAGGTCGCTCGAAAAATTGCGAAGTACAACTTACTTGCGCTCCCCGTCGTCGAAAAGGAGACCAAGCTTAAAGGCATCGTTACTGTGGACGATGCGATTGACATTGTTTTGCCCACTGCGTGGAAGAAAAAAGTGCCCAAGATGTTTGGCTGACCGTTGAGGCCAACCCATGGACTACAACATTTTCCTTCGGCACCTAAGAGGACCCACGCTGACTAGATTAATCATATTTCTGTCAATAATGGGCCCTGGCATTATTACCGCAAGCGTCGATAACGACGCGGGCGGCATTACCACGTATTCTCTCGCTGGTTCCCAGTTTGGCTACGTCTTGCTGTGGACGTTTATTCCCATCACAATAGCGCTTGCTATCATTCAAGAGATGGGCGTACGAATGGGAGTCGTGTCGGGGAAAGGCCTTGCCAGTCTCATTCGGGAACGAGCAGGCGTGCGCATTACTTTTTTCTTGATGTTTGCGCTGCTGTTGACGAATTTTGGTAATACCCTTGCTGAGTTCTCTGGCATAGCAGTGAGCGCAGGAATATTTGGCGTTTCCCGCTTGATTGCGCTTCCGTTAGCGGCGGTATTTGTCTGGGGGCTCGTCGTCAAAGGGAGCTACAAAAGTGTAGAAAAAATATTTCTCGCTGCGTCATTGCTCTACGTCTCATACATCTTAGCAGGGTTATTGGCGCATCCCGATTGGAACCAAGCAGCGCTTCGTGTCGCGTTGCCCCAGATTAGTTTTAACCAAGCATACTTAGCCATGCTCATTGGCTTAGTTGGAACAACGATCGCCCCGTGGATGCAGTTTTATATTCAGTCATCAATCGTCGAAAAAGGCGTACCTGTGAAGGATCTAATCTATTCACGAATCGATGCCTTCACCGGTGCGATCATCGTAAACATCGTCGCTTTTTTCATAGTGGTGATGTGCGCCGCAACAATCTTCACAAATGGAGTCCAGGTCAATAATGTCGCCGATGTCTCAGCCGCATTGTTGCCTTTAGCGGGACAATATGCGGGTGTCCTCTTCGCGTTTGGCCTTCTCAACGCTTCCCTGTTTGCAGCTAGCATCTTACCGCTTTCCACGGCGTACGTCGTGAGTGAGGGCTTGGGTCTCGAAGCTGGCGTTTCGAAGAGTTTCAAAGAAGCGCCGGCATTTCACGGCCTCTACGTGGGTATTATCGCGGTAAGTGCGCTCGTGATAATGATTCCGGACGTCCCCCTGCTCTCTATACTATACGTTTCTCAAGTTATTAATGGGATCCTTCTACCCATTGTCCTAATATTCATGCTCGTTATCGTTAACGATAAGCGGGTGATGGGTGACCACGTCAATTCGAAGATCTACAACTACATTACGTGGACGACCGTAGTTATCATGATCGGGCTAAGTGTAGGGCTTATCGTTACCATGTTTTTATAAACCGCATTGGAAAACCAAGCCCACCTGTCAAAGCTAGTTTGGCACTCCGCTTGATTGCCCCTCTCTCTATGATGGAGATATTTGTTCAATCACTGGTGTAGAGAAATAAAGCTACATGTAACGCCACTGCAACCGCCCTTTGATGCCGAACGAAAAAGAAGTGTTAGTAAGACCCCTCATTGCAGATATTGAAAGGAGGCTAATGGGGAAGATCGAAGGCGCTGCCGTTTAACCTTGCCTTGTAGCTAGGGAGGTGAATCCAAAAAAAGCCTGCAGGTGTAAGGAAATTAGGCAATCGTGCAAGTAGGCCTGCACGCAACGCCCCCACCGAGGTATCGCCCCATTAGCATGATCATGTACTAGTTCTCATATTTAATATATTTATCCAGTAATATTTATAAGAAGATATGAACCGCACTTCTCATTCGTATTAGTACTACGACACCTTTTGCACATACCTCCCAGCTTTCGAACGTGCTTCCCCAGCCCACCCACATCATCAACGCCAGACACCTAGCTGTGTGAAATTGCCTCTTTAGCTCCCAAATTCGCCATTTCATGCTTAGATGCCCATTTACGCGCCGTGCACGACGAGCACTGGAACCATAGCCATCCTGATGACTTGTCGGTTAGGTTGCCTCTAAGCAGTCGATCTGAGCCTTTCCTTCCGTGTGGCTATAATAATGAGATCGATCGCGTGGTCTTTGATGTACTTGTTCATTTCTTCAGCCGGGTGTCCTTCGAACACGATCTCTATAACTGACTCTTCTGCTACGCCCCTCTTCACAAGCGCTTCTCGTGCTACCTCGAGGATGCGCCTCGCTTCTGATTTGACTATGACGTGCATCTCTTCCCACGTCGCGTCAATCGGCTGAGCGCCAAGGCCCGTAGTATCTAACACGTACGCTACGTGGATCGTCGCTCTCATCAATTGGACAAGATATGCGCATTCGTCGAGGACGGCATCCATGATTGCCGTTCCGTCGGTTCCGACGAGGATGTTGTGATACTTCATAATCGCCCCCTCCTACAAGAGCGCTAAATTTATGCGTCGATTGCTCTTTGTCGTCTCTGTTGGTCGTCCTATTTAAATCGCGCACAGCTATTTGAAGGCCGCGATGTGTTGTAGGAGATGGTATGCGGCTGCTAACGGCAAGCGGGTTCGAACGCATCAACGCAAACCACTGCAACGCCTCAACCTTCGAGTGTCGGTTTAGCACGTGAGCGACAAGGGTGACACGGTCTTATCTAGAAAGACGGATTAACCGTAATAGCATGACAGACAGTATCTGGAGTTCCTCGGAAGAGGTTGATGTATCCTTAGAGACCGTCGTTACCATTATGAAGCGAAAAAGAAAGCTGCCAGCCCCTCTCGTAGAAGCTTATAAGCACGCTCTCGATACAAGCACGCGAGACCTCACTCGGAGGTTCTACGAACAATTAACGAACCGCTGTCCAGAGGCGCTTGACTACTTTATGGACTAACGCGCGTAAGTCATTAAAATCATCAAAAAAAGCCATTGGAAAGGTCGCAGCGCTCTATATATTGCTAAGACGAAATGATCGGTCTTGTTGTGCCGAATTGATTACCTTCAGTGGTACGCAGCACGCTGGTGCGTAAATTACAACCTTGTCCGAGTCATCGCAAACCAGCGTGCTTAGCTGAAACTCCATATACCAGCCATTACAAAGATGACGTAAACTACTGCTTTTTGGCCTTCAAAAACGAGAATATTATTCAAGATCCGGCAGTTTTGAGGGGGGCTAAGTTACCGATCTAACAGTTCACCATATACCCTGCGCATGTCCTCTTCGTTTAATAAAAAGCTAAACCTACGGAGCCTTAGTTTTATGTCTAATAGACATTTGTCGCAGACTGGTTCAGCCCCCTTGTACGTCTTCTCGCAAAACTCACAGACCTTCGGGGTAGGGTCCTTTTCAATTCTCGTCTTTAGATCATAGTTTACGAGATACGCGTTGATTGCTTGATTTGCAGCTATTAGCTCTTTTTTGCATATGGTTATGCATGGATGGTCGTCGTTATCAGTCCAGTCGGCCCAATCCGTTTGCAGCTTTTTGTAGAGTGTTTCGATGTCCATCGGGTCCATTAGATCACATTTATCCTTGTACAGTCAAGCTACTTGATTAGTCTTTTTATCCTATAAGCATCAATGCGCCCACAATTGCTTAAAATGAACGTTTCTGCCCTTTCCAAGCATTTGATTGGAGATTACGGCTGAGCGTAGGGGGTGCATTCCGACCACCGAGTCTCCTATACCTAAAAACACGCAGAACACGCACTAACTGGCTGCTTAAACCGGTAGTTACCTCTTGAGTGGTTGTGTCACTCGCGTTACGTCACTTGGAGCAACGAACGGGAGGGTGTAGACAGCTAACGGGACTACGATTGAATGATAGTTGTATAAGCAGCTATTAGCCATATTGCGACCACCCTGCTGCTTATCCCACTCATTACGTCTGAGCTACTTGTCTAGGCCCTTTCTATCTTCTGGGTGCGGTGCCAAATTTCGCACCATCCGTTACACAGAAGACACAACGCACTGCTTCTAGGCCCTCAAGAAGGAAAATATAATGCAAAAAAAAGTTCTTCTCAGTGATGAGGCTAAGTCACAGAACGATGGGTTCAGTATATATTTTGCGTATGTCCTCTTCGCTTAACAAATAGCTGAGCCTACGGAGTCTGAATTTCATGTCTAATAGACATGTGTTACAGACTGGTTCGGCCCCTTTGTACGTCTTCTCGCAAAACTCACAGACCTTCGCGGCGGGGTCCTTTTCAATTCTCGTCTTTAGGTCATAGTTCACGAGATAAGCGTTGAGTACCCTGAATTGCAACCATCAGCTCTTTTTTGCATATGGTTATGCATTGATTGTCGTCGTCATTAGTCCAGTCGGCCCAATCCGTTTGCAGCTTTTTTTGGATTCTTTCGATATTCGTTGTGTCCATTGGATCCCTAACTCCTGTAAAATCGGTTTAGTTATTAATTTACTATTAATCTACCTATTGCTGATCTAGGGCGAAGGAGGACAAACATTACTTAAGATTGCATAGGTCCCTCTCCCCCTTCATAGTAGGATAAGTGGATGCCGGCCGTTCGATCGCAAAGTGTCCCATCCTTTGTGTTGCACCCGCTCCTACAAACTTACGAAAAACGCGCTAAGGGGTCTAGTTGTACAATCTCCAGCTAGTTAGCTTCACGGCGCAGCAAAGACATGCGATTGGCACACAACACATGTTGCGATGAGTAGACTGCACCTCAACTTAGGATAAGTGCAAAATCCGCCGCTAGCTAAGAGATATGGAAAAAAGGAGGAGGCAGCGCCACGCATTCTCCTTTGGGGCAGTGCTACCAAACTGAGGTCATGGTTTGTTCTTAAAAACACCTTCTAAGGAAGCAACATCACGTAACGTGTGGCGCTGCAACAAACCGCCTTGAATGGTCTTGGCAAACAAGTCTTACGCTAACCGCTATAAGAAGGTTTGTTACATCCGTCTGTAACGCAGTAACGCTGTTATACGGCACGTAGAAGCAGTTGACTAGTTACCTCGCTAGGAGTCGCTGTTCAAACTAACGGCTTTAAAACTGCACAAAGCTCTTGACAGTGCTCTAAAAGCGCCAAAAACGCGGTCAAGCGAGCTGATTGACTTAACAAAGCGGCAAATATAAATAAACTCTTGACGCAACATAAAACTGACAATTTATAAAGGAGGTGAAATCAAAAATGGCTGAAAAAGGTACCCCAATGTGGGCTCGTCTCCTCGAGATCATTGCCGGCATAATTCTTCTTGTTATAGCAGTGTACTTCGTTTTTAATCCGAGCCTTGGAGTTGGCCTAGTCAGGACCTTGCTTGCGATAGGATTGATAATCCTCGGGGTGCTCCTAGCAGTACGCGGAGCTACTTCAGACGTCCTTTCGGGATGGGCCAGAATACTCAACGTCATACTGGGGATTATTGTTCTGGCTCTCGGGGCTTATTGTATAATTTACCCGGACTTAGGCAATGCATTGGTCATCTTCCTATTCGCGCTCGGACTATTGTTAAGCGCTATTGGACGAATATCATTCGCAGGATTCGAAGTAGGCGCTGGAGTGCCACAGTGGGCCAGAACAGGAAGTATAGTAATTGGTGTAATAGTGCTACTGATTGCTATAGCAGTGATCGTTTGGCCTGGGCTTGGCGAAACACTCATCGGCTGGTTGGTGGCTCTGATCTTCGGCTTGTTCGGTATCGAGCTCATCGCATCGGGAGCAGCCAGGAAAAGCGGCTAGCACGCCGCTCTCTTTCTTTTTTTGCCATACCTAGAGCTTAGAGGAGAACTCACGGTTCCTTTCTACGAGACACTCTTATGGGACGATTCTGGCTCGAAACGCACTGTGTGATGCCCACTATTCGCATTTTAACGGCTATTTGACAAACCGGAACCGATATAAACACGCTAATGCAGATAACTTCTAAAACGCCAAAGGAGGTGAAAATTGAATGGAAATTGTTACTGCTGATCAACAAAAGAGTTCTATGTGGCTGCGAATCCTTGAAATCATCGCAGGTTTTATCATCGTTGTCCTAGCCGGCTACGTTATTGCGTATCCAGGAGTGGCAATAGCAACGCTCATACTCTTCCTAGCAATCGCACTGATTATAATTGGAATTGACTACTTCATACGAGTATTTGCAAAAGGCATTACTGGATGGCGACGACTGCTCAATCTGATTCTGTCAGCGCTGGCAATCATAATCGCCGCCGCTGTAATCGCCAATCCGTTTATCTATGGATCGCTAACGCTCGTCTATCTGCTCGGCTTAGCATTGTTGTTTGCCGGGATAGCTAGTGCCGCGCGCGGTACAGCAGGAGGGCTCATCGTCGGGATACTTGGCATTATCATAGGCTTTGCCGTGATAATATTCCCGGGTGTCGGCTTGGCAACGCTCGTGTTCCTGCTCGCGGTGTTCCTGGTAATCTTCGGATTAGAGTCGATAGTCTCAGGCATTCTTGGGAGATGGGTGTAACCCATCCCCAGCCTTTTGCAAGCTCGGGGATAAGAAAGAGCGCCCCGATGCATCGAACTGAAGAATGAGCGTAGCTTGTGCTCAACCATAATAATCTGCGCGTGGGCTAATCTAAAAGCAGTGTGACAAGTCCTGCCCGTACATACGCAGAGCCAAAAAACATGGCGATTATGGGGGTGCTTCTGGCTGCCGGAATCGCGATATATTGGGTCTTAGGAAAACGAAGCGCACGCTAGCGTTTTTTTTTGAACTCCTAGCTCACTATAGCGTTGCATCTATTTTGGCGCCTAAGGAACGGAGATCCTGCCTAGCTTCTGAAGCTCGTTCAGATATTTTTTGCGCCTCGCTTCATATGCAGCGAGACCCTCACCAAACGGCACGTATTCCGAAACGCGCCACCCATCTTGAGCCATTGCGACCTTCGTTCGATCTGCAAGACCTTTAAGGAAGCCAAACTCGATTAAGTCTCGCTTCGCCCCCATTTGTGCCTTTGTCCACTCGAGGACCTCGGGATCGTGTGTCCCGACTGTAAAAAAAGTCGGTCGTGCGTGTAGGACGCTTACAAGCTCCTTGAAACGCCGCTGGATTTCAGCAAAGTCCTTGATTGAGCCGACGTACGCACCCTTCACGATCCGCGCTGTGATGCCGAGCGCCGACACGCGCTTGAGGTCATCACGAGTGCGGTCAAGATACGCTTGCAATGCAAGGCTTATACTATACTCTTTTTCCACACAAGCTGTTGCCACGTCGATCGCGTACGTGACCAAACCTTGCCCTTCCATATCGATTTCGAATCCGACGCCGAGGTTTGCTGCTTCCTGGGCGATTCTCTGCACGTTTTTTCGGCACCCCTCCCGATTGAACAGAACCCCCAGCGCGCTCAATTTGACGGTTAACGATGCATTTAGCCCATGATCAGAAATTGCCTTTGCAGCGACTAAATAAGTCTCAACCGAACTGGTAGCCTGGAGTTCGTCACGCGCGTATTCCCCAAGTATGTCGATGATGCATCGGATACCCTGGGCGTTCCGACGTGCGCACCAGTTGATAGTACGCTGCAGGTCAGACAAAGCCCACCGGCTCTCAAGTTCCTTCATCGGTGCGTGTGCGTATTGTTTGGTACTTTAAGTAACTGCTGAAACGCTAAGTCGGCACTAGTCCAACAGTGATCATTTGTATAGTCTTATAAGAGGGCACAACGTAGAAGGCGGCGTCAATTGTATGCAAACTGTGGCAGTCAGGGAGAGTGGCCTCATTGCCAACTTTCACCATCCTTCAACGCCTGGCGAGCATCCAGGAATCATAGTTATGGGCGGCGGGCCTTAAGCAGTGCAAATGCCGTTGGGTCACTGCTAGCAGAGGCTGGATATGCAGCGCTCGCTTTAGCGTACTTTGGGATCGAAGACCTCCCGACACGACTTGAAGAGATACCACTTGAGTATTTCCAGCGAGCAATCGATTATATGCGCTCACATCCATCGGTGGAGCCGAGCAAAATAGGCCTCATAGGCACCTCCAAGGGGGGCGAAGGTGCGTTGTTGGTAAGCGCCACGTATCAAGAGGTAGGGGCCGTTGTTGCATATTCCCCAAGTCACGTAGTTTTTCAAGGTATCGCAGAAACAGGACTTAAAGAGACGATTCCAAAATCATCGTGGACGCTGGACGGCAAGCCCGTGCCTTTTGTGCCATTCCGAATAAACTACGACTGCATTGACCGATATGGATTCTATTTAGGGCTTTATCTCGGCAGTTTTCAAGATCGGCATGCAGTGGAGCGTGCAACCATTCCCGTTGAGCATATTAACGGGCCAATTTTATTGCTGTCTGGCACGGAAGATACCATTTGGCCAGCAAGTAAGATGTGCGAGCAAGCTATCAAACGGCTCAGGCAGCACCATTTCGCGTTTCATTTCCAGCACCTGAAGTACGAAGGCGCAGGGCACCTCGTAGCTGGACCAAGCCGACTTACCCCAACACGCTCGCGGCAGGCCCAGGGTATGAAGCTTGGTGGTACCAAAAGCGCGAATGCCGCTGCCAGAGATGATGCTTGGACAAAGGTGAACGAATTTTTCAGCGCTCATCTGGCGTAATTGCTGACGCTAGCGCGTCGGTGATTGATTAGCAGGTCTGATTGGATCGTCTAGCCACTCGCCCTGTTCTCTTTGAAGGCTAGTCTCTTGCTGCGGCTTATAACGGGGCGAGGATATGAAGCGAGATAGAGCCGTTGGTTCGGTCGACCGAGCTTCGTCCATGGCAAACTTCCTATAAGTTCTGCACTGGTCACTCAACGCAGTTTAACACGATCTGCAGAACATAAGTTAGTGCATACGTTTAAGAGGCGATAACACGTTTTTTTACCAGGCAATTGAGGGGGTGAGCTCGTGCCAACGTGCAAGGATTGTAAATTCTATGAGCCAATCGATGATAGCAAGGGTAGCTGCTTCGGCCACGATGTACCAGGTGACCGAGAGACGAGTCAGTGTCCCACGCGAACTTTTGTCGCAAAATAGCGCCAGCGCTTGTTGAACGTTGCCAAGCTTTAGCTCAAAGCGCGAAGCCAAAATGGTTTCCGTGCGTTGAGAGAGCTTAACTCAATGATACAGTGATACTTGCGTTCTTCTAAGCTCGTGTGCTACGGCTGATGATGATGCCCAGTAATAGTTAAAAGTCGAGTCAAGAAAAACGATTAGCCTGTATCTATCTCAACCGTTTTTTCGAAATCCTAACGTCTATTTTTGGGGGCATATCGTCGTTTACAAGACTAACAAGCTTCGCAAGCGCAAAAAAAGTCAGCGCTTCTATAGTAAATTCACCGTAGGGGTTTCCTTAAGTTTACAGCGCTGTTGTTTGTCCAGGTTAAAGTTTAAACCGACGGGGTGTGGGCATGTGCATATGCATTTTTCCATGCTGTCCCAGCCGTCCCATGTGCTTTTTTTTCTTCATTATCCAACACAACCCCCAAATGACGGTTGGGATAACAGTGAACATGATGAACATGGCAGCCAAGAACAACATAACCATAAGCTGCGCGAACAGTAGCATCACCGTGCCGAAACGAAATGCCATCTTGAATGGCCACATTAACATACGCAACGGGGCCATTACGGGCCACATCAGCATTCTCAATGGCAGAAACATCAGTTTAATAAGACCCATCTTTTTAACCTCCTTGATCCTGGTATCATCAGACGCCTCACGCTCTCGACTTGCGAAAAGCCACACACAGTGAACCCCTACGGCGAGCCCTTAATAGGCTTGATAGTGGCCTTTAGCTGATGAGAGGGTTTGATTTGCCAAATACTTTCATAATCTTAGGCCCTTTATAACACTTTCCTTTCTTGTTGGGGGACCGTGGGTCCTTTCTTTTGTTTATTCGTCGTAATGTGCCCTAAATCGGAGAGCAAAAAAGGTTTCCGAGGCTATTTGCTAAGGAGCATTTTTAATGCGATTAGTAACAGCGCCACACCAAAGACCTTTTCGAGCACTTCATTTGGGATATTCGTTGCGACTTTCGCCCCGAGAAAGGCTCCGAAAAAGAAGCCAATGCCAAGAAATGCCGCTATTTTCAAGTCCGCATAGCCGCTTTGGTAGTACGTCAGAGCAGCCAGTAGCCCAAACGGTGCAGTTAACAGAATGAGCGTGGTGCCTTGCGCTTCGTGCTGAGTGAGCCCGATAAATAGAACGAGCGCTGGGACAAGTATGATACCGCCGCCAATTCCCAGCAAACCGCTTAAAACTCCGGCCGTCGCCCCTAACAGCACGTAAAGGATTATGCTTTCCATGCTAGAGTCACCTGCTGTATCCGCTCTACACCCTTACTACTTAATGCACACGCTTTTAACCGTGTCGGGCGGAGGCGCTATGAGACGAGCTTCGTTGAAAAGCGCGTGAATGGGCAACGCGTCACGATATACAACTAGCGTTCGGGTCGGCTGACGACGCTTCGCTTTAGCTTCTCATGTTTGAGTGCCGCTCTGCTAGTTCTTCCTCTTTTTTCTCCAAAATCGCTATGAGACCTGCAATGACGCTATCCAAGAATACCATCACGTTAATCTCAAACAGCGTTCCTAACGGCGTAAGAGTGATTGAAATGCCTGTCACCTGGCGCTCTAAGAAGCTCACGTCATCAGCTTCTGTTCGACCCCGGATGGTAACAACTTTTGCAGAAAGCTTCCCTAGGGATGAGTCCGGATTGGAGGTGACGGTAGCAATTCCGGCCCCGTGCTGCTTGGCAATCCTCGCCATTTCGTTGACAGGAGCCGTTTCGCCTGTCCCTGAAACAGCGATCACGAGGTCGTTTTCTCGTACAGCAGGGGTAACGACCTCCCCAAAGACATAAACATCGAAACCTAAGTGCATTAACCGCATAGCAAAGGAACGCGCGACCAAACCCGACCTTCCTTCTCCAAGAACGAATATACGATGCCGCTCTTCGTACGTCGTAATGATCTCAGCGACAAATGCGTTCACCTCAGACCGGCTGAGCGAATTTGCCTCTTTTCGTACTCTTCCGGCAATAGACTCCATCGTTCGCTTGATACGACCGTAGGGTTCGCCCGTTGCGGGGTCTGATGTCATTTGATCGACCTTTTCGTTTTAGTTCTTTCAAAGCTGGCTATGTCTAGTATCTTTCGGTTACGTGGATAAAATTAAGCTCCATAAAGAGCCGACGTATCTCCCCTGTTTTTTCGTGTACTTCCAGCCTCCGCCCGACTTGATAAATTGTGACGCTTCGACGGTTTAGGCATCTTAAGCAATAGCAAAAAGTAGACCTAGGAGACGATAGGATATTATACAGGCAGGGCGAATCGAGCGTGAAAAAGTAGTGTTCTCTCAAATGATTCGCTTAGGAGGACCCGAACATGCCGAAAAAGAAAAAACTCACCTACACCTCGCTTCTCGATAGCAGAGATATTCACAAGGGATACGAACGGGCGCTGGACGCGGTGCAAGGAGAGTTAGGAAAGCACCACCCAATGTTCATCGGTGGACGGCGGGTGGCTGCTATCGAGGATTTTGAGACGCGATCGCCCATCGATAACGACATCGTCATCGGCACGTTTCAAAAGGGCGGAGAGGCAGAGGCACAGTCTGCGGTTGCCGAGGCGAAGGAGGCGTTTCCGGGATGGAGTCAAATTGATTGGGTAGAACGCGTGCGGATTACTCGTTTTGTCGCGGACCGCTTAGAGAGAGACGGGGCCCTCCTCGCTGCGCTTATGACGTATGAGGTGGGAAAAAACAGGTCCGAGGCCCTTGCCGAGGTATGTGAAGCGGTCGAGATGCTGAGGTATAATAGTGCTATCCTCGAGGAGCGAGAGGGCCTCACCCTCCCTATGTCGCAGGTAACAGGAGAGCGGAGTATAAGCACCATGCGGCCGTACGGCGTGTGGGCGGTAATCTCCCCTTTCAATTTCCCGCTCGTTCTCGCTGCAGGCATGATTTCAGCGGCACTCCTCACCGGGAATACGGTCGTGTTTAAGCCGACGAGCAAAGCGCCACTGACTGGTTTGAAGCTGTTCGCCGCGTGGGAGCAAGCTGGGGTTCCGGGAGGCGCGCTGAACGTCATAACCGGTCCAGGAGACCCATTTGGAGCGGTCGCAGTTGCCCATCCCGACGTCGCCGGCATCGCATTTACAGGGTCACGTGACGCAGGAATGTGGTTGCACCACAACTTCGCCGTACGACAACCTTACCCTAAGCCATTTGTCGCAGAGATGGGCAGCAAGAATCCTGCTATCGTCACAGCTTCCGCTGACCTTGACAAGGCGGTCGAAGGCGTGCTCAAGGGAGCCTTCGGCTACAGCGGGCAGAAATGTAGCGCAACGTCTCGCGTGTACGTTGAATCTTCAGTAGCCGCTGACTTCATCGAAAAGCTCCGTGTTAAGACCGAGCAGCTTATTGTCGGCGACCCGCGCAAGACCGACGTTTTTGTTGGCCCCCTTATTGACGAAACAGCACGTACGAGGTTCGCCGATGCAGTCAAGGACGGCCTTACAAACGGAGGAATCCTCGTAACGGGTGGAACAGTGCTGCGCGACGGTGTTTTGAACAAGGGATGCTACGTACGACCGACCATCATGATGGGGCTGGCGCGAGGACATCGCCTGTTCAACGAGGAGCTGTTCGTGCCGTTTCTGCTCATCGATACCATAACGTCACTCGAAGAGGGCTTGCGAGAGGCTAACGCAACCGAATACGGACTGACGGCAGGCATTTTTTCTGAAGATAGAGGCGAGGTTGAGCGTTTCTTCGCGTCGATGCAGTTCGGTGTGTGTTACGCGAATCGACGCGGCGGCGCAACGACCGGTGCTTGGCCGGGCGTTCAACCATTTGGTGGATGGAAGGCCAGCGGGTTAACCGGAAAAGGAGTTGGGGGGCCGTACCTATCTGCTCTCTTACGTCCGTGAGCAAACACAAACGAGGGCGTGATTTCGTTGCACGATGGGCTGCGATTTGTACTGCTTTATCCAGAGCGGCCAACATACGATTGCTGCGCCGTACTCAGAGGTGCGTTCGCACAACCTGAAAGGCGCATGATCGTGCAAGAGAGGGACGATTTATGAGGAGAGGACCGAAAATCAGGCCATCAACATATACGGTTCAATGGAATTACCTCGCTAACGATGGACGCAAGGCGGAACGGTACGGACCATACATGCTGCAAGCGAGCTTTGAGCGGTCATTTGTTAATTCACACAATCTAGCGCAAAGAGAGATAGTCCCGCTCGGGGTCATAAGCGTCGAGTTAATTAATGAGGTGTCACATCGACACGCGTTTTGGGTCATCACCGAAGCGGCACTCGATTCGCTTGAGCTCGAGACTGAAACGCGTGAACAGATCAGTGCCGAGTTATCAAAAGTCGTGCCTTTGCCAAGTGAGAGCGAGATTTCAAATCACAAGAACAAGTTCAACACGCCTTCTCGGACACTACGAAGGACGTAGAGAATGTACTCTAGAACCTACGCGTGGGAAGTCACAGCGCGTGAAAAAACTGCTTGCTTTTTGCTCTTTGTTGTGGTACACACCCCTGTCACGCAACGTATGGCCGCTCACGTGCTAAATGCGGCTTGATTTTACGCGTGCTTCATTCACAGAAAGTTTTACGCATTCTTATTCCTATTAGACCTCGGTACAGGGAGGTACCATCACAATGACACTAGAAAGGAAGATAGTCTATTTCGACGCTCCTGGGGAGGAGAACACAACTGCCGTGCTGACCTGCGCTAAAGAGCGCGCAGACGAACTCGGCATCAAGCACGTCTTAATCCCCTCCGTACGAGGCGATTCTGCAGAAAAAGCGTTGGATTTCTTTGCAAATACAAACATAACGCTCTTTTTCGTAGGCACCGATCCTGCGCGATTTTCGCCAGACACTAAAAAGCGCATTGAAGATTCGGGACTCAAACTCGTGTTTTATAAACAGGTTGATTATTCGTACCCCGATGAGGTAAAAAACGCCTTGCGAAGGTTCGGGCAAGGAACCAAAGTCGCCGTTGAGTTGACATTGATTGCAGCACAGGAAGAGATCGTCGAATCAGGCGCAGAAGTCGTGGCTCTTGGCGGAAGTTCAAAAGGGTTCGATACCGCACTCGTCATTAAGGCCGCGACGAGTGACGAGTTCTATGAGCTTGAAATCCGCGAAATCTTATGCAAGCCGCGTAAGACCAAAACCTAACTTCACGTAACGTTACACATCGCAGCGTGTGCTTGAGACTAAGTCGCTAACCTAGTCTCAACTCCTTTCTAAGCACGATGCGTTGACGAAAAGGCGATCCAAAGATTCCTAATCACCGCGGGATGAACCTCTCGCGCATTGTGCAAGAGCACAGGTATAGTGTATCCGAATTGAACGCTTCGATCCTACACTTCCCAGAAGGCCACAACTTTTCCCACGTTGATAAAATCCCGACGTTGGTCGTGCTCGAGCACAACAACACCGTCGGCGCTTCCGACTACCTTACCGGTGATGGTTTCGTTGGGTCTGCCGCCGAAGTACACTTCTATCGTTTTGTTGATAAAATGCTCAGAAATCGTCTTGTCTAGCATAGAAGACCTCCTTTAGTCTATATAATTAATCTGAGGCATTATATTACCGTGGCGTTTTTTAACTTCGTTAAATGTCGGTGTTTGAACGCTACTAAAACTCGAACGAAGCACCACTTCATCGTTCGCGGGAGCCTCCCGGATAGAGCGTTTGAGGTTATATCGACTTGTTCCGGCATCTAAGCTAGCGACATAAAAGGACAGAAGTCACAACAAGCCAAGTAGCTGCTTCAAATTCTTGATGTATTCTTGACCGACTATCCAAATCGGTAGATCGCTGTTGTTAATAGTGCTTGGTAACCCTATAAATTCGACCATTTCGTCAGAGGACGAAAATTTAGCTCCCGCCTTCTTATCACGGTTTACCACATAGTTTGCAAGAGGTACCGCCGTGTCTAAGAGCTTGCTATGCTCATCATCACCAACGACGAGCGTAACGCTAGGCGTATCACGTGACTTGGCATCGCCGTTAACGATTTGGTTGCTGCGGCGTTGCTCGTCTACCTGAGCGAGATCGTCAAAGGCAATCACGTCCTTTGCTGTGAAATACCCAATAATGTACAGTCCTGTGCGATACACATCGGTATGAAACGGTTGAAGACCCGCGCAAAAAACGAGCAAATCGCCCCTTAGAAGTGGGCGAAGGAAAACCCAAAGCGAAGGATCGACATTATACTGATACGCCTGAAAGTTTGGATTTTCGTCAATCGCGGCATTTTTGAGGGTTCGAGGCAAGTACACTGCAAGTGGAAGGCGCTTTCGACCAAGCCGTTTATTATAAGTCGCATGAGCTGCGCTCTCATTGTCTGCGGGCTTCGGGATGTACTCAAATGATCCATCTTCGAATATGGGGCCATACGCGCCAGCAGACTGCTTATCGAGGCCAACTGGCAGCAGCAACGCTTTTACGTTGCTATTTCTATCGACGTGATCACTCACATATAACGATATACTAATAGAGCATAAAAACCGTTGTGGCGGAGTTCGAGAAGCGATAGCCCCTTAATTGCACGAAACGGTTCCAAATGGGACTGTGGCCCAAAGGGTCAATAACCTTAAACCCGCGTACGGCGAGGGGATCGCAAAAGAAAAGAATATTGCTCTTTATGGTCAACCGTATAGCAGAGTATTTGCCCTACAGTTTATTCGGCGTCGCGATCATCGCCACAATCCTTGACATCGCGCTCTTTGGTGGGGGGGTTGTCGAGTCGTTTCTCCTTTGGTTGCTTGTTGTCGTAGTCGGCTTTGGTTCGCTTTACGCTTTCATAGGACACGCATTTGCTGCCGATGACGTGGCACGGAGCATAGGATGGCCCCCTGGAAGCCCGTTTCAATTTGAGGTAGCGCTGCACGACCTGGCCATAGGGGTCTTAGGGGTACTGAGCTTTTGGCTACGCGGCGACTTCTGGATCGCCACCGTCGTCGCCTTTGCGGTGTTTGGACTCGGAGCGGCGTACGGCCACATTCGCGATATACGGCTGCGCCGCAACTTTGCGCCCGGTAATGCAGGACCGGTGCTTTACATAAACGACGTCCTCCTCCCGCTGCTGCTTGTCGTTTTGCTGATCGTCTATCGCACATAGCCAGACTAACGCCAAGCATAAGCGTTTTCTTTCATTGGACTGAACTTCGGCGCCGAATAGCCAAAAAAACGAGCAATTAGAAAGCTCTTTATCTTATGTTAATTGAAGTACAATGTTACTAAATTACCGGAGGTGAAACACATGGTGGGCAAAGCTGAATATCTGAAAGTGATGGCGACCCTTGTCACGACCGCTTTCGCGTTAATCGCTGCTCTTGCTTGGCAGGCTGCCATTACGGCTATTTTTACAGAAGTGTTAGGAACTGCTACAAGTATCCCAGCGACCCTCTCATACGCAATTATTGTCACTATTATCGCAGTGTTAGCAACCGTTTGGATCGCACGTGCCGCCTCGCGCGCTACGGCTGAAGAGACGCAGGCAGGGAAGGAAGAGGCTCAGGGGTAGAGATGAAATAGGTGCACGCACGCTGCACCGCTTTTTTTCTTTTTTTGCACCGTAAGAGCGAGCGCTTTATGGGCACCTAGCTGAGCACTGAAGATTCCGCAATAATAAGAACAAGGAACTCGATTATTACAGAGCAAGAACGACGCATTAGCACGGCGCGAGGATAAATGGAACAGAAGAAGTATGATATCATGATCCACCTCTGGTGGGAGAAACAGATACGCAAAATAACGATCGTGTCGGAAGACACGCGCATAGAGATGTGGTTCCGCAATTTTGGACATATCACGTTAGAGGAGAGAAGAACGCGTGACGTCTTTAGCGGAATTATCCAGGGCCTCACAGGAAGCTCAGAGGGGGACTTGCCCGAGATTTTTGCAAATGTCATTAAGGGTGGGAAGACCAAGACGCGCGAGCGCGTGCGAACACGAGAAGATTTACTTACGTTAGTAAAGAAGGCAGTCAGTTGATTGAAGGGGGTTAAAATATCAAGATTCGCGTGATGACGCTGACCTCACGGCAATTTAAGCTGTTACAACGGCAAACCTTTTCGAAGTGGCAAGCACGTGATGAGGGGGAACCGTCGACGATCAAAGAACTGCTTGCGAAGTATTCAACGTTTATGATCCGGAGCGACGGAGCGCTGCTCGGTGTCACAACTGATTCAATGGGCCGATCCAAGCGGCATATGCTTGACGACCGATTTGTTGACGATAAGGGATTCAAGGCGTTGCAGTTCCAGTTTCCGAGCTTTGAAGAAGAGTTTTAGGAACAGGCGCACATAGCTTCCTTAAGCCGTTTTCTGCGGCAATCTTAGCTGAAAACCGCAATAGTCCATATCACAAAACTGCGCGAAAGGAGGGCAGCTGCTTTGTCAGTGCTTGCCAGCACTGCAAATTTGACCTATCCGATCCCGCATCCGGAGCCGTTCTGCGTTTCCTCGATGCTCAATCCAAGTTTTTTAGCGCGAGCGAGTATTTCACCCGTCCAGAGTCCGAAGCTCTGATCGAGTATGACGCTATATCCGCCTTCATAGCTGTGCAGCGATCCGTCCTCATACCACGCTAGATAATCAAACAGGTCTAACGCTGGGATGACTCGTTCGTTCACCCAGCTATCATAGTCCTTCCCAGTTTCCTCTTTCCATTCAAGAAACGTCGTACCGTACAGTTGCCAATCTGCTACGTTGGCGTTCGTCAGCTCCATAAAAGACTTTGCACCGACGATTAGAATGAACCTCAAGGCTTCCCACCGATACGTTTGGGGATCGGCCTTACCGCCTAGCGAAACGCTACCCCAAACCAACCCGAACAATTCGTTAAATCTGCAACGTTATAGGTGTTGTCCCAAACTTGTTGTCAGTTAGATCCTGAAAAAACAATATTTTTTCGACCATCAGATTGTTGCCAATCAGCGATCCCCCCACCAAAATC
>CAVRAO010000011.1:0-121432 GCA_963719035.1 Methanobacteriota archaeon | reverse complement strand
CGCTCCAAAATCTCGCCCCACCACGCAAAAGCAGGTTGCAACTCTCCGACGATGAGGCTTGCCCCACGCCTTTTCAAAACTTACCAGTTACTCCCAGTTCCGAGTTTTTCAGACCGTTCACAAAGGAGCGATCGCTTTTCTACGTGGTTCTGTCGTTTCTACAGAAGATCCCTAGGAAAGTCCCAAATCGTGTGTCTTGTCGGGCGATTTCACGTCTCCTGTCTTTGGATCTTCTTCTTCTGAAATTTCGGTAGGGGAAGAACTCTTTCTCCGACCCGTGGTGCCTTTGAGCGCTCTGATTCCAGGAGTCCCATTCAGCGAGCGGCCGGAACTGAGTATCTTATAGAAGGCTTAGGCTTTAGCTCCTTGACGATTTGATCGACCGCATTGGCCGCGTCTTCGGGCTTTGGGCCGCCGGTTATAACCAGTTTGCCGGACCCGAACAAAAGAACCACCACTTTCGGGTCCGACAACCGGTAACGAGACCGGGAAACTGTTCCGGCTCGTCCTCAATATTTTCAAGCCCGAGACCGATGGCAATTGTGTTCAAGTTCAAAACTGCGTGAAGATCCCCGGACGCCACGATGTTTTGTACCTTGATCTCCGGCGTTCCCTTTACGTCGATTCCGATATTTCTTAGACTTTGAAATACGTTTTCAACGCCTTTATACCGTCATCGATGCTCTTTGCGCCCGTGCAAACGATTTTCCCGATCGAAAGATGAGTGCAGCGGTCTTCGGGTCTTTGGTGCGATAGACAACGCCCGGAAACCGTTTAGGATCGTAATCTGCGCCTTCTAACCCAAGCGTTGCTTGCTTCAGATTTATTTCTTGTCCAATGCTGGTGGATGCAACCACATTTACAATTTTAATGCTGTCCCGCGGTTCAACCATATTACTTCCTCCTTCCCTGCGATGATAAAGGCTTATGCTGAAAAGCATGAACAAAAAGGACGGAGACCAACGGACGGCCCTGCGAACTCAGATACGACTTTAAAGAAGCTAGTTCGGCTGCCGCATTATCGGGCGTTACTTTTGGTTTCGCTGGCTTCAAGGTAGCTTGTACAGTCGGGTTTGAAGTCGGTGTTTCTGCCGAAGGCGCATGAGTGCTGCGTCCGTGAAAACGGTCAATAATTGCCTCTTACGAAGAAGATAGCATCATCGCCATATGCGTGAATCCAGGTTAATTGTGCTGCAGTGAGGTGCCCTCCAGTGGACCCGTCCACCGTTATTAACTGTTGAACGTGCAATCGCTACATAATGCGGCTTCGCCCCGTCTTTTCGTGCAACTCGAGTCACCTGTTCGTCTGCCGATCTTTTCCTACATGCGCGTTGGCGACGATTGATCGGTCCCCGTGTCAACAGCGACCCCGCCGTATTTGTAGTCCCCTATCCCTATATCGAACCGCTGAATGATGAGTCGTCGGTTGGCGCTGCTGTTTCTCCTGTAGTGGCTGTCAGTGTGCCTATGGAGCAGAAGCATAAGGCTACTAAACGATGTTTTCCGCATTGTCATTCGCCCCTCTTTTTGATTTGTGTTCCGAGCCCGCTACTATGATAAAAGCATCATACACGCGATTATTATGTTACAAAGAAGGGCACGTTTGCATAACAGCGTGCTGTCCAGGAGTTGACATACGCAGATGCAGCAGGTCACGGGCCACCCTAATATCAATATAACAGCAATCTACCTGCAGTTTAATGACAAAGATGTGCAGGAAGCGTATGCAAACATGCCGTGTTAATTTAAACCTCTACTTGCTTCTGTGGTCGACTACGACAGCTCAGTTGTGCCAGATTATCGAACGGCCTTCTTTTTTAATGCCGTTATTATATCTTTACGATCTCATCGTAAGCGTCGGCTAGCATTTTGCACACACCTTGCTGTCCGGACTTGTTAATCATAACTCGCATTCCGAGTTCAAGTCGAAGTAGCAATGGGTAGAGGCGTGTGCTGTTGTTTTAACTTCTGAAACCATTGCTTCTTCACCTCCTTTGCTCTCATGTGACAGGAAGGACACGTGCCGGCGGTCGATTATAAAGTACGACGCTCGTTTCATCGCAGGTCGCACCATTCGCAAGTCCAAGAGGCCGGTACGCTCTTCCTCACTCTCGATGACGCCAACGATAAGTCACTATGTAATTCTGCGTGACACGAGATCTGTTCACAGGTTGGCATCGCGTATAGCAGGTGTGGGACATTCAAACATAAGCACGACGGCCCGTTTACGTGCAGTTTAATGATAAGGACGTGCAGGAAACGTATGCTGAGTGCAGTTTTCGCTGCCTATTATCTAATAAGAACTGCCCAGGACCTGCTTTAACTCTTCAAAGAAGGGATAAAAAGGAGGAAGGGAAGCACGAAAACACTCCTTAATCTGGTTGTATATGTGTGCAACTCAAAAGCTGATGGGCTTCACAATATCAAAAGGTCGACGGCTCAAGAACCACCCAGATCTTAGTCCACTTACCAGGAACTACCTCCGTTCTCAGGCTTATCCTTTAACAAAGGTTCCGTCGCCGCCGCGCACAAACGCGTCGATTCTGTTACCACCCGACGCTGCGGCTGCCGCTGGTGACGACGTCAGTTTTCCGCCAAGAGTTTCCCAGCCGGACCAGGCGCTGTTGTACGATTTATGCCTACAGGGCGCCGTTCGTGCCTTGTCCGCAAGACGTCGAGACGACCGGGGCCCCACGAGCAGGCGGCAGGGCCGGTGTTGGAGGCGAGCTGCCCGCCGAGATAGGTCCAGCTGGACCAGCGCAGTTGCTAGAAAACTCCCTCTGATAGAGGGCGCCGTTGCTTCCGCGCCCGGAGACGTCGAATCACACCGGTGGTCGGTGCCGTCGCAGCTGGTGAGGAGGTAAGGATTCCGCCGAGGTTTTGCCAGCTGGACCACTCGCCGTCGTTCCATATGTGATAGAGCGCTTTGTTCGTGCCGGTGACAAATACGCCGATCCGTACATCCCCCCAGGCGTATGCGGCAGGACCGGTGCCGGCTAGGAGCTGCCCGCCGATCTTGTACCAGGTGCACCAGGAGGTGCCGCCGTCCGTGGTATCCCTCGACCAGAGGGCGCCGTCGCCCCCGCGCACAAAGACGTCGATCTTACCTGCAGATCGGGACACGGCAGCGGGGTCTGACGTGAGGCGCCCGCCGAGGGACTTCCACGTTCCCCAGGTCTGGCCATCCCAATGCTCCCACCAGAGGGCGCCGTCCGTACCGTTTATAAATAGGTCGATACTGTTCGCAGCCTGCGCGCACACGGCAGGTGCACCAACGACGGACGCTGAGCGCGCTGCTGCGCCGAGAGCAGGAAGCTTGAACGTCTGCATCTGCGCTGCTGCCATCCGCAGCACTCACACTAGGTGCTTGCACATACTGCGTCTAGGAACGAGCAAGATGCTCGCTAAGGCGATACTTGTCATCCTACGTTTTGTTTCGTCACAACGATTCACCTTTTTCTATAATTGTTTAAACACGTTACACTCAACGCTTACGACTTATCCATTTGCTTTCGTCTTCGTGTCGGTTAGGTAATTTCGTCGGATTCAGTTCTGAAAGAAGGCTCGCCACACCGCGCTTCCTCAATCATTTTGAGGCCATGTTTTTCTACACTAATACGTGCGTGACGATTGCATCCTAGTCGATGAGCTCCTATTGCAGCTGGCTGACTACAAAACGATTATGCGGACGTAGCCGCAGCAAAACTTTAAAGCAGTGCTCTTCCAGTTGGGAAGCCTACCGCTACCTGAAAGACCGCTCTCACGATGCCTGGTTACCTGAGAGCGCCAGGCAGCAGGGCGACAGATTATCAAAAGGATGCCGGTGCAGCTGCATCATCGGCACGAGTGCCGGCTGGGCGTATGAACCAGTTTAAAAAAAAGAAAAAATGCAGGTTACTTGGCCTGCATCATCTGCATCATTATCTGTGCGGCTTCTTCGAGCGGCATTACTATCTTGACTTCCTCTGTGTCCACACTGGTTATCTTCACATTTTCCGGTTTCATTGAAAATGCTTGGATCGCTTCAAAAGTCGGAGCTTCAACGCCTTAACTGTCAAATGCTCGGAATGTGCATTCCAGCCACCGACCATTTTCACTCCGTGTTTCGCCTCGAGCTCCTTCTGCTTATTCATAGATTCAATATACGTATTTCCGATTCCTGGTTGAAACGCACACTTTCGGGAGTGTGCCTTGAAATCGCCATAACTGTCACCATTTTGAATCACCTCCTTTTACAGCGGTAGTAATAATCGCCGTTTTTCTAAAACACGTATAAAGGCGCCCGAAGGAGATAAAGGTTGTTGTAACGTTGGTTTGTTACAGTGATAGCGGTAATTTTCTGCTGCTAGGCGGCTAGAAGTATGAGGGATCGTGAAGTGTGTGCCGGTACGTCGCTATTATCGTCAACAGAAAAAACCGAACATGCTAAAAGTCGAGCTTGTTCACGTAAAAAGTACGAACAAGGAGGAGGGAAAAGATGATTGAAAAGGGACTAATCTTAACCGGCGGCGACGCGGAGTTGCTGAGCTTTTGCGCTTTCAGAAGTTAAAACAAAAGTCTATGAGGAGTCCGAGACTAGCTTAGATGATACTGAAGCACTAAATTGCCCTCGTTTCAGTGTTTCAGGAATGCAGGAAAGTGAAGAACAGGAGAAAGAAAGACGTCACTGCGTATTTTAACCCCTTAACGTAAGCGCTTAGTGCTAGGTACGATTATCGAAAGGCAAGTCGGTACCCGTGTACTGAATACGACTGCTAAGAATAGGAATAGTTAAGCCACCATCCACCTCTTGCATACGTGATTTAGTATGCAATCGAAACCAATAACTGCTCAACCGGAAATCGGAGGCGAATATGGTGACGAAAGGATGGTGCGAAAACTGTCAATTCCAAAACCGTGACGGTGTGCATGTATTGCTCTCAATGTGGTGAGGAACTGCAAAATAAGTCACAAAGAGGACGCCAAATTATAGCCGTTGTATTGATCTTGATTATTGTAACTGGTTTGATTCTAACCGTGTGGCGTCCTTTTTAATCTCGCTTCAATCAATGGAGAGAGCAATAACGTGTTTCGTTTAACCCCTCCAAATAGGGATTGTTAAGCTACCTCTCGCCTCTTGCATAAGCGTATGCAATCGGGATCTGGCCATTGTTGTCTCTAAAACTTATCGTAACGAAGTAGCCACGACCGAGGATGCACTCGTATGGGCTTTCCCGAGATGCTCACCCTCGCACTGCAACACCCTCACCGTGTATGTCAGCGTTTCGCCTACACGACCAGTCGTCGGACCTGTAAGTTCTGCGTCAGTCCAAATGGCAGCCAATACGGGAACCGCCGTCAAACCAACAATACCAAACACGGTAACGGTCAACACCGCAACCGTTGCGAGCGCACTAAAAGCGCGTTTTGCATGAGTATTCATAGATGTCCACCTTCTTGGCTACCGCTGCCAGATTTGAACTAAATAAGAGGGCACGCGCTTAGCGTAAAACTATCTTAGTAAAATCAGCAGCCATAATCCGTGCGTACATAATGACGCATGGCGTAAGTGGAATCGATTGGAAGCACTATAAAGCATCCGTTGCCTGAAAACGTGTATGATGTTTATATGCAACGTTGGAGAGGCGTTTCTTTTACGGCTTGAGCCCTAATTGTAAGATCCTTAATTGTGAGGTTCTAGAGCTGACTCTGTTACCTGATGATATGGGAAACCTATGCTAGCCGCTGTTTCAACAGCTCTTGTATCCGCTCTTCTGCAGGAACTGCCTGGGACCATACGTTCTCAAAGGAAGTGAGGAGGTACTCAGCATAATTAGGACTCTCGCTCCAGAAGGCAGTGATAGGGGTATCAAGCGTATATTCTTGGACGCCGAGATTTATCGCGCTGATGCTCTGCTGCTTATCACCTACGATCATGAAGATTTCGTGGAACTGGTCACTATGACGCAGATCATAACCGATATCAAGTCGCTTTCGCACCCCTTCAACGTCATCGCGCGATATGGGTATAATGCCCCTGATCGCCCCGCCGTTTTGTATGAACCGGTCGGCGCTTTGCATAGAAGCATAATTCGCGGCGAGGGACACAAAAGGAATAAGGTGTGACGTAGACAATCTCGTGCTTTGCTGATTCAAATATCCCTAAAATCACCGCTATGGCGTCTTTAACACTGTTGATAACTGTACCGGCAGGCATGAAAAGTCATATCGAAACTGGCTTATAAATAAGTACGTGACACAGGATGGTGTCACTCAGCTTTGTGAAAAAAGAGGGGAGTTATACGTACAAGCATCCTTTGCCTGAGAACGTGTATGATGTGTATATGCAATATTGGAGCGCTGTCGAGTTCTAACATTAAGATGGTACAATTTTTCAGTCCCACAGCAGCTGAAAAAACTAAGACAGTAGAATAGGCTGCCCAAAGGAAGTTTTTAGAACGTGCTGAAGGTGAAAAAAGAAAAAATGCAGGTCATTTGGCCTGCATCATCTGCATCATTATCTGTCCCATTTCTTCGAGCGTGTATGCCACTTTGATTTCCGCTGTGTCCACATTGCTTAGTTTCATTACTTCCGGTTCCATTGAATATGCTTGCATCGCCTCAAAAGTCGGGGCTTCAAACACCTGAACTGTCAAATGCTCGGAGGGCACGTTCCAGCCGCCAACCATTTTCACTCCATGTTTCGCCTCGAGCTCCTGCTGCTTGTTCATAAACTCCATATATACCTTTGCAGATTTCTCGTTATAGAGCGCGCACATTTCAGGAGTGTGCCGAGCAACCGATAAAAATGTCACCATTTTGAATCACCTCCTTTTACAGCGGTAGTAGCGACCGCCGTTTTTCTAAACACGTAAAAAGGCGCCCTAAGGAAATAAATGTTGTTGTAACGTTCGCTTGTTACACTGATGGGCATTGCTTTCGGCTGCAAGGCGGGGGATATCGGCATAAAAGAAGCAACAAAAAAGCAAAAGGGAGTGCGGAACTCCCTAGTTTGTTACTAAAACGTCGATGTAATTACTTGCTGTGGCTCACACCCTTCTAGTTTCCACGGCATGGATTCACCGACGAATGTAGTCTGGAACGGTAATAGCCGGGCTGCGTCACCTTGAACTCGAACGATAGTCAGCGGGTCCAGATACCCCTGTTCCGACCAGCGTCGGATGTCCCTGTATCACGTATTCGAGCCGAGCGGAGATCCGTTGCTGAAAGTAAAGCGCCACATGTTTATGCCGTCTAAGTCTGAGTGACGCGACGTTTCTCGCCTGCCCGTTTTGAGTGCCAGATCCTGTGTCACGTGAATCAGCCAGACGAATTCGCGTTTGGAGCCATCTGGTGTCGGCGGACACCGTCCCCGCAACGATGCGCTCGGCTTTGCCACACCTGCGACGGCGGCCTTTATCTCCTTTACCACCATAATTTCGCTCTTTGTCGGGGCCTATAGTAGTTTCCGCGGGCCCGTTGCGCCGTCAAAGGTAGCATAAACGCCGTAGTACCCTGTTGCTTAAACGTCACAGAAAGCGCGTGTAGCCCGACAGCCGTCTTGTCCGTTGTCGTCGTTATTCGACCCGGTGAGCCTTAGCTTTCACGACTGTGCTGCCTTTTGATTTGGAAAAGGTAACTTCCGAGCCGATTGTGTTGTAAGGACAGTTCATTTCGTGCGACTTCCAGCAGTAGGTTTGCGAAACTCGGCGCGTTTAAGCCGCCCGCTTACCGCTGATTAGATCTACAACCGGTTTCGTGGTACCGGCCGTCTCCGCTGAATGACAAGGCTCGTGTTGAAGCGTGGGGTGATTGGTTTGTCCGTCACGCTCACCACCGCCACCGAAGCGCGGAAGACAGTCAGCACCGCGACCGCTACCACCTTTGTTTTTAACATAATATTAGCTCCTATGAAATCAACGTGTTGAAAGGCGACAATTAAATGTTTTCTGTGCTCCGATCTTGTCAATATTGCCTCTTTTTGTCAATCAGACGGTTTTTCGAAGCCATCACGAATGCGGAATGTAGACTACTTCCACACCGCGCTTCCTAATCATTTACACCCCATGCTTTACTACACTAATGTCGTGCGCGACGATTGTGCCCTAGTCGATGAACTCCTATTGCAGCTAGCTGACCACAAGAACGATTACGCTGACGCGGCAGCCGAAAAACTTTTAAGGAAGTGCTCAACCAGTTGGGAAGCTTACCGATATCTGCAAGACCGCGTGCACGACTCCTGGTTGCCTGATAGCGCCCAGGCAGCAGGTGCGACAGATCATCAAAAAGATACAGGTACAGTTGCACCAACGGCACGAGTATGGCTGGGCGTATGAACCAGGTTAAAAACAGGCTAACGACCGGTTAAAAGAGCCATATTTCGCAAACGCCTTAACGCACTCGTTGGGGCATAGCCGATAACTCTCATGTTTCTCTCAATTTCTCTGCGTGACTCATAACACGCTCGGATAGCGCGTTGACCCGCGTATCTAACTTATTAAGAGTTTTATTCAACTCCGTTAAGTCTATTGCTAGTACATTATGTCTCTCAGATAACTTCTCGAAGTCCTCATTATATCTCTCACCAAACTTCATGACTTCGGCTGCTAGCGCATCATGTGCCTTAGCTAGTTTCTTGATTTCATCCCTAATCGTGTCATTATCAGCCATTTAAATCCCGTAATATCAGTGTTTGTCTCTTGTGTTTTCTACGCATCGCTTTAGCGCAATTTCTGCTCCATCACATCGCGCTTCCCAGCACAGCACATCTCTTCTCGCTTGGCGTAGGTCAGCCCAGTCATGAAGGTTCGTGATCCAACGTTCTATCTCGTAGAGCGCCTTTTCCGATTCCATCAGCTCGCGTATTTCTGCTTTGTTTCTTTCGAGCTGTGCAAAAGCTAGTGTTTGCCTTTCTATTTTACATTCCACGACATCGCCGTTCCTATGACTGCCGTTTTTCTAAACAAGTAAAAAGGCACTCTGAGGGAATAAATGTTGTTGTGCCGATCAAGGCGAAAGGCGTTATTTTCGACTACGAGGCGATTGATTATGAAGCCATTACGTCGCTATTCGCATCAGTTAGCTAATTGGCGCCCGTTTTGTCGCCATTATCGTCAACAGAAAAAACCGATCATGCTAAAAGTCGAGCTTGTTCATGTAAAAAGCACCTACTAAGAGGGGGAAAAATGATAGAAAAGGGACTAATCTTAACCGGCAGCGACGCGGAGCTACTGAGCTGTGCGCTTTCAGAAGTCAAAACAAAGGTCGATGAGGAGTCCGAGGCTAACTTAGATGATACTGAAGCACTAAGTGCCCTTGTTTCGTGTTTCAGAACTGCAGAGAAAGAAGAACAGGAAAAAGAAAGACATCACTCGTATTTTAGCCCCTTGCGTAAGCGCCTGGTGCTAGGCACGATTGTCGATACGAAAGGCGAGGCGGCTAAATGAATTCACTTCAGACGAAGCTCATAGCGGTTGTAATGGTCCTCATACTAGTATTCGGACTCCTGGCTTTCTACCTGTCAATCCGTGGGGGACTAACATAACAGAAAACGCTGCAGCCGGAACGATACTAACTTCTGGGCTCGGCTATTTGGCGATGGAAAAAAAATAGGGGGTGCTTGTAATGAGAATACGCGCTCGTAGCCTCGTCCTTTGGTTTATGATAGGGATAATTGTCGGGGTTTTCATCGGCTGGTATTGGTTATAGTGTAGCTTATGCGTATTTTGCATAGCACATGATGGGAGGCGCCCGGCTGTTTGGTGGAAAAAAGAATAGGAATTGTTAAACCAGAGGCCGCCAGACCGCGATCAAGGAGAAATTCAAAATGACACAAAAACGCATCGTCGATGCAAAGCAACGTAGGGCCGAGATCATGGTGGCGACCCTCTTTCTGGTGACCGCCGCGGCCAGTATCGCCGGGGGGTTAATTCTGGAGTCGATTCTGACGGCGCCAAACTATCTGGCAGGGATATCTCCCAACACGGCCGCTGTCGCTTGGTCAGCCCTGCTCTTGTCGATCAACAACATCGGCATCGTGTTCATCGCGGTGTTCATGTATCCCTTGCTGAGGAAGCTCGATGAGAATGCGGCGGTCGGGTACCTTGCGGTGCGGATCATCGAGGGGACCCTCGTGATGGGCGGCGTCGTGGCGACTCTGATGCTGATTCCGCTAAGTGCCGAGTTCATCAACGCCGGCGCTCCCCTGAGCTCCTGGTATCTGACCCTCGGCAACTCGCTTGTGCGGGTGACGGGCGTGACCACGGTATCTTTGGTGCTCCTCGGTCTGAGTGGGATCATCCTCACCTGGATGTTGGTTCGGCACAAGATGGTTCCCCGAGTCATTTCTGTCGTCGGTCTGGTCGGGTATACCTTGACCATGTTCGGCGGCTTAGCGGCCTGGTTCGGCCTCATCGACCCCGCGAGCGCCGGGGCCACCATCATCAACGTCCCCGTCGCGGTCTTCGAGATCATCCTTCTGCCCTTCTGGCTGTTCTTCCGGGGCTTCAAGATGCCGGAAGCGACCGAAACAGAAGTGTCGGAATGACGGATTCGTTTACGGTGGCAACCCTTAGAACCTAAAGGGAGCGTTCGCGCTCCTCTTTCCTTCTTTTTTTAAGACACTTTTCAAGCCGTCACTTATGAAGTTTAGTGACAACTCCTAAACGCAAGCCGCCAATTAAGGCAATCTACAAAAAACTAATACGCACTCTAAACTTAGTATAGACGCACCTGTCGCAGTTATAAGTAATACTCCGATAATTATTGCGGTCTTTCGATATGAATTCATTTTCGTTGCTTACGCACCAAGCCCAATTCTATTTTGGTCTTTCATTGAAAGCTTGGAAGAGCGGGATTGTAGTCACGCATGAGCTTCTTGAGCGCTTTTTTTCTCAATGTGTTAGTCTTCCCAAGCTGGACAGAGGCATTTTTGATGAAAGAAGGAGCCTGGTAGAAGAGGGGCAGAGATCCACTGCTCAGAATCCTGATCTGGTCTTGGTCAGAGAATCACGAAATCTATAACTCCAAGCACGACAAGGAATATCCGGTGAGATGTTATGAAGGATGAAGTCTTTTTCGGCGAGGGAATGGCAAGGGCCAAGAACGAATATCCCGACCTTTATAAAGCCATTGTTTCTTTAAATGAGGTAGCCTATACCGGCAAGGTCCTGGACTACAAGACCCTGAAGCTAATTGCCATAGCCATCACTGCCGCCGCCTCGGACGACCGTGCCGCCAAGAAGCAGATGATGAGCGGCATGAAGGAGCTGGGAATCACCAAGGAAGAGATAGTGGATGTCCTGAGAGTGGTTTTGCTGACATCGGGAATGCCTCCCTTCACCAAGGGCATGAAGCTCTTAGGGGAACTGGAGAAATAATATTTTTTTATTCTTTTAATTCTATCTCAGATTGAAAGCTTCGCATCCTGCTCTTCGCATGCGCCGGCTTTTTTTTAACTTACGTTATTATGCTATAGCCTTTCTCCGAAGCAGCCGGTTATAGGCCAAGGCAAATCTGTGCGCCTCGTCCCTGATCTCCTGGAGATAGAGCGAAGCTATCTCCTCCTTCCCGATATCCCGCGGCCCGTCCAGTCCAGGCACATAGATCTCCTCCCTCTTGGCCAGGGAGATTATGGGGATCTTCAGCGTGAGGAACTGCAAAATAAGTCACAAAGAGGACGCCAAATTATAGCAATTGTATTAATCTTGATTATTGTAACTGGTTTGATTCTAGCCGTGTGGCGCCCTTTTTAATCTCGCTTCAATCAATGGAGAGAGAGCATAGCGTGTTTCGTTTAACTCTCTAAAAAGGAATAGTTAAGCCAACGTTCGCAATGAGCAATGTGCACATTTTGAGTTGCCTTTTTATGCTTTCAAGAGGAAATTTACTTCCTATGAAGAACGTAAGGGAAAACGTTGCCATCGCGCTCCTCATTGCTGTGCTGATAATAGTTGCATTTTGGAGCGTCGAGATCCGTCTTGGCCTGCTTACTGCTATCATCGCGGTAATAGCGTATCTGGCATTTGTCCCCGCCTTGTGGGAGAAGCGCCGCAAACCCTAAAAAAGGTGTGATTGGCTAGTTATCATCGAATACGAATAGGAATTGTTAAGCCTCCACACGCCTCTTGCATAAGCATTATGCAATTCAAATCAACAACTGCGATAGCCGTTCTATTGCTCGTGGTTGTTTCTTTGTTAGTATCGGGTTGCACCTCAAAGACTACTAATCAAACGCTTAGCGCGAGTGCTACACCAAGTGAAGCAGCTAGCCTGTATACAACTAACCCATTTGCAGCGACCCCACTTGCAGCTAACCCAGTTGCAGCTAACCCAAAAGGTGTAGCTAACCCAGGTGCAGCTAATCCAGGTGCAGCCAATGTAGGAGCAGCGGCGCCTTCATGGATACGGCCAGGCCTCAGTGTGACATACGATGGTATCTCTGGACCGAGAGAGCAGTATATGACCAGTCGAGCTGTCATGGCAACCATCACGAGCCGGGTGACAGGGGGTGATGGAGCCACGTACAATGGAGACGTTACCGTTCAGAATAAGCTGTATCCCAACCTCGTCCAAACATATCCGTGGTCCTACACCAATGGAGATCCGACTCTCGGCGGTAATATTATAGTTATGTGGGTTGATCCCACGAATCCGACTCATGCTTACGGTTATCCATGGGTGATAGTTGGACAGGGCCCCTTTGAAACCGGGGGGTATACTTGGGATGCAACTACACTCATTTACCGTGTCCCGGATACCGTAGGGGAGCACCATATGGTCTATGATACCCAGTCTGGGCTCGTGCTCTATTATGACGAGCTTAATCCGTACTTCACAGAGCAGCGTTGGTTTAGCTCTATCTCGTGGGATTAACATCATCTTCGCCAAACGGAGCATGCTTAGGCGGTGTCGGCCATATACGACGGTCAATAGATCGATTTCGCAACGATACTAAACAACTAAATCCTTAAGCGCGTCTGACAGCGCTGAGTAGTCCTGGAAAAAGTAGTATTTTCAACATATCTTGAGGCCAATTACTCCCCCCTTTTTAGCCTTTTTTACCCTTGCACGTATTACTTGTAGATAATAGGCTTACAAGCCCTCGTTTATACGCTTCTTTTATTGATTTAGTGGCCTTAAAATGCCGCTAGAACGTGCTACTTTTCGTAAAAAAAATAACGATTGATACTATATGATTCGATCTAAATTGGAGGACTAAATTATGTGCTTTTTCTATCTCGTTTTTATCTCAGTAGGCAAGGCCCGGGAATACCCGTTATCGCAACGGGTGATATCTCCCCTTTCGACACATCACGACTTGAACCGTTAAACCCGTAAACCTGTTAAGGCTCCTTGAAAGGCTTGTTTGGGAAAAACGCTGCTAAGTGGTGAGATCGGGCTTGTTTTCCAGAAATAACGAACATGAAAAACCGCCTCAAGAACGGCAAAGAAATAACTACAACCCTGCGTATTTCTTCAATATAAAAAAGAAACGGAGGTGAAAACCATAAACGAAGACAAATGTCAACAATGCGGCGCGCCCGCGTTACCTGACGCTAAGTACTGCGAAAAGTGTGGCGCTCAGTTGCACACTGAAGTCGAACCACAGCCACAGAGCGTTCCGTCGTACGCACCTGCTCCGACGTATCAAGCACCGTCTTACGCTGCGGCCTTACCATATCAGGGCGTCCCGATTCGCTTTGTCGCGATTCTCATTGATACCATCATTATTGCCATTATCGCAGGCATTCTCTCGATCCCGTTTCAATCGCAACTTTCTGGAGCGGTTTCGCTGCTGATCTTTTTGCTGTACTTCATACTCCTTGAAGGGGCGTACGGCCAGACAGTCGGCAAGATGGCCGTCAAGATCAAAGTCGTGCGGGAGGACGGGACGAAGATCGATTATATGGACGCGGTCGTGCGTAACATCTTACGGCTCATTGACCTCATTCCGTACTTCATTCCATACCTGCTTGGTGCCATCCTTATGTGGACGTCAGATATGAAGCAACGGCTTGGGGATCGCGTGGCGCACACGGTCGTCGTGAAGGCATGAGGGCGAACCCTCTGCTTTTCCTTTTTTTACAAGAGCTACAATGAAGACCCCATCGTACGCATAACGACTTGAAATTGAATTGACGTAGAAAAAAATGGAAAAAAGGTACGCACTGCCAATGCCGCGCACGTTGCGAATTTTGAACGCATTCATCTCTCCAATACTGCATATAAACATCATGCACGTGCTCAGGCAACGGATGCTTGTAGTGCTTCTAATCCATTCTACTCACGCCGTGCGTCATTATGTACGCCCGGATTATAGCTGCTGATTTTACTAAGATAGTTTTATGCTGAGAGCGTGCATTCCTATTCAGCTCAAAATCTGGTAGCGGTAGCTAACGGAGGTAGAAATTATGAATACTCTTGAAAAACGCACATTTTCTGCGCTCGCAACGGTCTCAATGTTGACTGTTACTTTGTTAGGTATCGTCGCGTTAACGGCGGTTCCTGTGTCAGCGGTGAGCACGGTCGTGCTTTCGGGTCCGACAACTGGTCATCCAGGTGAGACTTTGACATATAGCGCACTCGTATCGGATTGTCCCTCCCTAAATACTTGCGCGCCAATACCGGGTGTTTCGGCAACATTTAGATTCGTCAATCCTGATGGAACTAGTGTGGCGATGATTGTCACGACTAATTCGCAAGGAGTGGCTTCCCGTTCGTTTACTCCTTCACAGACGGGCACTTATCAAATATCTGTTACAGGAGCAGGCGTTACTTCGAACACTTTACAAGTAACCGTTACCGCTGAAGCGACCCCCACTGCAGCAGCCACTCCAACTCAGGTAGCTGGTAATGGAGGCGGCCAGCCAACAGGAGCAGCCGGGGACGCTGTGTCTACTGCGACGCCAAGTACTTCCGTAGCGGGAATAGCGGACATCGTCGCACAGGCCGAAGCCGCCACGGGGCGCGGGTCTGGCGTGCTGCTTATCGTGCTCGCAGTTATCATTATCGTCATCCTAGCCATTATCGCAACGGCGCTCCTGATGCGACGGAGAGGCTAAGAGACGTCGTTGGGATCGCCGAACTCGATACGGTCCTCGCCCGACGTGATGAGCTCGGCGAGAAAATCCGCAAGTTTGTTGATGAATTCACAATGCCTTGGGGGATTCACGTTATTTCAGTCGAACTTAAGGACGTTGAGCTTAAAGAAGAGATGAAGCGATCTATGGCCGCGCAAGCAGAAGCAGAGCGAGATAGGCGCGCCCGTATTACGCTTGCAGAAGGCGAGGCACTAGCTGCGGATAAACTGCTGGAAGCGGCTAAAACGATCGAACAGTCGCCAACGGCTTTGCAGCTGCGGCTCTATCAGGCAATGGTTAGAATCGGCGAAGAAAACAATTCGGTCGTCGTGCTTCCCATCCCCATAGAGATCCTCAGCGTTTTTCAGAAACTGAAGGAGTAATAGGAGGCCGATGCGAGCGCTATAAATGGACTCGCACGGATTCTTCTAGTCCGAGTAAAGATTGTGATGAAGTTGCGGGTTTGCGCGCTAACGAGACAGATTTACTGATGTTTTTTGAGCGCCGTCCTAATGACTTCCTTATGAGGTGTGACGTAGATTTTCCCCTCGTAGTGATAAATACGGCAACTCCCGTGGGTGTGCCCTCGCTGCTGCTCCACTTCTGATTCGATATCTTCACCGTTGATCCTGATCGTCGGTGATCCGAAAAAGTTGAGCTCGTGCGCCGCTTCTACCGTAGCGACGTTGATCTCATTTATGGTAGCTTCAATCCCTTCCTCGGCAAGGACCTCTTTGATGTATCGAATCGCGGTCGGATAATGGGTACAATCTTGGTGGTAGAGTATGTCAACCGTTATCATCGCAGTGGATAAGAAACCCAAGCGCACATAAGCCTTGCCTTTGCTTGAGTGCTAAATAATGTGAATGGTTGGCGGCCCTAACATGAATGTTGGCGGCAAAGGAACTGCGATCGGTCCATAGGGCGTCGCAAGATATTATTACGAGAATGGTAACTCCCTTTCTGGAGGACGAACATGAGAAAGCTCAATGAGAAGGATAACGAGATCTTAAGGAAGCTTGCCCCGGAGGCGAGTATACCCACCCATTACCGCTCAATCCTGCCACCGGTCTCCATGCATTTTGCGGCCGACGATTACGATTTACAGGACCGGCTGAAGAGGCTCTCAACAGAGGATCTCAAGTATCTGGCCGACCTCATCCTGGACGGCTCGGAGTGCTTGCTGTGCATCTCCCCAGAGGCTGCTGAGATGTTTCTCGACCTGCTGGAGGAGAGAGTGCCCGGCGATATTGCGGAGAGGATAAGAGAGCAGTACAATTCGGCCACAGGATATGATATCTGAAGGATCTCTTTTCCTGGAAATCCTCTGCGGCTCCGTTTGCTTCAGCCTGCCGGCAAGCGAGATTAAGAGGTTCATCGACGGCTCGGTTTGGGACGTCTAGTTCCATTTCAGCCGATTTGAAACAGATTTATGTCGCGCCTATATAGCATGTAGGTGTAGTAGACGTCTTCAGGCAGCGGATGCTTGTAATGCTTCCAATCAATTCCGCTGACGCCGTGCGTCATAATGTACGCTCGATTTGACTGATACCATTGAATAGGTCACTATATGGCTCGGCGACGCCCCCATATCTATAATCTTGCTTGTCATATCTCTATAGCCGGGGCCGTCTAAAGCCAGTCGCCATCGTCAGAGCACGGTTTAAATGGTCTAAAAAGTCTTTTAGAAAAGTGTTTTTTATGTTGAATACGATCAATAAGCTTTTACCTACCAAACACGCAATTAGGCAACAAAGCCACAAAGAGGTGAACGAATGGCAAATGAAATGGCTCCAACCCCTGAAATGACTCCAGCCCCGCTGCAGTACCGTAGCGTCGGTGTCAGATTCGTAGCTCTTCTTATCGATGTCATTATTGCGGGCATTATTGCGTCAGTTTTCGCCAATCCGTTGCAAACGCCCGTCTTTAATAGCGCGAATTTTACTAATGGAAGCTTTTACGTATCCACCACAGCGAATTCGCTCGCAGGACTTGGCAGCGTCATATCATCACTCATCGTGCTCATCTATTTCACGCTCCTCTTGGGAGCGTATGGACAGACGGTAGGCATGATGGCCCTTAAGATTAAAGTGGTCAAAGAGGATGGTTCAAAGATTGGCTATGTCGATGCACTCGTGCGTTCCTTACTGCTGATCATCGACGCAATACCGTTCATTATTCCGTTCTTGCTCGGTGCAATTCTTATATGGACGTCAGATAAGAGACAGCGGATTGGAGACCGCGCAGCGCACACCGTAGTAGTGACCGCGTGAAGGGCTATTTTTCCCTTCTTTTTTCTTTTTTTTGCGAGCGTTGTGGGCCACGATTCCTATTCGTTGATTTGCCAAAATAAGAGACTCTCGAAGGGTAAACTCGGCATGAATAACCAGGTAGAAAAGGGTTTTTATTGACCTTAAAAAGAAGAAAAGGAGCGAGAACGCCCCCTATTTATTGACGAAGGATTATTGCTCACGCTTTCCCAGTACTTGGCTTATAACTCTTTCGTGATTTCCTTTTCTACTTCTTTTTTGATTTCCTTGCCTGCTTCTTTCTTAATTTCCTTTCCTGTTTCTCTACTACCACCTGCGAAGACCCCAATAGAAATAAAAATGGCAATAAGGTATCCTAGATTATACCAAAATCCATTATTATTGACTTGGTATAGCACAATATTGTTGTCGAACCAACTGGCTATGAATGACAGGACGATAATAAGACCTTGCCATAGACCCCACCAAAAGTTCGCTGGCGCCCCCGATAGATCTCTGGTCGGCATCCCAACGTGGTACACTATTATGTAGATTGCAGCAGCTACTAACGCCACTCCCACTAAGACAAAAAGTGGGATGAACTTTCTCATTTTTTCGTCCATAATTCCTCCTTTTCTTTAGTTACATTATAATGTTTTATTTAGCTACATGCGTCAATCGTGCATCAATCCGTAAGATAGACAAAGGCGCGAAGCCGCATTTTCGGTGCCGCACAAGCGACGTTTTTTCTGAAAAAGGGTACGATCAAAAGACGATGGCTGATATCGCCCAAAAGATCGGTGTGAGTAAGGGCGCGCTCTACCTTTACTTTGCGAGCAAGGAAGAGCTTTTTGCAAAACTAACGGAATCGAGACAGAGCGCCCTGCGCCAGATGCTGCGAGACTCCCTCAAGGACGGCGACCTGCTCCAGTGCTCACAGGCGTTCTTTGATACCGCGATGGACCCACAAGACGTGTACAGCATGGGCCTTACGTTTGAGGTCATATCGGAAGGTGCCCGAAACGAGGCCCTACGAGCTATACTCCTCGAGGACTACGAGAAACGTCTTCGGATTTTTGGCGAGTTTTTGGAAGAGCAGAAAAGAAAGGGGCTCATACGGGATGACGTTGATACCGGATTGCTCACACTTTCGATAAGCGCCTTGTTCAACGGTTTGATGATCGGCAAGATCCTTGGAATTGACCGCGACGAGATCGAAAGAACGTGGATGGGCGCACTTAACATTATGTAAGCATCACCGGTGCAAGCCACTACGTGTCTCAAACGCTACCTATCGAGTCAGCAAAGAACGATTAGATCGTCCCTTTTTGTTGGCATTGCCGAAAGTAGAGATTTACCTTCAGCGTGCCTTTGACGATCCGGCTGTAAGTGCTGGATCGGGCGCTGGGGAATGTGCGCATTTCAGATACGTGCGCGACCAAATCGGAAAGTGGTTAGAGGCCACATTTTCTCATAGTCATTGAGTCTCTGGCACTTTCAGTCGAACATCAAAAACCAAAAGAAACACCTTTTCTTTTAGTTGAGCGGTTCTCGACTCGCAAGTTAAGCCCTAGCGGTGATGCGATACACACGCCGTGATTCTCCTTTCGTTCTTTATCGAAGCCGACTGACAGCAGTGGCGAATAGGAAGTGTTTATTAGCGGGCGAACGATGAGTAATGAATCAATAACCGTTGAGGGACAAAATGGCGAAGAACAAAGTGGATTATTGGTCTGAATCGTCACAAAGCTACGATAAATCATGCGATAGCGCACTTGGTCGTAATATCCGCCCCTTAATTAATGAAAAGTTAAGGCTTGAAGGTCGCTTGGGGACGGTCGTAGAATTTGGGTGTGGCACAGGCTACTTCACGAAAACACTCGCCGGTCAAGCGGAACATGTGGTTGCAACCGACTTCTCAGATGATATGCTACACGTCGCACAAATCGAGTTAACGGGTTTCGATAACGTTGAGTTCAAGAATGAAAACTGGCAAAACACGAGTTTCGCCGATGAATCGTTCGACACTATTTTTTCAGGGTTCGTCATACCATGCGTGGATAATAAAGTGCAAGTGCTGAAAGAAAGTCAGCGGATTTTAAAGCCCTTAGGGCGCGTTATAATTGCAAACCCAAATTTACCGCTTCTTGGGGGATTTCGCATGTTCCAGTTTTTATGCCGCAACATCGTCGCGTGGCGTGGGAAGCTTCCGCCTGTTAGCTTTCGATCGGTCAGCGAACTTCTGGATGAAACAAGCTTCACGTTGGTAAGTCTGGACGTGATAAAAGACCCCGCTAACCCTTCTAGCGCCCCCGTTGAGTACGTCAGGTTATTAAAATCATAATTGTGCTCTTTTTGCTGTCTGTAATTCGGCATTAAGGAATTACGAAACGAGCGCATCGAGCGCCAAAAACTGGTTACTACTACCACAATCCGTCCGCTTATATCAGGCGAAGATTTTAAGGTATTCTAGTTCACAACTTATAAAGTGCGGACCTTATAAGAATGACCAATAATGACCCTACCACGGCCCTTAACGCTTTACTCGATAAGCACGATGCCGAGTTTGCCAACCATATAAAATCCTTATTTGAGCAGCAACAGGAGTTAATAGAACAACTAACTGCAGACGTGGCTGCTCTCAAAGCTGAGAAAGAACAGAAACGTGGGTTTTGGTCTCGCGTCTTTAATGGAAAGAAGAATGACGAGGCCACCGTAGCGGCCATCACTGGTTCTGCTATGATGACCGAACTTGCAGATTCAGATATCAAAAAGCTCACAGCAATGAGTGAGTTTGAAAAGGCAATACTGCGAACGGTAATCCCGGAAGCACCACTTGCAGTTCATTCTGAGGTGTTACGTGAAGCCGTTGCTCCGTTATTAACGGCTGATGATAGAACAGAACAACGCCGCGAATTTCACGAGAGAGCTGAGCCCTTAGTCGAACATGGTTTCATCAAATACTTCTGTTGTATGGTCGACAGTTACGGGCTAAATCCAAGATATATGGGCGTTGCAGACGGTTTAAACGAATATGTCGGACGCAACGTTGTTAATGGAAATAATAAGACCTCACTATGAACGCTATTCGATGTATCAGCATATCAAACGAAGGTCACACATAGCATATATAGCGCAACTTGTAGTCTGCTTTAAAACAGCCTCTCGCCTCTTTGTGAGATACTCGGATCTATCGCCCTTGTTCTGCACTTTAAAGGCTTCATCTTTTTGCCTTTTCTTCGGCAATTTTGCGTGCAACCCTAAGAGATAATGCTGCAGCGGTCAACATCGTCGGTAAACCTTGAGAACGTGGCATGAGTGAAAGGTCAGCAACCCAGAGATCTTGGGGCAACGATGCAGGATGCATTGTTTCTACATCATCGTGTGTCAAGGGCACCGTACCTCCAAGGTGACCTCCATGGATCATGCCATCCACAAAAGGACCAGTTACGCCTGAAGCCTCCATTATCTCTTTTGCTTCAACCTTTGCAGTCTCAAGACATTCATAATCCGCTGGAGTCAGTGATTTGGTGACAGTACCGTCTAACTTAACTGCCCCTTGTTCGGTATCGGCGAGTTTAATCATCATGCCTACTCTGTCACCGAGGGCAACATTTTTCCACGGTTTATGGAGCCAGTATGAGAGGATATCAAAATACGGTGAGAGTATGTAGTCGTTCTTTTTTATAAACCACGCCATAGGCGGCTCATTGAGCATTCGTGCTCCCTTTGACACCCCGCCAACAGTAAGAACCACGTCGACCCACAAGTTATCTTTTACTGGTAAATTGGAAGCTCGCAAAATGTGCGCTGTACCGATGCCGCCTGCACTTAAGACTACCACGTCAGCGCTCATTGTTTCAACCGATGAGCCGCTAGAAACCATAACGCCGCGCGCTCGGTTTCCATTCAATAAGACCTTTTGTACTTCACAACCCGTCAATAACGAAACGCCTTTGCCTAAATCTTCTTTGTAAACCTGTCTGCTATCCCATTTTGCTCCTGTTGCACAGCCCAGTTCGCAATAGCCGCATCCCGTGCATTTGTCTAAGTTAGTTACCTTCGGTGTAGGTTTTGGGATATGCCCGAGTTGTTCTGATGTATCGTACATCTGTTGCGTAAGTGGACGCCATCTTTCTCGGGGTATAGGCGAAATCGCTAGTTTTTTTTCAATTGCGTTAAATTCAGATGAGAGGTCGAGCCCAATTTCCTTGAGGCCGTTTTCTGCTCTCACCATGTTACCACATGAAATTGAAGTACAACCACCTTCGGCTACCCCCCTGAAGATAACCAGGTTGCGGCTTGAACGGGCGACTTCGTAATGAGGGAATACGCGCTTAATCGAGGTCTCATCTTTGAGCAACCATGAACCTCTCAAGGAACGCAGCCATGAAACTTTGCGTGTTAACGGGCTAAATGGCTTGCCCGCCTCTAGAAGCGTTACTTCAAATCCATGGCGCGCCAATTCGTGGGCTGCTATTGACCCTCCGGCTCCAGATCCAACGACAATCGCTTTCATTGTGCGGCCTTTCTTTCTTTAAATTGTATGTCCGCCGTGCATTTTCCACAGCCACCTGTCATATATTGGGTGAACCTCATAGAGGCATTTGGCTGTAGTCCTGTTATTGCTCCTTCATCTGTTGCACTTAACACTTCACAGGTTAGCTTAGAATACTGTTCGACGAGAGCGCATCGGTCAATTGTCAGTTTTACGTTTGTATCATCAATCCATTCTACTTCGAATCCAATGCCTAAGATTCTGTAGAGAATTTTTGCTGCCCTAATCAAGTCCTTTTGGCTGTTGCCCACCCCTAGCTTGCTGCGAGTTTTTCTCCCTAAGTTTTGCCCTACTGTAAACAGGGCTTCCCTGCAGAGCTTCACCGCTTGTTCATGTCCTACGGCTGCTTCGAGTGCGTCAACTAATTGTGCATGGGTCTGAGCCATGGTTGCCCTTTGTCCTTCAACGCTCGTCTGCGGCACTGGTTTTTCTCGTGCCATGTTATCGGTTTCTTGGGGCGCGTATGTAGCAACTACTGATTCAAGTGCCGATGTTGTTTGATTAGCTACGTTGGAGAGTTCCTTGCTGACAACAAATTCTGGAGTCCACCGGCTTAAGATAAGGAGTCTAAGACCCACACTTATTCACCTGGCTTTGCAACTCCGCCCATGTGCACGTCGCCTTCAGGGATAAGTCCGCTGTAGAGCGCATCAACTATTTTCGCGTGCTTCTGTGAGACAACGTTGTGTTTTAGTTTTAGATTTGGCGTTAAATCCCCATTTTCTTCGCTCAAGTTATTGATAAGGAGCGCCCATTTCTTTATTTTTTCGGGGTCAGAAAGACGCGTATTCATTCTCTCGATGGCGTGGTCGATTGCAGTCAGCATTTTTTCATTCCACTGTTCTTTGTCCACCCACAGAAGCGCCGAGCAGTATGGTTTGGATTCGCCGACAAGCATGGCTTCAGAAACGCCTGGTATTTCCCTGCACATACTCTCTATTTTTCCCGAGTAAATTTGCTTGCCGTATGAGGTTTTGATTATTTCTTTTTTGCGCCCAAATATAACCAAGCTCCCTTCGTCTGTTAATTTTCCGGTGTCCCCTGTCATAAGCCAGCCGTCTTTAAGGGGCGGCTCAAGCGACGCATCAAAGTAGCCAGCTGTGACCTGTGGACCCTGGACCATGATTTCACCATCTTCAGCAATCTTGATCTCTGTCATTGGCATCGGTTCGCCTACGGTACCCAGCCTGTTTCTGCCCAAGCGATTTATCGTCGCAAGAGGCGCTTCAGTCATCCCATAGGCGTTGTGAATTTCAACGCCCAGTGCGCGATAGTTTTCAAAGAGCTCCTCGCTTGACCTCGCGGAGCCGACCATAAGTTGTGCACATCTGTTTAGTCCTGCTCGCTTCAGCGTCATGTTTTTCAACGGTGTTCGCATTGCGCGCTTAAGCAGTGGGGACTTTGTTTTAACGTAGAATCGCCCAAATGCGTTTTGCACTAGGGCTTCCCACACTTTTTCGTAGATACGCGGGACAGCGAAGAATACGGTAGGTCTGACATGGGGAAGCACCTCTTGGAGTTTTTTGTAATCTTCGAGGAAGTAAATGTCTACTGGGGCAGGGATGTAGTATGGTGAGTATGTGGCTAAGATTCCTTCAACCACATGTCCCATTGGAAGGAATGATAAGTAGCTGGTTCTGCGGTTCCGTGCTTGCCAAGGGAGGACGGACACGATTGATTCAGCCATGTACCTAAGGTTGTCATGTCGAAACATGGCACCTTTCGGTGTGCCCGTGGTGCCTGAAGAATACCGCAGTGTTGCAATGTCGCCAAAGCCTACAGGCGCCCTGATCGACGTTATATCGTCGTTGCCTTTGGATAGGAATTCTTCCCATGAGACAACGTTCGTTTGTACGCCCGCCCCTGGTGAGGTTCGACAGATGGAGATCACAGGTACTTCTGACGTCAGTTCTCCGACTCGGGACAAAAGGCTCGGCATGCCGACGAAGAAGAGCTTAGCCCCGCTCGCTTTTAGAACCCCATTGATGTCTGAGGGTGGGGTGGTGTAGTAAAGCGGCACGCTTACCGCGCCGGAGAGCCCGATAGCGATTTCCGCTGCGAGGTACCGTGTGCTGTTTAATCCAGTTAACGCCACCCTGTCGCCGGGAGCAACTCCGAACGCGCGCAGTGCACTGGCTGCAGCCACAATGTCGGTACGCATTTCTGGGGCGGTTTTTTTTGTAGCGTTGCCGTCAATTATATCATAATAGGTAATCGGGCGACTTTTGCTGTCCAATCTAAAGAGGGCTTGCTCATGGACGGTGCGGTCCGATCGATGGAAGAAACTGTTGTACATTGCATAGCTCAGCAGGTGAGGCACGATTTCTCGCCAATTCATATCGTAGGTTCCAAGAAGCCTGTCTACGTTATCACGGCTGAATCGGCGGTTTTCGCTAAAGTAGGGCTCCAGAGAAATAAGCGCATCGGCAACGCGTGAATCTCCCGTGACCTTTTGGAGTTTAAGTAGAGTCTTCCTTAACGAACTGGACATGGGTACATATAAGGGGCTTGGCAGGTTGCACGCTAATTCAGTTCTAGCCCATTCTTGTGCGAAAGACAGCAATTCTCCAAGCGTTGGCAACGACTCACGAGGTGCTACCATATGAAACGTTAACCCTTCTGCATTAGGTGCAAACGTTAATTTAGTCAGCGCGTTTGCCACGTAGTCAACGGGAACGAGGTTGATTTTCAACTGGCGGCTGACAGGCATAAGTCGCATCTTGCCCGTCAAGTACAATCGCAGAGGAAAGTAGTACGTGTTAAATGTCTTGATGGCGCCTGTTTTCGAGTCTCCTACGACCATTGAGGGGCGAAAAACGGAAATTGGGAATTCGTCTTTTGAGGCTTGTACAAGTTGTTCAGCCTCATATTTACTACGTTCATAATTGGTAAAGAAGCCGAACTTGTCTGTAAGTTCGTTTTCAGGAATGGTTCCGGTTCTTGCCCCTGCCACGTACGCCGTAGAGATGTGGGATAAGCGTTCGAGGTGGTGTTTGTTGGAGTCTTTGGCAAGCGCGATTACGTTGGCTGTTCCTTCGACATTGGTTTTTCTTAGTTCTTCTATTGGCAGCAAGCGCCAGTCAGCAACGGTATGGACGATATGCGTTGTTTTTTCTGTGAGACGACTATAATCTGTTGTGTTTAAGCCAAGGTTCAAGTGGCGCACATCACCGGGAACGGCTTCAATTCGTGTACCTAACGCTTCGACGAGTTCCGGGTAGTCCCACCACGCTCTCGCCAACCTGGCGTGCGCATTTTGTGTAGTGTTGGCTCTAACAAGAGCACTAATATTCACTTCCCCCTCTGAGAGAAGCGTTCGTGCAATGTGAGTAGCGATAAAGCCATTAGCGCCTGTTAAGAGGACAGTTTTCAATTTAACCAACTGGGATAATTTGTTTCTAAGAAGGCTCTGAACAGCCGGACATTCCTTTGTTCTCGTCGGCTGTGCTCTTCGTATCCTTTTTGTAGCTTGGATTGTATTGCGTTGCGTTCGTTGAAGAGTGTCTCAACATTGTCGCTTAGAGCGGTGAACCTGTCGGGGTCTTCGTGATCCACGTAGAGTTCAGGTATGTCCAGTTCTGAGTAGAGGTCTTCAATCCTTAGATCATGGCCAATGGCTGCTTGTGGGACTTGATTTGGTAATGAAAGGACTCCTGCATGATATCGCGACGTGATGAGAGCGTCTAAGCTTTGCAGTATGCTGGTCATTTGTGAAGCGTTGTATTCAATAGCAGTAAATACTCGTGCCCTGTCTGTGTGCTTCATTAAGCGTTTGACCTTATGAGCGAAAGGAACGTCTAACTCTTCCATGCTTAAGAGCGCGATGTCTTTGTCGTATTGCTCGATAATTTCATCGGCCTCAGCGGCAAGCACGTCAGCGAGTGATTCTGCTTTCTCGAGGCGCTCTTTTGAGTGTGAGTAGTAATACGGCCACCTATAGCGGTATTTCTTCGAGTCCCACGGTCGTATTCTGACTGGCCACTGGTAGATGTCTTCGGCTGCGACGCCTACTACATGCTTTGCTTCAGGCCAGACGTGTGTGAGAATGTTTTGATCTTCGGGTCTTGGGTGGAAGGCGAAGGCATTGTCGGCTGTGACCTCGATGGGCGCTCGCACCCCCCATCCGCGTAGCCGCTTAGCTGTGTTTTGGGTTCGTGCCAAAATAAGATCGGTTTTGCTTGCTTCTCGGCGAATTTGCCGGCTGTTGAAATCTGATGCGTTGCCAGCGTCGACGGAGTAGGCAATACAGGGTTTCTTCATTTGTTTGGCATATCTCGTGGCGAGGAGGTAGTACCAGAGGAGGGGTGCCCCCCAGGTATCCATATAGGTACTTCCTTCCACGAGCATTACCAGGTCGGTTTGCTTCACCAGCTTTCTCGTATCAAGCGGGAAGAGTGCTGGCCGCAAAGGTTTGATTTTAAGGTTTTGGCCTTCTTTTAGGTATCTCTGTATATTAGCTACATTGAGACTAGCGACCTGTAATTCCGCTTTTGGACCCATAACTTGCCGTAGCTCATCGATGACTACAAGAAGTTTTGCCTCTGCCCCGGTGTTGTTTGCGCCGTTGTAGCCAACGAGCAACACTTTTGGTCTCACGGTAGACCATCTCGCAAAAGCTGTAAAGTGTTCTTAGACGTACTACTTTTCACAGTTCAGGTTTTTCTCCCTGTTTTTTGTTTCAGTTTAATATATATTTAATTGAATAGATATAACAATCTTCATGTTTGGGTTTCCTCGGCTTTCTTGGATTGCTGTTCGACCGTCCCCTATTCTTTGTCTTCTTCGTTTTCTTCATATTCTTCACGGTACCTAGAAGGCCTCTACCCGTTGACGCCTAGCATCGTCGCGCAAAATCTGACCGTTGATTTATTCGTCTGCCGCAGTATGAGTAAAAGGCCTGAGAAATATCTAGGACGACCCTCGTGTGATTAAAACGCTATAAAGGTCTAAAAAATAGAATCAGCGACATCATGTAAGTATTTGTGCGGCTAGTGATTGACTGCTAGACGTTCTAAATATAATAACATTAATATAATTATTCAATGCCGTCGGGTTAGTTGTACATCCAGCAGTGAGAACTACCCTCAGCTTCATTTCTTTAACGGAAGAAAGGAAAGGAAGCGCGAACGCTTTATATGTTCTGCTTCAGGTTCGACGCAAACTCTTCCGCATTTTTGAGGTCTTCAGCATTAGGTCTACCCTTGTTCATTCCACCAAATAGTTTAAGGAAGCTATTTGTGTTAAAACCCTTACAACTGAATTCATCAACGATTATGTAACCCTTAGATTGCAGTTTTTCCCTGAGCAGCGAATGATCTTTGGCGACCTTGGCGTCTCCCATAATTGCGCTGGTTGAGAAAATGAATGCTTTCTTGTTGGTGATCTGTGGTAGTCTATCGGCAAGGTCAAGCAGATATTCGTGGTGTTTTTCACTATATATCCCTGAGCCAAAGCCAATTAGGCTATACTCTTGAAGCTCTTCAAGGTTTACTTGCTGCAGCGTTTTTATTTGTGCATCTAGCACTTTTGCGAAGATTCTAGCGATTTTCTCAGTATTCTTGTGATGATAAGAATACAAAATCAATAGAGATTTCATTGCCATAGTCTCCCACTTAGATTCATCGCGCCGAATGACCATTTCAGCCATCTAGAAACAGATTGATATCTCGCCAATATCGCACGTAAGTATCCTAGACGCTCTTAGGCAGCGGATGCTTGTAATGCTTCCAATCAACTACGCTCACTTTGGCCTATTGAGATGCAAGATAGTTTCTAACAATTTCATTTATCCGAAAGCATACACTGCAATAATAGCAAGAGTCACGCCTATAATGACTGCACTCCAAAGCCACGGACTGTCATAGGTCTTCCGCGGTGCTCCTTCTTTTCGTGGCGTCTCCTCTTGGGAAATCAGAACAATGGTGAACCCTGAGTAAATAATTATCCAGAGGATGATATCCCGAGAGAGGATATCAGCGGGGATGTTAAGGACGTTTTTTAGAACGACGACTAATCCAATTAAGCACACGGCGGATACGATAGCAACTTTCGTTATATCCGTTCCTTTCATCGCTTTTTTACAGAGCGAATTTTTGACTTAACGCTTTGGGTGCAAATGGTTTAAAGCATCGACGGTAACTTCTGCCCAATTTTTCATATTCACGTCATAGACATTTAAAGGCAACGGATGCTTGTAGTGCTTCCAATCAATGCCGCTCACGCCGTGCGTCATAATACAAGCTCGATTTGATTGATCCTACTGAAAAATATCGCCGTATTTTCCGCGAATTTCCGTAAATCGCCAAGAAAAAAATGAGATTGTGACGCGTTACCGCTCGTAGCCAAAATATCGTTTATCACTGTGACGGACGTCCGTCATAACAACATTTATTCCCCTAGAGTGTCTTTATAAATGTTTTAGAAAAAACGGCGGTTACTACCACCGCTGCCAATATGAAAGGAGGTGGAAAAAAATGCTGTTTGTATTGTGGTTTAAATTTGATCCTGACCATATGGAGCAGGTTTACGAAAAGTGGAAGCAATTCAAATACCCTGACGACGTCAAGCTGATCGGTCGCTACGTCCTCATTGGCAGGCACGCGTCCGTGGCAATCTTCGATGCGCCCAGTGAAGTCTCGTTGCTTAAGATCACGGCACCATTTAGCAGCTTCGGTGTGGCCCACATTGCACCAGCGATGTCTTTGGAGGAGGCAATCCACACAACGTGGTGAAAAAGGGGAGCGTTCGCGCTTCCTTTCCTTCTTTTTTGTCATAGAATTAGAATCGCACATCTGCCCAATACCGTATATACACGTCATAAACGTTTTCTGGCAGCGGATGTTTATCTGCCTCCAATCGATATCGTGCAAAAGGCTGGTTTACTAAGTCGTGAGCACATAGAACTGAACAATCGGATCTGAAAATCCCAAGCTTCGTTTATCAGTGTCAACTCTCTGCTGAATCGCGATCAAACTACACAATAAGACGCGTAAAATGGCGGATCTCTTTAATCGTCTGTTCGTTAATTACGAGTAAGGAGGTGAGAACATAGCTCGAGAGAACGTGACCCAGATCGTGTTATATGCAGTCGCGTTAGGAATGGGAATTGCAAGTGTTGTTATGTCGATCTTAGCATCTATGTCTGTTATACCAGCGTTGGACTACACCACAATTGGAGTCCTTCTAGGAGTTGGTGTGTTTTGTTTAGGTTTAGAAGGACTAGACTCACTGGAGAAATAATGACAGGTATAGCAGGGCGTTAAGCCATTATACGCGACTTAACGGCTAATAAACCCATCATATATACGTGGCCTATCTTTACCTATACGTTTCTGGCTGTCCACAAGATTTCAATCAACGCAAGGATAATTACACGCCAACCGCACATCCGCCCAGTATCGCATATACGCATCAAAAACATTCTCCGGCAGCGGATGCTTGTAATATTCCCAATCGATTTCACTTACGCCATGCGTCATAATGTAGGCTCTGTTCGACTGATCCCACCGAATAATATCGCCATATTGTTCAGTGAACTTCCTCGCGTCCCCTAGCGTGAAATGGGCCGCTACGCGCGATAGAGATATCTTCTCGCGTTTGAACCATTTATTAATCGAGTTATACAAAAACATTTTTTCGTTCCTAGCGCGTCCTTCTAATAACGATTTTATAGCATCTGCTGGCGCTGGAGGCACCGGAACATAGTGTTCATACCGTATTTTGTCCTGATTAGCTTGGAAGCTCGGATGAAAGCCGGTGCTGCCCTACCCGGAGCGGTAAACAGTTCATGCCGTTACCGGCGTTTCTTTAGTTTCCTTTCGCTGGAGGGGGACTCCGGTACCCCTGCACATGCCCCGATTGAGGTGAGGTAATTTTCTGCTTTTACGATCATCGGGGCCCGTTTCTCTTCCGGCATGCGGGTGATATACGTGATGACGGGGGCCATCCGCGGGTTATGCTCGAAGATGTCCCGATGGATATACAGGAAACGCCAGTAGAGAGCATCCCAGAGATCGCACCACGGACCTTCCTGGTAATTACTCATCTTCAGCACATACGGGGAACCGGATATGTAGGGTTTGGAACTCATCAGCCCGCCGTCGGAAAACTGACTCATCCCGTAAACATTGGGTACCATGACCCAGTCATATGCATCAATAAAGAGCTCCGAGAACCAGTCATAGACCCGATCCGGATGGAATTCGGCGAGCAGCATGATATTACCCAGCGCATCAGGCGCTCGATATTGTGACAATAGGCACCAGTGAGCACACGCTGTATCGTCCTGTCAACAGGTTCGATACCCGTTGAGGCTGTCCAGAAGCAGGGAGGTACCGAATGGGTTAAATTCAGTATATTAGATGTCTGCTCTTTTTTTCCTGCGATGTAATAGACTGCCCTGATGAACTCGCGCCAGCCGATCATCTGGCGGATAAAACCCTCAAGAGACGAAATCGGGGTATCATGCTTCTGTGCATGACGCAATGCAGCATCCACCACGTATCCAGGGGTGAGGAGCCCGATATTCAGCAGGGGACTGAGCGCGGAATGGAAAAGAACCGTTTCATCCCGTTGAATCGCGTCTTCGTACCTCCCGAACAGTACCAGCCGGTTCATGAGGAAATCGTCAAACCAGCGTTCCGCATCTTTAAACGTGACTGGCCAGGAAAAGGCGTTCACATCGCCAGAGGCCTTTGGAAAATGTTGCTGCACGTAGCTGATCGCTTCGGTTACATACTCGTTCTGAACGGGGTGCCAGACCGGAGGTATGAGGAAATCCTTTGGCAGCGGTTCCCGGTTAAGGGTATCAAACGTCCAGCGTTTCTCAGCCGGTTTGCCATCTTTTTCGAGCAGGATCTTGTGGCGTTTTCTCTGTGCTATGTAAAATTCCGTGAGATAGAATCTCCTCCCTTCAGGATAAAACTCCCTGAGGTATTCCCGTGAGCAGAAGAACATGGGACTCTCGTAAGTAACTAGCCGGATTCCCTGCCTGGTGCAGGATTTCTCAATCTCATCAACCAGACCGTTTTCCAGCGGATCGCAGAGATGGACCCCGGTAACCCCGTTTCCAGCAAGCTTTTCATAGACGTCAGCACTTTTCTCCAGTGCTGCTGTTTCAAGGTATTCAACCGTGAATCCTTTAGCAACAAGATACTCGTGGTACCGCCGCATGGATGCCCGGTGAAGCACGAGCTTCTGGGCATGGAAACGGTGCCTGCGAAAGAACCATGGGTCTTCAGCAATGATAACCGGTCGATCCCGGGACAAAGCCGGACTTTGCTGAAAAAGCTAGTGGGGATAAATAATAGTAAACTCTGAATGGGTCTGGGCAACAAATCTTTTTTTTGGGGGCATTTTTATCTCATCCTTAATTTTACCGGGTTTCCTGCTGATCAGATGTACTCTCCTTCCCTTCAATAATCCCTTCCACGATCGGTAATCTCTTCTGGCAGGTCAGCAAGTGCAACCGGGTACGGTGCAAAGAACGTCTGGTTCAGGAGGGCTGGCTCCCCGAACCGGATCACCCAAGAACAGAGCAGATCCCGGGGTTCAGCCAAGGTGGCATGCCCCTCCTTATAGCGACCGACTAATCTAAGGCAGTAGGCTTTTTCTTCACTGTGGGTCATTTGAGTTGCTTCGTAATTGTTTAAGTGGTTCTCTAGCGGGAGTATCACTAATGTTTCCGAGAGCGAGCGCCGCTGCTACTTTGAGCTCGTTATCGTCTTGACCGAGGGCCGAAAGCGTTCCAATCGAGATCCTCCGACGTGTATTCAATTATTTAAGCTGGAATCTCAAAGCATTTCCGAGTTGAGTGCTGTGCGTCCGGCAGGAATTATTTATAGAGAGGGGTCGCAAACTTGTTTGTGAGTTTAAAACGTCCACTCATAGCCGTCGTGCTCGTTTCTGTCCTTCTTGCTGTTAGCGCGAGCGCGTGTCTGACCCCGACAAACGATAGCTCGAAAAGCGCGGGGATGGCGCTTGCAGCAGAGCCCACAGGTGGGAGCTGGAATCCGTTCGTCTTAAATTCAAGCGATGCAGTGCGCTCGCTCCCCCCACCGTCGCAAGGTTCGGCGGAATATAATCAAGACCTCAACGAGTTGAAGGCGCTCCAATTGAATCGAACGCCTAAGGTCAATGAAAGCATCGCCTACTGGAACAACGGCTCAGTGGTGCGCTGGAACGAGATTGCACGCAGCCTCGTCGTCAAAAATAATACGTCACCACTTATGGCCTCCCGCGAGTTGGCGCTTTTAAGTGTGGCGCAGTATGATGCACTCGTCGCTGCGTGGAACAACAAATATACGTTTAACCGATCGAGCCCCCACGAGCTCGATTCGAGCATTCGGCCCGCGGTGCAAACAACCTCTGATCCGGCATACCCCGCTGACCACGCCGCGGTCGCTGGTGCATCTGCTGCAGTGCTCTCTTATCTGTACCCCAACGAAACGGCGTGGATATCAACACAGGCGGCTGCCGATGAAGAGTCCCGGCTTGCGGCCGGCGTGAACTTCCGTAGTGACATCACTGCCGGAGACTCCCTCGGTCGCACCGTCGCACAACATGTCATCAATCGTTCTAAAAACGATGGCTCGAATGCTTCGTGGAAAGGCACCGTACCGACAGGACCGGGCAAGTGGTTTAGCACGGCATCGCCACCGCAGCCTCCGGATTTCCCGAATTGGGGCAACGTTACACCTTGGTTGCTTAATTCGTCTGAACTGATTATGCCTGCTGCTCCACCTGCGTTTGGTTCAGCGCAATTCAATGCGTCGCTGCGAGAAGTCAAGCAAATCGCAAATAATCGAACCGTGGAACAGCAGCAGATTGCCAAGTTCTGGAATGATGTTAACCCTCCAAGCTACTGGAACCAGATCGCGTGCGATCAGATTCAGAGCTATAAGCTCAACGAATTGCGCTCCGCTCGGGCGCTCGCGCTTATGAATACGGCGACCATGGATGCCGGAATCTGCTGCTGGAACACCAAGTACGAGTATTGGTACCTGCGGCCTATTCAGGCCGATCCGACCATCAAGACCGCCGTTCCCACGCCGAACTTTCCGTCTTATACGTCTGGTCATTCAAGCTTCTCCAGCGCAGCAGGGGGGGTTTTGAGCTACATCTTCCCCACGGAGAAGCACGACATACAAGCAACGGTACAGGAAGCGTCTCTCTCCCGCCTTTACGCAGGAGTCCACTATAGGTTCGATTGTGATCAGGGGGTAATAGTTGGCAGCGAAGTCGCCCAACGTGCAATTCAACGCGGGCAACTTGACGGGTCATAGCAATAAGACCAAGCAACAACCCTAACCTTGGAAAACTGGCGTGACCTCGTTATTCGCGACATAGTTCCCTGCACGGAACCTGCAAAAGTCTGCGGAAGAATGAGAAAGTATAAGACGTAAAAGTTGATCTTCACTTGTTTTTGGCGGACAAATTCTGTTCGAATTGTGGAACCGGCGTACGTAACGAGGACGATTTTTGTCCCGAATGCTACCCCTTATACGCCTTTTTTAATTCCTCTATGCTAAATTTCTTCATCTTCAGAAAGGCCGCCGTTACCGCTCGTCAAATCTTTTACGTTCTTCGCCCCCTTGTCAAGGCGAAATATCACGATGATTTGACCCCGTCAAAGACCTGTTAACGTTGGCACGTAAGTCAATCTGCAGGCACAGAATGAACGATCTAACAAACGACGCACGCTTAGTCTCGCGTTACGGTTTCTTCTCTGGCGCGATACCCAGTCAGGTTATTTCATGGCCCTCGGCACCACTAGCAATGTCTCCAATATCGCCATTACTACAAGAGATAAGACGAGGATCCCAATGTTTTGCGCAATGCTGGACCCGCTGGCATAGAAGAAGAGCCACAATGCCACGAAAAGAAGCCACGCTAAGGCGATAGCGGTGCCGGCAAGGAATAACTTACGGTGACCTCTACGGTCGTTGCGAACTTGCTGAGCATGCTGAGGCTGCGATACCGGTTGTCCAATATCGAGATCCAACGGGATTTCAGAAGCTAACGTTGCCAATACAAGCGAGTTCCCACATCCGGGACAGAACTTATCCTCTTGGGCTACGCTTTCTCCGCAATGTGCACAGAAGTCAGCTGCTGTATCATCCATTCGTTTTTCAGTTATGCAAATGGCCAAAACTAACTTAACTATTCCTATCCCTTTTTCAGAAAGACCAAAGCCGCGTGAACTAACATCTACAGAGAACTAGCAAACTTACGCACTACACTCCCAAAGGCCTTGTGCTCACGTTCGATAGCATCAATCGCGTCCTGCCGCAGCCGCTGAAACGTTCGCTTGTGCATGCCCTTTGGCCGTTCCATCGTGTACACATCCTCCGGGCTAGTAAGCCCCAGCTTTCGAGCTGCGCGTTTAGCTCGCGTCTGGCTGTGAAATGCACGTCTCCTGACTCGTTGCAGCTGTAATATGTCAAGTTGTGGCAATGCCGAAAAAAGAAGTATTTGCCCGCGGGTGGCTTTTAGAGCTTCGCAACGCGTCGCATGGACGTTACGCCATTCACGACTCCGGGGCAGATGAAGTAGGGTCGTTTTCCTTCAAAGTGACATTGGGTCCAAATAACCTGAACGGCATAATCGTGTTCGGTTCGATTGCCGTCGTGGTCGATTGTCGTATAGGTTAATGTAATACCGCGGGGGTTGCCTGAACACCTATACTGGAATCGTGAACCGTGTTTCCCCACTCGTCAATTGACGACCAGCTTATCGTTCTACCGAAAATGCGTCAAAAGCCTCTAAAACCTCCGTCTTCACACGTCGATAATGATCTTATTTATCTCGAATCGCCTGATCCGATTCCAGTGTTATCGCCTATATCAGGCGGAGGTAAAACGTAGCAGCCTTAGTGGTCTCGTAAGACCAATGGCAACTAGATTTTCACAAAACGTTTCCAAACATCACTAAAATTGCAGCGATAATTACCGCGTAAACTGTCGATGCGCCGATTTGTCGGAGCATAAGCCTGTTTGCTTTCGCTTCAAAATCCGGGAAGATGGAATACGTGGCCCTAGTAGAGAGCTGATCGATCTGTGCCCCAAGAACCGTGTTAATTGCCCCAATACTGACCGTCGTAAGGACAAGCATATACGCAAGTCTTATTCCAAGTATCAAGCTTAGAGGATAGATCGCAGCGACGGCAATGAGCATGGTAATGCTTCCATAGATGGTTGAGTGGGGCAATGTAGGATATAGAACCGAGGATGTTAATTTTCCACCAATCCGATCGGACACGACATCTCTGCGCATCATTGAGACTACAAAGCAGGTGACCATGATACCCGATAACAACGACAGGAGGAACGCGAGTGGGGAAAACGTGTTGGTCGATGCATAGACGATAGTTACGGTGACTCCTACGACCAGCCACGGAAACATGTACCACTCGGTAAACGGCTTGTGACCCAATGCAATGCGGGGATGATTGTATCCGAAAACGAAGAAGAGGCCGAGCAAAACAAACAGCGGAATAAAAACTCGGTATATTGTGAGATACGCTGCAAGAACTAAAGCCAAGATTGTGACAATCGCAGACATAATGTGGTAGTCTTTCACAGTCGCCCACCCAAACACGAGAGGCCTGTCACGGCCGGTCTCCTTACTCTTTTCCCGTCGGTCGATTTCGAGATCCATAATGTCGTTCCAGATATGTGCATCAATGTGGGCTAGAAGGGCGGCAATAACTGCGAGTACAAACAAGCCCCAGTCTGCTGCCGCGACCCCGACCTCCCATAGCGTCACGACAAAACCGATTAGGATGGCAGAACCTGTAAACGGAATGAGGCCTTCTATCCTAAGGATGCGCCAGAGCGTTCTTGGCTTCACGGCGATCTCACCATTCCTTAGGCAATCCGAGCGTTTCCATACTAAATGAGGATATGCTTTTGAGCTCCAAGAAGATGATAATCCAGCTGCTAGTCATCGAACTAGCAATGTGCTTGATCATCAGCCGAGACTTGATGTGAGCTTAGTTTAGCCAGCGCTCATCTAGCCGGTTAAACGAATCGTTTACCCCTTCTTCCAAGTCCGCTAGAGGTCCGATCTCTATAGCAAACGGCGCTGCTTTGTAAATAATCCGCTTTCAGATCCGTCCCATTGTTCTATATACTAATGAGCTGCTACTCGGCTAGGTTTATGTATAGGCGTACTCATTGAAGCACGGCGACCAAATGAGTAGAGACATAGCATCAAACTCCTCCTGCAGACTCTCAGAAACGCTCAGTCATTATCGTGCACAAATCGATCGCGCGCTTTTTGCCGAGTTGCAGCAACGGAAGAACTCCCCCTTTTTTGCTCCTTTCGTCAAGGCACTTAAAGGCGGCAAACGGCTTCGGTCTACTCTTCTCCTCCTAGCATTTGAGAGCGTCGGTGGCCGCGAATGCGACCCGCTTCCTGCAGCTGTTGCGGTTGAGCTTGCGCATATGGAATCGCTAGTCCACGATGACATTATTGACGGTGACATAACTCGTCGAGGAAGCATGTCTTTCCACACGTCATATGGTCGCGAGATGGCGCTTTTGAGCGCTGATTTCATCCTTTCACTCATCCTAAGTATTACTTCTCGGTATCCTGATCCTCGCGTGGCAAATGCACTTGCCAATGCAACCATTAGCATGTGTGAAGGAGAACTCCTCGAAGTGAACGCGTTTACAGCAGGTCCCGTTATTCAGACTGAAACGTATGTTGAGATCATTACAAAAAAAACGGCCGTGCTCTTTGAGGCTGCAGCAAGCATAGGCGCTGTCGTTGGTGGGGCGACGCGTGCAGATATCGAAAGATTATCTGCATATGCTCGAGCACTTGGCGTTGCTTACCAAGTTCGCGATGACCTAACCGATGGCATTCAGAGTGGATCCCGATCAGTCGCACTAGCTCTCTCTGATCAACGCTGTTCACAAGAAGAATACCTACGACAAATGGCAGCGTTGCACGCACGTGAAGCCTGCGCGGAATTGAAGTTCCTCCAGTCGAGCGAAGCGAAATATTGTCTTACTAAGCTCGCTATGGCCATCGGTTTTGGGATGCGCTATCGTAGATAGTAAATAACATACGGCAAGAAACGAGACTTGTTGGACGACACGTTTGAGAGCAGGAAGAGAAAGGAAAAAGTTAGTCGTCGCATCCTCTTGACGCAGAGACGTGATCCTCAATAGACTAATCTGGCATCTTTAAAGCTCGGGTTGCTGACGTTCCCATATAGTCGCACGCGGCTAATCACAACGATTAAATGCCCTACGTCAGCTTCATTTACCATTATGTAGCCGCTCAATATAACCCAATCCTATTTGCCAACGCTGCAATCCAAAAAAACGAGCTGCTAGAGATCCACCGCAGTAAAATCTCTCGCACCACGCAAAAGATGGTTACGATTACCCAACAATACGGCTACCGTATACTTTCTCGCGACTTGCAGGCTTGTCCACAAGAATAGTTCAGACTGTAAATGAAGGAGCGCTAGCCTTCCTTGTGGTCATATCTCCTAAAGAAAAGACCTCAAAAAGCTCGAAATCCCCCGTCTTGACATGGCGGAGATCGCCGGTCCGAATCCGGCCGAGCCCATCGTTCTTTTTCAAATCGGACGCTCTGAAGGGTCCTCTGCGCTTTACTTATGCATCTATCATAAATAAAAACGACGAGCGTTGTACAACCATTTCCTACCTAAGTTGATAAGCTGTAAGTTGCAAGGATAGAAGCTATTTCATCCTGATGGTAATCACACCAAAACATAACTTAGTTACTACGTCAAGTAGAAGATATAGACTTTCTGAAATGGATGTATCGAGAACCCCAAACCCTGTTGGAGCAAGTAGGAATACCGCTGGAAAAAGGGACCAACCAACGAGAACAAATGGTTTGAGAGTTTTGAAGGCAGGATTTTTCTGACCTTGAAATACCATGTAAAGAAGGCAGATAAATGCCACAGAACTCAAGATAAAAAAAAGCCACCGAGAGGGGGTAACAATATAGCTAGCAAGAAATCCATTGAACATAGTCAAACCGGTAAAGAAAGCAAGCTTTGGATATTCTTCGTTTGATATTTTTAGGATTTTTGCGATATCATACATTAGTAAAGGACAAGCTGCCAGATAAAACAACCATCGCGACCAGTAGATTGTTTGTCCGCTCAAAGCAACAGTTGTCGCTATACCTAGACTCATAAGTGCATAGCTTGTGGTAGTGAGAAAGCTGACAAAAAACTCTGTATCAAACAGTTTTTTTTTCTTGCTAATAAGCAGAAATACTACCAAAGACATAGCAAAAATAATTGCGCCTAATTGAAAAACAAGACTTTCACTTACCATAGAACAGAGATATTAACAATTTAAAGTCATAAATATTTTTGTTTTCAATAAAAATTAGACTAATTTATTTGTCAGTAATGCAGAAAGAACAAGTGAAGGAAAACGAACAGTTAACGGCCGCTATTTTATTTATTCTAAATTAATCTTTAGTTACCTCGCTAGACAGGACGAAGATATCACGCCACTATGTACGGAAGACGCGACGTGGTGTGTCACTCTAATATCTACACAACTGGTGCGTATCTCAGTTTGAAGAAGGAACATGCAGGAAATCTATGAACGGGTGCCTTTTTAGAAATAGTGAGGTGCTCTAATATAAAAAAGGCGAAGCGGGCACGGATAAATCTGATAAAACAAAAAAGAAGCCAGGGGATACCTCTGGCCTTCCGCATTTATTCAGCCCTTCCGCGTTTGTTCAGCCTGTCCTTATTCGTTCTGCCAATGTAAGGCCCAATGCTTCATCTCTGGCTTTTTCATTTCGTATTGTGGGACTGTTTTGACCTAGCAGCACTTAGCTGTGACCACTGGGCAGCACGTCACTGGCGGCGGGCAGCACGTCACTGGCGGCGGGCAGCACGTCACTGGCGGCGGGCAGCAGCTTGTTGCAGGCTGGCAAGTCGTGCACCCCTGGGCACTGGTCGTCGCTGGGCACGTAGCAGCTGCGGCCGGCGGAGCAGCCGCGCCGTCATACACGTTAATAAACAGCTTATCCCGAGCGCGAATAATTCTATTATTATTATAGCCGTATTATCGCCGTTAATTCGTCCTCGATATTTGATAAATATCCTTCGAGGTCTTTAAACCGCTTCAACATTAAGTTTTTAATATCGCTGATTTCTGTCCTAAGATTTTCAATCTCCGTTGCTACTATTGCGTCATTCATATGATACGTCACCGCATATCATATGCTCAGGGCGAACTTAATATCTCTCTCGTCACCACGTTACGCGCGGTCGTCGGAGATAATCCTTATGTTCCGAAATAAAATAAGTCGCGTGTTTCGAGGCGGCGTGGGCAGCTCAACACAAACTGAAATGCAAGAAGGATGATGGCAGATGTCGCACGAAAACTATATCTCCCGCACACCCCGTTTATTGAAGAGTTTTGACCGAGCGATTTCTCTGGTCAAGCCAGTATTGGTTGCACGCTACGGAGAAGAAGCTAATGCGTTGATACAAGCGTCACGTCAAAAGTACTGTGACCTCATCCCTCAAATTCCTTATATCGGTGAAAAAAATCCTCTAGTTGACATGTTCTATTTACCAGCCAGTCGGCACTTGGGAATATACAAAGCGTTTGAAGAACGTGGCAAGACGGTCGAAGAAGTAGGACAGCTAGTGTACGAAATTGGTGAAGCGGAAATTAAAGCAATCCCAGGCTTTGTGCGTCGACTTGTTAGAATTGTGTGGTTTTCTCGATGGTTCACTACACGATTACAAAAACGAGCGGCACTATCCCAGGAGCGCAAGTATCCAGGTGGTTATGTTGTTGCTTATCTACAAGGGGACGGGGAAGAGTTCGACTATGAATTCGACTATATCGAGTGTGCGGTCAATAATTTTTTCCGACAGCAAGGTGCGGCAGAGTTGGTTCCGTATCTGTGTGCCATCGACAAGATCGCCAGCGAGTTAGTGGGGTGGGGATTACGCCGAACAATGACTCTAGCCGATGGTGGTGCAAAGTGCGATTTTCGATTCAAAAAGGATGGTAAGACTTGCGTGACAATACCGCAATCGTTGAGAAGCTTCGAATAGTGTCTTTAAACTGCACTACATGGGGGAGAACCGTAGACGCGTAATCCCCGGTACACTCATATCGGTGGTGAATATTTACGGTGGTATCATTAATCCACGTCACATTTCCTCCTCGCCGAGTTTGATACGCCGTGAAAAACGCTTTCAATGAAACCGATGATGGCGTTTGCTCCTAGATTATAGGGCTAACTTCCATGTTACGCGGCAAATCGGGTTAAAGGGCGCGAAATGATAGACCTACCTATGCATTGTTTTGAACATATAGGCTACTAATCCAAATTCCAATTGTTGTATCCTGCCATCCCGTAGAATCTTAAAAACCGCGAATTATCTGATACCCACATATCATGTTCTTCGATATAGACGGCCCCTGATTCAGCTTTTAACTCAATATATACACTTTAGGCAACATCATAGGATCGCCCCTCGATTTTGCTTCGTTGTAGTGTACATTGGACATGCTAATGTTCTCGACTAGGTACTGCTGCTAGATCATGGCGAAAATGCTTAGTGCGCGGGTCATTAGCTACGTCCTTTATTTCTGATTCCCGTTTAACTTCCCATAATTGAAAGGGTAACGGTTTTTTAACTTTTTCAAAGTTTAACGATTGAAACTCAATGAAGCAATAGACGGAATTGAGTTTAGCGTCACGGAGCGCTCAAAAGGATAGGTGAAAAGCTTGGAGACCCGCGATCCGTACTCGTCCAAGCGTTGGACACAAAGAGTCCTTGGCTCCGCTTCAAAGCTGCTGAGGCTCTTGGTCAGCTTCACGACGAACAAGCGGTAGAGCCGTTGATTAAGCTACTTCGCTTAGAAAAGGAATATCGGAGCGACGCAGCAAGATCGCTCGGCGAACTTGACGATAAACGAGCGGTAACGCCACTTATTGAAGCACTGAATGACGACAGTTTTTCCGTTCAGATGGCAGCAGAACGCACACTAAACGAAATGAGCGATCCGCGAGCGTAAACAGCGTTACGACAAAGAAAGAAAGAAAAAGAACGCCAAGATGCAGAAGAACGCAAAAAACAGGCTGAAAAAAAAACAACGTCTTATGACAATGACAACCAGGGAAGCGGTCATTCCCATTTCTCATTACCCCTCGTTTTTATCTGAGATCGTCATGTATGAGTTAGATGTACACGATTCACGAATGCTTAACGAACATCATAGGGGGTATTGCGCGCAATGCCGGGTGCAATTCGATAATATCGCGCTAACGAGAGTCTTTTATTTCTTGATTGTATGACATCATCAGGATGCGAAATTAGGAAATCGTCTGAGAATGCCAAGAGGGAGATGGAGAGTCATGCCAAAACGAGATGACATCAATAAAGTTATGATCATCGGGTCTGGTCCAATCGTCATTGGCCAGGCATGTGAATTCGACTATTCCGGAACTCAGGCCTGCAAGGCGCTGCGCAGCCTGGGATATTCAATCGTGTTGGTAAATTCCAATCCTGCTACCATTATGACCGATCCCGGGATGGCTGATATTACCTACATCGAACCCCTGAATCTGGAGCGTATGATCCAGATTATTGAAAAGGAGAGACCTGATGCCATTTTGCCGAATTTAGGCGGCCAGTCCGGCCTTAATTTGAGTTCTGAACTGGATAGAGCTGGAATCCTGGATAAATTCGGGGTGAAGGTTATCGGAGTTGAGATCGATGCCATTGAGCGCGGGGAGGATCGTATTGTATTCAAAGAGACCATGAACAGCCTGGGAATCGAAGTGCCCAAGAGCACGGCCGTTTACAGCGTGGAGGATGCGGTGAAGGTGGCCTCTGAGCTGGGGTATCCGGTGGTGGTTCGTCCGGCCTATACCATGGGAGGCACAGGTGGAGGACTCGTTTTTAACATAGAAGAGCTGACCACAGTGGCCAGCCGGGGAATTGCTGCCAGCCTAATAGGACAGGTTTTGATTGAGGAATCAGTGCTTGGCTGGGAGGAGCTGGAGCTGGAAGTGGTTCGTGATGCTAGAAACCAGATGATCACAGTATGTTTTATCGAGAATGTGGATGCCATGGGCGTACATACCGGCGATTCATACTGCACTGCGCCGATGCTCACCATCTCTCCGGAACTCCAGGAAAAGCTCCAGGAATATTCCTACAGGATTGTGGATGCCATCAAGGTCATCGGAGGCACGAACATTCAGTTTGCCCACGATCCCAAGACCGGAAGGGTGGTGGTGATCGAGATCAATCCCAGAACATCTCGATCATCAGCCTTGGCCTCCAAGGCCACGGGCTTTCCCATTGCCCTGATTTCAGCTAAGTTGGCCAGCGGGATGACGCTGGACGAGATTCCATATTGGAGAGAAGGGACTCTGGAGAAGTACACGCCTTCCGGAGACTATGTTGTTGTGAAGTTCCCCCGCTGGGCATTTGAGAAATTCAAAGGATCACAGGACAAGCTGGGCACTCAAATGAAGGCGGTGGGCGAGGTCATGAGCATAGGCAAGACCTATAAAGAGGCTTTCCAGAAGTCCATCCGCTCGCTGGAAAATGGAAGGCACGGCCTTGGTTTTGCCAAAGACTTCTACCAAAAGTCGCTGTCTGAGCTAATGGCCATGCTAAAAGAGCCCACAAGCGAACGGCAGTTCATCATGTATGAGGCACTTCGAAAAGGGGCTGACATCCAGGAGCTTTATAAGATTACTTACATCAAGCCCTGGTTCATCGAACAGATGAGCGAGCTGGTCAAGCTGGAAGGAGAGATTCTGAAATACAAAGGCAGGATGCTCCCCGATGAGCTTTTGGAACAGGCCAAAAAGGACGGCTTTGCTGACACATACCTGGCCAAGCTGCTCAACGTCTCTGAAGCGGATATCAGGCGTCAGCGCGAGGCATTGGGAATCGTCGAGATATGGGAACCAGTTCCCGTCAGCGGAGTTGAGGACGCTGCCTACTACTACTCATCGTACAACAGCACTAATCACAACACTGCCAATAATAGCACCGCTACTGGCAATCCAGAACAGGAAGGACAAGAGAAGAAAAACCAACCGGGCAGCATCAACCGCCGAAAGGTCATGGTCTTGGGAGGGGGGCCGAACCGGATTGGGCAGGGAATTGAGTTCGACTATTGCTGTGTTCATGCCGCCTTTTCTCTGCGAGATCTCGGCTACGAGACCATCATGGTGAACTGCAATCCAGAGACGGTTTCCACTGACTATGACACTTCGGATAAGCTGTACTTTGAGCCATTGACCCTGGAAGATGTTCTGAGCATTTACCAAGAGGAAAGGCCGGAAGGGGTCATAGTTCAGTTCGGGGGCCAGACGCCCCTTAACATCGCCCGGGAACTCTCGGATGCTGGAGTGAAGATCCTGGGGACCAGCGTGGATGCCATCGACCTGGCCGAGGACCGCGACCGCTTCAGGAAGATGATGGAAATGCTGGGAATTCCCATGCCGGAGTCGGGAATGGCCAGCAACTTCCAGGAGGCTTTGGAGGTGGCCAACCGGATCGGCTATCCACTCATGGTCCGGCCGTCCTATGTCTTAGGAGGGCGGGGCATGGAGGTGCTCTACGACGAGCAGATGCTGGAGCATTACGTGCAGGCGGCGGTGGATGTCACGCCTGAGCGTCCCATCTTGATCGACCGATTCCTAGAAAATGCCCTGGAGGCGGAGGCTGATGCTCTGTCCGATGGGACAAACACCTGTGTTCCTGCAGTAATGGAGCATATCGAGCAGGCGGGCATTCACTCCGGAGATTCTGCTTGTGTTATTCCGCCGGTGAGCATTCAGGACAAGCATCTGAAGACCATGATCGAGTATACCAAGCGCATTGCACGAGAGCTGCATGTGGTGGGCTTGATGAACATGCAGTATGCCATTGCCAAGGATGTTGTTTACGTGCTGGAGGCAAATCCCAGAGCCTCAAGGACTGTGCCGCTGGTGTCGAAAGTGTGCAACATCTCCATGGCCCACATAGCCACCGAGCTGATGATGGGCAAGAAGCTGAAAGACTTGGGCTTGAAAGAGAGGAAGATTCCGCACTTCGGGGTCAAGGAAGCGGTATTCCCGTTCAACATGTTCCCCGAGGTCGATCCGGTGCTGGGGCCGGAGATGAGATCAACCGGAGAGGTGTTGGGCATGGCCGATTCTTTCGGGATGGCATTTTATAAGGCCGAGGAGGCAGCCAAGCCGGCTCTTCTAGACCAGGGGACGGTTCTGATCACCGTTTCAACCAAGGACCGGTCGGGGGTGCTGGATATTGCCCGAGAGTTTTCCAAACTAGGCTTTTCCATCAAGGCCACCCAAGGGACCCATAATTTCCTGGCCGCCAACGGCGTGAAGACAGAACCGATTCTAAAGCTTCACGAAGGCAGGCCCAATATCGATGATGCCATCAAGAACAAAGAGATCCAGCTGGTAGTCAACACACCGATGGGCAAAGCCAGCCAGTACGACGACTCTTACATTCGCAAAGCGGCCATCAAGTACAAGGTGCCGTATATTACTACGCTGGCGTCGGCGTCGGCGGCGGTTAAGGGCATTGCGGCGTTTCGAAAAGGGAAATCGGGGGTTAAGTCGCTGCAGGAGTATCACGGGGATGTCAAGTGAGGTAAAGACAATTATTATATCGATAACTCGTAATATTCGTGATCGAGAGGCTATTGTCATATACTATCTTTGAGTGCCAAATCGCAAGCTTTACAATTGAAGGGCTTGAACTAGATAGCTTGGCTAACAGACACCAAATGTTGGCAGTTGCTCTGTGGATTATAGTAGCTCGGCGAAAAGATGGCTAATCCAGAACATCTCAAGATACTAAAGCAAGGCGTCGACGCGTGGAACGCGTGGCGTAAAGAATCTCCTGACGTGAGACCCAATCTTAGCGGTGCGAGACTAGTAAACGCTGACTTCTCGCATGCAAATCTCTCTTATGCCAACCTCTCCAAGGCAGACCTCTCCAATAGTAAACTCTGGCAAGTAAACCTCTACAACGCCAATTGTAAAGGCACTAAGCTCTGTAGCGCCATCCTTTCACATGGCAACCTTTCTTATGCTAACTTTTCTTATGCTGACCTTTCACATGCCACTTTATTTAGCGTAAAGCTTACTCACTCAATCCTTTTGAACGCTGACCTCTCGCATGCAAACCTCATCGGCGCTGGTCTCGGTGACACCAAGTTCATGAACGCTAACCTCTCTCACGCCGATCTATCTGGGGCCAGCCTTGGCGCCAATCTCTTGAATGCTGACCTCTCGCATGCAAACCTTTCACGCGCTTATTTGACCGTCGCGAATCTATCAAATACAAACTTGACGGGTGCCAATCTTAAAGACGCCACTCTTAGACGGGCACTTTTAATTGAAACAAATGTCACCGATGCGGTGTTTACTGGGTGCGCGGTGTACGGTATTTCGGTATGGAATCTCCAAGGTAAGGCAAAAGATGAGTCGAATTTATGCATCAGGTCTAACGAACTGGAGCCAATAATCACAGTTGATGACCTCGAAGTCGCTCAATTCATCTATGTGCTCACAAAGCATGAAAAGTTGCGGAACGTTATCGACACTATCACCTCAAAAGTGGTACTTATTTTAGGCAGGTTTAGCGGAGATCGAAAACCTGCGCTCGATGCGATGGCTAGTTTCTTTCGCCAAAAGGACTATGTTCCAGTAATCTTTGATTTCCAGAAACCTGATAGTCAATCATTCTTGGGTACGATCGAAACGCTGGCACGTATGGCACGCTTTGTCGTTGCTGATTTTACTGACGCGAAAATGGTTGATGCTGAAGTGGTAGCAATCGCTGGGGCAGGCCCTCCGATACTCCCTGTGCTTCTCGCGTCATCGGAAGAGACTGATAACGCCACGCTTATTTCATTACGAAAGACATATAGAACGATTCTAGAGACCTGTCTATATGAAGATACAGAGCATTTACTTGCATCGCTTGAAGAGAACGTTATAGAACACTTAAACGCCGCGAGAGCTGCTTCGATCAAGCAGGATGAGGCGCGTTCTATGCCAATCGTGAAGGCAATCCAGGGAAAGTAGCCAAAAGACCGCAACAACAGCAGTTCTGTGTGAAGCTATGGGGAGCACAGCTATCGAAGGTGGAGATGAAAAAAATGCCGAAATTCAAGGACGTTAAAGTCTCCTTAAACTTCCCTCCGTTCATCAACATCACGGGGAGCTGGGAGCCCGATGAGAACGAACGGAAGGCGGCGTGGGAGCTCTATGTAGAACTCGTCACGCGCATCGCCATCGTTGAGCTCAAGCCCGACGAGGGCCTGCTTCGAGAGGCACTGAAGTCACTCTACACGCTGTTTAACACGACGCGCGATATCCTAAAGACGTACGGACCTTCGGTGGCGAAGCAGAGGGGCGAGGGCAAGCTCTCGTTCGGCACAATCGCGGTTGAGGTATTAAACGGGGTGCTGCGTCCCGTGCTCGCATACTGGCACCCGAAATTGCTCGATTATGAGAACACGAAAGGTGATGGTGTCTCTGCGTTACAGCACGAGAGGCGATGGGAATGTGCAGAGGAGCTGCGAGGCGTGCTTAACACGATAAGACCCATCATGCTCTGCATATGCCACCACGCTTGCAGAGGTGGCAGAGGTGATGCCACTCGTCTACGACGAGGAGGCAGCAGAGCTGACACGGCAAACGATCAAGAAATGTGAGGGGCATAAATAAAGAGCGAGCGTAGTTCGCTTTAACTAGCAAGTGCTGACGAGCCCGCGATGAGCTGTTATAGCTAATCTCTTTTGAGAATGGTTTGCACCATTGCCTGATTACAATAATAGCATCAAACCTTTCGACAGCGACTATCCCCGTGACTTAAATACTTCATATGCTGCTTATGATAGACTCGTGCCGTTATCTGCGCTTCCTCTTCTTCTAAGTCTCTTGGCGTTTCAAGGTCCCACTTTTCAACAGGTTGCTTTTTTGCCCTTATATCGTCATCTATCTGTGCGAAAAGCTCCCTTTTAATCTTCAGTATCTCTTCCGCCCGCTTATCTGCAGGATCGACGATACTTTCCTTGAGCGACGCGAGCAACCCGGCTTCATTGGTGACCAGCACGTGCCTGAACACGTTAGTCAGATGGTCACTATCTGGATTCTTATGACAAGTATTTCGATGTTTATGTTTCCTTAGAAGGTCTCAAGTTGGCCGAGGATATGAAAGAACTGCAGTTTGGGGTGCTACTTTACTGCAGATGCACGAAGGGCGGTTATCAGCACTGCTGCAGCCTATGACACAGCAACTCGACGAACTGAAAAATTATGTGGATCAGCAGCAAAAAGGCTCAAAAGCGCTCTTTATCATGGAAAACGATTTGCAAACAGCACGCGATCTGTCGCTTAGAATGCAAAAGCTGAGAGCAGACCTAGAAAAATTACAGATTGAACAAGAAATGCTGCTGCTATCAAAGAAGATGACTTCAATCGAACAAGAAAAGAGGAGCAAATTGAACAGCACCGAGTGCTCGATATACAACAAGAAAGATTGCGCGCCGAACTTGAGTACATTTTGATGAAGTCAGATAAAACAATGACTGAGCTTCGAGACCTTGAGGAGCGGTCTAAGAGTATCCTCTAAGAAAGCGTCGGTATTTGGCCAAGAGTCTTGAGGAACTATGGCACGAGCCAGATAAGGCACAAAAAGAGATAGCACGTTATGCCAAGGAGACAGAGACCAGTATACGAGAATCAGACAAGCGGCTTAACGACCTAAGATATGAGGTATACCGAGATAGAGCGCGTGTTTTGACTATTACTCGTGCACTGAAAAGCATGGTTTGCTTGGCTTCCGCTCGCGGAGCGCAGTTCTAAACTGTCCAACCGTCAAGCGTTCTAATGTGCTCGGTCGTAACCCTGTATACGAAGCAAGGAGCGCAAAAGCGCGATAATTGCGTATCTTCGAAGGATCGGTTCCCCCTTCTTCAGCTGCAGCAATATGCTGAAACACGGCGCCGATGTCTTCGCGAGTGATGATCCTTTCAGTAAGCGCTTTTTTGACTTTCTTGGTCTTCGGTCTTTCAAGGAAGAGCTTAAACGAAACGTATCGTGGATCGATGTTCGTTTGGGCCAAGAAATTGAGGAACCCGACTGCGAAGCTCAGTACTTTTGAATGCGAGTCTGCCGAGTTGTATTTTTCAAGAACAAATGTTCTGAGGCCTGTCATCGTCTGATGAGAGATTTCACCTGCGGTCGATTCCCATACTGCTTCTGAAGATCGAGTAATCCAATCCTTTGATTTCTCTGCAAGGCCTTCGCTGCGGTAGGTGACATAAGACTCAAGTTCGGCTTGCGTAAAATAAAGAACCAGAGGGGGGCGTGAGTTATTATCATGGACAGTGCGTGAAGGCTCATCAGTAGCTGAACGATCTTGAAGATGAACGATGACCTGCCTGTTCTCTTCGACGCCATCACTCTGCGACTCTTTTTTGGTGAACAGCTCTGGGACGACTTCGCTGGATATCCGAATATCAAGTGGAGGTGCCCCTGACTTTGGGACGGGCAAAGAGATCTCCCCCTGCTTTCCCCTGATGCTGGAACGAGGTTTACTATCTCCACGGCGCCAGGCTTCATTCTTTGAAGCTTCTCGTGTCTTAGTTTTCTTTTCAATGAATCTTTCCGGTCTTCAGCATCGTCAGGAATGAGTTCTTCAGCAAGGAATTCGCGTGAGTGGATATTGTCGTCTTCGTCGGTGAAGTAGTAGATTTCAGAACCACTTTCACCCTCATCTTCTGGAATCAAGTCAACGCGTTCTTGCCAAGAAAGATCGGGCTCATTGTTCACAACGTCAGAGTTGTGCAACTTTTTATCCTTGTTGTGCTTCTTTTTCGCCATAATCCTCGTATCCGAGAAAACGTCAATGGACGGCTCTAGTGCAGCCGATTGTAAAATAAACGATGGGCTCGAGGCGATTCGAACGCCCGACCTTCGCCGTGTAAAGGCTCGTTTCATACATGTCAGTATCTAACTCGTTTTTATGACCATTTAAGTCCTTAGGCACGACTAAAAACGCGAGTGCGCCATTATGCATCGTTTTGTAAATCTTCGCGGCAGTGCCCGCTAGTCGGCGAAACTCACGCGGCAGCCTGATAATCGGATACGCGTGTGACGGTTTCGCGCTTTGAACGCTTATTTTGTGCGTGCAGATATGTTGCATATTTGACGGCACAGCGCGTATGCGCATAACGCTTGCGTTTTCTTTATAAGAATATCAGCTAAGCTGATAACTCGCGCGTCTATCTACAAAGCGATGTAAACAGAGCAAGTTTTATTAGAATAGAGCGAATATTGACCAGTTTTAAAAAACGGCGTGTTCGCCGAAACAAGGAGATAATAACGTATGAGGCGAAAACTAGTTGCAATCGGCATGATTGGTCTGATGGTTTTTACCGTCTTTGGCTCCACCGCCGTCGCTGGAAAACCGACGAACGCTGGAACGATGTCAAGCCCCATATACACGGTCACGCCCCCGTTGCCAAACGTTTGGTTTAGATACAACAACCACGGCCGTGACATGGGGGGTAGTCCGGGCGAATTGGCTACGGCTAGCTCTAATGGCAACAAGCTCACAAGTAGTTCGAGCTCGACAGGCACGTACGGAACTGATTATGCTGTTAGTGACGCTTGGGTCGGAGTGCAGTGGTCCCTGAATCCGTTAGTCAACTGGGATAAAGTGAAGAATAAGCCCGTAACCGTCACTGCAATTTTTGGATACAAGTTTTCGGGCTCTGGCCCAGATAGCCATTCTTGTTCGATTAGCATTAAGAACCCAGGCAGCCAAATGAACCACATTATTTACTTGAAGGATAGCTCCTCGGCATACGCGGTCAACAGCCCACTAAAGGTGGTCCATTATAGAACGACGTTGCTTGACCTTAGCACAGGTCCCGGCCAAGGTCAAATAAACATGTGCCTATCTACTTACGCAGGCGGTACATCAATGGCATCAGCCTCGGCTACGGTCTATGACATTCAGCTGCAGTTTGCGTAAGGTTGAGTAAAAAAGGGGGTGTTATACTCTCTTCCTTTCTTTTTTTGCGAGTTTCAAGCGAATACAAAATCGCTCCGTGGCGTTACTTTCATTAAAAAACGCTGCGGCCTGTTTTTTACCATTTCGGTCTTCTAGCGCGTGGCTCAGCAAAATTTGCGTTGTTATGATAGAATGAATGCAATTAGAATAGGAATTGTTAAGCCAACCTTCGCCTCTTGAATAAGCGTATGCAACTAAAACCAATAACCGCGATAGCCGTTCTATTGCTTATGGTCGCATCTTTGTCCGTTGCTGGTTGCACTTCAAGCACCACAAATCAATCCCCTACGCCAAGCACAGTTGCTAGCACTGCTAGTCAAAATACAGTTGTGATCAACGATTATGCCTTTAACCCTTCTTCGCTCACGATTCAAAAAGGGGCTAATGTGACGTGGAGAAACAACGATTCGGTCGACCATCAGCTCTTTTCAGAGAACTCAATATTTTCAACGCCGCCAAGAGAGAGCAAGGGCGGTTCAACGCCATTAATTGGCGCGGGCGACACTTATACGTATCAGTTCAATACCACAGGAACGTATCCCTACAACTGCTACATCCACTCGCAGGAGAAGGGGACGATTATCGTTCAATAGAAAGCAAGAATAGGATTTGTTAAGCCATCCTTCGCTTCTTGCATAAGGTAGATGTCAAACAAAGTCTGCATAACTTTGTGTTTTGGCAAAAAATAGAACTAAAAAGATAACGCTTAACTAAATTATCACCATCTTACGCGTTGATTTATTTTTCGACCATGTAAAGAGAAAGAGGTGAAAAGCGTTGGTCTCAACACTTGCTTGGATTTTCCTAATTGTTGGTGTGTTTGTTACAGTGATTTCGTTATACGGAGTCTATGTACAAACGGCTGCCCTCTATAACGTATTCATTGGCGCAGCATGTATCATCATTGGAGTGGTTCTCGCCTATCTTAAAATTCCTGAAAAGTAACAACGCTTAAATCTATTACGGCTATGTTACGCGTTTGGAGCGATGGCAAAAGAATCTATCTTATTCCCTGACGAACACCAAGATGCGATAAAAGCTATTGTCATAATTTTAGGGATAATTGGTCTATTTTATCAAACCCTTACTGTTGCATATGGCGCTGTTATCCTAGCAGTGCCCTTTATCGTTACGTGGGCAGTGAACACTTGGCGTCCTAGGTAAATACTCTTTAACAGGAAACGTTAAGCCTCTAATAGTCTCTTTAATGCACGTCTTGATTTTGTAAACATGATTGGGTGGTTGTAACATGACGGCTATATTTTGTAAACACTGTGGAGCGACACTAGTCCCTGAAAGTAAGTTTTGTTCCAACTGTGGACAGGCAACCCCATCGCACACTACTACAAAAGCTACTGACTACGTTGATCTAAAGCCTCAACCTCCGCCGAAGAGTAAGAATCGTGTAATTCGCGTATTGTCGGCAACAAGAACGCTAGTTGTGGCGTGGATCTGGATGTTTGTAATTATACTCGTTGCATTAGCACTGGACAGTTCTGGTGTGACCGCTCCGCATACCCCTGCGGGGCAAGCTATTGCTGTAATAGCATTAATCTCAATAGTCTTCGTGTTTCTTACAGTAGCCGTTTCCGCGATTCAATCGTATAGGCAACCACGACAGGAGCCGAAAACGCCATCCGAAATAGCGCTACGTCAAGAGGCAGAAAAGAACAGAGAGAAGATCATACTTGCGACTGCAATAATCGGAGCGATCATTCTTGGGATTTTCCTATTTTTCACTTTTGTGCATATTGACTTAATCTTTACTTTGACTCCTACAACCACACCATAGGAAATCGGAATTGTTAAGCCAACCTCTAAGTCTTGCATGAGCGTATGCAATTGAAACTGATAACGGCGATAGTCGTTCTCGTTGTTGTCTTAACATCGGCAGTCGGTTGCATCATAAATACAACAAATAACACAGCGAGTCCGAGTCCAATTCCAGATTCGAAGCTTGCGCGATACGTCGATGCATACCATCAAATACTCAATTCAATTCGTCCGCGATCCAAGCGGGGGAGACAACATAGGAATCAATGTAATTGCGTCAGGCTACCGGATTTGTGGCCACGGAGCGGTCACTGCGACAATTGGCACAATATCTTCAGGAGGCAGTGACTGTTATTATACCGCGTACCTCGACACAAGCGGTTTGAATCCAGGCACATATGACGTCACACTGAAATTTGCAGGTGATAGTACCTATCAACCTTCGCAACTTACGTCAAAGATTACTATCACATAACCGCATAGAAGGGCTTGTTGATAAACAAAGTTAGAAATGGGTTCCTATAACCCATTCCTTATCTCCTAGCTAATTATTTATTTTTTCGATTTCCTTTGACTGACGGGTCCCGTTCCTAGAGGATAATACAACATGGAGTGACGGCATGAAAAGTGTCGTGTAGAATAGGAATAGTTAAGCCAACCTTAGCTTCTTGCATAAGCGTGAGGTTCGCGATAAATGATGAAGTATGCCCAAGAGATTTATTCTCTAGTAGGGGTGGCCATAATGGTGATGTTTGTAATAACCCCAGCTTACTCTATCATATTAGCGGGTTTATCATTTTTTGCGCTGTTGGGGTGGGCGCTTATTGTAGACTTAAACTTATGAAAAAGGCTAGTTTAACATGGCTTCTGCTGCAAAAACTAAGCGTACGCAATTGAAACCGATAACTGCGATAATTGTTCTACTGCTTTTAGTTGCTTCTTTGTTAATAGCGGGCTGCGCTAATCTTTCTTCATCACCGGGCGAGACGCCGCCAGCAACGGCTGCTAATACGGTCAAAAATACTTCGAAAACGCTAGTAAAGCCTTCTGCTACGCTAATAACTCCTTCTGCTTCTGCCGCACCAGCACCAAAATTTACGCCGCCTGCGCCAGTAAAATACAACTACCACGTTGCTATAGTCGTTCACTGTGCGGGAACTATGTGTAATAACGGTTACTCTGAGTATTACGGTGACCTTCAGCCATATTATGCAAATAACCCACGGGTAACCACGACCCTAACCCACGGAAATACACTATATAACGCAACGTTTGAAAATGGAGCTCCTAACGCTAATTGGGTGAGTGCAACCATATTAGAGACGGGGCAAGTAGTGTATTTCCAATGGGGCTACGGTACGCCTGTAAAACAGTGGGTTGACAACGTATTAGCCGCCTAGAGCGTATTAATTTCAACGTTTTCTTCTTCCCCCTCCTCCGGAATCAGGATCCATGCTACGATGTAGACAAGGAGACCAACACCAAATGCAAGGGTGAAGGCTAACCATAAGAGTCGAATGATGATGGGATCGATATCGTAATATTTTGCGATTCCGCCGCAGACCCCTGCCAGCCACCTGCCCTCCTTAATCCTTACGAGTCGTTTCATAGACTATATCACGTTCATTAAATGGAAAAAATTTTCGCATCTTTACGCGAATAATGTAGCATGCTCTCTCTTTTTTTCATTCTGCTTAATTGGAATAGTTAAGCCACCCGTCGCCTCTTGCATAATCGTATGCAATTGAAACCAATAGCTGCGATAGTGCTTGTTATCGTAGCGTCGCTGTCTGTGGCCGGTTGCATAACGTTTCCTGTATCAACGCTGTCACCCTCACCTACCGCGAACACCTCACCGTCGGGTTCAACTCCAGCGGCAAATCCTTCCTTAGAACTCCCTCAGGTCCAACAATCGATAGGCTCGAATCTCACTATGTCAGTCATCGACGTGGGGCAGGGAGACGCTATCCTTTTGACGTTCCCACATAACGAATCGCTGCTCATCGATGGCGGCAAACAGTCAGAGGGGCCCACAGTCGTGGCTTATCTCCATTCTATCGGGATAACACGTCTTAATGGGGTTGTCGCAACACATCCAGACTCCGATCACGTTGGCGGTTTAATCACTGTTCTTGATTCAATGCAGGTGGATCACGTCTATGACGTAGGGCTCCCGAAATCAAGCGCTACGTACGCGACGTTCCTGCAGTTAATCGCGCAAAAGAACATCACCTACACAAAATCGAGGGCAGGCGACAGCATAGCCATCGACTCGGATACAGCTGTTTTCGTCATTAATCCGTTGCAGCAGATTTCCGCGACGCATGCGCCGGATAATGATGACAGCATAGTCATTAAAGTGACTTATCAACGTGTGAGCTATCTGCTGATGGGCGATGCAGAATCATCAGCTGAGGCGCATATGATCTCAACGTACAACTGCAGCGCTTATGTGCTGAAAGTGGGGCATCACGGAAGTCGCTCCGCTACGAGTGCATCGTTCCTTAGGGCGGTCACACCACATATCGCCGTGATCTCGGTCGGCGCGAACAACACGTACGGCCATCCAGCGCCACAAGCGCTGACACGACTGGCTGCCGTGAACGCGACGGTATATCGGACGGATACGCAAGGAACGATCATGATGACCACGAATGGGCAGACAGTAGATGTAAGGACACAGGTGACACGTAATAATTAACGTGTTTCGACATGTCGCTCCAAGCACCGATCTGCGCAAGTAGATTGGAAACGACCGTAAAAAATGGAGAATCTTGGATATGTAACAAAGGGAAAGACAAGCTTAAATTTTCGCGTTTGTTGAGTTAAAACAAAACGCCAAATCTGATTTTTCGGCTCGAATTGAGGTTCTTGAAGAAGAAATCAGGGAGTTACGAACCCTTATTGAAAAAGAAGCCTATTTTTCCACCAATATTCAAAAAAACGATGGGCTCGAGGCGATTCGAACGCCCGACCTTCGCCGTGTAAAGGCGATGTCATAACCAGCTAGACCACGAGCCCGCAGATACCCTTATCTTATGTTCGTATATTAAGGTTCTCACTCACCACGAGTGCCGCTCCGCAAACTGCGGCTTCCAATCGTTCAAGAGCTTAGTTTAAGCCTTTTTAGCTAATCAAAAAGATTATTACTCTGCAGCTGGGGGTGCGCTCGTAAGCTCATCTCCCCAACCCATCATCATCTCGTACATATCGATGGCCTTGAGCAGGTACCTGGTTCTGTGTAATCCCCGACCTTGTAGGACCACCAATAGGGCGCATCTCCCTGCCGCTTCTCAAATTTGACCGTTTCATCCTTAGCAAGGGTGAAGTCCTTGGACTCGTCGAGGACGATCTCGCCACTTCCTTTGAGCCGTTCGACAAGCGGCTCCATCAGTGTTGAAAGGACAAGTCTAATCCCGTTGTCAGACCCTATTTCGAGCAGCAGGTTGCTCTGCGTGCCGACCGAGAACAAGCGAAATCGCATGCCCTCAGGTTCTTTTTGCGCGCCGCCCCGGTCGATGAAGTTGTGCTTTGCGAGCTGCTCTTCAACTATTGTTGTCGTCAATTCTGCCATTATATCACTCCAACAGTGGTACTCCCTAATGCGACCATCGTAAATAAAGGCCTATCTGTTTGCACCTGAACGCGAGCTTACGGCTGAGATCTCAGCTCAAGAGTACTACAGATGCACCTTGAAGACCTCGTGCTTGAGCGGACTGCATGAGAGCTGCTGCCCTTTGCTGTTACCGTCAATGCAATCAAAATAGGCTCTTCAAAGGCAACGTTACAAAAGCTCTAAATGGGCATAACGGAGAAACCATTATTCGGGCGGAGCACCCTTGTAACGACGAAGAGCGCACGTCCATCGCCAACCTGACACGCTATGCTCACCAAGAGATACTGACCGAGGTCGTAGGGTCTCGGCTCTTGCCCGGTGCGCTTTTTTCGGTACTACCAGATTGTGGGGGTACCTGACGGTGCTACTGCTCGCCCCTACTTGAGGAAGCCTTCAGAGGCGAGCATCTCCGCGTTGAGAATCGAAGCTCCTGCAGCTCCCCTTATAGTGTTATGGCCCATCAGCGTATACTTAATGCCCTTGACAACGTCACGCCTCACCCGACCAACGGTAACGCTCATTCCGTCGTAAACGTCGCGGTCAAGCCGCGGCTGCGGTCGATCGTTCTCCTCTCTGACTATTACAGGGCGTTCGGGAGCAGATGGTAATCCTTTGAGGGGCGGAAGCGAGTCCATGGCCTGTTTTACGACCTCAGGAGACGCATCGACGTCAACCCATACCGATTCAGTATGTCCGTCGATCACCGGGACGCGGTTGCAGATCGCGCTGACAGTGACACTGGCGTTGACGACCTTCGTTCCGTTAAACGCGCCAAGAATCTTCGGTGTCTCGGTCTGCATCTTCTCCTCCTCTCCACCGATATAGGGCACGACGTTATCGAGGATGGCCATAGATGAGACCCCGGTGTACCCCCCACCAGATACCGCCTGCATCGTCGCGACCTTGACGTCGGTAAGCCCGAGCTGCATGAGCGGTTTAAGCGTCATGACGAGCACGATGGTGGAACAATTCGGGTTGGTAACGATGAAACCATCCCAACCGCGCTGCTCTTTCTGTATCTGGATCAATTGCACGTGATCTTTGTTGACCTCGGGAATGAGGAGGGGCACATCGTCGAACATCCTGTACGAGGCGGCGTTACTCGAGACGCCAAAGCCGTCGCTGGCGTACTCCGCTTCGACGCGTTCTGCGATGTCGGCCGGGAGGGATGAAAAGACCAGTTTCACATCATCAGGCATGTCCGCTGCCGTGGTCGGAATAACGCGAAGATCCCCTATGTTTTCGGGTATGGGCGTGCTCAAACGCCAATCAACCGCGTCCTCATAGTTCTTCCCCGCGCTCCGCTCAGAGGCCGTGACCGCCCCCACTTCAAACCACGGGTGTGCCTCGAGGAGTTGACAAAAGCGCTGTCCGACGGCGCCAGTGGCGCCAAGTACGCCGACTTGAATTCTCTTTGACATATCTTCACCTAACTAACGCGATAACTCACGATCGACATCAACGCAGGTGCTCCAATACACCCGTTTGAGCCCCATAATAATCGCACCAGCGACCTCTATCGGCTCATGAAAAGGCGTTCATATAACCCTTTTGGTCAGCAGCTTCAGAAAGGTGTGATCTTATGATGCCAACGCGCTCAGCCAGCACTGCGCGTTACGGAGATGGGGAAGGAAGCTGCGTTAGCGTCTGTGAAAGCGACCTTCGTGCTGTCATCCGAGAGTGAGTTGTTGCAGGCGCGTTGTTCGCTTTTGCCATTCAGTAATGGCTTTTTATATATATCCTATAAACTAAAGAGAACTGCAAGTGGACGAATATGGAACTAAAGATACACTGGTATTGGGGCCTCATCGGTTTGCTTGGATTCTTAGGCGTGCTCCTCAACCAGCCGCTGTTCTTTCTCTTCTTTGTTTTCTTCATATTCTTTATAGAACCCAGGAAACCGAAACCCGCTGATTAGTAGAATAATCGCGTTAAATCTGCACGTTTATTCATCTGTGCGCTGTTGGCCGGAGCACGCTGTTGACCGCATTGGCGAGGCGCTCTGCGCACTGGTTGCAGTTCGGGTCGTTCGTGGTGTTCACACAGCCGTAGCGAAGGCCGTAGAGGCAGGCCCCGTTGTTTATGGTCGTTGCGTTTGTTGCCATCACGCTCATCTCCGAATCAGACTACACGGAGTGCTGTCATAAGGCCGCGTGAGGCTGCGATTTCGTGGAAAAGCGTGACAGAACGTTTTTGTCACATAGCGTGACAGAACGTTTTCGTCACATGATGGGAACGTGCGGGCGATGCGCTATGCCCGTTTATAAACGGCTACCAATGTACGGAGCTAGGGTGAAAGAAAGCATTATATGAGCGGGCAGACGAAATTCCCCAAGATAGCTTATGCTCGAGACTGAAAAAGCCGAACTCATCGCTCCGTGCGGCATGAACTGCTTGGTATGTAGTAGCTACCTTGCGCGCAAGCACGATGTAAAACGTAAAGGGGTGAGAATGTCTTACTGCGCTGGATGTCGCCCCCGAGATAAGAAATGCGCGTTTCTAAAGAAACAATGTGAGCTCCTTCTGAATCACAACGTACGGTTTTGTTACGAATGTAGCAGTTTCCCGTGCAGGAACTTAGAACATATTGACGCACGGTATCAAAAGCGTTATCGCATGAGTTTTATCGAAAATCTTGTCTTTATCAAACAGCATTCGCTTGCTGCTTTTATTGAGCGTGAGAACGCGAAGTGGCAGTGTTCGAAGTGCGGCGGGATGCTATGTTGCCACAATGGGATATGTTTTAATTGTAACGGTGATCGCTTACTGACGAAAAAGCAGTTGTACAGGTGGGAAGAGTGACAACGAGGCTGGGGCTTGCCAAAAAACATTAATGAAGCAAAAAAGCGCGACCGTGGATTGGTCAAAAACGGAGGGGCGAAACTCAAGGGGCGTGACTAATGACGTACAAAAAAGAAAACGTGGATGCAGAAACTGGGAGATAAAAAAGGGCTGCCAAAGGTGATGGAATTAGAAGAGCGATTCCCCTGCTACAACGCGGTGCACAAAATGGGAGCTGAGCCTGGCGACCCTGTCGTTCTGGTCAATCCGAGCGAGGTTGTTGCGGTCATGAAAGATGTCCCGGCGGGTAAGCTCATCACCATTGTGGAGATATGTAAGAGAATTGCCAAGAACCACGGGGTCAAAGCGTGCTGCTCGCTTACTACTGGTATTTTCATCATGACAGCGGCAAACGCTGTGGAAGAGGGCATACAAGATGGCACGCTCTTGAACATTCCATACTGGCGAACGTTGAAGGCGGATGGATTTCTAAACGAGAAATATCCGGGTGGCGCTGAAGCTCAGAAACGACTGCTCGAGGATGAAGGGTTTGTCGTACGGAAAAAAGGGAAGAGGTATTTCGTCCTTAATTATCGAGACTATCTCGCTAATTCGTAGAGCAGGAGTTGAAACAAAAGCTAAAAAACCCGCTCACGACTTTTTTGCTTAAACGGACAGTAAGAAGGTTTACACGCTGTACCGCAGCACACACAGCTCGAGCATGTTCTCCTAAAAGGATGATCTGCTCCGGTGCGTCGAGCGGCCTCCTGCAGGCGACGTGGCGCGCGGGTAAGGAGATTGCTTGAATTACATTTAAACCAAATTACTCAAGCTTGACGGTCGCACTTGCTTCCTGTATCACTACCATCGATTCGTCAACATCAAGCACCGGACGGATCTTCCACGTAACATATGGCCGGTACTTGAACATAACCGCAGCCAAGTCTGTTACGTCTTTTAGATCGCTTATGACATATCCATCCCTGCCGTTCCCAAACTGTCCAAACGCGCTAAAGGACCCGTAGCGCAGATCCTCTTTTACCATTTTGAGCATCGCTGAATATAGCTTCCCAATCTCTTCGGGCGTAGCGGGCTTAGCAAGCATTGTATTGTCAATGCGCCACCTTACAAAGAATTGCACCGTTTATCACCTCATCGTGTTTTAGATGGTGGTCAGTGACCATCAAAGATCTTTAAAGACAGACATACTCTTTCGATTTAAGATAAAAGTTGCCGCATTAGGTCGATGGTGACCTCAAAACGGGAGTACAATCTACGTAGCACGTTTTAACATGTGCGAAAACCCCCTACCCTAAACTAATCTGCCGCACTATGTAAACAAAAGAAGTCATGTTTGAGGCCGTACGCTAAGTGCACGGGGCAGTGCGGAACTAGCACCCTTTTTGTTCAGGGGTTATTTCGCTCTTGCCGGTCGCGTAATAAAACCCGCCGCGTAGCATATGTTTAAACGTTTGGCAGGTCTTGCAGCGTCAATAGGTCCATTGCGAGCTCCATCCTGTACCTGATGAAATTGCTGACATTTTAAAAAATCTGCTCCGTTAGAGTTATCGCTGAGGACCTGCTAAGACTCGATCGTCGCGACATGAAGGGAGGCTTGTCACATTTTTCACATGCTAGAATGAGACTCTCGCTAACCGTTGGAGACTAATTGGGGTGCGAAATTACGTGAGACAAAAATTCATCGAATTAAACGACGTCAAATGCATTCTTGGCAAAACCAACATCGGTCTTTACGAAAACCACCTAATCGATACAGCCGTTATTGACGCCCCGCTCGACCTTGAGGGGATCCTCATCACCCACGGTCATGCCGATCATTTCGCTTGGGCCAGTACGCTGCAGAAGCGTACGCGAGCACTCGTAGTTGCTCCGAAAGAGGACGCATTTTTAATCGAGAATCCGGAGCTCAATGCCCGGGGCATGTTTAACTGGGCGCGTCCACCGGTTGAGATGACGACAAAATTCTTCCGCGGAGAGCCGTGTAAGGTCGACCGCTATACCGAAGAGTACCCGTTCGAAGGAGGCATAACCCCATTACTCTTGTCTGGGCATACTATGGGGCACACGGGCTTCTTATGTAACGGTGTGCTCTTTGCAGGAGACGCCCTCTACCCGAAGGCAACCTGGGAACGTCACAAGTTGCCCTACTCCATTGACGTCGAGCTCACGCGCCGCTCGCTTGACGCGATTAAAAAAACAGCGTTTGACTGGCTCGTTCCGAGTCACGGCGCGGTTATGTCAAAGGAAGAAAGCGTTGAACAGATCGCACTTCACTTAGAGCGGCTTGCACAGATCGATGCTATGATACTGCGACTTTTAGAGCGTGCTCGATCAACGGAAGACCTCATCTACGACGTGCTCAAAGAGCTTAACGTGCAGGACAACCTGGCTCAATACTGGCTTTCCGTCACTACCATAAAGGGCCACTTGAGCGGACTTGTCAGCACGTACAAAGTGGCTTACGACATTACTGATCATCGGGTATACTGGAAGTTGAATGAATGAGGGTCGTTTCGGACGCCGAGTTACCTGGAGAATATGAGTCCCGTTCGCTGTCAGTAAGCAGCCAAACAGCGTGATTTAACAGTAAATTTAGCAGCCGTACCCATAAATTAATCAAAGAAACGGTCCACAAACAGGGTCTGTTTAGTTTGTGTGCCGTGGCCTGAGCACGTTGTTCACCGCATTGGCGAGGCGCTCTGCGCACTTGTTGCAGTTCGGGTCGTTTGTGGTGTTCACACAGCCGAAGCGAAGGCCGTAGAGACAGGCCCCGTTTTTTATGGTCGCTGCGTTTGTTGCCATCACGCTCATCTCCGAATCAAGACTACACGGAGTGCTGTCATAAGGCCGCGTGAGGCTGCGATTTCGTGGAAAAGCGTGACAAAGGGTCTGTGTCACACGACCGGGTGTGTGGATGGATCCGTTTGTACGGCAGTGCAGCAATGGCTGAGAGGCTGGGAAATTGTTCGCGCGTGATGCTCGAGAGAGCAGGCGACTTAAGGCGAGTAGTACTCAAGGATATGACAAAGCCGGTATAGTTTGAAGTGGAAAAGAGAAGGGGGTAAACCCCGGTGAGGTGTAAGTTTAAAACCCTTCAACGCTCCGTTCTCAAGAGCGTTTACGCGAGGTTCTTAAGGATACCCCGTATTGACACAGCATTTGAAAAGAAATTTTCCCATGCATCCTCTTTCGGGTAGTTTCTGATGGTGTACGACGTTGGATTGATGTTTGGCAGCTCGTCCCAAGGAAACGGGCTCGCAATAGGAAGGCCCGGTTCTGATCGTGCCGCGTACGGTGCCACCGCGGTCTGCATCGCAGATATCCGGTTTACGTCGATGAAGATTCGTCCCTTTCTTTTTTCCGTGCTTAGCTCCGTCGTTACGGTGTCGTCTTGCTTAGCGAGGGTCTGAGCGATCTTGAGGGCAAAGTCTCGGACGCCTCTGTTGTCAAGCTCGCGCTTGACGGGCACCGCAACGTGATAGCCCTCCCCCCCGTCGTCATGATATACGGTTTAAACCCTAAAGCTTCAAGAAAGCCCTTCAACTTAACTGCGGCTGACTTGAGCGATGGCACGTCGGGTCGAGACGGGTCGAGGTCAAATATCATCTTGTCAGGAAGGTCAGGTTTGTCAATTCGCGTGACCGTGATGTGGGGCACAACAACCTGATTACTGATGTAGACGATCGCTGCTTCGTCCTTAACGATCGCATAACAGGTCACGCCGCTTTCGTGTTCCAGGCACTTGCTTTCTATCCACTCAGGAAAATAATCGGGGATATTCTTTTGGAAGAACTTCTCTCCGCGCACCCCTTCGGGAAACCTGAACATCGAGAGGAATCTGTCTTTAATATGGGGCAGCATCAACGGTGCAACGTTGCGATAGTATTCCACAAGCTCTGCTTTTGTTATCCCCTCATCGAGCTCTTTTTCAGGATGCGTTATCTTGATACGGTGCCCCCTAACGTCTATGTCGGTACTCAGGTGAGGCTTCTCCTTTTTTTTGACGATTACCCACTCGTCGTTGTCAAGACGCGTGAATGCGTAGGACCCGTTGAGCTTGTCACCCTTCAGATAGATAATGAAGTGTCCCTTTGCCAACGCCTCGCTAAGCGGCTGAACCTTTCCGCCCTTTATGGTGATATTGACAAATTTTCCCCTATCCCAGATCTCGACGGTCCCGGCCCCGTACTCACCTTGCGGTATCTCGCCAGAGAACGCCGCGTAAGCGACAGGATGGTCCTCTGTTCTGATCGCAAGCCGCTTATCCTGCGGGTCGTCCGAGAGCCCCTTGGGAACCGCCCAGCTCTTAAGGACGCCATCGTGCTCAAGGCGAAAGTCAAAGTGTATTCGCCTCGCGTTATGCTTCTGCACGACGTAGATCGCGTGCTCGCTTTCCAACTGCTCAGGCGCTGGTTCGGCGGTTTTAGCAAAGTCCCTTTTTTTCCTGTACTCCTCAAGCACCTTTTATCACCTGGTCGATCGTGCATTCGCTCGGAGACTTGTCATCGCGTATCCGCAAGAACACCGGTGCCCTTAACCGACCGTCCTTCGTATATTCAAGGTACTTGACCTCACACACTTTATCGGGAACGACCGGGCGCACATTCGTGGGAAGAGCAACGTCGTTACTTGCCCGGACGAGGTCCTTGCTAAGTTTTTCAAGGAGCGACTCGCTAAAGCCCGTGCCGACCTGTCCAATATAAGTGAGGGTCGCCCCGTCATACAACCCAAGTGCCAACGAAGCGATCTCCCTCGTCTTCGTTGCATACCCGACGATAACGGAATCGACCGTTTTTTCGAGCTTGATCTTAAGCCAAGCGCGGGATCGTCCAGTGACGTAGACGCTTTCCTTTTTCTTTGCCATCACTCCTTCAAGGCCTCTTGTGGTAACGACGTTCCAGAGCGCTGCTCCGTTTTCAGTGCTTGGCATCAGCTGTAAATTCCCCCCTTCCTCAACGACCTCAGCAAGCAGCCGCTTCCTCTCTGAAAGTGGCAGCCTCCGCAGATCCCGGCCTTCCAGCTCGAGTATGTCAAACGCGACGTAGGTTGGCGGCGGACGGTGGTGCTTTCGCTGTTGCATGAGCGCAAATGAGGGGTTCCCCTTTTCGTCGTATATCACGATCTCGCCGTCAAGCGTGCAATCGGCGTTAATGTGATCGCCAAACGACAGTCCTGGAAACTCAAGGGTAATGTCCCGGTTGTTTCGTGATAGCAATCGTAACGTCCCTCCCCTTTTTTGGCAGAGCGCCCGATAACCGTCCAGCTTAGGCTCGAAGATGTATGACTTAGATTGCAGAATCTCACGCGTGCCGGTGGCAGCGAGCATCATTTGAGACTTGCCTTCAACGCTTCGATGAGGTTCTCTACGGGAGTCGCGTGGTATTCGATCTTTTCGACGCTAATCGTTTCACCCCGGGCTTTTTTTGCAACGAGCTGCTGGAGCTCGTCCTCAAACGTGTCGTGAAACTGAGTGATGTCAAACTCATCGACGGTGATCTGGCCGAGGAGTTGTCTCGCGAGGTCCATTTCCGCTTGTGAAATCGACGGCTCCTCCGCAAGACCGTCGACTCGCTTGATGTCCCTAATCTCGTAGTCGTAGTTCAGCGTCGTTAGAAGTAACGCCTCTCGGTAGGCTTCGATTGCGCACACATGCTCCTTTTCCCGCATGACAAACTTGCCGATTGCGGTTTTCCCGGTCTGGCGGAGCACGTCCCTGAATAAAAAATACGTCTTGTCCTTTGGTCTTTCCGGACCAACGTAGTAGTGGGCGTTAAAAAAGATCGGATCTATCTGATGGGAGTGAATAAACTCGACGATCTCTATCCAGGTGGATTTTTCCGGTCTGATGGATCGGAGCTCGTCTTCGCTTATAACGACATATTTGTCCGGGCCGACCTCGATTCCCCGTACGATCTCATCCGATGAGACCTCTTCCGTGCAGGCGTCGCACCATTTCTTGTATCGAATCGGTGAGAGCTTGTCTCTGTGCAAGAGCCGCGTTCTGAAGTGGCTTTTGTTCGATCGCTGAGTAGAGTTTTATAGGGATGTTCACCAGTCCAAACGCTATCGATCCTTTCCACAGTGATTTCATTTTCATACACCGCCTTTGCACTCAAGCAAATTTACCTATCACCCTCTTTTTCTAAGTAATGTTTGCTTTTCTGAGCTGCACTTGGAAGTTGTGAGCGGGCCGTACTTTGTGATTGCTTCGACGGCACGTCCTGCGACGAAAAACGGAAGCTCATCCTTTCCTTGCGGATCGACTGCGTCGCGATATCATCGCTTTATAGTTGTGCGTGTGCTGCGTAGTCGATGGTGTCACGCTTTCTTGTGCGTATGCAATCGATCTCGACGCAATATGCAGTCGAGTGCTTTATGTGTCCAGCTTACTCGTCAGCACCACTCATAAACTGCAGCGCCAGGTCTAAAAGAAACGGGTCCAAACACTGCAGCCTGGGGTATAGCTGGGAGTAGTGAAGGCTCTGCTGCAGCACACCCGCGCGTCCTTCATAAACCGCGGCGACAGGAGGGGAGATCACAAACAAAGAGAAGGGCGAATGCCCTTACGACTGTATGACGACGGTGTAACTCACGCTATTTGCTGTCACGTTCGATGGACTTATGTTATTGAACGTGATGATGCTCGTTCCCTGTTTTGTGCCTTTGAAGGTAAACAAGTCGGTGCCGCCCGCTCCAACGATAGCGCTCTCGGTGCTAACGCTGCTCGCAAACGCCCTATTGATCAGGGTAATAGTAGAATTGTCATAGGTTGGTTCCCAGTGGTAGCCCGTTGACGGATTCGTTTGCAGCTGGATAGTAAAGTTCTGTCCTTGTGAAACGAGCGCAGCGTTTCCTTGCGTCACGTTTGTCGTCGTACATGTGACGGTGTAATTCACGCTATTTGCTGTCACGTTCGATGGACTTATGTTATTGAACGTGATGATGCTCGTTCCCTGTTTTGTGCCTTTGAAGGCAAACGTGTCTGCGCCCGGCGCTCCGAGCGTTGGAGCGCTGCTGGCTATAAACGCTCGATTAATGAAGGTGATAGAAGAGTTGTCATAGGTTGGTTCCCAGTGGTAGCCCGTTGACGGATTCGATTGCAGCTGGATAGTAAAGTTCTGTCCTTGTACCACTGTGATCGCCGCTCCAAGTGCCGTTGCGTTGTTAGTGGAAGTGCCCACACTTGGGCTCGGCGTCGTTGACGAGGTACAACCTGCGCAAAACATCGCCAGCGCAAGAGAGATTACGACCACCCAACTCGCTAATCCAGTATTTTTCATTTCTACACCCTCTTAGTTCTGTTATCGGATTAAACCATGAATGAGATGGGCGGACTTAATCGTTTCCATTCAGGCCACTGTTTTGAATGATTGGATGGGATAAATCGAGTATTTCCTCGAGCGATGGCGTAGCAGACAAGAAGAGAACAGGCGCGACCAAACAAATTGATGCCTTTTTGTAATGAGAGACGCTAAATTCGGTCGCGTGGTTGCACAAGGACCTTTGACTTTGTACGCACTAAGCTGCGCGTTGCGCTTTTTACGAGGCTCTTACTCTTTTCTTGTAACCACTAACATCTCCAAATCTTCCGTGGTCAGTTTTTTGTCGCGGCTCCAATTCCCCAGTTCCGCCGCGTATATGTCGATTTCTGAGAATCCGACCATTTTTAGCAGCCAGGTAATTTCAGACGGGACGTAGTAGCGCTCGTTGCATTTGATGGGGTGCTTGTTTCCGTCATCGTCAACGTGTTCATATTCTGAATAGTCTCGAAACGTCATAAGATCGAACGTGCTCGCCTTGATGCTGTCGTGATCTTGATGCTCGTTAATATAGTCCTTGACAGAATGGAACAAAGGAAACAGTCCGTTCAGAGTGGTAAGGATAAACACGCCGCCTTGTCTGAGTGCGCGGAACGCGTTCTTTAGTATCTCAAAATTCATCTCGTCCGTTTCCATCAAGGGGAACGCACCCTCACAAACCATAATCACAGCGTCAAATTGAGCGCTGTAGTTAAGATGGCGAGCGTCAGCCCTCACAAACTGAACGGGAACGTTTGCTGCTGCGGCTTTCACGCGCGCAAGATCCAACTGCGTCGCGGACAAATCAACGGCAGTTACTGCGAACCCTCTTTTTGCCAGTTCAATGGCGTGTCGGCCGGTTCCACACCCTATGTCTAAGACGGGGGCGCTTTTATCGTACGCGAGCTCCTTTTCAATAAAGTCAACTTCGCCGTGCGTTCCTTTTACAAACGGCTCTTTATCATACGACTTAGCAGCGTTTTCGAAGAGTTCTTCGTACCATTGCTTCATCTGGTCAATCCTTTTGATCAATCCGGCGGTTCCGCCTGTTTCGCGTGAGGGTGCTCGAGGAGCGTGCGTGCAAACGCCCGCGCGTCGCTCAAGTCATTGTCGTTTGGCCGATTATTGTTTATGCCGCCGATGTAGTTGAATACCCCCGACGTGTCCAATCCTTTACAGGAGAACTCTGCGATAATGCGAAGCCCCTTTCTTTCCAGTCGTTGCTTAAGCGGCTCATGGTTATGATCGAGCGCACCGCCTCGGGTCGAAAAGACGAACGCTTGTTTGTGAAGCAGCGGGAGGTTGTCTACGAAATCGAGCAAGCTTTGATGATGCTGTCCGTAGTAGATGCCGGAGCCAACGCCGATTAGGTCGCAATCGTCGAGCATGGCCGCATCCACTTTTCCAGGCGTGCATACCTGGGCATGAAGGACGTCTGCGATCGCATCCGCGATTTTTTTCGTATTGCCGTGGTGAATAGAAACACAGATAACGATCGTTTTCATAGCCCTCTGTCCTCACCTACCGGAGATAATATTTTCGAAGAGCTTAAAATCTTAACGTCAGTAGGGATGATCGAAGATATGAAAAGCTGATAAGATGCGTAGATTCGATTAGTGTGCTTGATGATCCGGAAGACAGTCATAGAGGGGGCTGCAGGCATACACGACCATGCAAGTAAGACAGTAAGACGGGCGAGCTTACTAACCCTGCAGCACAAGTAGTTTCTCATTAGATTCAGCGCACCTATATCGAGCTGAGCCCGGGCGCACGCGCGGACACGGCTACAGCACAGGGTTTCTTTGCCACCAAGTGGCCCGTCACGTGTTTTATTCCCTACGCTGCAGAAAAGCTATTTTAGCCACCAATCATTGTAGCTTCCCGAATTCACTTGCGCAATACGTAAGCTTGCTCTGGGACAGATGACCTAGCGAGCTGCGCCCTGCTTGAAGAGAGCGCGCAGCGATGCCGCACTACTTACACCTTCAACTCGGTGAAGCTTCCAGCATCAAATGAAAACCACGTTCTCGTCGCGAGGTCTTTTTCTAAAGCGCTTACGAACTATTGCACGTTGATGTTGACGACGGTGCTCGTTGATGAGGCGTAGGAGCTGTCACCCGCGAAGGTGGCATAGTAGGGGCGTTGGCCGGCAGAGCTAAAAGTCTGCGTGAGGATGATCTGGCCGTTACCGTTGGTGGTCTTGGTGGTATCGTCGTAGCGGACGTTGTTGAGGTAGTGGTAGATGGTGACGGATTTGCCGGAGAGAGCGGTGGTGCCGCTCTTGAGGGTGGCGGTGAGGGTGACTGGTTTGCCGACGGCGGGGGCGGTGGTGGACGCTTGGAGAACTATAGTTGTGGTGTTTTCGCTGCTTGCGCCGACGTTGATGTTGACGACGGTGCTCGTTGATGAGGCGAAGGAGCTGTCACCCGCGAAGGTGGCATAGTAGGGGCGTTGGCCGGCAGAGCTAAAGGTCTGGGTGAGGGTGATCTGGCCGTTAGCGTCGGTGGTCCCGGTGAAGTCGTTATAGCGGACGTTGTTGAGGTAGTGGTAGATGGTGACGGATTTGCCGGAGAGAGCGGTGGTGCCGCTCTTGAGGGTGGCGGTGAGGGTGACGGGTTTGCCGACGGCGGGGGCGGTGGTGGACGCTTTGAAGTCGACCTGCGTCGCTCCAACTTTGATGTTGACGACGGTGCTCGTTGATGCGGTGTAGGAGCTGTCACCCGCGAAGGTGGCGTAGTAGGGGCGTTGGCCGGCAGAGCTAAAGGTCTGGGTGAGGGTGATCTGGCCGTTAGCGTCGGTGGTCCCGGTGAAGTCGTTATAGCGGACGTTGTTGAGGTAGTGGTAGATGGTGACGGATTTGCCGGCGAGGGCGGTGCCGCTCTTGAGGGTGGCGGTGAGGGTGACGGGTTTGCCGATGGCGGGGGTGTCGGTTGACGCAGTAAGGGTCGTCGTGGTAGATTGCCCCCCCGTGCAAGTAACTTTCAGAGGTGAACTATCAACCGCTTCGTACTTGGCACTCCCGTCGTAGTGGGTGCGGAAGTAGTAGGTGCCTTTGGTAAGCGAACCAGCGAAAGCGTAGACACCCGAAGCGTTGGCGACACTTGGGCTGCTAGAAGCCAAGGACCAGCCTGTGCTGCCATCTAACGACCAATAGAGGTAGACTTTAGCGTCTGCAAACGCAACTGGATAAGTCTCTTTGCTTCGTGCCACACCGTAGATGTAGACGAGTTGTCCCTCAATTGGATTCGGCGGCGATGCCAATATAGAAAGGTCGCTCGGTAGCTTGGCTGTGGAGCTCGTGACCTTTACCGTTACAATAGGGCTTGCCGACTCGCGGGCATCATCGGTTCCGAAGAAGTGGGCGCGGAAGTAGTAGGTGCCGGTTGCCCCGAGAGCGCCTGTAAAGGCAAATAAACCCGCAGCGTCAGTCACGAATGGATCGCTTACTTGCTGCCAATAAACACCCTCTCCCGACACTTCCAAGTAAACGAGCTGACCTGCAAGCGCCTTTGAGGGGTTCGAAGCAGTCGCATTTGTTTTAAGGTGGCCTGCCCAGTAAATGGCTTGATCGGTTATCGGATTGGCGTTGTTGACCTGGAAGTCAGCCATATTGGTCTCTGGTTTGAGTACATTGACTACTAGGGCTTGACTGTAGGCCGGTTTGTAAGTGAAGTTGCCGCTGTAGTTCGCGCGGAAGTAGACGGTGCCGCCGCCAGTAATGGCGCCGGCGAAACCAAACGTCCCGCTTTGTCCGTCCGTGCCGTTAGCGGTCTTAGCCGCGGCAGAGGCGCTCGACCAAACCCTGTTATCTAACGAACGCTGCAGCTCAACCCGAGCGTCGGGAATGCCGCCGGTCAAATTCGTAAGCAGTCCGGTGAAGTGAAAGGTTTCGCTAGAGAATGGGTTCGTATTGTCAACGACGAGCGTAAGTGCGGTCGGTTTCCGATCCGCAACCGTGACGATGACGTTTGGAGAAGAGTGGCTCGCACTATAGGTGGCAAAACCAGTGAAGTTAGATGAGTAGTTATACGTGCCAGCCACGGACTCCGAGTGATTGAGCTTGTAGTTGCCATCTTCGTCAGTGATCGTCCTCACGCCGGTGTAAACATACGTGACGCCGTTCCATCTGTCGAGGTTAACCGTTTGGTTGGGGATTCCTGCATTCGAACTGTCTGTGAGCTTGCCGGTGATGTTAAACTGTTCAGTTGCAGCGACGTTTTGTTTATCTACAGATGCGCTAATGCTGGTCGTTATAGTCCCTGCGCCGACGGTAGCGGCTTGACTAGCACTCGGCGTTGTTGTGGGATCGCCAGTTAATGTGCTATTCGTCGTTACGTTTGTCGCAGCGGTGATCGTCACACCGCCGGCAAAGAAGACGGTGATAAGGAGCAGCGCAACAAGTGGAGAAATAAGTTTAACAGCTTTCATAAGTACCTCGCAAACAGCTCGTGATGATCAACACAAAGTAGAACGTTTATAAGGGTTTCTATTTAGGGCACCCCTAGAAGAACCTCAACCGGTTGTACTTCTTGAACGTTGTAAACACTAGTCAAACGCGCGTGACAAGAAGGAGAAGTAAGGCGCTCATGGCCGACACGCTTTTTTTTTAGCTCAGGCGATTTTGGCAAGAATGAAACACGTCGCTGCGTAGTCGCGCGGTCCTGTTAGTTTCACCACTTGCTTACGAAAAACCCAACTGCGCACAAAACCAAGGAGGCCACGATGTTGCTGTGTCTTTCATGTAAGCACTTCTATCAGCTTTGTCCTGTGCCTGAAAAAATGGAGCCGACGCGACGGTTTGCCAGCCATACATCATACCGTCCCGAGGGTTGTGCACAGTTTAAGCCGGTAAAGTTGAAAAAAGTGCGAAGAGTGTGATCTGGACGAGGGTCGCCGTTTCCCGACGGTAATTGCTCACGCTGCTCACGCGCGCTGGAGGGCTCTCTTGACAAAAGCGCGAAGGATTCCGACAAACACGTCACACCTTCCCCGCCCAGCTCCGAGCAATCGCCACGTCGACGTCAAGAGGGACAGTTCGCAAAAACTCAGTTCCTGCCGCTCGCATGTGGTAGGCGACGGTCTCAGCGACCTCAGCAGCGCGTGCCTGCGGCGCTTCGACCAGCAACTCGTCGTGCACACAGCAGACGATTTTTGCCCTCGCACTAAGCGCTTCGTGGAGGGAGGGCACCGCCCGTTTCATAATATCCGCGGCAGTCCCCTGTACCCGGGTGTTCAGCAGTTCAGTCAGCTTTGGATCTTGGCCGTCTGCCCACCTGCGTATTCTTCCACTTAGGGTCCGGATAGAGACCAGTGGTGTGGTGCCCATACTCCGGTGGAACGCCCGCACGCCTGAGTACGCCTCAAAGAAACGCCTACGAAATTCAAACGCATCTTCGAGGGTGAAGTGTACACCGTAGATGTAATTCGCATATCGCCGTAAGCTCCGTGCGCCCATTCCGTAGATAAGACCGATGTTCAGCACCTTTGCGATAAGGCGCTCGTCCTTCGTCACCTGGTCAAGGGGCGTATCGAGCACGAGCGATGCGGTCAGCCTATGCAAGTCCTCCCCCCGTTGGAACGCCCGTGTCATGGTCTCATCGCCGCTGATGTCCGCAATGACGCGCAGCTCAAATTGGGCGTAGTCGGCGATCACAAGACGATGATCGCGTGCCGCAACGAAACACCCCCTCACCGTCCCGTCTCTCGGAATTTGCTGCAGGTTGGGATCGCGGCATGCGAATCTCCCGTTTACCGTGCCGACCTGAAGAAAGGTGGGGTGTACCCTTCCCGTCAACGGGTGGACGTGCCGAGGGAGGGCATCCAAAAAGCCGTTTTTGAGCTTCAAGACGTGCTTGTAGCGAATATAAAGAGGGATCGCGGGATGCAACTTCTCATACTTAAGCAACTCGTCCTCGCGCACGTTGCGGACAGGAACACCTGCGCTTCTGAGGGCACGCTTCACCTGGTGGGGGCTACCGAGATTGATGGCAGCAACGTCACCGAGGGTACGCTGCCCCGACGTCGTCAGCTCGCGGCGCACCTCATGCGCGAGACTCTCCTCTAACTCGTTATACGTATCCTGCAACGTCCGCCATTGCCCCATGTCCATGAGCATGCCGTTGCGCTCAATTGCCGCAACCGCGGGAAGGCAGTTGCACTCTAAACGCATGCAGTCGGTGAGGCCGGCGCTCGCGATGCGCTCGGATAACGCCGCATGGAGGCTCAAGACCACGCTGACCGTTTGTCCGGCACATCGAAGCTGCTGATCGGTAAGGGGGCCCGCTCGCATAATGCCGCACGTTTCCGGCAAGTACTCGTCAAGATACGCTTTTGCCACGGTTTTCAGATCGTGTCGTGCATCCATCAACCCACCATTAAGCAGTTGCGAGGCAAGCATCGTATCGAAATATGGGCTGGATAGGCCAAATCCGGCCTGACAGAGGAACTTGAGGGCGAGCTTTCCGTTATGCACTACCTTGACGACCGGTAGCTCAAAGAGCTCCTGCAACTTCGCCAGCCCCTCTTCGGGCACCTGGGCACAATCAATAACTGCCGGGGGGTGATCTGGTACTGCCAATTGGAGGACCCGTATGCGGTCAACGAAGGTGTCAGGACCCGTGGTTCCAAGCGCTATTGCCATAACCGACGAAGGCGCGATACGCTCAAGGATGGCAGCAAGGCGCCCTTCAGTGGTAATATACTCGTACGGCGGAGAAACGCTTCGATGGGTCATCCATTCGCCTGCTCGTTTAATACGTGTGTAACAACGCCCCGGCCTCTCAAAGCGCGTACTGCCTTGTTAAAGCACGTAGCTTCGAACGAAATCCACTCAACTGTACGACAAAGCGGGGGTGCCTTGTCTCTTTCTTTAAAGCTGTATGTATTGTCCAAAAGAAGGATGAAAGTATTACTCGCTAATGTTCCATCATTTCAGAGTTAGGCTCTTTGGACCATGAAACGCCTTAAACGAGACAACACGCCTTGACAACTCTTCACGCGGGTCGCCTCAAAGCTTGAGCCGCTTGCTTTCCAATTTATCAAGTAAAATTGATGATTCTCAAGATAAATTGATATAGGATAAGGTGCACTTAAGCGTTGGATATGACTGGCTTCCACATGGGAATGGCGGCGGCTGCAATCCTTTTTGTGGGTTGATGTCTTTGACATTATCAAGCTACGAGCGGATCCATAATCTCCTCCAATTGCTCGCACTGATGTAGCGCCGCCATCTCCTGTCGCACCGGCCGAGTTTACCCCCTGCAATAATCGGCTCTGGCCGTTATTTGAAACCGTAGCAATTACGGGCAAACCGTAAGATTGGCCCCATCGTTTGGGGTGTTATTTGGTACATTAACATGAACATAACACAAAAAAAAGTAACGTGCGTCGTGATCTGCGCTGTACTCCTCGCTACGTTGGGGGCGGGATGCACACAGCTGTCTTCAAACCAGACAACTCAATCGGGCGGCATCACGGTTACCGATGATGCCGGAAGAACCGTCACCATCGCTCAAACACCTAATCGCATTGTGTCACTCGCTCCTTCTATTACAGAAGACTTGTTCGCCCTCGGACTGGGCGACAAGGTTGTTGGCGGCACCACGTATGACAACTATCCACCAGCGGCTGTCAATATCACAAAAGTAGGCGGATTCAGCACGCCTAACATTGAGAAAATCGTTTCCCTCAAGCCTGATATCGTCTTCGCAAGTTCTCTGAACAACGATACCGTGCTGTCAACGCTTAGTGGTTATGGGATACCGACGGTCGTCCTCAACCCACATAGCTTAACCGGCATATTGGATAACCTCTCATTGATCGGCAAAATAACTGGTACGACCGTAAATAGCAGCGCACTTGTTGCGAACTTGACGGAGAGGCTGAACAAAAGCAACGCGACAAGCAACGCGACACAAACACGCGTGCTTTATCTTGTGTGGAACGACCCGATAATGTCGGCAGGAGCGGACACCTTTGAAGGGGACATCATCGCTCGGGCCGGGGGCATTAATGTCGCGAAGTTGGCCAACGTAAGCGGGTATGGTACTATGAGCAAGGAGTCGGTAGTTGCTCTCAACCCTTCGATAATTATCGCGAACAGTGCGATGAATTCTACGGTAATTGAACAGATCAAGTCAGACCCCGCCCTTACTACGGTCGATGCCATCAAGAACGGCAAAGTTTTCGTCTTGAACACCGACGTAATATCCCGGCCCGGGCCGCGCGCCTTCGATGCTATGGATCAGATAATCAAAATTATAAACCAAGCATCGTAGTAATGCAAGTGCACGAAGTCCGGCGTTAAAAAACGGACTGTATTCGCTTGAAACGAAACGCGACGCTCTTAGTGCTTGCAGGAGTATTATTCGCGTCTGTTGTAATAGGTGTGGCTGTCGGTCCGGTCTGGATCCCTCCACAAAAGATAGCAGCAATTCTCACAAACTTGGTCGTGCCTACAAATCGCACGTGGTCTGAGGCTGAGGCAATCATCGTATATCAGATACGCCTCCCCCGAACATTCATGGCGCTCCTCGTGGGGGCGGGTCTTGCCGTCGCAGGCGTCGCAATGCAGGCCCTTTTTAAGAACCCGTTGGCGGACCCTTACGTGCTTGGGGCGTCAAGCGGTGCGGGGTTTGGTGCCGCCCTCGTCATCTCACTTGGGGTGGTTAGTGCGGTCTTCGTCCCGCCCGCGGCATTCGCCGGCGCCGTAATCGCCACCTTTACGGTATACGCGCTGTCCATGATCGGCCCGAGAAGCTCAGTCTCGCTGCTGCTGCTTTCGGGCATCGCGCTCTCAACCCTCTTTTCAGCGTTGATCTCGTACCTCATGTTCGTCGCGGGGGAGAATCTGCACCAACTCGTTTTTTGGCTCATGGGGGGGCTGTGGGCGAGCAGATGGGAGTACGTGGAGATAACGTTCCCCATAATTCTCATCGGGACGATCGTCATCTACGCATATGCGCGTGACTTGAACCTGATGCTTTCAGGGGAAGAATCAGCGCAGCACCTAGGTGTGGCCGTCGAGAGCCTCAAGAAAATCCTCTTGGTAACCGTGTCGTTCGTGGTGGGGGTTGCCGTCGCTTTCTGCGGCATCATCGGGTTTGTCGGGCTCATCGTGCCCCACGTGGTTCGGACGTTTACGGGTCCGGATCATAGGGCGCTCATTCCTGCTTCCGCGCTCTTCGGCGGTATTTTGCTCATCTGGGCCGACATTGTCGCACGGTCCGTCATACCTGGTTCTGAGATGCCCGTTGGGATTATCACTGCGTTGCTTGGCGCCCCGTTTTTTATGTATCTGGTCTGGAGCAGGAGGAAAAACATCTTTTAGATGCTGCCGCACATACAACGGACGAGGAAACGGTTAATGCATATACTCGATAAAGAAGGTGGCTCTGAAACAGGAGGACCAGGACGTGTGCGGGTTGATGGCGTCGACTGCTACTACATTGAGACGCAAGCGCTCAATAACGCACAACTGACGGTCAGGCCCGGCGAGGTGATCGGTCTTGTCGGTCCTAACGGGTCAGGAAAGACAACGCTCATTAAAGCAATCAGCGGGGTGCTAAGGCCACAAGTCGGCATCATAACGCTCGATGATGTTGATGTTTACCAGATAAAGCCTAAACGACTCGCACAACAGATGGCAGTCGTGCCCCAGAGTACCGACATGTTTTTTTTTGATTTTACCGTCGAGGAGGTCGTGCTTATGGGCAGGAACCCCCACATCAAATTCCTCGGAACCGAATCGACGTACGATTTTGACGTGACGCGAAAGGCCTTAGAGATGACTGATGTCGCTCAGTTTGCTGATCGCAAGATTGCCGAGCTCTCAGGCGGCGAGCGACAGCGCGTCATTATTGCCCGTGCTTTGGCCCAAGAGCCGAAGATACTCCTTCTTGACGAGGCAACTTCACAGCTCGACATTGGGATCAAAATTGAGATCTTTGACCTTGTAAGGCGCCTTGCAGCTTCTGGCATTGCGGTTATCGCTGCTATTCATGATCTCAATCTCGCCGCTCAGTACCTGTGATCGACTGCTGCTGTTAAAACGTGGAGAGATCATCGCTGACGGCACCGTCGAGGAGGTACTGACCCAAGAGCACATCGCGGAAGCGTTTGGCGTCTCAGCGCTCGTCAGAAAACACCCGATTACGAACGCTTTTTCGATAACACTTCTCCCACAGCACACGCCTGGAGAGCGCAGCTCTGAAACGGTGCATGTCATTCCCGGCGGGGGCAAGGGGGCGCCCGTCATCCACGCGCTGATCCAAAAGGGCTTAAGCGTCTCTGCCGGGGTGGTCAACGCACTCGACACCGATTACGACGTAGCGGAGTACTACGGCATTGAGTGCGCCGTCGAAGCACCGTTTTCACCAATTTCGAGTGAGGTGGACCACCGTAACGGACAACTCATTCGGGAGGCACGCGTCGTCGTACTGCCGAATATCTGCTTTGGGCCGGCGAACTTAAAGAACCTCGAAGCAGCAGCTCTTGCAGGAGATAAACTCGTCATATTGGAGGAGACGCCTATAGAGTCTCGCGATTTTACGCCAGGCGTTGCTCAACGTTTATATGGGGACTTACGAGAGAGATGCCTCGTTTTCACAGAGCTTGAGACGCTCGCAGAATACATAGAGTCACACGTCGGATAGCGCATTTCAAAGTGTATTACTTGAAGGTGAACAAGCGTGGAATATGAGATATTAGACCGAGTCTTAGTGCTGAAAGGTAACTTTGAAGCTCTGAGCAGTGGTGTCGACGGCGGCAGAAGAGCGGTAAAAAATATCCTTAACATCCAGGTTTCCCCCGATTTTTCTCACAACGATCCGAAGAGCTACATTGATGACGTTGCAGCATCAATGACGCTCGAAGGGGGCTATCTCGCGCTTCTCACAGCAGTTGAGATGCAGAACGTACGGATTCTCAGCGATGCGTGCGTGACGGTTTTTGTGACTGCAGGACTCACGAATCCGTCGTCGTTTGGCACCATCAACATAATTGTCATATCCTCAGAAACGTTCAGCGAGGGGGCGATCGCAGGGGCGATAATTACGGCCACCGAAGCGAAAGCGCGCGCCCTTCTCGATTACGGATTCAATTTCACCGGGACAACAACTGACGCAGTGGTGATCGCATATGAAGACTGCGGTGATGATGGGCATATTCTGTACAGCGGGCCTGCTACCCCATTTGGCAAAAGAGTCACAAAACTCGTCAGACTAGGAGTAAAAGACGCGCTGAAAGCTCATTATGGGAGCAACGGCGAAGAGACCTCGGCCGCACAACGTCGTTGAGAATCAGTTCACTATCGGAGGGCTTGAAAAGAGAGCCTCCCGGTACAGCATTCGCTGGAAGGGGGCCGCGGCCCACGAGCTGCACACAAGCGCCTGGCTTATGACCTATACAGGTGATTTCGGTTTCACGGTATAAAGGATGAGACAAAATGATTCGTTGAACGTGCTGCCTCAGAGAGCCAATCGCTAAAATAAGATATAAAAAACACAGTATACTGGACCACAAATGAAGACTGCCAATTTGAGCAATCGATTGAAATAGAGTTAGCACTGATAGTGCAGCGTATCGTGGTCGGTTACCGCATTGGCTCAAACGAAGGAGAACAGGACGTGGATAATCGTGCTGAATCAGAGATCGTCCATGTGAAGCACTTGCTGCACGAAAGTAGCGAACTCATTGAGCATATTTCGGCGTTGACTGATGAGCGTGCCAAACTGAACCCGCTTCCCGGCTCACTGCGAAAGCGGCATATGCGATGTGGTAAGCGGAGTTGCCGCTGCAGGACCGGCGCATTGCACGGCCCCTACTACTATTTTGAGCCTTCGCGGCAGCATGGAAAGTGGCGGTACATGTCAAGGGAACGTCTTGTTGAAGTGAAGAAGGGCATCGCTGACTGGAAAAAGCAACAGGAAATCGACGAAATGCTGCAAACGTATGCCGCTCGGCTTGACGCCATTCTTAAAGCGATACAACATGTCGATCGGGTCGATCATATCAGCAACCTGACTAATAAGCCGCTATTGTACACGCTGGTTTATACGCATAAGGATAAGATCCTACTCTAAGAATCAATAGATTTATTTATAAATAGGGTAGGAATAGCATATACCTAAAAAATATCCTCTTCACAGGGGATACCGCGTGAGGCTATCGCTAATGGCACACATTCATCTGCCGGATGGAGTATTTTCGATCCAGTGGGTGATCTTCTGGTGGGCGATCGCCTTGATCGTGCTTGCTGTAGCGCTCCTCGTCGCACGTCGCCAGACTATCGCCAGCCAACGGATCACCACTGCGCATTGCTCGCCGCCGCATCGTTTGCAATATTTCAGGTGAATATCCCGTTCGCTGGCGGGGTGCATATGAACCTCACCCCACTCATCGGCATTCTCGCCGGCCCTGCCATCGGGTCGCTGATCGTGTTGATTGTCAATATTCTCAGCGCCGCGATCAGCCACGGCGGGTGGGGGCTGATCGGGGCAAACACCCTTGTGAATATCAGCGAGGTCGCGAGCGCGTATTACCTCTTCTATTATGCGACCCGCCGTTTTGAGCTCTTCACCCGCGGAGCGGTCGCGGCGTTTGGCGGGTTGCTTGTCGGAAACGCCTTGTCAGTAATCATCATCGTGATTTCGGGGATACAGGGGAGCGCCCTTTCGGGAAGTGCGTTGCTCGTGTACACACTCCAAGTCCCCCTCTTGAACCTGCTTGTGGCCGTAGGCGAGGCTATTGTGACGGGATTTGTCGTGGAATATTTGGGGAAGGTGCGCCGTGATTTGCTCACTCCACGAGACGTTGTCGGTGAGTGACGTGAAGTGGCAATATCTCGTATTGGCGGCTATCTTCATAGGCGCGATAGCGCTCTCTTTCTGGACAGCCTCGCGCGTCGACATGCATGACATCGAACAAGGCTTAACCAACGTCTCTGAGAGGCGGAGCATGAGGGCGTTATCGAAGGCGGAAACGTCCCCTTATACGTCGCAATCGTCTTAGCACTGGTTTTTATCGCCATCGCTGCTTTTGTTTATTTGTCGAAATATCGATGAGGACATGTGATCGACCAAGCAACGACATTTAAAAACGGCATCGAGGCATACACGTCCTGCAAACCACCGTCGTTGGGTGATGAAATCTAAACAGCCCTCAATTCCCGTTCTAGGCAGGACTTCACGTGCATTAAATCAGCAAAAAAAGACATTATTACGAACGCTTTTTCGATAACACTTCTCCCGCAGCACACGCCTGGAGAGCGCAGCTCTGAAAAGGTGCACGTCATTCCCGGCGGGGGCAAGGGGGCACCTGTCATCCATGCGCTTATCCAACAGGGTTTAGCGTCTCTGCCGGCGTGGTCAACACACTCGACACCGATTACGACGTAGCGCAGTACTACGGCATTGAGTGCGCCGTCGAAGCACCGTTTTCACCCATTTCGAGTGAGGTGGACCAGCCGTAACGGACAACTCATTCGGGAGGCACGCGTCGTCGTACTGCCGAATATCTGCTTTGGGCCGGCGAACTTAAAGAACCTCGAAGCAGCAGCTCTTGCAGGAGATAAACTCGTCATATTGGAGGAGACGCCTATAGAGTCTCGCGATTTTACGCCAGGCGTTGCTCAACGTTTATATGGGGACTTACGAGAGAGATGCCTCGTTTTCACAGAGCTTGAGACGCTCGTAGAATACATAGAGTCACACGTCGGATAGCGCATTTCAAAGTGTATTACTTGAAGGTGAACAAGCGTGGAATATGAGATATTAGACCGAGTCTTAGTGCTGAAAGGTAACTTTGAAGCCCTGAGCAGTGGTGTCGACGGCGGCAGAAGAGCGGTAAAAAATATCCTTAACATCCAGGTTTCCCCCGATTTTTCTCACAACGATCCGAAGAGCTACATTGATGACGTTGCAGCATCAATGACGCTCGAAGGGGGGTATCTCGCGCTTCTCACAGCAGTTGAGATGCAGAACGTACGGATTCTGAGCGGTGCGTGCGTGACGGTTTTTGTGACTGCAGGACTCACGAATCCGTCGTCGTTTGGCACCATTAACATAATTGTCATATCCTCAGAAACGTTGAGCGAGGGGGCGATCGCAGGGACGATAATTACCGCCACGGAAGCAAAGACGCGCGCCCTGAGCGACAAGGGATTGCAATTCACAGGCACGACGAGCGATGCGGTTATCGTTGCGTATGAAAATAGCAGCAAGGGTGACTCGATTTTATACAGCGGACTGGCCACTCCGTTTGGAAGCAGGGTAGCGAAACTTGTTAGATGGGGGGTAAAAGAAGCATTAAAGGCTCATTATGGGAGCGATGACGTTAATAAGTGGCAACTGTCATTCGGCGCTGGTGATCGATCGCGAGCTTAATGATTAAAACGCTTTTCTTGGCTTGGTGCAAACTTTCGATTCTTTCTTATTAGAACCGAAGTGTTGTTTACCTTACCTGTCGGTAGTACCCTCGCTACCTCTTGAAACCCCGTTAGGTCTGTGCTCACCACTGGCGCATATAGGATCGCCCGCATACCGGTATACGTCCGATAAAGAATTTTTGTTTCTGCGGCAACTAAACGTTTGATATTCCTGAAAACTCTCTTTTTGGGCTCTGCTAGCGCCGCTACAATAACAGCATCACACTTCAAATCCGACAATACTGTTTCGTCCCCACAAACCACCTTGATCTCAGAGCCGTAACCTAATTTACCGAGTACCCGCTCAGAGAGCGCAGCTATCTCAGGCACTATCTCAACGCTTATCCCATCAATACCATAGCACTTGTGTAGTAGAATCGGTGTTAAAGGCAGCGGCCCCCCACCAATGAACACCACCCGATCCCCTGCTGAGAAGGCTGCTAGCAGTACCTCGTTCCCTACCAAGATCGGATACCGTTCATAGTAGTGGTACGACTCAAGCGCTATCCTCGGTTCTTCTGCATCTAGTATCTCGTAAGCAATTTGTTTCTCCAAACGCTCCCCGATAGCGACATAGAACTCTCTAATAATCTTCAGAGCTTCGTTCATTCGTTCGTTATCCAGAATGTGCTGCGCCTCTTCAAACTCAATGGTTGTATCGTGTGCAATGATTTCTATCGCATCGAGGAGAGGCACGATTTCGGCCAAGGCCTTTCTCTTGATGGCATTGATATCATGAACGCCCAACGCATCCGCTATCGTGGAAATCTTAGCCCAATACTCGTAACAGCTCATAAAGCGTCTCCTTTGCGCAAGTCTGCACTCCTGACACCAACACTCTTGTTATCTCGCAAGCGACCTTTCGCGGATCTTAACTGCTTCTTATCAACGGTAAGCACGTCACAGTTTTCGCGATCTTTGTGGCTTATAACCTCAGCTGGAAAGCTTTACCATCCAAGGCTCTATAAGCGTTGCCGAGCAGTTGTTCTTCACGGCGCAGGAACCGCAATCTCTCGGCTCAGTAACGCATCCAGCGTGTCTTAAGTAGTTTGCTGCAAGTTGCTGTGGAGTTGCTCTCACGTGCAGCCCCTTCCTTGATATAATGGTGAGATGTCCATCCGTTTTATTCCTAAGTCCTTGCACGACCTACAAGTTTTTCCATCATGCGCTTCGTGGCCCGGATGGTTATAAGATGTAACTTGGCCTAAATCCAATGAGTCGATACCGTATGTCAGGTTGGTATCTCTGATGAACTCAGCATCTTCGGCACCTCTGCATCGGTGATGCCAGGTCGCAACCGAGCGAATCACCCGAATTTTTCCTGAGTGCCGCGTCATGACGAACTCCACATTGCGCAACACTGGTTTGACGGGGCCCCGGTCAGTAACCCATGCACCGAGTCATCAAACGCCTTAATTTCAAAATTTAGGTATGAAGCGATGGCCAACAGCCGTTTTAGCGTATGTGGTGTTGAAAACCCATTTGTCGCAACGCCTACTGCGACGTCTGGGATTACTTCTTTCGTTTTATCGACTGCTGCCTCGAGATAGGATGTGGATTGACGCTTCTCCGCCAGTGAAGCTGAGCCGATGAATCCCAATTTCCTGTGCAGTTTTGGTGTCTAAGGCCCTGCGAACTTCGGTTGCGACGTTTTCCGGCTCCGATATCCCCGATAGAGCCAGCCTGCATCGGGTATTGTGAGATGCGGTATGCATTGCAGTATATGCACCGAAAGCAACATCCAAGAAGGTGATCGAATAGCTCTTGAGAACCTGCGCAAAGCTCGTATACGCTATTTCTGGTAGTCCAACGCGACATACCCCCCGTTCACCATTTAGCCTATCGACGTTGCATTTCCACTCACACAGCGCGCAGTTTTTGAGTGCATAGAGGTAGCTAGTATCCATAGAGCGTACAATCAAATACCTAGTTGCAGTTGTGTTTTTCCACTATATGACCTACGTGCTTCAAGCAATATCTGAATTAAATCTGATTATCGTTCCAAACAGAGAATCGCGTCAGAACTGTTCGACGTCACCCCGAATGTGAAAGGGCAGACCTTAAAGCCTAATAGAATTCTATTAGACAACCATTAGACTTAAATAACATCCAGTGTACCTCATTTCTTATGATTGGCACGATAAGTACCATAAGGCGATCCAAGAACAGCGCGTTTTTGGACATACCGATGACGATTTTGATGGATGAGCGATTTCCGTTCCGGTTAAGTGATGGGTCGGAAATGCCGGAACGACTCGACGTAGAACTTGCGATTAGTGAAGGAAGTTTGATTATAAGCCCATTAAGTCCACGTCCGCCGATAGTCGACGATATTCAGTCCCTCTACGACTCCTAAACTTGCCGCTTGTTTTTCTATTACTGGATTCCTCCCATTATGGTCACCAGGCGATTGATTAGTCTCAACGATACTACTGGTCGTCTCGTTCGTTCTCTTGATGATGATTGTGAGTTGCACCCAGCGCTACACATAGCCAGGGGTACGGCTATGCTCACTACACTTACTTCCAGTTTGTTTGATGTCCACATATCTTAGCACTCCATCCAACTTATGGGAACCACTTAACACATAGAACGCAAATGAGTATGAAGTTGCTTTGCTCACCACGGTTTCTATACAGTTAAGTCTATAAGAATTCTAAAAATATTCCAATAGACTTAAGTATAAGGTTCATTGAGTTATGTTAGCCTCTGTCTATAGTAGGGAATATATGTGCTGGGCGTTTCACCTCTTTTTCCCAGCACGTCCGTTTATGAACCAAAGTATATCCGTCCACGAAATTGTTTCGTTTTTTTACTCAGGCGACTGCTTTTTGATTTCTAACCACTGTCCGAGCGTTCGCACGCCGCCTAACTCGATTAAAAATGGCAAGACTAACGGATACGCTTGAGAGGGCCCTAGAGGTACCCTCAGGATCTCCTCAAGATTTGCCATCACTCAGCAGACATCAAAGGAACAATGCAACTCCCGGCCTACCGTCAACCAATGTTGTGCGGACACCATTTACGTCAAATATGTTTTCCGTCGTCAAGACATCGCGAGGAACGATTATTGTGTGGCGAATCGTCTGATGGACACGGTGAGCACTAGAGGTTGAAACGTAACCTTAATGTCTGTTATCAGCAAAGTCGACACTACATACCGAGCGGTTGTATCTGAACCGCGACTTGTGAAAACTGTTGCCGAAGATTCTATGAAACGTAACGATTACTATGTCAAAATCTCTGCAATAGCCGATGAGTTGAGCAAGTATGACGGTGACGATCTTGAACGCCAGCCGTTAGATAAGATCATCCCGCTGCTTGATGCGATCGAAGTAATTGCGCAAGACATGGAGATCAACTTTGTATCGGCGCAGCTTATCCTTAACGATGAACGAATTAGTGAGGCTTTAAAGGTCATTCGAGCGTTCTACGTTGCAGTGGGCACTCGTCTTGAAACTCAGAACGCTCGTGATATACTGATAGCTGATGACCCGTGGGCAGAGGTTGAATCGTTCCATTACTACAACCGCTACCTAACCTTAGTTGGCAACGAGGTACTGCTAGCAGCCTTCTCAGCAGGGGATCGGGTGGTGTTCATTGGCGGGGGATCAGTGCCCTTAACGTCAATGCTGCTCAATACGCACTATGGAGTGGAAGGGATCAGCCTCGAACTTGTCCCACAAATTGCGGACCTTTCAAGACAGGTTCTCGATAAACTAGGGTTTAGCTCGTCGATTGAAGTGGTATGTGGCGATGAATCTGCATTGGCGGATTTGAAGTATGATGGGGTTATTGTAGGGGCGTCTGCAGAGCCAAAAAATCGAGTCTTTACGAATGTCCGCAGTGTTGTCTCGACGGAAACTAAAATCCTTTATCGGACTTACAGTGGCATGCGGGCGATCCTGTATCCGACGGTGACCGCAGAGGATTTGGCTGGGTTTCACGAGTCGGGGAGGGTGCTACCGACAGGCAAGGTAAACAACACCTCAGTCCTGATCAGTAAAACCGTAAGTAAGCTCTAAAAGCAACATAGAAGGTTTGATCGTCAACCACTTATCATAGCGCTATAGCACCAAAATTCTTCATATAACAGAAGGGCGGCAAACAGTCATTTGTTTGCTATCGTGGCTTCGACCTCTAATATATTCCCACGAACATGTATCTGCCCGTTGCGATCAGGAGGGTGCAACTCAATAAAGCGCTGCACGACCTCATCAAGAAAGGCGGGGCGGCGCTCGACCGGAATTCGGTTAGTATACCGGTGCCATGTGGCTCGTGCGCACCCCTTTAGTGCGTCTGTTCCGGGGTGTGTCACATCTTCCGTAACGAACTCGATTCGGCGCGGGACGAACTCGGCTTCGCGCAGAATCCTTTCGTATTCATCGGCACGGTAAACCGTCCCTTGCCTCTCGAAACCCTGAAAATACGCTCTCCAAGCGGGGCGATCTATAACCTCTCTTCGTGCTTGGTGCAACGGAGACCCGCTTCTCTTTTCTGTGGTAAGTCGCTTCACCATGAGCTGAGCCGCAAACCGACCGCCTGGCGCGAGACTCTGTTTAATACCTTGAAATACCGTCACTAGGTCATCAGTCCAGTGGAGACAGGCAAAGGACACAACAAGGTCGAATTCCTGGCAAAACTTGAGCTTCGCGGCGTCCCCACAGCGAAATAGGAGGTTTGGATGTTCTGACGGCGGGAACATGTTTTTAGCAAAGGCGATCATGTCAGCAGAGGAATCAATGCCAACGACAGACCCGTTTGGCACACATGCAGCAAGCTTAGCGGTTATCTTCCCATCACCACAACCAATATCCAAAATGCGCTCGTTACCAAGAAGCCCGAGCCTTCCTACTAGTCCCAAGGCGAACGCATATTGTGAATATGAATGTTTAGAATAGTCCTCGGGATCCCATTTGTCCATCAAATGATGTGCCCTCCATCTAGCGTATAGAAATGTCTAATTCTGAAGTTACGGTCCCCAACTGTAATTTTTTTAATCGTGATTCAAGTGTTCGCTACGGGATTTAAACTCATCGAAGAGAGGGAAGCGGGCTGTAACAGGTCTTTGCGCGATAATGTCCTTATTTCAACTATCTGTCCTGCGCGAAGGCATATTATCAAGGGGTAAGTAAGTGTTCAAAAAAGATTATGAGACACATATCGCTCCAAGTGCTGGGATTAAAGGAGGATCCCAGCACGCACGCGAAGCACCAATTACGTTTGGCCAATCGGTGATCTCTTTAGGAGGGATACTTGCCGCATCATAATTGTTCTTTTTGTATTTAAGTCTAATGGAAATCTAACAAGCAATTATTAGACTTCTAATAGATTTGTTAAAAAAGATCTAAGCTTCAAAGTGATTGTGTCTAGTGTAAGCTTTTTAGACAAATTCAGCCGACTGGTTTGTAACCACGTACGTTTGTTGGAGAAGGTGGAAGACGTGTTAGTCATACATTAAGGCATCATCACGAATAGACTGTTCAATGGGTTTAATCGTTAATCCGCCCTTTTGTATAGAGATTTCGACCTCTACCATCTCAGGGTCTGTGTGAGTTTTGAAGGGGAACTGCTCGTCAAGAACAATCGCCATAGGAACGTAAATGTAAGCCTTGTTCTTTGATTTCCGCATTTTGCTCCGTGCTTTTAGCATGCGCATGACTAAGCCCAACACCCATATTTAATCCTATGGCAATGAACTCTATCGCTTATAGCGTTCAAAGAAATCAATGAGGTGAGCGGTGGTCGTTACTATTGAGTATTGCTGTGCTAAAGTGAACGGACTGAGTTAATTACTTCTTTTAATCAATTGACGCTAGCTTAACTGGGTCTATTAAAATGACCTTAGACTTGCTCTCTTCATCTTTTGAGATTCCACAAACATAGCGTATTCGTGTAGACCCGATTTTTAGTCTAATATATTATTACGTTTTTATCAAACAAGATACACTTTGTGCTACGATTCGATAGCTTTTTATAACTTCCTTTTTATTACTTTTTTGGTGATTTAATTGCATATACCAGACGGATATATCGGACCGATAACGTACGGAATTCTATGGGTCGTTATGATCCCGATTTGGCTCTATGCAGGGTATTGGCTTAAAAACAACCTCAAAGACAGACAAATACCATACCTTGCGCTAGCAGCCGCGTTTTCCTTCGTTATCATGATGTTCAACGTGCCCATCGTAGGCGGGAGCACTGGACACGCTGTAGGCAGTGCACTTATCGCGATTATATTAGGGCCTTGGGTAGCGGTCGTAACCGTTAGCGTTGCGCTCATTATGCAAGCGTTGCTTTTCGGCGATGGGGGGATCACAGCTATAGGAGCGAACTGCTTCAACATGGCGTTTGTCATGCCGTTCCTCGCGTATTATGTGTATAAGTTTATCAGCGGAAAAACAGAGATTACGTCAAATACAAGAACACTAGCTGCTGGAGTTGGCGGATACGTAGCCCTCGCCGCCGGCGCGTTCTTCACAGCCCTTGAGCTCGGCATACAACCTGCACTTCACACCGGTGCAGACGGTGTGCCCTTATATATGCCCTACGGGCTTGATGTTACGATCCCGGCTATGATGATCGAACATCTGGTTCTGTTCTGCTTTGTCGAAGCAATAATAACGGCACTAGCGTTTGCTTACATAGCTCGCTATGATCCTACAATCATCTTCGACTATAAAGGAGGACAAGATAAAATAAGGTCCGCTGCGCCTCCGGCGCCAGCATAGGAGGGAGACCAATGGACAAGCTTCTTAGGAATTTGCTAATAGGGCTTGCTATACTGATCTTACTCGTCCCCCTCGGCCTGCTTGCGGTCGGAACTGCTTTTGGCGAGTGGGGGATTGAGGAACTTGAAGAAGAGGTTGGGTTTATCCCAACAGGCCTTGAAAGCCTTGCTAGCACATGGACAGCGCCTATACCAGACTATGCTTTAGAGGCTCTCGGAGAAGAGTTCCTAGGCATTAGCGTGGGGTATTGGCTGTCAGCGATCATAGGAGTCATAGTCTGTGGAGTTTTGTTATGGCTCCTTGGAAAAGCTCTAGTGCGTGGTAGTTCAAAAAACAGCGGGCTATAAGTAGGCTCGTTGTTTCTTCTTTTCTTTTTTTACGTAATCGAGTAGAGCACTCGAAACAAACAACAACAGGACCCACGCTTCATCTCATGACCCCCTCAATTTGTAACAAATGCGTCACTATCGCTGAAATCTAATTGGGAATATAATCTGCGATATACACCCGAACCAGATACCATTGGAGCTACTACCCGGCGACGAAACGTGCTACCAGTAGCGGGGTGAGGGAATAATTCAGAGTGTTTATTTTAGTTTATTCATGAATTAAGGCTTCCAGGGATGTCTACCTTCATTCTTTTACAAGAGGATGCCTTTTTTAGTCCTCGTTATAATGATCAGCCTCGTCGTGATGCGCTGCATCGATCTTGTGTAGATGGTCGTGCATTAGCGTAGCGTGCCGATGCATATGTTCGTGAAGCAGGTTTGTGGAGAGTAATAGTTCTACATCGTTCATTACTGCAACACAATCAGAGTCAGCTTTTATCGTGTGGTCCTCACCGAAGACAATAGCCCTTGTGCTTATCTGTTCAATAATGTCAAGATCGTGAGTAGCCGTAATGACCGTTTTACCAGCTTTAGCGAGATCCTGGAGAAGCTCAATGAACCACAATTGACTGCGCGGGTCTAATCCTGCAGTAGGCTCGTCTAGCAGCAACACATCGGGATTAACAGAGAGTATCGAGGCAATGCAGACCTTCTTTTTCTCACCCCCGCTAAGCGTGTGAGGCGCTCGGTCCCTTAAGCCAGAGAGCCCCATTAGCGACATGATCTCTTCGGTTCGGCTTTTTACTTCCTCTAGTGGCATATCTAGTTGTAGTGGCCCAAAGGCGATCTCATCAAAGACGGTGGAGCAAAATAGCTGTATGTCTGGGTTTTGAAACACGAAACCTACGTTTTTTCTGAAATAGCGGCCGAACTCATTACCGTCAAGCGAGTTGAAACCTTCCTCTTTGACCGCGTTGCCGAACGCATAGAACTCACCGGCTGTCGGGAAGATCAGCGCAGCTAGTATAGAGAGGAGGGTAGATTTTCCGCTGCCGTTCGCTCCCACTACCACGATCTGCTCACCCTCAGTCATCGTCAAGTTCACATCCTTCAGTGCTTCGAACTTTTCCAAATAGGTGTATGAGACGTTTTGTAAATCGAAGATTGTCTCCATAAAGTATCCTCGCGATGACAGTTAGATCTTAATGACGTTCTGGGCGATGAGGATTAGAACCACGCTAAACATAGCGAAGCTTACGATCGTTGCGTAATCTCTCTTTTGTATCGCGTAGTCGTGCATGAGTTTCACATCGCCATCAAAGCCGCGGGAGAGCATTGCTTTGTGCACCCGCTCACTAGTATCCAGCGATTTCACAAGCATATAGCCAATACGCCCGGCCACCCATTTTTGTTCTTCGCGCAATGGTAACGTCGTAACTGTCCTGCTCTTTTTGGCCGTGAAAAAATCCCGGATGGCGTCCATGAGAAAGAAGATGTACCTATAGCACATGTCGAACGTCAGAACGTAGACTTTTGGAACGTAAAGTGATCTGAGCGACTTGAAAAGGACGTCGCGCTTTGTTGTAAGGACCAACAACACTGTGATTGAGACACACGTAGCTACTCGCAAAATAAACCTAGCGGCAGTAATCGTTCCCTGTTGAGTGATATAGATTGAACTTGGCAGAAGAATGGGCCCGACGTATGTGCCATTGCCAAAAGTAGCGATTGTTACTAGATTATCGCCAGGTAAAAAGACGTTGAATATAACCGGAATCATTATGACACCAGCAAATATAGGAACGAAGACCCACACGCGTTTGATAAAAAAGAGTAAGTCTATCTTGCTCGCAACTGCAAGGGCCAAGGTCAACATATAAACGATAACTAATACCTCGATAACTCGAGTCATGCTAACGGCGAGAATCAAAATAAGCAAAGAGATCAACTTCACCCGAGGATCGATGCTTTGTAAGAAACCGTTTCGTTTTATATAACTCTCAGAGATCATAGTCTCCTCAAAAAAATTGAGGATGCCAGAAATCGTCTTTTCCACAAAACTCTTTTTCTTCTCTACGCTAACGGCGTCACAATTGCACGGCTCGACCTCTTTCATCCACTCAGGTATCATAGGGGTTGTTGATCGCTGGAGCTAGGTGAGATCGTATTAAGCTTCACATATTTGACGCCCTTAAGCGCCATTATCGTCTCGGTGAGCTCCTTAATGCGCTTACCTTCGCCTTGCAAGATAACGGTCTCTAAGCAGTCACCGTGGTCCAAGTGGATGTGGACGGACGATATGATTAAGTCCGCGTGTTCGTGCTGTATCCTGGCTAAGTTATCACTCAGCCCTCGCTGGTGATGCTCATAAACAAGCGAAATAACGCCTAAGCGTTTTCCATCGACCTGGTTCATCCACTCATAAAGAACTATAGTGTTCCTTATGGCGTCCCGCATTCCCTCGGAGCGAGAAGAGTACCCCCTCTTTTTTGTGATCTCGTCAAACTGACTCAAAAGACCTTCAGGGAGGGATATACACGTGCGCACTAGTCCTTGTTCCATGTCACTCACTGTATAATCTGTAATACTTCTGCAATAAGTAGTAACACTCAAGCCGTGAAAAGTGTTTCTATCGAAGCGCTTGGGGAACCTGAGATTACTTTTTTTGGGTTTACGTTTTAACAAAAGTTGTCGCGATGCATATAGCGCGCCTTACAAAGCAACGAAACCGGATGCCCTATTCGCTCGGGAGTGACTCGCTCGGGGGTGATTCGCTCGGGGGTGATTCGCTCGGGGGTGACTCGCTCGGGGGTGGTCGTCGTAGGATAAAAAATGCGATTGCGACTCCAACCGCTGCGCAGACTACCACTATGGAGAGAGCTTCGAAACTAGGGAAACTCGGGATTTGTATCCCACTGATGCTTTGATTGTCAGAAACCGTTGTTGAATTTTCGCTCTGTGGAGAAGGGGTCGGAGTGACTGCACTAACAGGAATAATCGTCCCGTAGCTTGTCACTGACTGTATAAGGGGGAACTTGTCGCCATAAGCAGAAGGCGTGCTGCCAATCCCTGTGCCGTTAGCATCGGTTCCTGTATAGTCTGAGTAGAAGTTGCTCATATGACTCGTTCGCTCAACGCCGTTGAACGTATATACGAGTTTTTCCGGTGAATCTAAAATAGCGGCCGACACGCCTACTACGGCGCTTGGCTGACTTATGAAGTTATTAAGATAGATCTGGTTGCCTGTTGCACTGACGATCAGAATTCCGGAAGGCGGGAAGTCTTGTGCCACTTGTTGGGATGTCTGGCCGTTCCTAGCAATCGTGTTGAAGGTAAGCGTGTTGTTGTTGGATCCCGGGCCGAGACGAACGCCAATATTGACGTTGTCGCTCATGGTGTTGTTAGAGATAATGTTTCGAGTTGAGGTGTATAAGGAGATTCCGAAGACATGATTCGCACTCAGGTTGTTGTGCGTGATAGTATTCGCTTCGCCGTAGTTCAAGAATATGCCGTCCCCGAGCGTATTACCATTCCCCTTTGCACCAGTTGCGACGTTAGAGGATATGGTATTACTTGAAGCTGTGTCGCCATATACTCCGTAGCCGTTGTCAGCAAGATTACTGTTACTGATCTCATTTTCCGTGCTGTGTGAGAGGTACACTCCTCGCACATTATCCCGTGCGAAGACATTTGTCACTACACACTTCGACGTTTGTTGAATGTTCACGCCTGACGCCCCGCCTGTAATCGTCAAGCCGTTAATACGCACGCCGGGGCTCGTTAACAAGAAGACGTCTTTGCTCGCATCGGCGGCCCGCACGGTAGGTCGTCCACTCAAAGCTGTAATGGTCAGCGCTTTGTTCACGACGACGTTCTCTGTGTACGTGCCGGGAGCAACGCGTACGGTATCGCCCGATGTCGCCGCATTTACTGCTTGCTGAATGGTCTTGTACTGCCCATCGGTACCTACAGTGAGCTCTGCTGCGCTCGCCGGAACCACCAAAGTGGCCAACACGATGAGAGCGACAGCAACAAGTAATAATGACTTAGAGACTAATTTCGAGCGCTGCATGGCTAGACCGATTAGGCCAGTTATAGACTGGATGACAGACACTACTAACGCGAACTTGGATATATAACTGACGAAACAACCGTTGCAAGATGTCGAGTGACTAGGTACGTGAAGTTCGTGTGGAATGCTAATCGATTTCAGCTGATGAGTGCAAGTGAACCCACGATCGTGTGCAACTTTTTTTTTATCGGACAACAGCCATGTATATGACGAATAGAGACTAACGACTTTACGGTGATAGCCTGCTCCCCCCTGTTACGCTAAGGCATATCAAGACGCTCACCGATTGCACGGGCATATTTCAACACGCTAAGTACGCAATTCCAAATAGATTTGAAGGGTACTGTACTGACGACAATGTCAGAGCGCTGCTTGTGACTGCAAAATACTACAACGCGTTCAAGGATGAATCGATTTTTGACTTATTAAAGACTTACATGGCCTTCCTCTTTTATGCGCAAAAAGAAGACGGCATGATGCATAATTTCATGAGTTACCAACGCGACTTTCTCGATTCGGTAGGCACCGATGACGTGTTGGGACGGACGCTCTGGGCTTGTGGGTACGTTTGCGGTAGCAAACAGCTTCCAAAGAACGTCCGTGAAGTCGCCCGAATCATATTTGAAGGGGTAGCGAAGCACGCGACAAGCGACTTTTCTCTGCGAGGGATGGCTTATTCGCTTTTAGGGTTCTGCCATTCAAGGGCCTCAACTAGCGAAGCACAAGAAAAGATCAAAGCGCTTTCAGCTGAAATGCTACACAGCTACGAAGATGCCCGGGCCCCTGATTGGGAATGGTTTGAAGATATGATGTCCTACTCAAACGCTCGATTGCCCCAAGCCATGCTCTTAGCTTACGATGCCATTGGCGAGCCGCAGCTTCTTTCGTGTGGCGAAAGAACCCTTGGTTTTCTGTGGGATGCCGTGATTACCCCTAAAGGCGTGATAAATGTAATAGGAAACGACGGCTGGTACATCCGTGATCAACAGAGGGCCATCAGCGATGAACAGGCTATCGATGTCGGGGCACTCGTCGAAGCGCTTTTAGACGCTTACCGAGTCACTGGCAAAGTGCAGTACTACCAAAACGCCTGCACATGTTTTAGCTGGTTTACTGGGAACAACCGACTACACTCCCCCATCTATGACGAGGCCACCGGAGGTTGTTTTGATGGCTTATCGCTCCAAGAGGGCGTAAATCAAAATCTCGGGGCTGAATCAACAATCGCTTACTTGCTATGCAGACTCGCATTTGAAGAGGTCGAAAAGCCTCACCGCGGCGGTGGACCGTTTTAGGGTAGACTAAACAGTGAAACAGAGGCATGATGGGGGCTGTGAGCTAAAACGGGCGGCAAGAACAGCGAAAGACATAAGGCGTTTGTCGCCGCAGCCGCTTTGAGTTTATGAAAAGAGCCCGACTACAAAAACCAGAAGAATACGCCAGATCGGCTATGAAAGCTATTGCTGCGAACGTGCAGACTATAGCTGATGAAATAGACTATGTGGAAGTCAATTCGCTGATCAGTGATCTCGTACGCGCGCATCAGAATAAAAAACGGGTTTTTGTCATGGGTGCCGGGAGATCGGGACTGGTCGCCAAGGGCTTCGCCATGCGATTGATGCATTTGGGGCTTAACGTTTACGTAGTCGGAGAGACGGTAACCCCCGCTGTTGAAACGGATGATTTGCTTATCGTGATATCAGGCTCCGGAGAGACCAAGTCTATCAACGAGATGGGTGCCCTCGCAAAGGCTAAAGGCACGCGATTAGCCTCAGTAACATCAAACAAGGATTCGACTCTTGGAACCATCTCCAATACCGCTGTAATCGTCAAGGGACGTACTAAAGTAAGCGGGATGGACTTTATGGAGCGGCAGGTTATCGGTTCACACATCTCCTTTGCTCCACTTGGAACAATGTTCGAAATAAGCACAATGGTCTTTCTCGACGGAGTGATTGCTGCCCTCATGGAGGTCACAAAAAAGAGCGAGGATGACTTGAAGAAAAAACACGCGACCCTCGAATAAACGCGTTCTTTTTTTAAGCTTCGTCACACAGCGGGCTACCCGACTAATGTTCAGACACGTGAAGCAAGAGGTGCTGAAGTTCAGGCAAGATTAGCGCCTCCATCGCGAGCTTAACGGCGTTTGGAGAGCCCGGAAGACAAAAAATTGCAGTGTTTTCTATAATACCGCTTGAGGCTCTGGTGAGCATAGCTGAAGAACCGATTTGTTCGTAGCTGATGGACCTAAATAGTTCGCCAAACCCCGGAATTTCCTTTTGAAGTATTTCTTGAACGGCCTCGATCGTTACATCGCGTGGCGCAAGTCCCGTACCTCCCGTCGTAATAACCACATTAACGGCATTCACTTGCGCTTTTACGGCTTGAGAAATCGATCGCCCTGCATCCGAGATTAAAGCATAACGATGCAACTTGTGTCCAGCATTTTCTAAGAGGTCAATAATGATCCGTCCGGATATGTCTTCAGCCTCTTCAGGCGTTTTAACGCTCCCGTATTTCATAAATCTAGAAGTGCTAATCGAGATAACGGCAGCCTCATATCGTTTATTTGCACCGACCTTATGAGGATTTCCTCCCTGTTTGCGTTGCATAAGAGGGGATTAATACGATTCTTATATAGTATTTCTGACCCGAAAACGCCTTTTCAAAAAGAAGTATACTGCTAGAAAAACGTAATAAGAGAGATCGTTTATTCTCTTGTTCATGCGTATCCTCGCGTTAGATGTCGGTAAAGGAACCCAAGATCTGCTCCTCTATGACACAAACGTCGTAATCGAGAATAGCCCAAAAATGGTAATGCCCTCGCAAACGACAATCGTCGCCAAGAGGGTAAGATCTGCAACGGCGCAAGGTCAGAGTCTCTTCCTCCATGGAGAGACAATGGGGGGCGGGCCCAGCGGTGCGGCTATAAAGGCGCACTTAGGGCTTGGGTATCCAGTATTTGCCACTCCGCTTGCTGCAAAGACCTTGAATGATGACCTCAACAAAGTCGGTGCGTGGGGGGTGCAGATCACAGACACCCACCCACGAGAGAGCTGCGTCCAAATAGAGATGAAAGACGTTGACGTACGCGGGTTGCGGTCTGCACTTAAGCAATTCGATGTCAATTTGCCAACTGTTTGCGCGGTAGCTTGTCAAGATCATGGTGAGAGCTACGTGAGCAACAGGATTTTTCGCTTCCAACACCTCAGTGACTTGATCGAAAAAGGAGGTGAGCTCACTCGTTTTGCTTATTTGGATGGGAAAATTCCTGAGTATCTAACGAGACTACGAGCTGTATATCGGACATTAAAAAAAGAGAGGATGGAAAAAGTCCTCTTGATGGATACTGGTCCGGCCGCGATATTCGGCGCGCTGCATGATGATGTTGTTGCCAAGCGCGCGTACGAACCTCATATTGTCGTGAATGTTGGGAACGGTCATACCCTCGCAGCGATGCTTCATGAAAAGAGGGTTGTAGGTATGTTCGAACATCACACCGGCATGCTAAATACAAACAAATTAGACCGTCTCCTTTCACTCTTTATGGATGGCAACTTAACGCAGGAATGGGTTTTTGAGGATGGTGGACATGGCTGTTACATAAATCAAGCTGGGTTCTCTGAGATAAATCGTGCGTTTAAAGAACGAGGATTTCACGTGACTGTCATAGGACCTTTACGTGAAATTATGATGGATTCTCGATTAGACCCATATTTTGCAGTCCCTGGTGGTGATATGATGCTCGCTGGCTGCTTTGGATTAATATCGGGTTTCATGCACTGCTGAGTAACTAACTGTTTTGCAAGTAATTAAAAAACCCACCCCCCCTGTTTGCGCATCCAAAGAGACCGTTAACCATAATTATTAACAAAAATTAATAAAAAAATTTATATATTAATAGTTCTTTACCGCTACAACATCCTATTTTTTTAATATATTAACAAAGGAACCTATCCAATTTTTTCTTTTACAGTAGAAAACATGGGGTGTCTTTAAAATACTTCCATAAGCAATGATGGTATGCTACATTAGAGAATCAGAGGTAAGTTTCCTAACTAGCTGAGTTTTAAAGTCGTTACGTATCAATAGTTATTATGGTTTTTAAAAGTAAAAAAAAGACCATAAGAACATTATTGAAAATTGACCAACACAAGCAATGGAACGACTCTAAAACTGATCAATGATTACATTGAGATGTTACAGTGGAAATGTACCTTCTTTCCATAGGAAATTATGGTTATACTCCATTGGAAACAGAAGTCTAATAATCACAAAGTTTATTTAGTTACGTTTCCACTTTACGGTAAGTGCGCGGATAGCCCTGTGTAGTCAGTCATCTTTTGTTGAGAAAACAGCGCCTCCAGCAAGCATTCGTGCTCTTTGTATGAAATCGGAGGCAAAGAATTGGAAGGACTCTTTGACAATCTTTTAGAAAGCAAACCCGTTTTCAAAGACAAAGAAGTACTGAGACCATCCTATACGCCTAGTTATCTGCCGCATAGGCGCGATCAACTCAACGCAATCGCTGTTATTCTTGTCGTCGCACTAAGAGGCGAAACTCCCTCTAATATTCTTATATATGGCAAAACTGGAACAGGAAAAACAGCTTGTGCTAAATATGTGGGAAGAGAGCTTACGGAAGTTGGCGCATCAAGAGGGGTTCCTTGCAACGTGGCTTACATAAATTGCGAAGTAGTCGATACCCAATATCGCGTTCTTGCATATTTGGCTCGTCAATTTGACAAGGATGTGCCGATGACAGGGTGGCCTACCGATCAGGTCTACTCACAATTTATTGAAGCACTTGACTCTCAAACTGGAAGCGTGATAATCATACTTGACGAGCTTGACAAGCTGGTCCGAAAAAGTGGCGACGATGTGCTTTACAATTTATCTCGAATAAACTTAGAGCTTACTAACACAAAGGTAAGTCTTATCGGTATCTCCAACGACCTGAAGTTTACCGAGTATCTCGACCCAAGAGTTAGGAGCTCGCTCGCTGAAGAAGAGCTAATATTTCCGCCATATGATTCGAATCAACTGCGGGACATCCTCGAAGAACGAGCGCGTATGGCGTTTAAGGAACACGCGCTAAATCCAGAAGTCATTCCTTTATGTGCTGCATTGGCCGCTCAGGAGCACGGAGATGCTCGACGCGCACTTGATTTGTTGCGAGTATCTGGAGAATTCGCAGAGCGTGTAAATGCTGATAGCGTTAAGGAGGAACACGTTCGAACCGCTCAGATGAGAATAGAGCTCAATCGAGTTGCAGAAGTAATACGAACGCTTCCTACCCAAGCAAAGTTAGTGCTTTACAGCATAATCGCGCTTCACCAAAACGGAGCCCGGAGTGCTACAACTGGTGAGGTAAATCGAGTTTACGAGACACTTTGTAGACAAATTGAACTCGATGTGTTAACCAAAAGGAGAATCACTGACCTCATAATGGAGCTGGATTTGCTGGGAATAATCAACACCAAAGTCGTCAGCAAAGGTCGGTATGGCAGAACTAAGGAGATTTCCCTTTCAGTTCCTTTAGATGAGACGTTCAGGGTTTTGCTAGAGGACTATCGTCTTGAAGCTTTAGACGGGACGCGATTTGCGAGAAGATCGGTCAAAGAAAGCTTGTTTTAGTCATCTTACGGTTGACGTCCGGACTTTTTATGCGAATTGTGCGCTGGCACCACCACATCGACAGTGAGTTTGTAGACTTTTTTAAGAAGTGCGACGTGTTAACCACAACGCTTTAAAAGCTGAACTGGGTATGACAATATAAGCGCCCACTCGTTAGTGGCTCACTGATCGCCACCTTTCTTGTTGATTCACGATGTGATTTAAATGACCGATTTTAACAGTGAAAATCGACTTTTTCAAGACATTTACGACGATGATTCGATGGTGTGGATGGGTCAAAATACCAACCACTTTCCTACGCCGGAAGCGATCAAGCGGGCCATGGTGACTGCGATAAACAAGGAGGATTATCATAAATATCCACCACCGTACGGGCTTGAGGAGTTACGGGCGTTAATTCGCGAGGATTTGAGTTTGAGCACAGATCACAGCGTGCACGTGACAGAGGGCGGTACGGAATCCCTTTATCAAGTAACACGCAGCCTGCTGCACCCTGGTGACGTCATGATCTCTACCGATCCAGGTTATTACGTTATTCATAGGTTTGCTGAGCTGTGCGGAGCTAAAGTTCTTGATCTACCTATTTACTCACCCGACAATGAGTACAAACTAACGCCAGATATGGTAAATGAGGCGATAGACAAGCGAACGAAAATTCTGACGCTTGTTGACCCACTGAACCCCTTAGGCATAACATATTCTGCCAAAGAAGTCAAAGCGTTCTGTGAAATCGCTCAAGACGCTGGCATTTACGTGTTGAACGATATCACGTATCACGACATGGCAAAACTCCATTCACACGCTGCCAACTTTTATCCTGAAGGCACAGTCATCATTTACAGTTTTTCTAAGAACTGTGGTTTAGCTGGGCTGCGGTTAGGGGCACACATCGCTACGAACGAGCTTATACAGAAAATAGCCCATTATAAGGTCAACGATCTCGGAACGTCTATTGTCAGTCAAGTTGCAGGAATTGCAGCCCTGAGGACAAAACATGAGTGGCTCCCGGGAGTTGTCGAGGCTATCAAAGCAAATCAAGTCATCATAAAAGACGCTGTAGCTAAAATTAAAGGTGTATTTCTCCCAGTGTACCCCTCACAGGGAAGTATGTTCGTAATCGACATCTCAAGAACTGGAAGGACGTCTGAGAGCGTCGTTGATGAAATGCTGAAACGGGGCTTTTTCATAAGGGCAGCTTCGTACACGTCTAGAAGGTACGCAGACAGATACGTCCGTACAAGTTTCGCTATCCCTAAGCCGCTGATCGAGCAGTTTGCTGTTGAGTTTCCGAAAGTTTTTGAGTCATGAAGCATAGACTACAGCGCGGAATTCTCGTCGCTATAGAGGGAATTGATGGTGTCGGGAAGACGACACAATCATTGCGATTAGTTGACAGACTAAAAGCCCTTGGATTCGATGCTATCCGCTTTTTCGAGCCTACTAATGAAACCCCTGAGGCAAAACTGATACATCAAAAGCTTCAGCAGAGCATCTCGAGCACGAGCGGTGAACTTACTGACTTGTTTTTCGCTGATCGACGATACGATGTAGAGAAGTACATAGCTCCAGCGCTCTCAGAAAAGAAGATCGTTGTAATGGACAGGTATTTCTTATCAACCGCGGCGTATCAGGCAGATAGCAGCCCGTGGCAGGACATATTAGAGGCAAATCGAGAGTTCGCGCCGGAGCCCGACGTTAGTTTTATCATAAACTGGCCTGCGGAAATGGCACTTGCACTTGTCAAAAAGCGAGACAACGGGCTAAGCTCTTTCGAGAACGAGGCTGACCTGATCACAATACGGGGACGATATCTCGAGATAGCACGAGAGGATTCTGGAAACTACGTCGTTATCGAAAAGATAGCTGATGAGGAAGATGTTTGTGACGAAATATTAGACGCCTTACTGAAGTATCTCCATGAGCGTGAGCTAGTGGCGTATGAGGTTTGAGCTCCATTTTTTCTCGCGACCACCCTCTCACTTGCCTTATCAGCACCTGAAATTGCTATCGCTTGTTCTTCTTTGGGCCATTAATCAACAATAGCGCTGAGAAAATCCCTTTCAGTGATTATACCAGTAAGGGCCCCATCGACTACGACTGGGAGCACGTTAACGTCGCGCGCGATCATTAACTCAGCAGCTTCGCCTAGGTCTAAATTTGGTTCGATAGTGATCGGCGCTTCTCGTGCTATGGCCTTAATTGGCACGTCGAGCGCTTCGTGCATATTACCTGTAACGAGCTTCTCAAAAACCTCGCCACTTCCAAGGTAATTAACAATGTCTGACGTTGTTACGATGCCTGTCATTACCCCCTCTTGAACGATGGGGACACGACGAAAATCGCTTGAGATCATTACTCGTGCAGCATCTTCAACCGTGGTATCTGGTCGCACAGTCACAACGTCACGGCTCATAAAATCAGCGACGCTCTTTCCTGTAATGGTTTTAGCGACGAGGCCGACAAAATCACGCTCAGAAACGATCCCTATCACTTTGCTGTCGTCATTGACGATGGGGAAACCGCTCACATTTCCGCTCAGCATCATCCTGATGACACCGTCGATAGAATCTCCCTCGTGGAGGGTGACAACGTTCTCCTCCATTATTGAGCTAATCTCTTCGTTTATCGCCGATAATAAGTTTCCTCTGTGCTTATTTTCGATTATCTGGGCCTTGTCGCCACCGCCGAGAAAATTTACCACATCCATGACGGTAACTATCCCCATAAGCCTGTTTGTTCCAGGATCGCTTACAGGTAAGCGCCGAAATCGGTACTTGACCATCGTTTTGACTGCGCCCATGATGGTCATCGTGGGGGGTATCTGGACGACATCTCGCTTTGCTACCATCATAATGTCGCCGTCGTGCTGGGACAACTTGCTTTTGAAGTTGAGACTCCCGCGGTCCGATTTGCCGCTAAAGTCACTTTGTGCTCTTTTCTGTCGTTTGTTTCCTCGTAGCATTGTAACGCCTGCAGCTATCAGATTATGGCTCGCACCAGATCTTGTCGATCTACTATACCAATCAGCTTCGTATCTTCGACCACCGGTAGTCGTCCAATCGCGTACTGCTTCATAAGATTCGCGGCTTCCCAGATGGACGAGTCCGACTCGACGGTGATGGCGGGAGTTTTCATGACCTTTTCGACGGAAGGTGAATGAACCCTGCCGCCCCCTCTCTCATCCTCGCGCTCAAGCCTAATATGGCCAGCTTTAAGAATATCTTGAAGTGTAACAATCCCGATAAGGCGTCCCTTCTTCACCACCGGGTAGCCTGAAAACCCATATTGTGCCATATTAAGCCACACCTTCGATACGGGGTCAGTCGCATCACAGGTTCGAACGGCGCTTGTCATCACCGCATCGATTGTGGTTTTCTTATCAAAATTCAAAGCGTTCAGTAATAAAGCTGAGTCAATTACACCTATAATCGTGTGATCTTCTTGCGATTTCACTACAGGAACGTCGAACCCGGTCGTCGCAAATATTTTTGCCACATCAAGCGGAGCAAAGTCAGAATTGGCGAGACCAGTCTCCCGAACGAAACCAATGACTGTAACGTCAGATTTCGTTGACGTCACTTTGAGGATGTCGGGCAGTATCACCATACCCTTCACTCGGCTTTGACTGTCAACGACCGGCAAGCTCCGATAACCGTCTCGCATCAGCTGGCGGACGTGAGTAACGTAGGCGTCTTCACGAACCGTGACGGGGGGCGACATTAGCTGAATCGTCATCGAACGGCCTCCCAACAAGATTCGCATACGATGCTGCCATCAACATATTCGAGCACGTCAGAAAGTTCCCCGCAGATCTCGCAAACGCCGGATGAGGTAGATCCACGACACCGCGGACACTTAAGGCGCCCCTCTTCTTGCCGTAAATCCTCTGAGAACTCTTCACACTCCTCGCACTCTCCCTGCGTAACGATAATGTCTCGACGGTCAAGGACATTCTCCCTATTCATTTGAATCAAATTGTCAAGAATCTGGTTAATCTCAGAAGAGGCCTGTATAACATCCGCATCAGTAATGATTCCTACGAGCTCACCTCCGTCGATCACAGGGAGCCGTCGTATCTTTTTCTGAGCCATCATACGTACTGCGTCATTGATGTCATCGCTACTTTTCGTTGTGATGAGTAGTTTTGACATAAGCTGCTCGAGCTTTATGGAACCTGGTTTTACGTTTTTAGATATCACTTTCGCGACCATATCGCTTTCAGTAACGATGCCGACAGGTCTCCCCTCTTTAATGATTATAATGTTCCCAACTCTGTTTTCCACCATCTTTTTTCCGGCTTCTGCAGCGCTCATATCTGGAGGAGCTGTCACAACAGTTCTCGTCATAACGTCTCTGACCGCTAATCTCGTTTCCATCTACCCTTCCTCTTTGTGTCAACCTTCTGCTTGCGCAGTTAGGCCCCCCGTTGTTTGTCTTTAGCAATCACGCGCAAACTAGCCTGCGAAGCCGCACAACATGACATTGAGCATGCGCTCTATTCTCGCGTCCCCATATTTCAAAGCTTAGGTTACTGCTTTTAGTGATATATCTTCTGGTAACGCAACCGGTTGAGTCTCGCAACTGAGAAGAAGAGGCATAGCAGCTATATAAGACTAAAAAAAGAAACTAAAGTGTGCCTTTCATACGAAAGTGTCTGTCGTTAACGGTAACGAGTTTGGAGACGAGGGAGGCGTAGATATGAACAAAGGAACAACTAATGAGGATAAGGAAGTAGAATTGCTGCTGGAAGACTTGCACCATCCGGATTCCGATACGCGGAAAATGGCGTGCTTAGCCCTCGGGAAAGCGAAGGCCACCAGTGCAGTAGATCATCTAATAGAAGCTCTCAGCGATAAGGAGATGCTCGTTCGACAGTGCGCGGCAGAAGCGCTCGGGGAGATTGGTGACCCAAAGGCCGTAGATTCGCTTATCAACGCCCTACAGGATAAAGAGCACTCCGTTCGACTTGAAGCTGCAGCTGCGCTGGGGCAGATAGGGGATGCTAAGGCTTTAGAACCCCTCATTGGGGATATGAACGACGAAAATCAAATCGTGCGTCAAAAAGCCGCCCAGGCGATAGGTGAGATTTGCGGGCTCGGTGACTCTTGCGGGATTAGCGAGGTGGAGATGCTCCTCGAGGATCTCAAAGACGAGAGCAAGGGAGTTCGATGGAGGGCATCCGATGCTTTAGTGAAAATTGGTGATCCTTCTATAAATCCACTCGTTTCGATGTTAAGCGATACCGACCCGGACATTAAGATAAGGGCAGCAAAAAGCCTTGGAGAAATTGGCCACGAAAGCGCAATCGAGCCTCTTGAACGCCTTCTTTCAGATAAAGATCCTGATGTCCGTTATGCTGCGTATAACGCAGCAGAGAAAATAAAAAGACGAGAAAAATAACGCTTTAAGTCCCACGATTAGCGCAAAATCGTCAGCAGCATTAAAAATTGAGGTTGAGGCGCTGATATTACGAGAAAAAGCATAGTGAAGCGTGGAATGAAAGACAAAAACGTTGTTCAAAGCCCGGACACAGGCAGAAGCGATAGGATCCCACCTGGCCAACAGGAAACTGACAATTGGCCAGTGTTGCATTACGGCGTAATCCCTCGAGTTGACATAACCAAATGGTCGTTTACCATCTCTGGATTAGTGGAAACAGAGCAGAAGCTGAATTTCGAACAATTCACCTCGCTTCCCCAAGTGAAAGTGTTTTCCGACATCCATTGCGTCACGGGGTGGTCAAAACTAGACAACTACTGGGAGGGGGTAAGCGCCCAAGTAATAAAGGATCTTTCAACGGTGCTACCTGAAGCCAAGTTTGTCTTGATTCACGCTGAAAAGGGCTTTACAACCAACCTATCGTTGAATGATTTTCTCCAACCTGACGTGCTTTTTGCCCTCGGGCATAATGGGGAGCCCCTTACCGCTGGACATGGTTACCCCGTCCGACTTGTCGTTCCGCGCCTCTATTTCTGGAAGAGCGCTAAATGGGTGACCGGCATCGAGTTTATGGCTAAGGACAGACGTGGATTTTGGGAATCGTACGGCTATCACAACCGGGGCGATCCGTGGCTGGAAGAGCGTTATAGCTAGCAGAATTGGATGCACCTCGCGCACGAAAACTCGCTGTCCTACACCCGAATCGCTGATTTGTAAGAGCACGAGGGGGGCTTCTTAGCAGAAGGGAATAAACTTATAACCTTTTTTAGTATTGATAAACTGATGAAAGTAGTAGTTTCCGTCGGCGGGTCAGTCATAGCTCCAACGCTCTCGCAGGAAAAATTTGTGGAGTACGCGAACGTGATCAAGGAGCTGACCAAAGAAAACACCGTACTTGTTGTGACCGGAGGGGGAAAGGCGGCGCGGGATTACATTCGCACTGCCCGCTCTCTGGGGGCGAGCGAAGCGGTATGCGACCTTATCGGGATTGCCCTTTCGCGCGTCAATGCCCGGCTGCTAATATCGGCATTATCGAGTGCGGCATTTCAGGATATCCCGCATGATTATAGGGAAGCGGAAACGGCGATGTCCGCACGCAAAGTTGTAGTGATGGGAGGCGTAGCTCCCGGACAGACAACAGATGCCGTATCAGCGATACTCTCTGAATATGTCCAGACCGATCTTCTTGTAATAGCTACATCAGTTGATGGCGTTTATACTGCTGATCCCAATATTAACAAGGATGCAAAGAAACTGGATGAAGTCACAACTGACGAGCTCGTCAAGATAGTCATGTCTGATGAGATGAAGGCCGGGGTAAAGACCGTAATCGACCCGCTTGCTGCGAAGATTATCGAACGCTCTAAGATTTCAGCGGTCGTCGTCGACGGACGTGAGCCTCGAATTTTGCTTGATGTTATCGCGGGCAAAAGAGTAGGGACCAGGATAGTCCATTAGTCTTTTATAACCCATAGAGCTCGTTATTCATTCTAGGGATGAGCGCCATAATAACGCAGAGCTCTGTGAAGTGTGTCCTATCGACCAGTCCCCTTGAGAAATAGCCGACTGCACCACCCTTTTGTCCTATGCGCTTTATCCCGGACAGCTGTTCCATGATTTGGCCGACTTCTCCCCCTGCTGCAATTTTATCGAGCACGCTGGCCGGATAGGTGAATCCGGGGGAGGTACCGATCGTGTGCTGCGCTCCATCAAAGATTGAACACACCTGTACATCGAGTTCTACGCCAAAAACGTCACAGAGACCCGATTCAATACCGACGCCAAAGTCAGCGCTTGAAACAGATGCACGCGCGCGCTCTGCTCGCTGGCGGGCGCCGGTTAGAACTGCGTAACCTTTCGGTTGCGATGGCACGCCTGAATCGATGCTTCGCATCACGACCTCAACCTTTCCAAAAACCTTTGAGAACGTGTTATAGACTGCCTGTTTTTTCACCGGGTTGTTCGAACCGACAGCAACTTTCATAGAAGCACCCCGTGCTCATCGATTTCACCAAGGTGAATTCGGGTTGACGATATCGGTTTTCCATCTTGTGCGAGGACGAAATCGACACACACGATCTTTATCGCAGGGAGTCCGTGCTGCGATCTGAGCGTGTTAATTTCCTTTGCTGTGGGAAGAGTCTCGGGCGAGACGACGATATAATCGAACATCTGTTCGAGAGTCGGTCCATAAGGATCGATCAGCGCTACGATCAGTGGGTCGTTTCCTGTAAGCGTCTTTATGTACGCGATTAATGATTTTTTGCGGCTGTTGTAAGCGTTGACCACGTGGAGTTTTCCCCCCGCCATCTCGTCAGAAACAAGCCCAATAATCACGTCGCCCAACATATAGGCCCTTTTCAGTAGCGCTTTGTGGCCGTCGTGAAGTACGTCAAATGTCCCACCGATCGCGACGCAAACCATGACTCTCTGTCATAGGGTTGGCAGGTATTTAATAAATGGTAATAGGGTACGAGTTGCCTTTTTGAACGTTAAGATGCATATTGACCGGTACCCAAGAACACTGAAGGGGAACAGATGAAAAGCAATTTTGATGGTGTGTTCATTGCGCCGACTGCGACGGTCATCGGAAATGTAAAGATTGCCCCGGGCTCAAGTGTCTGGTTCGGCGCGGTTTTAAGAAGTGATATGGCCCTGATCCAAATCGGTCGGAATACAAGCGTGCAGGACAACGCGATCATTCACGTGAGTGAAGGAGTTGAGACCGTGATCGGAGATCAGGTTACAATTGGACATGGGGCAATCGTTCACGGAGCTCAGGTCGAAGATACCGTTTTAATTGGGATCGGCGCAATCGTGCTAGATGGTGCAAAAGTAGGGACGGAGTCCCTTATTGGGGCGGGTGCTGTGGTGACTGAAGGCACCGAAATACCAGATCGGAGCCTTGTCTTAGGCGTTCCGGGAAAAGTTGTTAGGCAGGTGAGCGCTGAGCAGCTGAGGTCAATAGAGGCAAACGCAAAGAGTTACACCGCACTCGCGCAGCGTTATCTGCGAGGCGAAAAGCAGCAACGGGCGAAGTGAGAGATCACCTTTTTTACCTTCGGATCGTCACGTTTAAATGCGAACTTGAATGCCGCGCCCCTGTAAGTACTGTTTCAAAGAAGCTATGGAGATCTCCCTAAAATGAAAGATGCTTGCTGCAAGACATGCATCTGCTTTTCCATCGACAAAACCATCATAGATATGCGCAGCAGTTCCGGCACCGCCAGATGCAATAATCGGCAAGTCGATAGCCTCTGATATCGCCTTAGTGACGGGGATGTCGTAGCCATCTTTTGTGCCATCTCTATTCATGCTCGTAAGCAGGATTTCACCTGCGCCGAGCTGCTCACCTTTTATCGCCCATTCAATCGCGTCGATGCCGGTCGGAGTTCTCCCACCATAAATCACAACCTCATACCACGCGGGCGTCCCGTCTTCAAGAGGAACAATGTGCTGTCCTTTTTCGGCATCTGTATTGCGCTTGCAATCTATGGCTAAAACAATGCACTGCGAACCAACCGCTTCAGCTGCGGCCTTTATGAACTGTGGGTTCTTGACGGCAGCAGTGTTTACCGCTATCTTGTCCGCGCCAGACCGTAATGTCTGGATGACATCATCGAGTGTCCGCACGCCGCCACCGACACAAAATGGGATGAATACTTGATCAGCTGTATCCTTAACGATATCGAGCATCGTCTTCCGCTGCTCATGTGAAGCGGTGATGTCGAGGAAGACCAATTCGTCGGCTCCTTCTTGATCATATCGCTTAGCGAGCTCTACCGGATCTCCAGCCTCTCTAAGCGAAACGAATTCAACTCCTTTGACGACTAGCGCCCTTTCGCCATCGCCGTATTTTACGTCAAGACATGGGATAATACGCTTTGTGAGCATCGCTAAAAGATTGTGTTATCTCTAGTTAAGCACGTTGGCGCGTTGATAACTAAAGGCAAGTCTTTTCGTGAAACCTCTACCCATCTTTACGTTCGTTTATTTAATTGTAAGACCGCAAACAACGAAAGCTATGTATAAAGATCGCTCGTTATGCGGAGTACTGGCGGCACGCCTTCTATGCGGGTTTATGGAAGAGAAATATGCATAACAAGGGAAACAGGGCGTTTGAGAAAAACGATCGGAGACTGCAAGACGAACAAAACCTGAAACTTGCTGAGGCATTCACGAAGAAAATCGCCCTTGACAAAAAGGAACTCATAATCTTGCTCTCGCTTCTTGGGAACGGCAAGACGTCGAACGTTGAACTTGCCGAACGTATCGGCCTCAATGACGGCAATGCAGCTGCATATCACGTAAAACTTCTTGCGAAGAGAGGGGTGCTTACGAGATACACCGTTCAAATCGATTGGAAGAAGATCGGTTTTCCAGCAGATTTTGTGATTATCGCTGAATCGGACGAAAAAACGGAGTTACTTGCGCTAGAAAGACATCTCATCCAACTTCAGGAGTACTACCAAAAGCGTTTAGGCAACGTGTTGCTCCTGCCGACTCCTTCTGGCTGCGTCCTTTTACGTGACATAAGTCACTGTTATGGTGATAAAACAATGGTTATCATAGCTGGAAGTGGGACAAGCGATCTTGATATTGCCTTCTTTCGAGAGAACTACTTAGCCCGAGCATATGAGGGGATCCGGACGACGTTGATGACGACACGATACAGGACGGTAGATAATTGGGTGGTTCAAAGGGACGCGCTCGAGACATTAAGCGCCATTTTCGAGGCTAAAAACGCGTCCGAAGAAGAGATTAACGAAATAAGAGAGCACCTAAAACCCATCATTGGGGATTAAGGGCCCAGTAAGCTGTTCATTGTTTTTCCCGCGTCCGTCTCAGTCGAAGCAGAGATGCAGCGACGAGTATTGCGATCAATACGAGTAATAAGCCCCCTGCCACGTCCGCGTAGGTATAGTCAAACAGCCCGAAGAAGCTTGCCGGGACGGGCTTGGCTCCGATAGTCGTATACAATGGCTGGGCAAAAAGCCATCCATGAGAGGAATTATTGTAATACACGTATGCATTATATGTCGCCCCTTCGGTGTCGGGCGGAATCGTCGGTGGAGATAGGATGCTTGCCCATTCGCCCGCTCTAAGGAGAATCCAGCCATAACTGTCCTCGTCCCGTAAAACATCATTCGACGAATTGTTGTTCGTTGCTTGACTCAGAATCGCTTGGCCAGTGAGGTGGCCTGGCAGCGCAGCAGTTCCGTTACGCAGCACTGCATAAGGCGCTACCCAAACCTGTTCGTTTCCAAGGTTGGCAACATCCCATACGAGAGAGTTTTGAGGAGTTGGCACCTGACGAACGGATCTTACAGTGACCGGCCACTTTCCCACCGGTTTCGGCGGATAATCCGCTTGCAGTTTTGAAATGATGGTCTCAAAACCAAGCCGTTGATAGTCGGCAAGCGTCGCTCCCAATCCGAAGAATACGTTGAAGTGAGTAAAACCTACATCATTAGCATAACTCCAGTCGAGAAGCGCTTTGTATGTGTCATAATTGAGGTTTTCATTGTTGGTAGTCCAAACGCCGGCCGTTATGCCCTGAGGCTTTCCGAGGTTGTACGAGATCAAGGCCCCACGCTGTATGCTAGCAATCTCAGAGGGATAATACGTCTCCCACGACATTTCTGTCACATACGGGTTTCTGTGGCCCTCTTTCCAGAGGCCACATTTATCGCAGTTAAAAAAAGTAATCTCAGGGAAGTAGTCCTTAAGTTTTTCAAAATCGCCGCTTCGCCCTCCTTCCGTAGCAACGTTCCACCAACCAGCCTCTTTCCAAGTGGCAAACACCTCGTCGAACTCTGTTATTGGCGTCGACTTGTTATTTCCGCCATTCCAAATGACTACTTCAATATCCAAAATGGGGTACATCCCCAGTTGCTTTATTTTCTGCAGCTCTTTGTCGTACGGGATCGCTTCAGCGGCCACAAGCACGACTGTGGTAAAGCCATGGGCCTTAAAATACCCTATCGTATCGTTTGAGATTTGGTCAGGAGCAAGTGACACGCGGTAGTCGAGTTGTGGGGTAAGTGTCACATTGGAAGCCGCCGGAGCTGTTGCTGTGATCGTCGGTATAGTCGCGGACGCTACGGGAAGAAAAACGGCAGAGGATCCAACTAGAAGCACCAGAAGAAGAACGGCGAGCTTCTTGACCATTGTTATTTACCTCATCTTATGTCTCAGTGGCAGGCGAACACAATACGTTTGCGTACGAATGTGACTATCTAAAACGTTGACGAATCTTCGGGAGCTTAAGTGCTCTGCTCTGTTATTACAAACGTCGTTCCTCCAGCTTGAGATAAGTTCAGAGGGCCAATTTGCGCGCTGATCGTAGCAATAGCAACGTGCACTTTGCTTGTTCCCTTTACAAAACTGAGCACGACGTCAGATCCGTCGCTGCTGACGCGTGGTTGGTAGGAGGCCGAAGCTTGATACCCTCTGATTGCCATCTCTGTCCTGTAAAAATCAGCTACCTGTGTCGAAGAGCTTGTTGTTTGGTACGTCGTCACTCTACCTTGACTTGTATTGACCGTTGCCGTTTTCACCGAGGGCTCAAATACGGGAACACCACTCGTATTGTTATCTCCTCCACTCAAGGGGTTAAGAGATGAGCAGCCCGATACACAGGTGGTTAGGAAAATCACTGCGATAATTGGCAGAATTGCGTATTTAGTTTTCATCGTTATTTCACAAGCTTCGCGCTTATCAGTTTTACCAGTATCGGCAGGTTAACCTGCAGTGAGCAGGTTGTTTAGTTGTTGAGAGGAAGCGTTGTGCGCATGTTCACAATAATCGTATTGCTGCGCACTGGTCAGGTTTTTTGTTTCTTTTCCATTACTTTTCCAACGCTCCACGCTTGTGCAAATCGCTCGCCTAGTCTCCAGTAACCGTTGTCGGTCATGGTGAAAAAAAACGGCTGCACTTTGCTGTAATCCACTACACCATCGGTAAGCACGGCTTCTTCAGCATAAGTGGCCACAATTTCACCTATAAAGATATCATGCTTTGGGAAATCGACCACCTTCGTAAGCTTACACTCCATGCTTATCGGACACTCAGCAATCATCGGAGCCGTCTTCAGTGTGCCATAGAACACGCTAAAAAGCTTTGTCTTGTCAACGCGTCTGCCCGATACGAGTCCGCAATAATCGGTTTCCTGCACCATCTCTGCAGACGGCAGGTTTACGCTGAACGTCCCATACTCCTTGATTCCAGCGTTGGTATAATGGGCCTTCGACATGCCTAAAGAGAGGCTTCCAGGGTCCATGATGCCGACGTGCGCGATCGTGATGAAGTTCGGCTTCTCTTCTACCATAGCCCCGACGAGTGTCGTTGGCATAGGGTAAAGACAATTTAACGCGCCTAGCTCGATTTTCAATTCTTACTCCTCCTTAAGTAATTTAGTTTCTTGCGTTCAAACGATGCAACTCGTGCCTAATGCAACTCTCCGACAGAAATTCCTGTTTCACGCAAACGATCGTTCAGGTGCTAAATCAAAAGATGGGTCGCAACATTTAGACAAGATGAAGCCCAGTTAAAATTACGTCTATAGCTTTAATCCCAATAAATGGGACTATCAAGCCCCCGACACCGTAAATCGCGATGTTCCTCAAGAGGATTGCTGACGCGTCTCTCGGCTTGTATGTGACGCCTCTCATGGCGAGGGGAATAAGCGCAGGAATGATAATTGCGTTGAATATCACCGCAGAAAGTATCGCGCTGCTCGGCGATGAAAGTGCCATGATGTTAAGCTTGTTTATTTGAGGAATGGCTACCGCGAAGACGGCGGGAATAATAGCGAAGTACTTCGCGACGTCGTTAACGATGCTAAAGGTTGTGATAGCGCCACGTGTCATTAGGAGCTGTTTTCCGATCGAGACGACGGCGATCAATTTTGCAGGATCGCTGTCAAGGTCGACCATATTTGCGGCTTCTTTTGCAGCCTGTGTGCCGCTATTCATGGCAAGTCCCACATCGGCTTGCGCTAAAGCGGGGGCGTCGTTGGTGCCGTCGCCGGTCATAGCAACAAGCTTACCATCTGCCTGCTCTGCACTGACGATGCCAATCTTGTCTTCAGGCTTACTCTCAGGAACGTAGTCGTCGACACCCGCCTCTGCGGCTATCGTGGCCGCGGTGAGCCGGTTATCCCCTGTGACCATCATGGTCTTAATTCCCATGCTTTTTAACTCGTATAGCCTATCGCGCATTCCCGGTTTGACGGTATCTTTCAGGTGTATCACACCTATAGGCTCGTGACTCATAGAAACGACGAGAGGCGTTGCACCCTTGCGCGAAATGCCGTCGACGATCTCTTTGAATCCTTTAGGAATGTAATTGACGTATGCTGCCATGACGTCAATAGCTCCTTTGCGAATCTCTGAGCCGTCAGCCAAATCGACGCCACTCATCTTCGTATCTGCGGAGAAGTCGATCACGTCTTTCACCGGCGGCTCTGCGAGATCAGGCATCAGCTTCTTCGCAAGCCGTACGATTGACCGACCTTCGGGCGTCTCGTCGCGCATAGAGGAGAGAAAAGCGGCCGTCGTGACGTCGGTGCTGGTCTTATCGCCCAGCGGAATGAACTCTTCCGCTAGTCTGTTGCCAATCGTTATCGTGCCTGTCTTATCAAGGATGAGTGTGTTGATGTCGCCCGAAGCCTCAACGGCCTTTCCAGATTTGGCAATGACGTTGAATTGTGTCACCCGATCCATTCCTGCGATCCCAATTGCAGACAACAGCCCTCCGATCGTCGTTGGGATGAGACAGACGAGCAGAGCGATCAACGTAGTCGTATCGACAAATACGCCGGAGTAGCTTGCGAGCGCATTGAGTGTTACAATGACGAGAAGAAATATCCACGTGAGGCCGGCCAGCACCATCGTAAGTGCTATTTCGTTGGGTGTTTTTTGTCGTGAGGCCCCTTCGACCAAGGCTATCATTTTGTCGAGAAACGACTCTCCGGGATTTGCCGTAATGCGAATAACGAGTTCATCACTCAGCAGCGTAGTGCCACCGGTCACTGAGCTGAAATCCCCCCCGCTCTCTCGTATGACCGGTGCCGACTCGCCTGTTATCGCTGATTCGTCGACCGCACCCCTCCCTTGTATGACCTCGCCGTCATTGGGGATCATATCGCCAGCCGTGACCTTGACGACGTCGCCTTTCACAAGAGAGCGCCCATCCACCTCGACGATCTCGTCGCCAACGACCTTCTTTGCGGTGATCTCCTTTTTTGTCTTCTTGAGGCTCTCTGCCTGAGCTTTGCCACGCCCTTCAGCGATTGCTTCAGAGAAGGTTGCGAAGAGCACGGTGATCAGCAGAATTGCTGAAATTTCTCCAATGAACGTGGCCATTCCGCTTCCTGATATCGCAGCAGAGACCGCCAGTATAAACGTATAGAAGAAGCCGATTTCGACAACGAACATAACCGGGTTCGCGATGAGCAGCCGTGGGTCGAGCTTCCGTATCGATGCGCGCAGCGCCTCCGTGAGCAATGTCCTGCTGTACCACTTCTGGTCAATCACGATATTCCCTCCTCATATTAGTGCCTCTCCTAATGGTCCGAGCACGAGCACCGGGAAAAACGTAAGCGCGCCGAGGATCACAATAACGCCGATCAAGATAAGACCAAAAATCCACTTGTCGGTGCGAAACGTCCCAACATCATACGGCGTGATCTTCTTTTGCATGAAAGAGTTTGAAACGAGGAGCATGAGCGCGAAAATGATGTACCGGCCGAGCAGCATCGTGAGCCCTAGAGTGTAGTTTAAAAAAGGCGTATTTGCTTGCAAACCGGCAAACGCTGATCCGTTGTTTGCCGCGGCCGAAGCATACGCGTAGAGCATCTCCGTGAAGCCATGAAATCCTGGGTTGCCCATTGAGCTTGCTGCGAAGACGACTCCCGCTGCGGTAAAGATGAGAATCAAGACCGGATGAACGAGAAACGCGAGGAGTGTGAGCTTCACCTCTTTAGACTCGATCTTCCGACCAAGGTACTGCAGGCGTGCGACCCACCATGAGGCCTGCAATAAACACGGCGAGTATCACGTTAATCAGAATACGCAACAGCCCAGACCCTTCGCCTGCAAAAGAGAGCTAAGCATGAGCAAACTCAGCGGAACTAATCCGCCGATGGCTGTATAACTGTCTAACATGCTGTTCACTGATCCCGTCCCTGTAGAAGTTGTTGTTACGGTGAATATCATCAGACCCGCCGACGCCAAAACGAATCTCCTTTCCCTCGAGGTTCCCGCTCGACTGGTTTACAGCAAAGTTCGAAAGCGCCTGGTTTGAAGACTCCGCAGCGAGTCCGACGCTAAGCATCACGACGAATATGAGTAAGAGCGCTCCGATGAGAACCCACGCCTCCCTGCTGTTGCCTACAAGGACGCCAAACGCGTAAATTAATGAAATCGGCAACAGCAGCATACAAACTTTTCAACCACGTTCGTCACAGGTGTGGGGTTCTCATATGGAAAGGCTGAATTCTGCCCGTAAAACCCCCCGCCGTTCGTCCCGAGATGCTTGATTGATTCAAGCGACGCAACGGGCCCGCGATACAGGGTGTCGCTGACCCCCTCCACCGTTTTGTACGTCTTGGGGCCCACTAAGCGTTTGTGGAACCCCTTGCGCCACCAAGATAAGTGAGACAATCGAAAGCAAGCGGTATTAGCACGCGCGTTATTGAACGAACGAAATCAAAGTAGAAGTTGCCCATTCCCGATATTTGCCGAAACCCAGGTCGTTTGTCCCTGCTCGCAAACCCTCTGATGAATGCAGCACCAGCAGCCAGTCCTGTGGCTGCTGAGGTGAACATTAGAAACGTAATGCAGGCCATTTGGCTGAAATAGGACAATTGTGTTTCGCCGGCATAGCTCTGCCAATTGGTATTCGTGATAAAGCTTGAGGCAGTGTTAAACGCTTGGTCGATCGCCATGTTTGGCGCGCCGTTTGGGTTAAGCGGGAGAGACGCTTGGTTCACCAGATATCACTAGAACTGACAATAGCCATCAGGCAGTTGAGCAGCAAAAGGTTGAGGATGTAGCGCTTCACGCTCATGTTTTCGGTCGGATTAACGCCGAGTATCCGAAATAAGCCGCGCTCCAACGGCCCAAACAGCGCATCGAATCTGACTGCGCTGCTTAAAGAAAACGGAGACAAGGTACCCTCCTACGGGACGGGTGAGGAGCAGCACTATCACTATTATCACTGCAGCTTGAATAATCCCCAGCGAATCCACTTACATCACTAGAACCTTTCTGGATACAGTATCACGTACGTAAGGTACATGAGCAACACGATCGAAATAATCACGAATGCTAAATAAACGGCATCCATTGAACGCCTATATAGATATCGTCCTATAAAATGATCACGCATTTCACGTCTTTCAAGGCAAACGATCAAAGGGAATGATGAGGAACTTCGCAGCATTAAACACGCATCGAGGTGTGAGCCGTCTAAGCCAACTGTAAAGTCTAATAAGATTATGTCGTGTTCTCATGGACCATCCAAAAGATGGGCAAAAGACCGGTCCCTAAAAAAATTAAAAAGCGCACTGTTACTTCTTACCTGAAAAACCAGTACTTATATACGGTAGAACTTTCAAATTAAGTGAGCATTTATGAGCTGAGTTGCTAAGCGATGTATAAACGTATTTTGTTGCCGGTTTCAAATCCGAGTAAACGCCGAATATTCGCTTAAGGCAGCCTTGCGACTGCTCGATCCTCAGCGGCACAGTTGTGTTGTTAAGTGTCGTCGGGACGAGCGAGGACTATCCCAATCGAGCGAAGAGTTATCAGCGACAAAACTAATCTCGTGATCCGCCTGATGCAATTAGGACAGTCGGACGATATCGAGATCGTGCCCGAAGTCATACTCGCTTCGTCGATTCGCGATGCGATCCTCACCCAGATAGCGACACACCAGGTAGACCTGGCCCTCCTCGGCTACAGCCTTCAATCAACCCTCTATAAGATCAGATACGGTGACATTATCTACCCGCTGATGAACGAGGCCCCATGTGATGTAATACTATCAAACCTCAAGTACGAAAGCACGTTTAAGCGGATTTTAGTGCCCTCAGCAGGATTTAAGCACTCTCTTGCAGCGTTAAACGTGGCGAGAACCCTTGCTGAAGGCGCGCAGGGACACATCACGTTACTTCATATTACCGAGGAGGATAAGAGTGATACTAAGGCTGATTTGCAGCGGCTTGCCTCCGCATACGACGATGTCGACATCGACATCCGTTCGGGCCCGGTCGCTGAAACGATCACCACAGTGGCTGCAGACTATGACATCATAATTATGGGCGCATCTGAGCGATCTCGCGGGGCAAGTGTCATTTTTGGCACCGTCGTAGACAAGGTCATCGAGCAGACAACACGAAATATCTTCGTCGTCCGGGCATAGGCGCTCAAGGTACAATCTCTCTATGAATCACGACGGATTTTTATTGGAAGACAAAGTTATTCAATCAATACCATCTCTGGCTAAGGATGATGTTCTTACAGCCCTTGCAAGCAGCGAACGCGGCTTGTCCACCGCAGAGGCACAAAGTCGCTTAGCATCTTTCGGAGCTAATGAGCTTATTACACTTAAGCAACGGCCGCTCATTTTCAAGTTCCTTGAGAACTTTTACCACTTGTTCGCTATTCTGCTATGGATCGGCGGAGGCATGGCCTTCCTGGCGGGTTTTCCAGAACTTGGTTGGGCAATATTTGCCGTCATATTAATCAACGCCATCTTCAGCTTCTGGCAGGAGTATAAAGCGGAAAAAGCCACCGAAGCGTTAAAGAAACTAATGCCGAGGCGAGCGAGAATTGTCCGAAACGGCGACACAATTGAGGTTGAAGCATCCCAACTAGTTCCAGGCGACGTGCTCTTCCTCCAGGAAGGCGACAGTATATCGGCCGACGCCAGACTGTATGAGGAGTTCGACCTAAGAACCAACAACGCGACCCTTACAGGCGAGTCTGAACCGGTGCGAAAAACCTCTGCCGCAGTCGATAACCCCACGCTGACGCGCACGGAAATGCCGAACCTGGTCTTTGCTGGCACAAGCGTCGCTTACGGATCGGGTAAGGCAGTCATCTTCGCTACGGGGATGAAGACCGAGTTTGGCAAGATCGCCAAGATGACCCAGGACGTAAGGGAAGAGGAAAGTCCGCTACAAAAAGAGATGAAGAACGTCACGAAAGTGGTCGCTATTCTGGCTATTTCCATAGGATTGACGTTTTTTTTCTTAGGTTCCTTTGTCGCAGGCATGCCGCTGAACACGGGATTCTTGTTCGCTATCGGTATTATCGTCGCTTTGATGCCCGAGGGCTTGTTGCCGACTGTGTCGCTCGGGTTGGCCATGGGTGTCCAGCGTATGGCCAAGCGCGGAGCCCTTATTAAGAAGCTCTCCTCGGTCGAAACGCTGGGAAGTACAACAGTTATATGCACCGATAAAACAGGGACTTTAACTCAGAACGAGATGACGGTAAAGGAACTATGGTTCGACGGTAATACGTACGATGCGACAGGCGTCGGCTACAATCCCGCGGGCGGCTACCTGCTTAATGAAATAGAACTTGATGCAAACGAGCTGCGATCACTGGAAATCCTGGTAAAGATCGCATCATTCTGCAACAATGCTAGGCTTCTCCCGCCAGGTGACGACGTTGATAAATGGACTATCCTGGGCGACCCGACTGAAGGTGCTCTCCTGACGACCGCCAGAAAAGCCGGCTTTGACTACGATGATGAGTTGTCGCGATCCAAGCGTGTTTATGCGTTGCCGTTCGATTCTGTGCGTAAAATGATGTCGACTATTCACATTGAAAAGAACAATAAGGTTGCGTTTATCAAAGGCGCCCCCAAAGAAGTCCTAGGCTTATGCGACTCGATTTGGCGTGCGGGCGATATAAAGCAGTTGGACGACAAGCAGCGAATAGCCATCATGGAAAAGAACGACGAATTCGCGCGTAACGGATTGCGCGTGTTAGCTATGGCCTATCGGAACATAGCCCGGGAAGAAAAAAATTATACGGCTGAAACTGTTGAGAAAAACCTGATCTTCGCGGGGTTGATTGCCATGATGGATCCACCGCGCGAGGAAGTGGCCACGGCGGTCGAAGCATGCGCTACGGCGGGGATAAAAATCGTCATGGTCACCGGTGACTATGGATTGACTGCTGAATCTATTGCCCGAAGGATCGGAATTGTAAAAGGCGATAACGTAAGGATCATCACCGGCGCCGAACTGGATGAAATGAGTATCGAAGCTTTGGAGAAAGAGCTCGGCAAGCCGGATATCCTATTTGCCCGAGTGTCTCCGGAACACAAGATGAAGATAGCCAAAGCCCTTAAGGAAATGGGCCATGTCGTAGCTATGACTGGGGACGGCGTCAACGACGCCCCTGCTCTTAAGATGGCCGACATAGGCGTGGCCATGGGGATAACAGGAACTGATGTCGCCAAGGAAGCAGCCGAAATGATTTTGACTGACGACAACTTTGCCAGCATCGTTAACGCAATCGAAGAAGGCCGGGCTGTCTATGATAATATCAGGCGATTCGTAGTCTATATATTCACGAGTAATTTTCCCGAACTCGTTCCGTTTATTCTGTTCGTAATATTTAAGATTCCCCTGCCGCTGACCATTATGCAGATTTTGGCGATTGATTTGGGAACAGATATGTTACCAGCACTGGCTTTGGGGGCAGAAGCTCCCGAACCGGATGTCATGCAAAGAAAACCGCGCGACCGGCACGAACGGCTGTTGAACCGTAGAACATTATCTAAGGCATACCTCTTTTTAGGTCCGATTCAAGCGGCAGCGGCTATGTCGGCATTCTATTTCATGTACCTTATAAACGGATGGCGACCGGGCATGGAAATGGCAGCCACAGGGCTAGTTTACGTACTAGCAACCACGATGACACACAACGCAATCGTAACAACTCAAATCGGCAATGGTTTCGCCCAACGCACAAACATGGAGTCGATATTCAAAGTGGGCTTTTTCAGTAATAGGCTTCTATTGTGGGGGATCCTTGCAGAATGTGTTGCTGTAGTCGCGCTCACTTATGTTCCGTTTCTCCAAAACGTATTCAATATGGGTCCGTTAGGGCCAATCGATTGGGCTTTTTTGATCGCCTTGATTCCGACTTTATTAATTGCCGATGAAATACGGAAATATTTCGTAAGAAGAAAGTTAAGACGCCAAGTACAATCGGGTATACTAGCGTCATAAGATAAAGGGGTGACCTATGAAAATAATCATCGCCGGATGCGGCCGGGTAGGAGCGACGATTGCGACTAAATTGTCCTTAGAGGGACACGAAATTAGCGTCATCGACAAGAATACGGAGGCTTTTGAAAGCCTGGGAAAAAATTTTAAGGGCCAGACCATAAAGGGAATGGCCTTCGACGGCGACGCGTTAAAGAAGGCCGGCATCGAACGCGCTGACGCGTTTCTGTCGGTAACCAGCGGCGACAACTCCAATGTCGTGTCGGCGACAATTGCCAAGGACGTTTTTCGCGTGCCCAAGATCGTCGCGAGGATCTATGACCCGCGCCGGGCGGAGATATACCGTAAGTTCGGCATACAGACCGTGTCCACCGTCACTTGGGCGGCCAATGAGATTCTGACACTACTCACGTATACAAGTATAGTTAGAGACATTTCGTTGGGAGACGGAGAGGTGCAAATCACCAAAGCTGCGATTCCACCCCGGCTTATCGGAAGGACGCTGAATGACCTTTCTGTCCCGGGAGAAATCTCGGTAATCGCGATTATCCGCGGCGGCAAGGCTTTTATTCCAAGCTCGGCGGACGCTTTTAAGGAATATGATGTCGCCGAGATCGCTGTCTTGACAACGTCCATGCCGAAACTAAAGAGGATGCTCACCCCGTAGATGAAGGGGATAAGGAGGATATATGTATGTAGTCATAGTCGGCGGGGGGAAAGTCGGTTCATACCTGGCCCGCATGCTGAAGGAAAGCAGATATGAGGTCACATTGGTTGAGGAAAGGAAGGAACAGGTCGCCAAGATTCTTGAAGACCAGCCTGACTTGAATATCGTCAAAGGTGATGGCTGTGAACCGTATATCCTGGATGAGGCGCGCGTGCTTAAGGCCGATGCGGTTGTCGCGGCGACCGGGCACGACGAAGACAATATCGTAGTATGCATGCTCTCCAAGCATGAATACGAGGTGCCGCACACAATTGCCCGCATTAATAATCCGAAGAACGAGTGGCTGTTCCGTGAATCGTTCGGCGTAGATATCGCACTTTCTAATACCCATATGATCGCCAAAATCCTCCAGGAAGAGATAGCTCTCGGTGATATAGTCACTCTCCTTAAACTAAAGAAGGGTGACGTGTCCCTGGTAGAATTGAAGATAGAACCTAACAGTCCAGGAGTCGGGAAGGAAATCAAGGACCTGTCGCTGCCGGCGGACGTCATGTTTGTAAGCATAATCCGCGGCAACGATTTCCTGCTCCCCAAAGGCTCGACTGTTCTAGCAACCGGTGACGAAATCTTGGCGATTACGTCGGCCACCGGCGAACCGCAACTATCAAAAGCGCTCGGCTCCCCGAAGTAGCCTAGAAACTGTTACTTTCAAACTGAACCGACATAGCTTTGTGTGCTTATTACGCCACGCCTAAGCTCGCCCTCACGCGTCTAACTCCTCACTCCCGGCCATCTGCTCACGTGTTATTTGGCCGTTGAGTTTGCTGCCATTGCGTTCAGCACCGCCGCGCTAAGGGCTGTAGAATTTGCCTCAGCGGCTCTTAACGCTGGAGGGCTCAACAAACTATTTAGTGCAATGTTAAGCTGAAGGACATTCACCCGGGGCGCTCCAAAGACGCCGACAAAGGGCTCCATTGTGTTTTGGTTGACCAGCCTCACGAGCACCTCTTGCGAGATGCCTGTCAAGTTAGCTATGCGAGGCACTTGTAAAAGGGCGCTTTCCGGTGAGATGTTGGGATCAGCTCCCGATCCGGACTGGGTGACTAAGTCGATCGGTACGAGGTCAATGGTCGGGTTGAGTACCCTTCTGATAGGCAACCCGCTGACTGACGTTCGTGACGAGAGCTGGGTTATTTGGCCCCCAATTGGACACGTTTGCCGGCCTTGATTGAAAGTGTATTGGGTCGCTAAACGATTGCCCGACTAAGCTCGAGCCAACGGCGGTGCCGTTTTGAGTCAGCACGCTTCCCTCAGCAGCCGGCTTGTCTACAATTTGCGCGATCCCAAAAAGGAGGAGCGGGAAAACCAATCCGCACAATACTAAAAAGACCACAGTGGTTTTAAATGCCGTAAGAAGGTCATTTTTTAGCATTGATGCCGAATTGAAACGTATTTGTTTAAATATATTGTGCGCTGCGCGCAGCTTTATAAATGAACATTCCAGCGCACACATCCTTCGTCCCCGAGCACGCAAGTAGTCGGACGGAGCACCAGTTCCCATTTGAGACGGCGATCATCTGATCAGCAGTCGATCGGATCGGTCTGTGGAGTGACTTTGAGCGAGGTATACTGGATATAAATAATAGTACGAGCGGATGATGATGTTGTTATGCCTAGACGGCACTTCCCGACTAAGAACGCTATACTAAGCGCTTGGTGCAGTGTCAGCGTGGATATGGAGGGGCGATATGGAAGATAACAATGCTTCTGAATTGGCGACGTCTGATCGTCCAAACAACGTTGGAGCGTATCTTATCGAGCGACTTCAATCATTAGGTGTTTCGCACGTCTTTGGCGTGCCAGGCGATTACGTGCTGGGCTTTTTCAAGCAGCTGAGCGACAGTCAACTCAACCTTGTCACGACGTGCGACGAACTGAACGCGGGCTACGCCGCCGACGCTTACGCGCGCATCCGCGGAATAGGCGTCGTATGCGTCACCTACTCGGTTGGCGGTCTCAAGGTCGTGAATGCCGCAGCACAGGCGTATGCGGAAAAATCCCCGCTGGTAGTTATCGCCGGAGCGCCGGGGTTCAAAGAACGTGTTGGCAACCCGCTCCTCCACCACAAGGTGAAGGCCTTTGATACGCAGCGAAAGGTCTTTGCGGAAGTCACCGTTGCATCGACGGTCCTTGACAACCCAAGCACAGCGTGTGGCGAGATTGACCGCGTGTTGTCAGAAGCGCTCCGCGTTAGCCGACCGGTATACATTGAGCTACCCCGCGATATCACGTTCGCGCCTGTTGAGCTGCTCCATCCGTCTCGTTTAACGCAAGCTGAGGCCGCGAGCGATCCAGACGCTTTGTCAAGCGCCGTCGACGAGGCAGTGAAGATGATCAATGCGGCGGAGCAGCCTGTGATAATTGCGGGTATTGAGCTGCACCGCTTTGGACTGCAGGATAAACTCGTTGCATTTGTCGATAAAGCGCACATACCGGTCGCAGCAACAATTCTCGCTAAGTCGGTCGTCGGTGAGTACCACCCACTATACATAGGCATCTATGAAGGGGCTATGGGCTTTGCATCGGTCCGCGATTATGTCGAATCGAGCGATTGTCTGATTCTGCTTGGCGCGTTCATGACGGACGTCAACTTAGGGCTATACACGGCTCACATCGATCAGGAAAAGGCAATCTACATCACAAGCGAACAGTGCTTGATCAAGTACCACAACTACGCGTGCGTCCGCTTACATGACTTCCTCGACGGGTTGATCGGTGCGCCCATCACCCGGCGAGCCCTCCGCGATTTACCTCGCCCACGGACAAGAAAGCCGTTTGTGACTCAACAGGGACAACGGATTACCGTTAAAAGGTTGTTTGAACGGCTCAACTGGGCGCTCGAGGACAATACAGTCGTCATAGCAGACGTTGGCGACGCACTGTTTGGGGGGCTTGACCTCATTACGCACTGCAGAACTGAATTCCTCGCGCCTGCGTATTACCTCTCGCTCGGGTTTGCGGTGCCGGCGAGCATTGGAGCGCAACTTGCAGATCCTAATCTGCGTCCGTTAGTGTTGGTCGGTGATGGGGCCTTCCAGATGACCGGAATCGAGACCTCAACTACGGCGCGACTCGGCTTGAACCCCGTGATAGTAGTGCTCAACAACTTTGGATATGCAACGGAACGGCCGCTGCAGGATGGGCCGTTTAACGATCTGCAACTATGGCAATACAGCCTCATTCCGGACATCGTTGGCGGAGGGAGGGGCGTCGTGGTCACGACCGAGGATGAGCTGGAAAACGCGCTCAAGGCAGCCCAGACCTATACGGAAGGGTTTACGATTATTGACGTTCAGCTCGATCCAAGCGACAGCTCGCCAGCGTTGCAACGGCTCACCGAGGGTCTTGCTAAGAATATCCGTTGA
>CAVRAO010000010.1:0-52704 GCA_963719035.1 Methanobacteriota archaeon | reverse complement strand
GAATAATTTTTGCCGTAACGCGTGCACAGGCCAGCGTATGCCGTAAAGTATGCGCGGCGTCTTTCACCTTAACGTGTGTGTCAATCGCCGTACTTTTACTAAAACTCGCGAGAAAAGCACAAACAGGATAAACAGGAACAATGCTACTGTGTTCGGAGTCCGCCCCTGCTGCTTGTCCTGACGAAAATGACTGAGCATTCGCTGTTTGCAAAGAGAGTTGGACTGACGGCCGTTTCAACGTTGATCGTGAGCTTGGCTCCTATCATTTTACTCGCTGTTCTGACAAAGACGACTGCGGCTGCGGGTTACGGGGTATGGATTCAAGTCACCGTCACGACCGACGTGCTGCCGTTCCTCACGACACTCGGGCTGACTGTCGCAATGATGCGACTGTTAGCTGGAACACAGGAGCGAAATGCGATTCGAGAGGGTTTCTACGCAAGCTTGGTGATTGCGCTGCTCTCAAGTGCTTTAGTCGCTTTCGTCTTCTATCTGTTAGCCGAGCCTCTGGCTGGACTGCTGTTCGACGGCAACACCACTGTTACCACGATCTTGCCAGCAATCATATTCATAACTAGTTTTAACTACATGTGCTTGGGGTATTTCCGGGCTAGGCAACAGATTAAAAGATTTGCTTTTTTTACAGCGCTACAGGCCTGCTTCACCGTTCTAGTCGTGTCGACGTTTGTGCTGTTCGGGTATGGCATCTCAGGTGCGGTGCTAGGACTTCTGCTGGCACAACTTTTGCTCTCTTTTTTGTTAACAGTTCGAATAATCTCAGAGCTCGGCGTTGTGCTACCCACGTTTGCCAACGCACGATCTTATTTGTCGCTCGGGTTGCCTACCGTGCCAGGTAACTTGTCATATTGGATTGTCAATTCAAGTGATCGTTACATCATTAGCATCTTTTTGGGCGCCATAGCGGTCGGGTACTACTCGCCGGGCTACACCGTAGGGTACAGTATCGTCCTAGCCGTTACGCCCGTCTCCGCAATTCTGCTGCCGACGCTTTCGGCCTACTTCGATAATCACCGCATTGACCAAGTGAAGACGACCCTGTCGTATTGCCTCAAGTACTTTCTTGCGCTAGCAATACCCGCTGCGTTTATCATATCACTGCTCTCGAAGCAGATTCTCACCATCCTGTCCACACCAGAAATTGCCGCGCAAGGGTACGTTGTGACGCCCTACATAGCTGCAAGCGCTTTGCTTTTCGGAAGCTATGCACTCATCGGAAACGTTCTCGTGCTTGAAAAGCGGACCCATGTGCTTGGAACGATATGGCTCCTTGCTGCCGCATTGAATCTTGTGCTTACGCTCTTCTTCGTGCCTCGTATCGGATTTGTTGGCGCGGCCATAGCAACGCTGTTTGCCTTCGCATGCGTCTTTGCGCTCGTGGCATACTACGCGCGTCAATACATTAGGGTTGGCGTTAGCACACAGTTCGCGCTCAAGAGTGGCGCCGCATCGCTGGCGATGTCGCTCGTAATCATTGCGGTGAAGCCAGAAGGCCTCTTGCCCGTCGTGCTTGTTACGGCTTTAGGCGCTTGCATTTACGTCGTCTTACTATGGGTTCTCAAAGGCATAAGTTACGAAGAGCTTGTCTTCTTCAAGAGTCTGCTGCGGCGTACCACATAAGGCGACCCTTTCAAGATTCGCGCGCTTTACTTCGAAAGGCGTCTCAAGCGGTGGTTGAAGGTCGTTGGATGTTTGAAGAACAACAACACACGATCAAGTCAAATCGCGATTGACGTTCCAACCCTTACCCGTAATGGGCCTGCTCGCGCGCTGCAGTTGCAGATATCGCGAACGCGCAAAACCCCCCCACATACCCATGGAGCAGATATTGAAGCTCAAGCGCTACTCGCAGCTCGCTCACTACGAATTGAAAGAAATATATAAGAGGGAGTAACCGTAGGCACTGACCGCTGGTTTTTCGCGTGAAAAGAGAGGCGGGATATCAAATGCGTGGCAATACAAGCAATTCGGAGGGACCGCATGAAGCTCCATATTAGAGACTACACATCCACAAACGCGAGAGAGTGATCGACGTGCGGATCGGTTTCTTGGTTACGGCGCGGCTGAAATCAAAACGATTGCCGCTTAAACTTCTTAAACCGTTGCGGGGAAAGACTGTCATCGATCGGGTCATCGAGAGGGCGAAGGAGGTTAAATATTTATCAGACGTTATTCTGTGCACCTCAACGAACCCGCAAGACAGACCGCTCATAGATGCGGCACTGAACAACGGTGCGTATTACTTTGTCGGCGATGAAACCGACGTTGTACGACGGTTACTTCAAGCAGCAAAATTCTTCGACTTGGACTATTTCTTAGCGATCACCGCCGACAACCCGCTTCTCACAATCCATTACTCGAACGTCATCGCGAATGAAGCCAAGAGAGGATGCTACGATTTTATTAAGCTGGAAGGACTGCCGTTGGGTGTGGCTACGTACGGAGTGCGAGTGAACGCATTCGAGATCATCGATCGCTTAAAGCCTACCGCTGACTCAGAATTCTGGGCGTATCTATTGAACAAACCTGAAATCTTCAGCATAAAGACCGTCACGGTCAGAGACAAACTCAACAGGCCTGATTTGCGGCTTACGTTGGATTATGAGGAGGACTATGAGCTCATCAGCAACATCTACTCGCACGTGCCTTTCAACACTGTGTTAGATTTGTACGATGTCATGGACTATCTCGGTGAACGCCCGGAGCTCGCAAAACTCAACGCGAACTGTATTCAGAGAGAGATGGCAACCGAGCTCAAGGCGCAAATCGATCGCGTTTACGCGGAAAACGAGAAACAAATAGAGACAATAAAGCGAGATATCTATTCAACGGTTTGACGCTGTGAGACTAGCAGCACGCCACTCTTGAGATCGTAAAGCGGCTAAAGGGGGCTTTAACGCTACAGATGCAGACCGGTGCACCGTTGTTGTGCACACAACAGCAGGCGCAGCATAATCTCCGCATCTCGCCCGTCCACCATCGCTTGCGATCCGATACCTCATTTAAGCACAGATTGGACCGTGCGATATATGAGACACGAACTGATTGCGTGGAGACGCTTTACGAAAAAGGCTCCCTTAGGATTTTCCTAATCTCGTCTTCGGAAAGACGGGTGCTAAAGTACGACGTGTAGTTTGCTTTTGAACCTTCAGTCTGCGCGTTAGGGTTGCCTAATTCGATCACGTAAAGACCGTTCATCTCTGTCGCGTATTCTGCTTCATCGTCAGTCATAAGCTCTTCGTGCATCTTCTCCCCGGGCCTCTTCCCCACGCACTTTATTGCGACGTCTTCTGGTGCGACCCCGCAGCTCGGCCCGAGCTCTTCTATGACCGCCCGTGCCAGATCGGTAATATTGACCGCTGGCATCTTGAGGACGAAGATTTCCCCGCCCCGCATGCGCATCGTTGCTTTAAGTATGAGTTCGACCGCTTGTGATACGCTCATGACGAAGCGCGTCATCGATGTGTCTGTTATGGTAATGCAGCGATGTTCTCTTATCTGTTTGGCAAAAAGAGGGACGACCGAACCGCGTGAGTTAAGCACGTTGCCAAAGCGCACACACGAGAACGCGGTCTTCCTGCTACCCTTATAGAAGTTTGCGGACACCGTCAGGCGCTCAGCCAATAGTTTCGTCGCACCCATAACATTTCTGGGGTTCACAGCCTTGTCGGTGCTAATCAACATGAACCTATCAATTTCGTGATCGAGGGCGGCATCTATGACATTCTGCGTGCCATTGACGTTAGTCTGCACCGCTTCAAAAGCATTGTACTCGCAAAGTGGCACGTGTTTCAACGCGGCTGCGTGAAAAAGTATATCAACGCCTTCTACAGCTCTTTTCAGCCTACGCTTGCTTCTCAAATCACCGATGAGTGGACGGATCTTATTTGACTGTAAGTCCTGCTCGAGCTCATAAAGCCCCGCTTCATTATTGTCAAAGATCCGAATGACTCGTGGGTCAAATTCGAGGAGGCGCCGCACCAGATTGCTTCCGATAGAACCGCAGCCGCCGGTGACAAGGATGGCCTTGTCCTTATAAAACGTGTTTAGCTCCGTCATCGTCTCCCTGCAACTCGTAGAAATGTTTGATCTCATCGACTATAAAGCCGATATCTTCGTTTCCGAGACTGGGATACATCGGCAATGTCACGACGCGCTGTGCCACGTCCTCAGTTGTCTGAAGCATGTCGGAGTAATTAAGGACCTGCTTATAAAAGTGTGTCAAGTGAACGGGTTCGAAATACACCTTCGCTGCGATGCCCCTTTCGGCCAAAAAACGCATTAAGTTATCTCTGTGTGGCGCTTCGACGGTGTACATTTGATAAACGTGATGGTACCCCTTCGGTGGGTTCGGCGGAATCACGTCGGGCGCGTCGCTTCGTAGCTTAGCAGTGAGCACACTCGCATTCGCTCGCCGTAAGTCGATCAGCTTATCGACTTTCTCGAGTTGGGCGATTCCAAGCGCAGCTGATATGTTCGACATTCTAAAGTTGTACCCGAGCGTCACGTAATCCATACGCTCATTCGAATAGAAGTAGTTGTCATTCTCAACCCTTCCGTGTGACCGAATCAGTTTAAGCCGTTCATAAACGGGCAGCGAGTTCGTGACGACCGCGCCGCCTTCGCCTGTAGTGATGATCTTGTTTTGACAGAAGCTCAAGATGCCAGCGGCGCCAAATGTCCCGACGGGCTGTCCGTCTACGGTGGCGCCAAGCGATTCCGCTACGTCTTCAATGAGCAACAAGCCGTGGTCATCTGCGAGCTCCCTTAGTTCCCGTATTCTGCAGGGGCACCCCCCATAGTGGGCGGGTATTATTGCCTTTGTCCTTGACGTAATTTTTCCCTGGACATCGGCGGCGGCAAGCCCATATGTGTCTTCTTCAATATCGGCGAAGACTGGGCGTGCCCCGACAAAAAGTGGAGCATTGGCTGTGGCGATGAACGTGAAAGATGGCACAATCACCTCGTCGCCTTCTCCAACGCCGTGGGCCAAGAGGGCGGCGTGTAGCCCTGACGTCCCTGAATTAAATGTGACACAGAACCGGTTGTTTGTATAGCGCGCGAGCGCTTGCTCAAATTCTTGGACCTCAGCCCCTATCGCCCAGTTGCTGCCTGATGTAATGGCTTCAGTCACGCGCTGAACGTCTGTATCGTCCCAGTAGATCTTAAAAAGCGGTACGCGCTTTGTCATCAGAATCACCCGTCCGCTATCTCGTCGACCGTCAGGTCTCGTATGATTCGCACCGGAACGCCATAGGCAAGCACGTCGTCTGGTATGTCTCGATTCACAAGGCTAAATGCTCCAACAATCGAATTTCGTCCGACAGTAACGCCGGGCATGATGACCGAGTGGCTGCCGATCTTGCAGTTTCGTTTCAGCACGACTCTTCCACTCTTGTTGTCTATAGTGGAAATCGAGTACACCGAGCAATGCGAACCGATTTGCACGTGATCCTCCAGAATAACCCCCTTTTTTGCGTTGATGTAGGTAAAGGCCCCGATATCGGTTTGGTGTCCGAGCTCAAACCCCGATATCCATCGAACGATCCAGTTGTAGATCGTTGGCTTTCCTTCCTTAATAACTGGTGGTTCCCAGCGGCTAAACCTCGTCAATTCCCTCTCCCGACGTGTCAATATGTCATGCGCTTTTGGAGCAGTCTCGCATCAATTTCAACTTCGCGCAATACATCTGCGATTCGCGCGCTTGCTGTTCCGTCGCCGTATGGATTTTTGCAGTGGTTTACCAGTTCTCTAAACATCGCGTCTTCAAGTACGGTTTTAATCGCCGCGACGATCTGACGTGTATCATAGGCAACGTTAATAACGTTACTCGCGCACTCGCGCCCGCGCTGTCTTGTTCCAATATTAACCACAGGGAGATGAAAGAGCGGTGACTCAATGATGCCACTGCTTGAATTCCCGACAAGCACGCTCACAACGTTCATCAGACCGAGGTAGTGTGTGCGCGGAACGGTCTCAAATATTTGTAAAAACGCGTATGAACGGTATTGTTCGAGAACGCGTATCATAGCCCTACCGCCGGCATCCGCATTGGGAAAGATCACGATGGTTTGGTGCTTGAGCTGGGCAATTGCGTCGAGGGTGGCACCCATCTGCAAGGGCGCGTCATCCACTTCACCGGACACAGGATGTTGAACTACCAGTATGATGGGTTTCGACAGATCCAAGTCATACAAGCGGGCGATTTCGTTCGGATCGATAAACCGCTCATTGCGGATCGCGTCAACGGCCGGAGAGCCGACGTGGTGAACTCTCCACGCCTCCTCCCCCATTTTGATGAGCCTTTGGGCACTTTTTTGTGTGGCTGGAAAGTGGATGTGCGCTAATTTCGTGATCGCGTGGCGGACGTGCTCATCGACAGTAGCGCTCACATCACCGCCATGCACGTGAGCGATTGGCACACCAAGATACGTTGCTGCCACGGCCCCTGCGAGCATTTCCGCACGATCTCCCAAAAGGAGGACGACGTCTGCGTTCGTCTCTTTGATCGTCTTTGTAAGCTCCATGATAAAAGCGCCAGCAAACAAAGCCGCTGATTCCCGGTCATCTGTCGAGTAATCGGCGTTGAAGACGTGAACGCTCGGGTGATCAGCGATGACTTCATCAACAGTCATCCCGAACTCCGGCATCACGTGCATACCACTTGCGACGATATCCAGCGCGAGGGAGGGGATACTTTCAATTGCGTCGAGTGTCTGTTTCATCAATCCATAATCCGCTCGAGTTCCAGTCACGTATAGTATCTTTCTCACTCGACCATTTGCCATGTGACTGCCTTTCCCTTCTTGATTTGCTGTGTCGCTTTCTTACCGATAAAGCGGTCGATGTCCGCAGGTGTAATCCCAAGCGCATCGCCCGTACGTTTGGAGGTGAGCATTTCCTTTTGTATAACAGTTCCCTGTGCGATTTCGGTTTCGGCCACTAGCGTCTGTCTCACGAACACCTTCATGCGGACTTCACCTCTTGTGGGGCATTTTGTGCCGTCACCGAGGGCCTTCTCGACAATCCTAATAGACTGGACCATCTGCTGGAGTTCGTGAGGCTCTAACGACGCGTGCTGGTCGGGACCTGGAAGAGATCTGCTGATGGTAACATGTTTTTCGATAACGTTAGCCCCCACAGCGGCCGCTGCAATAGGTACCACGATCCCGGCTGTGTGATCGGAGAATCCGACAGGTACATCGAACGCTCGTTTTAACGTCGCAATCACCCGCAAGTTGGCATGCTCGGCGCGGGCAGGATATTCTGACACGCAGTGCAGGAGGATCAGGTCAGACACATTATGGCTCCTTAGTGCGTGGACCGCGTCGCGCACCTCGTCTAATGAACACATACCCGTCGATAGGATGATTGGCTTCTTCTGTTCTGCGACGTGCAAGAGCAACGGTCGGTTCGTTAGCTCTCCTGATCCAATTTTGTACGCCGAAACGCCAAGTTCTCTGAGGAGATCAACGCTTGCCAAATCGAATGGCGACGATAGAAAGATTATTCCGACCTCATTTGCGTAGTGATATAACCCTTTGAAGTCTTCCGACGTAAGTTCCAGCGCCCTTAACATTGAAAGCTGTGGGTCATCGCCAGTAGTTTCTTTTTGATAAATGGCCTTTGGCGCTTCGGGGGTCGCTATCGCATCGGCTCGAAACGTTTGGAACTTGACGGCGTCCGCGTCTGCCTTTACAGCTACGTCGATGAGTCTCTTTGCGAGCTCGAAACTCCCGTTATGATTGACGCCTGCCTCAGCGATAACAAAACAGGGCTCTCCATCCCCGATCGCCTTATCACCCACCTTTACCGTCTGCACTATGCACCCGCCCACAGCGTCGCGCCTGAGGACGCCAGTCGCGACGACCTCATAATGGCACGCATCGACGCTCGCAGCCCATTCCATTTTTGCGTGATCTAAGCCGTTAAACCCAGCGCGCACTAAAGTGTAATGCGCTGGAGAGCTACTTTACTACTTTCAAACCAGCCCTATAAGAAATCATGTATCCGCCAGAATTCGTCGCGTTTATAGCGCAACCACGAAAGAACGTGACCGTAATTGCGCACTTTCGGGCAAATGATCAACAGGACCACTTTTTTTCATGTTCCTAGCCCCTTACCAGTGAGGCAATGACGCTCGCAACTCGCGTGGCCGCGAGCCCGTCTTGCAGATAGGCGTGATCATAGACATAATGCTTACTCGCCTCTGCAAGGTCAGCGCGCATGTTGGTGTCAAACAGCACCGCCGCGATTGTCGAGGCAAGATCTTTTTCGCTATAAACGCCGATAGCGGCGCCATATTGAACATAGTCTAATGCGTCGGTCTGGCCAGTCGCGCCTTCATCTTCGAACACGATGACAGGCAACCCCAACATCATAGCTTCCAAACCGATCGTTGAACGGACAGTGAGCAGAGCGTCACACGCCGTGAGCAGGGTCGCCAAATTGACCTCATCCTTCACGATGGGTACCCGAGCGTCGGTAAGTTCGGACAAAAGAGAGCGATAAACAGATACCCCCGTCTCTCTTGGATGTAGTTTTATGAGTGGCTGCCCGCCGGCCTCAAGCACGGCCGTAACGACGAGCTCAAGGAAACGCGTTCGTTGGGCCGCCGTCCACAAACCGTCTTCCACAAACGGCTGTGTCGCCACCGCAACGACCGGCGCGTCCTTATCGAGCCCCAAATGCTCAACAACCGGGTTTTTTTCCTGAGGTGTACAAATACTGGCGAACGAATCATAGCGCGGCTGCCCGGTGACGACTATCGCGTCTTCAGGGATGCCACTGCTCATAAAAAGCGCTTTGCTTGCCGGTCCTGCTACACAAGCGATATCCCACAACCGGTCGATCGTCCGACCCGAGACGAACTTTCTCGTCCAGATTCGCGCCGCCCTTGCTAGGCATCCCGATGCGACATATCGCGCGGCGTATGTTAAGATGCCCTTGACGTGCACACCGATGAGTTTGAGCGCCGTGATCTTGCCCCGCTCAGTACTCAGCGGACCGTGTGGCACGAACACCGAAGCGACCCCAACCTTTCTAGCTGCGAGCAAGAACAACGCCCCGATCAAAGATGCATCGTGTGCGGTAATAACAAGGGAGACGCGATTTTCGGTTAGCAACTTCCTCACATCGAAGGGAACTGATCCGATAGGTGTCTTGGAGATCTTGCGATTATGAAGCTCATCGAGCAGATCCAGCACTTCATACTGCGGATCGACAACCACCGTTACCGCGCACTCATTTGGCAGTTCTCTCACTACAGGTACGAGTGTCTCTAACTCTACGCGCGTATAGCAAGGAATTAAGACGTGCAAGCCTTCACCTCTTTGGACTGCTGCTCCCGAGCGAGGCAAGATCGCATCTTTTCTGGTCTCCAACGCTGCTCAGCGGCCAGCATATCTGTCTGCGCCCATTCATAAAGCTGCTTGTCATTACAACGCTCTCGCAACGCACGTATTTCTGCTTCTTGATGCATCGCGCTTGAGAGCTGGGCTCGTAGCGCCCCGTCACGTGCATCCCAGCTGCTGAACTGGAAAAACGTTAACTGGGAAGATGCAAAGGAACATATAATAAGGAGCAACACTGAGCCTCACTACGGGTTTTTCAGATGAAAGGGGGGGCCAAGCATCAACTGCTGATTATCTCGATAGTATTAGTGCTTTCTCTCGTGCTTCAAACCCTCCCTACCTCAAACGCACAGGTGACGAGCGGGGCGCAAGCCAAGCGCGTGATGTTCCGCGATGATGATGTTACACCTGGGTCGCTGGACGTGCTCAAAGCGGTGAACCAAGTGCACATTGACGAGGGTGTCCCCGTGACACTGGGCGTGATACCGGCCCAATCGTTTCCGGTGAACGCTCAAAGCCAATGTGCTCAAAAGGTTCCGAACAAGGACTCATCCGCAACGTTTGTGACATACTTGCAGTCCCTTTCATCGAGCGGCCTGTTCGAGTTCGCACAACACGGGTATGCACATTGCAGCAACAGCAAACTGTATGGTATTCCAGTAGCCAGCGAGTTTCGAGGGATGCCGTACGATGAGCAATACAGGCTCATAGAGGAGGGTCGCAGCGTAATGCAGGGTGCGTTTGGAGCTACGCCGACGACCTTTATCCCACCGTATAACGCCGGGGACGAAAATACCATAACGGCGGTCTCAGAGCTCGGTTTTACCGTTTACAGCTCATACAAGGGTGAGTTTACACTCACAAGCGGGGCACGTCTCACGCTTAAGCCCCAACTCCTAATCATTGGCGAAAACGACACCTTCGAGTCCTTAGCACGCCAAACTGAACCCTTGCTTTCTGACCCGCACGTCAATGACATTGTGGTCGCATATCACAACTGGAAATTCGCAGAGAATCACCCAGCAGACGGCGTCAACACTACAAAGGTACTGGTGTTGAGGGAATACATCCAGTATTTGAAGACAAAAAACGTCACATTTACAACGTTGAACGGCACGCACCCCAGTCCTCAAGTTACGGCATCTTCGTCAAACGTGGCATCGGCATCCACATTCAGTAAGTCCGGCCCAACGAGCAGGTGCTCCGTGGGTATGGGCAATTTTAGCATTTGCTGCGCCTTTACTTGTAACCACCCTTTTGTTCGGCTTGATGAAACAGGTTAAATAATCTGTCAGTCCCCGGCAGTTTTGCCGTGGCACTGAGGATCCTCCATGACCGAACGGATCATTCGACAGCTGCCGTTATATGAATTAGCACTGTAGCTCCGCAGACGCACGAAGGATGCAGGAGGCAGCAACGCTCAGGAAGGCCGAACTTGGTAAAGCGCAACGTCGGCTGAAGAGTAGATCAAGTTAAGATAGGGGGTGTTTGCTGTCACGTTTTTCGCGTTTTGGTAATCATTCACTCGAGGGGCGTACAACGTCCGAATGATTGCATCATCTCCGCTCGTAAAGAAGATATACGATGCCCCTGCGCTTGAGAGATTGGATTGCACAGATGCGTTGAGCGGCCCTGCGCTTGTGAGTGAGACAAACTGAAGCACACTTCTGCTTGAGTAATTCTGCTGATTGACGTACTCCGCGACAGGAAAGCCTCCAAAAACCGACCCATTGGCAACGGTCCGGTAAAAGAAGTCGTAACTCGAAATCTCTGAAGGACTCACGTAGTTGAAGCTTTCGTTGCCGTAAGCGACAACGACGTGCAGCATCGGGCCGGCGAGCAGGATCACCACCGCTGCGATCTTTAAAGCGCGAAAACTTACGTTTTTCACGAAATAGTACACGAGCGCTGGGAGCGCTAATAAGAAACCTCGAAACAGTAGCTCTCCGCCATACCCGGGGAGCAACAGGATTGGCGTTATGCCGACAAGCAGCGCGAGAAAGGCGGCTTCAGTCTTTTCAAGCTCCCTCAACAAAGCGTATCGGTATATAAACCAGATGCTCACTACGCCAGCTATTGCCACAGCCCACTAAGATGCCCACGTTCGCTATGAATGCGTGCGAAACGCTTCCGACTGCCCCAGAAGGGGTTCCCAGCCCCCCCGTAACCCCCGGCTGAAGTCCTTGCGAGAGGCTTTCCGAAACAGGCTGTGCAGCCTGCCTGTTGAGTATGTAGTTGAAATAAGCGGCGGAACCGAACAGCATCCAGCCGGCGAATCGCGACCACATACGGCACAACAAATCGGTTCAATCGCACCTTCTCGATGATTCGCGCTGAAAAGGCAAATACGACAAAAAAAAGCAGGAGAGCAAGAGACGTCAAAAAGTGCGTGACGACCAGCGACAGGAAGATGATAAACAGAAGTGATGAGGTGGCGACCGTGGGATACTGCATCGTCATCGAGGGGGCGCGAATGATGTACACAAATGTAAGCGCCAAAAAGGCAAGGAACAAGAGGTACGCCACCGATTGAGGGCTTAAGTAATCCTGTCCGACGTAGTTCATTGAATAAAACAGAAAAAGCGCCAAATAAATCTGCTTTTTGCTTAAGAATGGCCTGAACAGCACGTAGAATGCCATGCCGATATGCGGCCTCTATAAGCGGCGCATAGTACTTGACAAAAACGCTCAGCGTGTCAGGAGAGGGCAACGCAACCTGGAACACCGCGGAAAAAAGCGCCCACGCGCTCGGCCAGTTGAACAGCACACTGGCGGCCGGATTGACCGCCCCACTAGCTATCCAGAGGTAGGTGAGCCCAACAACCTTGTAAGTCGTTCGAAACCGCGGAAACGGCTCGATCAACGCCGGCGTGACAAAAAGGAATGCTATTAAAAGGGCGATTTGGCACACGAAGAGGGCGTCTCTCCACCGGTCAACGCGCGGCGTTGCAAGGTTGAGGATAAACGCGAGGCTTAAAGCGGCGCATGCAGCAAAGAAAATTGGAGGCAGGCTGCCGGCCAATCCGTAGGCGCCGAGGTTCAAGCCGCTGTTTTTAATCGTGATGAGCGCGAACGCCCAGAGTGCCCACGACGCTGCGGTAAGTATCGCCGACGAGAGCGATTTCGTCCTCGGAGTTACTTCGATGTTGCACCCTCCAGCTTTAGTGCCCGTTCCAAGGGCGGTCAACGTGACTTTTTCGAACCGGACTCGATTTCGCCAACGCCGAACAAACTCATAAGCTTTACCGTTCGGACCAGCACGCGAGAGCGCGGGATCAAGAAAGGCGGCGCCAAATGATGCAACAGCGGTATCTCTCCGGCAACGCGTGAAACGGCAGTGTTTGCGACGCGGCAGCGTTGCCCCCGCATATGGATCATTTTATCTATCTGAAAAAACAAAAGCGCCTCAACAATCCGCGCAGAGGGGGCACTGCGCAGCGCTAGATACCAGAGGTTTTCGTGAAAATTAGCGTTATTGTGTGTGCATATTCGCTTGAACGTTATCACTATTTGCTCCAAACAGTACAGTCCCTGCGCGAAGAGGTCTTTCCCGTCGAAGAGATCGTCGTGGTCATTGACCAGAACGCGTCGCTGTACCGTCAGATGGTGTCTGATGCAAAGCTCTATGACTGGAGCAACGTTAAGCTCATCTTCAATGAAGAGCTCAAGGGCGTGTCTTATGCAAGAAATCTCGGCATAAAAGAAACCAATGGCGAGATCATCGCGTTGATTGATGATGATGCTATGGCCGATCCAACGTGGACACAAACGATGGTTGCGTCTTTTACCGAGGACGAACGTATCGGCGCGATCACAGGGTCAACCATCCCTCGGTGGGAAAGTAACGCCTCCTGGTTCCCAAAGGAGCTCTATTGGATGATCAGTTGCTCCTACGTGACGGCGGCGACCACATATGAAGTTGAGCGCAGTTTCGGCACTAACATGGCCTTCCGAAGGACGGTGCTCGACCAAGTCGGACTGTTTGACGAACGTCTCGGGTTGCAGGGAAAAAAGTGGATTGGCGGCGAAGACACGGAGCTCGTGTGGCGCGTAAAACAAGCGGGCTTCAAGATCTTGTGCAACCCTGACGTGAAGGTGTTTCATGCAATTCCGGCAAAAAGGCTTACATTCGACGCGTTGCTAAAGCGGGCGTTTGCCGGTGGCGTGTCAGAAGGGAATATGATACGGGCCGCCGGACACCGAGTCTCTCCTCACACAAGGCGCGATTACTTATCGACACTCTTATTCGAGTTCTTCCCGAACAGAATGCGCGAGACAATCGTTCATCGGTCGCGCATTGCGCTGATACAAACATTGCTCGTCGGCACCATTCTTGTCTTCTGGGGAATTGGATTCTGCTTCGGCTACGTTATGTATACCCGCTCCGCGCGTGAGGGGGGCCCTTAGCAACTAAGGCGCGAAAACGACCACAGTCGAAAGGCGTGGCGTTTGCGCGTGGGGCCCGCAACGCTGCACCGTCCAAGACCGTCTGCAGACATCAACAGGTATATATCAATATCATTCGTACCTCAAACCAATTGTCACGCGTGTACATTAACGCAATGAATAAGGAGTATCGACAGAAGCCACGTGACACAAAGCAAGCAAAGTCCCGACGTCAATGAGCAGTGCAAAAGCTCTAAAACCGCGCCTAACCCTCATCTATACTTCGATTTAGCGCTTATTTTGATCGTAACCGCTGCAGCGATCGTTGTCGTCTTAGCGCCCTTGGGGAGCGTGATGATACCCCGCGCTATCGTAGGATTGGTGCTTATCTTTTTCGCCCCCGGCTATGCGTTGCTCGCTGCTGTTTTTCCGAAAAAGGAGAGCATAACGAACGTAGAGCGGGTCCTCTTCTCTTTGGTTTTTAGCGTGATTATCGTTGGCGGCGTTGGCCTTCTCCTAAGGTATACCCAATTAGGCCTGAGTTCAGCGCCACTCGTTGCGTCAACGTCAGTCTTCGTCGTTATAGGCACGTGCGCTGCGTACGTGCGACGCCGCTCTCTTTCCGCTGCGCAGCCATTTGTCGTCGTCATTCCTCGCGTTTCAGACGTGAGACGAGCACTGTCCCTGCCAAAAGTTACAGGAACGCTCGACAAGACGCTTGTTATCGTGTTAATGCTTATCGTTATAACGTCGCTTGTCGCGACGGTCTACTTGGTAGCAACGCCATTCAGCGGTCAGCCCTACACTGAGCTGTACGTTCTTGGCCCGGATGGCAAAGCACAGGATTACCCGTCTCAGTTCCGCCTCGGAGAGGAGCAATCGGTGATTGTAGGTGTCACGAACCACGAGCAGCGTGCTGTAGATTACACCCTTGTCGCCTCGCTCAACGGCACGACAGGATCGAGCACGCTTTCCACCGAAAAATTCAGCCTAGCAAACAACCAGAATTGGGAACAAACCGTGGCGATACGGCCTGACCAAATCGGGACGAACCTAAAACTGAGTTTCATCCTTTACGCCAACAACGACACCTCACCACTCCAGATGACCCATTTGTGGGTCAACGTCACAGCGTGAGGTGAACGTTTAAACACACGCACCGCTAAGCAACGCGCGAGCTTAATGCCCTACGCGCACTTAAGTATGAAAGTGCCCATGTTGAGTTGTGCCATCTACACCTGTGGCTATCGCTGTTGCGAGTCTGCTGTCAACCATATCCAGCGATACGGTTATGTTCATCGGCTCTTTTTTGACGATCATTGTTATGCTATTGTTTTTCCCAAGAGCAGCTCTTAAGGAGACGCCATATTGGAGCAAAAGCGTCGAGACGACGTTCTATGTGTTCGCCATGCCAATTAGCGCCGTTTTTCTCTTAGTCATCGGAGTGAGAATCGCGCTCGCTTTCGTCGGACGATGACCACGTTCTGGCGGTGCTGGAGACAGAAGTCCGGTAGTTAGTCTGATTAGCAAGCAGTCGTCTGAAAACCTTTTTTGATGCCGCCGAGTGGCCCACTACACGAGGTGCCTTACCTTGCGGCGTTAGAAGATGATGCGCCACAAGAGGTACTAACTCAGCGGCGAGGATTAGTATCGCTTATAGTAAAAGGCGTCAATTAGCGCTACCGTAATAGATAGCGGCCCCCCCATCGTCAAAAACCTTGCTGCGAATTGCATTTGTTGTGCCAAGAGAGGCATAGCTTATTACGGTACCTTGAAGTAATGAGTCATTTTGCACCTGCGCAACCTGCCCGGTTTCCATGTTGTACGTGCCTAGGTAAACGTATCCGATAAGCGGTGTTGTTGTCGGCGGCTGTCGCAGTGAATAAGCACCATCGTTTATGAAACTTCTCAATAGCGCAGCACGATGCGCATCCGCATAAATTGGCAAGTACTTCCCGCTAACGTTCTTGCCGTGCACTTGGAATAGCCACTGGCCCGCCGCCACCTCCCTCGCGTTAAAGCGCGCCGCGTCAATGTCGCCATTTAAGATAAAGGAGGTTGACTCCTGGTGCGTCACCTCGTAGATAAATCCAGAATTGAACAAAAAGATTACGACAAAAAAGGCGGCTACAATTTTCAATACGTATGCGTCGCTTGCGCTGTCCCGCCACCCAATGACGCGAGCCGCTATCTGCGGAACGAGCAGCGCACCGGTGACGCAAAACGGCGCCAGCAATAGCGTTGAGACGTGGAAAAGCCGAGTCGTGTTCATAATGAAAGAGAGCGGCGGTACGATCGTTGCTGCAGCTAAAACGGTGAAACTGGCGAGTGCGAGCGCGACAAGCTCCTTGTCGAAACGACGCCTGTAGTAACGGAACGCTAAAGCGCAGAGCCCAACAGCGATGAGAAACACGCTAATAATATAGAGGAGGCGCCCTACTTCGTGAAGCGGTGATTGGGTGCCAATCTGAAGCACGTCATTGAGTGCCGTCTTCCAGTTATTCAGTGTGATCGCACCGAGCGCTGCTAAGAGCGCGATAGGAGAGACACAAGACAGTCCCGGTCGCAACCCGTGCGCCCGCCGAGACGCGATAACGTAGATGAGTCCAAGAGCGATAAGGTAGACCGCGGTCCCGATCCCAACGGCGAGAGCAATCGCGCGCGGCGTGAAGATGTCGTAAACGATCTTCGTGAGTGTTTTGTCGATTGATAAGGAGGCAGCCGCCCCCAAACTCATGTACCAGGCGACGGTAAACGCAGCGAACGCGAGAACAAAGACGAGCGTCAGCATGCGGTGCGGCGTCGCAGATTGATCTGTCGGCACGCCCTCCACCGATCGCTGTAAACGGCGCAAGGCCGGATTATCTATGAGAAACAGCAGCAGCCAAGCGATGATGAGGTATATAATATAGAGAAAAGCGAGCGAATAATGCGATACCGCGAGCGAGACGGCGAAAATTCCAAATAGCACGTATACGCGCTTTTTTTCGTCTCTGGATCGATACTTATCCACCATAACGACCAACAGCAGCACGAGGAAGAGTTCCGCGATTTCCTGCCGCGCTAGCGCGGGCATCTCACTAAAGAACGTAAACAAAGATGAGACAAAAAAGGCGGCAAGAAACGCGATTTTATCGTTCGTTTGTTTTTGAACGGCTACGAAGAGTCCGAGCGGCACCAACGCGAACAACAGGGGATAGACGAGCTTAAACAGCCATACCAAGCTCAGACCTGATGTTTGCGCGAGCATAGGCGCGAGCATCGTAACGCTGATGACGGCGTTCGTCACGTCGTTCGTCACGTTGGGCAACGTTGCGTGCCACACGCCATTCGTAAGCACTAGGTTCGCATGGTAGAGCTCCTTTTGAATGTCCCAGCCCCAGACGTACGAAGAGACGAGCGATCCGAAGTAGCTCAAGGCAAGGGCGATCGTAAAGACGGCGAACGGGTACAAACGCTTGGGGAAAGAGGCCGACGTGCCGACCCAGAACGCTGTCGCGCCAATCGCGACTAGCCCGCCGAGCAGCGCTAAATTGCTATTATACGCGTTCATAAAGAAGGAGCCTAGAACGACGATAAATGGCAGGATGCAGAGGAGGAGGGCGGAGGGCGCTGACACCTCTTGCGCGCTAATCCGCGGATCATCAGCGAAGTCCCGATCGCGCCAATAGCTAGCCAAAGCCAACAGCGCAACGAATGTAGTCATCGTCCCTACCGCAGGGAGGAGGGCGAAAGGCCGCCCAACCCCGACCAGCGGGTAGACGAAGTTCACAAAAAGCCCCGTGAACATGACGGTCGAGACGCTGAGCCCAACGGCAAAGAGCACGGTTCGCGCACTGCCGAGATGGTGGGCGCGGAGCACACGTAGAATGAGGATGCCCGGAACAAACAAGAGAGATACAAGAGCAAAGAGCCCGCGAACGAGGGGTACGTGTAAACCCGCAGCGTCGAGGCCGATGAACGCCCACGTTATGAGGTACAGAGCGAAGCTCGTCTTGAGCGTCGCGGTGATGCTCCAGTCATTCATCTGAAAGGGATTGGCAAACATCGCGTCCTCTGACCAGGGCTTTGAATTCACGCACGCGCGCTCGAGTAGCTGTCCATATCAGCAGCCACCATCTTGTGCACGAGTTCAGTGAACGAGGTCTCAGGCGTCCATCCCAATATCGCGCGAGCTTTTGTGGCGTCCCCGCATAAGTCAGAAACGTCGGCCGGTCGCATGAAGCGATCGTCGATGGTGACGTAATCCTCCCAGTTCAACCCGACTTCGGCGAAGGCGAGTTGGACAAAATCACGGACGGAATGACTTTCGCCCGTAGCGATGACATAATCGTCAGGTTCATCTCGTTGGAGCATAAGCCACATCGCCTTTACATAATCAGGGGCATATCCCCAGTCACGCCGCACCTCGAGATCACCCAGTCGCAGCTCTCTCGTTAGACCATGCGCAATGCGCGCGACGCCATCTGAGATCTTCTTGGTTACGAACTCGATGCCGCGGCGGGGCGATTCGTGGTTGAAAAGGATGCCGTTACAGCAGAATAGCCCGTAGCTTTCGCGATAATTGACCGTCGTATGATACCCGTACACTTTGGCGACCGCATATGGACTCCGTGGGTGGAATGGCGTCGTTTCGTTCTTCAACGGCTGGGGCGACGTGCCAAACATCTCACTACTTGACGCTTGGTAGAATCGCGCAGTAGGGCAGAAATGACGTACGGCCTCGAGCATACGAACGACACCAAGCCCGGTGACGTCGCCCGTTAACACGGGCTGATTCCAAGATGTGGCGACAAACGATTGTGCTGCGAGATGATAGACCTCATCGGGCATCGCGGTTTGCACCGCAGCGTTCAGCGACGACTGGTCACTGATGTCGCCTTCAAGCAAAACCAGCTGATCAGCGATAGTGTCGATTCGCGACCGATTAGGGGTGCTGAGCCGTCGAACGAGACCGTAGACCTCGTAGCCTTTGTCAAGCAGGTATTCTCCTAAGTACGACCCATCTTGTCCTGTGACGCCGGTTATTAGTGCAGAGGGCATAGGTTCATCAACTCTCTTTATAGCCGTACAGTTTAAGCGCACTATACCTATAAGAACCTGCAGTCGTCACTTTACGTCGACAAGCAGATAGACCGAACGGTACACGTTCGCGTCGGCGCCTTTAAAGAGATCAAACGTCACCTTTTGCGACGCGCCTCGTGTTGTTGCCGTAAATGAGAGCGGTTGTTCCCACTTCTCGTTATTGGCGAGGGTGAACGATTTCGTGGCGAATGTCGTGTTGTTGAACTTTGCTACCAATTGGTAACTCACCACGGCGTTCTCGCGGTTGATAACCCCCACGAGCACCGTGGCGTTCTGGCCCACTGACAAATTCGTTGGATAGCCACTCGCCTTGCCGCTTGGCCCCAAGAGGTACAGTTCAGTGAAAGGTTCTGAGGGGGGCGGAGATATCGCGATAAATACGGTCGCACAAATAGCTACGGCTAAGATAACGATGAGCACTATGCTCAGCGGAGAGAGCGATGCAGCGCGCGTCACGTGAGCGCCTATATGCAGCTGAAAGTATATACCTTCTCATTCACTGGTTGACCCGAGGCTGACGTTTAGCCCTTTCGGCCCGGCGATACTGAGAGCGAGGACAAGGAGTGTAGGAGGATCCCTGTGACCAACATCAGCGTCCCCACAACCATAAGAAGAATCGTTAGCATCGTCGGACCATATACGACCTTGTTCCAGCGAAGAAAAATCTGTACGACGTACGCACCCACCACCAGCCCCAGCGTAACGAGAACGGCACCTGGAACGGCGAACACGAGCAAGGGCTTCTGAAACTCGATGTTGCGTATTACCCCCACAACCACCTGCACACCGTGGCTCACAGGGTTCTTGGACGAACGCCCCACGTCATAGCGAACGTCGATGCCCACTTCCTTGATCCGCAATTGTGCCTTTGCAGCATCCATGAGCATCTCGCTGTCGATCGCCAGCTCGTCTGTAGTAAACTTGAAGAAAGGTACGCTCTTCATCGAGAATGCACGGAAACCGCTTTGCGTGTCGGTAATGTTGAGGTCTTCGTTGAGGCCCCAATGGGTGACCCTATCGAGAACGACCTGTCCGAACCTGCGGTAGCGCGGCGTGTCTCTCGCTGCCCCGTTTAGATACCGACTTCCGTTAACGACATCAGCTTCGTTGAGCAAAAGCGGTTTTATGAGCTTTGGAATATTATCGGGGTTATGTTGACCATCTCCGTCAATGATAACGACGATGTCGGCGTCTGAATGCATTGCATACTGGAAGAGGTCCCTTAAAGCAGCGCCCTTGCCCAGATTTACGTCATGGACTAGCACGTGAGCGCCAGCGAGGCGTGCGACTTCCATCGTTTTGTCGGTCGACCCGTCGTCTAGGACGACGACTTCGTCGGCGTACTGCGAAGCTCGCAAAATCAAGCTACCAATAGCGACCTCTTCGTTGTAGCACGGAATACCTACCAAGATCTTCGAGAGGTGCGAACCGATAGGTATATCGTCATCCGCTGTCGCTGTATCCCGTGAATCCCGCTTAAGTCCCGACAATGCCATTACGTGAGTTTTTCCCCTCAGCTTGTTTGTATCTCCGTGCTGATGACATAAAGATTGCTGTTTCGCCTTTTGAGTTATTATACCCTCAGAACTTCTCCTTTTTTCCGTTCAACTGTATCAAGAAGACGCTCCTTAGATTCTAACGCTTGGTAGCTCACGAGCCAGTGCCTGCAATTGTGAAGGACACACAGCGCCTAACTCGGTAACGTCATACGCCTTGACGAGAAACTAGATGCCTAAAGATTGGCATAGCGGGGACAAGATTTACGGTAATAGGGTGCTCTGAGTTATGTCAAAAGAGCAACAACGCGGAACATGTTGTTGCTTACCTGTCGTCACAGGGACTGTCGAAACACGGTGATTCGCATGAAAATATTGGTCATTACTCCGAGCTATGATCCCTGCATTGGAGGCTTGGAGGTCGTTGTGAAGGTGGTGACCGAACGCCTCGCTCGGCGAGGTCACCTGTGTTCTCTCTTGACGCTAAACACGTGCGGGGCACAAGAGGAGGAAGAGCTCAATCGCGTTTATATCAAGCGATTTTCTGCGCGTTTAAGCAAGCGGCTTTTCGATTTCAGTCCAGAAATGCTCGTGTACACTCTACGAAATCGGCGCGCTTTTAGTACTTTCGACGTCGTTCACATACACGGCTATTGGTCTCTGCTAACTCTGCAAATGGTTGTCCTCATAAAGAAAGTTGTAAATCCGAGCCAAAAAATAGTATGTTCGCCTTACTATCACGGGTCTGGCAGAACGAATATCGCGAACATTTTACACAAGATGCTGCTCCCATTCGGAAAATGGATGCTTCGACAGGTGGATGCAGTCATCTGCGTATCAGACTACGAATCAACCTTGCTCCAGCGTCACTTGTCTGTTCCGCGCGAAAAGATTTGGACGATCCCCATTGGCGTTGAAAAAATAGAAAGAAAACGAAAAGAGAGAGAGAAAGGAGACCGCATTTCGCTTCTTTACGTTGGGAGGGTCGTTGAATACAAGGGGATACAATTCATCCTCAGTGCGATGGCAAAATTAAAGGATGAACATCAAGTTGATTCGTCTCTTACGATTATTGGGGAAGGTGAGTATGTTAACGAACTTAAAAACCGCATCAAGCGACTTGGTCTCGAACGGGAAGTTACGTGGCTCGCTCGTCTCCCACCTGAGGCTCTCGATAAGGAATACGCCAAAGCCGATATACTGATACTACTTTCGCGCATGGAATCATACGGGCTTGTTGTGGCTGAAGCACTCGCCCACGGAACGCCTTGCATTGTAAGCAAGACGTCTGCTCTGACTGAGTTTTTGGACGAGCCTGGGTGTTTCGGTCTTGACTATCCGCCTGACGATGAGGCTCTCGCCAACTTGATACGGCACGTCAATTCCACAACTGTTGTTGGACAACTGAGCAGAAAAGTGCAAGTATGGGACGACGTAGCAAACGACTACCTTGAAACCTATAGCAGCACAATTGGACGATGATTCGACAGCTTACGTCTAGAGGTTGTTCTGTGCCGCTAATCTGTCCATTATCTCTCTGTTCCTTGTCATTAGGGATGTATTTCCAGAATCCTACGCTCTGTCAGCGAACTGGATTATTCTCTCTTATGTTGTGGGTATCAACAATGGCTCTTGGGAATATGTTGGTTCAACGGTCTCGGTCCCACTATCATGAACCTAGAGGACTTGCGTGCTAAAATGTCAATCTAAACCTAGTGAATGAAGAACGCGAAAAACCAGAAGAGCGAGTCCAGGGCACTTCTTTTTTAATTTCTAGTCGCCGAAGTCTTTTGAAATGTTTATGGGCTTTAGTCAAATAGAGCTGCAAACGAAAACTGCTCAATCTTATCTAAGGATAAGTAAAAAAAATGCTTAAGTTGCATGCTTTATACAAATTACCAACAATATGGCTTAACAAGAGGAAGAACAATTTTGCGAAGCTTAGAATTGTCTTTAGACGAGTACGATTCAGATAAGATAAACAATGATCATCTAAAAAAATACGATCAAGTTTTTAAACCATACATCGACAAGAAAATCGCTCTTCTCGAACTTGGGGTTCTAAAAGGGGGTTCGCTCAAACTATGGCGGGATTATTTTCCATTCGGAACTATCGTCGGTATTGACATTAAACTTCCAGAGAGTTTTGACCCTGGCGAACGCATTCACATTTTTGAGGGGAACCAAGCTGATCTTCAATTCCTTTCGCAGGTTGCAAATAAAATGGCGCCTGAAGGGTTTGACATCATTATCGATGATGCTTCGCATGTCGGTGAGCCAACAAAAACTGCGTTTTGGCATCTATTTGACAACCACCTTAAGCCAAATGGACTTTATGTTATTGAGGATTGGGGCACCGGCTACTGGGGCGATTGGCCCGATGGTAAGAGGCTCAACCTTGAATCATATGCTCAGCAAAAGTTTGCACGGACTCGGTTTTGGCTGTTTTTTTTGAAGATAATGGGAAAATTAGGTCTGAAGTTACCAATGCGCGGCCATTGTTACGGAATGGTTGGATTTATTAAACAGCTTGTCGATGAGCAGGCTGCGGCAGGATGCTACAAAAGGAACGCAGAAAGGGAAACCAGCTAGGAGATCAAAATTCGAAAAAATGGTTATAATGAGTTCAATCGTTTTTATCAAAAAAGCTTTCAACCACGATGAGGTTGGCTCTAGCGATCTTGCCGTTGACGACGTTCAATTAGGGCCGATATAGCTATTATCCTCAACTAGCTTAATTTCAGTCAGTCAGTTTGGATACCGCCGTAGTTCTAAAGCAGACCAGCTCGAGAGACGACGGTTTCCGACAGCCTCGAATTTCACTTAGAAATATGTAAATTGCATGTACTAACGATTACAGCATAATTAACAAACCCACATGATAATTCCAAAAGTGAGCCTTATCATCTTGAATTGGAACGGAAAGGACGTTTTAGAGGAATGCCTCCGCTCAGCCGGCAAATTAGATTATCCGAACTACAACATCATCGTGGTTGACAATGGCTCTACAGACGGCTCACAGGGTTTTGTTCAGCAAAATTTCCCTGAAGTACATCTAATTGAAAATGAGACAAACCTGGGTTATGCCGAGGGTCAAAATATTGGCATCCGATATGCTATAGAGAGCAGCGTTGACTATCTATTCGTTTTGAATAATGACGTAACGTTCGAACGGAGCGTTTTAAACGAACTAATAGCTACTTTAGAAGATGATGGGTCGATAGGCATTGCCGGGCCGATCTTGTATCATGTAGAGGATCCTACAGCTGTCCAAGCGGCTGGAAATATGATGCAGTGGAATATCGGGCGCGCGCACAATGTAAGAGCCGACGAAATAGACCGTAAGTCACGTCCTAAAGCCATCAACGTAGACTTTGTTAGCATGTTCCTTGCAAAAACAGCCCTATTTCAGCGCATCGGCTTTTTCAATCCTGAGTATTTCGCGTATTGGGAGGACGTTGATTTATGTTTTCGTGCAAAGAGGGCTGGATTTGGGACCGTCTGTGTTTTGACGGCGAAAGTCTGGCACAAAGAGGGGCACACCAGCCGACAAGTAGTAGGCTTCCAAACGTACTATATAACAAGAAATCGATTCTGGATCGAGAGAGCTTACGCTTCCTGGTGGGCGCGCACGCAGTTCTACCTGTTCTTTTTTATGGGTGCATTTTGGTATCACAGTATTCCGTTTTCTATTCTTCGAAAAAAACGCAAAAGCATTCCGCGCTTTTCTGAGGGGCATACGTGACGGATTGATTCAAGATAACCAGCTGCCGAGTCGCCAGTTTTGGAAAAAGACTGCGGTGTGAGCCAGGGACAAAAATACTTGTCGCAAAGCTACGTGTGTAACCGTTACTATTTGCGCACTGCGGGGGTCCTCGTTGCAACGCGAGCAAAAAGCCGCAGATAGCACACGTCAGAACGTTTTTCGCCTTCTCGCTATCGGCGAGCGTGAGAATATGTGAAACCACCAATTCAACATAATCGGCCTAGGCAAACTGGAACAGCTTACGTGATTATCCTGGTAGATATGCTAAGAAGATTCGAAGGTTAAAGCGTAAGTCACTCCCGGTTTATTCCCATATCTTGAGAGAGAAGTTTTATGTTTGCTGTAACGAGACATGTGAGTGTACGCGAGCCAAAAAAGCCGTGTCGCTATGCGTGAAAAGAGCGTCTATTTGGCAATCAGAGGATGGTTTGCTTGGTGAAAGCTTAGTATTGTCATACCAACGTTTAACCGAGCATGGGTCATACGACGAAGCATAGGGAGTGCGCTCAGCCAGACGTATAGAGATTTTGAAATACTCATCGTCGATGATGGATCAACTGACGAAACCTTCGATGTGGTAAAGACCTTTTTCCAATATCCGCAAGTGCGTTATATACGCCACGAAAAAAATAGGGGGCACCAAGCCGCACGCAATACCGGAATAAAAAACGCACGCGGAGATTACATTGCATTCTTAGACTCGGATGATACGTGGATTCCCGAAAAAATTGAGCTTCAACTCGAGGCAATCAACAAGAAAGGGGCCGACTGCGTTGTTTTGACGGGCATGTGGTTGGTCGAAAATGGAAAAAGAACAAGATTGAGATTGTTCGAAAGACAATACGAGGGATACGTATATCCTGAACTGCTTGCTAGAGATGGGCCGTCGCACGGCTGTATGCTCGTGCCTCGAGAGTGGTTCAGGCAAATTGGCTTTGTGGACGAGAGTATTTCGGCATACGCGGATTGGGACACGTGTATATCCCTTTCCAAGCTATTTGACTTCACCACAGTCAATCAGCCGTGCGTTAACTACTTCCAAGATGATCCGAATTCCCTTCAAAAAAACAAAATCAGGGCAGCACTTGACTATGTTTATGTAGTGGAAAAACACCGAAACGATATGTTGCAGTTTATCGGAAGAAGCGGTTTGGCATGGCACTATAGGATTGCTGCATTTCTTTTTGACGCTGCAGGCGATTTCAACCGCTGCAAAGCGTATATGCTAAAAGCATTTAAGATGGATGATAAAAATGCGGTGACGTTTCTTCTCGCATTGTCAACGATGTTCGGCGAGAGGACGTACCATCTCACAAGACAACTTGGCACCAAAGCTTATAACCGTTTGATATTTAAAGAGTCAAGATTCAGCGCCACCTAATCCTAAACGCTTGCACGATAGCACTTTTCTTTGAGAGTCTTATATCGAAAGCTATCACAGTATGGCCAAAAAGAGCATAAACTGAGTGACTCATTCGAGCGCTAATCATCGGTTTAGTGTCAGTTTTTGAACGATGAAATTGACTAAAAAGCGGCGATATCTTACATTTCGTAGCGCGTTCAACGTGTCACGCAATCGAGCATTTATTATCATCAAGGCCACGTAGCGCCCTATAGTATAGTTACCATATTTCTCGATTTCTGTTTCGTGCAATCCTTCCGGACAAGCTGCTAGCAATCGTTCATGTATCCGTTCGAGCAGCAAAAGTGAGCCGTACGTGATGTTAAAGCGTTTTTCGCGAAAACCAACGCCGTGAAAGCATAGCGTTTCATCAACGTTGATGCTGTTGCCCATCAAATTCCTCATGTTCTTTAAAAAAGTTTTTTCAGCGTACGCCGATTGTTCTGCTTTTAGGCGATTTGATATGCCTGTGTCTGTGTCCCTCCACTTAGCTAGCACCTTATCAAGCTTGACGATCATTCTGTGGCGAGACACCCTTAGCCAAAGATCGTAATCGGGGGCAAGTTTTATCGACTCATCGTAGCCGCCAATCCCAATAATGAGTTCTCTTCTGAAGGTTACCGAAGAGTTAACGATACAGTTTGAAAACGTTAACACATAATACAGCTGCTCAGGAGTCAACTTGGAGTCGTCAACGCTCATAGTTGCCCCAGCGTCGTCGATAATCGCCGATGCGCTTGCTACCAACCCCACCACTGGATGATGCTCAAGATACTGCACTTGTTTAGCTAACCGCTCAGGCAAGGCGAGGTCATCCGCATCTATGCGCGCAATATAATCCCCTCGGGCGCAGCGGAGGCCTCGGTTAAGGGAACGCGTTACCCCAATATTTCTTTCATTCGTGACGACTCGCAAGCGTGGGTTGCGGTAACACTCCAATATCGCAGACGTGCCGTCATTTGATCCGTCGTTTACTACTAGTAACTCAAAATCTTTCCAAGTCTGATCGAACACGCTATTAATTGCCAGTTGCAAGAAGCGCTCACCATTGTAGACCGGGAGCAAAACGGTTACTCTTGGGGGATCCATGGTCGTCGGCAACTCAAGGAGGACTGTGTTAAGTCCTCATATAGCTGCCGAAGCAGCTTCTAGCAAGCAGCAATAGATAGACCAGCTGAAAAAGCCCTTAATGTCGCATCGCGAAAAGCTAATACGAATGTGCTGAGTTTGTAGAGGCGAGATGCTTAAATAGTGTTTGTCGGGCAGAGTGTAGAGCGAGCCAAAAGAGCGATAAAACTAAGATAGATCCAAAATATGAGCATGAACAGAGCTAGGCGTAATCGGTTCTCCGGTGCACACGTCGGCTGTCACGCAGCGATAACACTGGCATGAAATCTACTTTAAGCGCAATTCGAGCCTCATCGGGATGCCGCTCAACTTACTTTTTCGCTTTGAGAAAAGATGCGCTGTATGCAGTCTATTGATACGCTCACTTAGTGTCGTTGCAGCGGTGGCAAGAGCACATAAGCAAACTACAATTCGGCAGCGCGATGAATTCTAAAGTCGCAATCATAATATTAAACTGGAACGGATGGGAAGACACTACCGAGTGTCTCGAGTCGCTGTTTCGAATAAACTACGTCGACTATGAAGTCATCGTCGTTGATAACGCCTCTGAAGACGATTCAATTCAGAAGATTAGAGACTACTGTGAAGGTAAGCTTCGCGTTAAATCTAATTTTCTCTCAGCTTTTCATCAACACCAGCCAGTTGAGCTCATAGAATACCTAGCGAGATACGGCCCCTGGTCCTGAATTGCAGAAAAAGACTTCTTCAGAGCATAGAGAGACTCATACTAGTCAAGAACGAAAAAAACTTCGGTTTTGCTGAAGGGAACAACATCGGAATTCGTTATGCTTTCGAAACAGATGCCGAATATATTCTTTTACTCAACAATGATACCGTAGTTGACCCTGAATTCCTGACAGAACTGGTCAAGACAGCGCAAAGTGAAGGCAAGATCGGTGTTGTGGGCCCAAAAATATGCTTCTACGATGAGCCTCAAGTAATTCAAACAACGGGCGCCTGTCAAAACTTTTGGACAGGGTGGGGCGTTCCACTCAATCATCGAAGAACTGTTGATGAGCTGGCTTGCTCAGATGAGAGTTACCTTTTGCGAGTAGACTATGTTTACGGCGCATGCCTCCTCGCAAAAAGAAGTGTCATAGAAGAGGTAGGGATGCTCGATCCGATTTATTTCCTGTACGCAGAGGAAAAGGACTGGTGTTTTCGAATAACTAAAGCAGGATACAAGGTTGTGTGCACCTTACGAAGTTCAATTTGGCATAAAAGCGCGTCGTCGACTAGAAAGGCGCTTAAGTTTTCAATATATTGTCCTACACGTAACACCGTTCTGTTTATGCGGCGTTACGCGACTGCGCTACAGTTTCTTTCGTTTATACTTTATTTCCCGATCTATAACCTGATTAATCTGGGACGAACATTGCGATGGGACATCGTCAGTAACTTTTTGGGGGGCTTTTTTGCGGGATTGATTATGAAAAAATACCCCAGTATGATAACATTCATATAACTACTTAGGTTTCCGTTTTTTTTTACATGCGTTAACTCGCAGTTTAAAACGGGTTCCTAGCTATGAGCATGTCTTAAAGGGAAAGGGTTCCCATCAATCGATGATGATTGTGTAAGGGCGCCGCAGGCGAATACGCTGCGGTAGTAAACAGACTTCGGCAAAAGATTTCAGCGAAAGGTCGGGGACTTCTTTTGCAAATACTGTCTGAAACTCCTCATATAGGTATCTGGCATTCGAATCGCCACCATAGTGGCTCTCCCAGTGATCGGCTGCCCATGCAAAGTACTTATTCGACCGGTCTTGTTTTTCGCGGATAATACGCAGCGTCCCGCGGCCAAAGTGAATCAGGTACCCGCGAGCGCGGAATGGGAAATCAAAGCGATTAACGCCCTGGCGAATCAAGGATCTTTGCATTGCCAGCCCGGTACGCCATGTTCCTCGAACGGGCTGAAACCCCGCCGCCAAATCTTTAACGGGTCAAAAATGATACTGCTAATATCAGCGTATCCCTCTGGCATTGAATCAGTCTGAAACTGACCGCACAGCGCGGAGTTGGAGCTGCGCATAGCGGCAATAGCATCATTGATCACATCATCGCGCAGTACCGATTACGTCCGAATCGAGCACCCAGATGTAATCGGTTGCATCTTCGGGCCGTATCGGGTTTCGCTGCAGGCGCTCAAGAAATCGAATGCCATCGTTAAGGCCTGGTCCATGATACCGCTGGTCATTGTTAAAAACGACGTCAATCAACCCTGCGTCCGCCAGTGATTTCAGCAACAAGCGCGAGCCATCAGTGGAATTGTTGTCCACGACGACAATTCGTGTGATCTGTTCACGGCCTACAATGCGGCAGAGTGAAAAAAGCAAGGCGGCCAATAATTCCCTGGTATTCCAATTTACAATGACTACCGCCACGTTTACGCGAGGAGAAGAATCCGGAGATGAAGGTGATGGCGGCCAGTTGGAGCGCATCTGTTCTATGTAAAATTGCCGTGCCTGCCCGAGTATCTCTTTAACGGCTTGTCGCATCTACTACCTGTTGTCCTCTATACCGGTGTGCTTTTTCTTCTACCTTTTATGATTACAGCTACGTTTTCATATTTGCGCTCTGTGGCCCCCTTGGTTTAAAAAAGCGGACTTATGGTACTGGACATGTGAGCAAAAAGATGGAAGTTAACTAATCTTTTTGAATACTTCACCCAGTATACTTTCCAGAGCAGTCCCAGCTGTATTTTTCGACACATCGTTTTCTCGCCAATTGTCCCATCTCGTGCGCTTTGTCAGGGTTTGATAGAATGTAAGTAATTGCTGTTGCCAGTTGAGCTGGGTTTCCTGGTTCAACTATCAATCCGCAGCCATCCAGGATCAGGGGCAAGTCATTCACGTCTGTCGCAACGACTGGCTTTGCCATGGCCATTGCGTCGAAAACCTTCGCGGGTAGCTGTCCGATCGACGCAAAGTCTCGTTTTTGAGGTATTGCCACCACATCTGCAAGGGTCAAAATCTCTGGAACACGTGCAAAAGGGATCTCTTCAAAGCCCCTAAACCTTTCGTGTAGTGCCTGTTTCGCGGCCCGAGCCACGCCAATAGAATACGGGTCGTTGTCGTTTAACCCTGCCAAAAACAGTCTAACGTTGTGATCTTTGATCGAAGCCACTGATTGAATTAAATCTGTTATGCCTTTATGAGGCATCGGGGAGCCAAGAAACATGACAATTTGGTCATCTTCATGCACATTGTACTTCGTCCTGAGCGTTTCTCTGTCAAATTTATTCGGATCAAAAGCGTGCGTGTCCCGACCGTGATAGACGATATCTCCACCAAATTTCTCGCGTAAAAAAGTATTGGACACTGTAATTCTATTCGCAAACCTGGTCAATTTCTCACCTAATCGAGCGTTTAAAGGAGAGCTGAATTCGTAGATATGTTGCAAGGAAAGCAAGAAGGAGCCTAAGCGCCTTCTTGGGTTGCGGGGTTTTCCCCGGTTTGACAAGGTCGGATCCGCGGCAGAATCGTTTATATTGTAACCCTTCACAAATCCCGTCTCCCAATCGTCGATATCTAAGACTAATGGTACATGCTTTCCCAACTTTTTCAGCAACCCCAATCCAAAGCTAGTAACAAGGGGCTTGCTCGCATACAATGCGTCAGCGTCTATCGTTCGAGCGAGTTCATTTAACTGTGAATAAGGAGTAAAGCTTGCCAGTAGATCATTCAGATGCCAAGAGGGATGGAAGGCCTGGTTTAACTTCGTCCATCTGTAAGGGATGCTGGAATCTTCGATGACTGGTTGCCAGATCTCCTCACCAAAAAGAGGCCCAACAACCTCCACCTTATGTCTTCTCTGCAAAATCTTAGCTAACAAATATGCCCTACCAAGACAGTTGTGGGACAAGTCGGGCGAAAGAATAGTGATTTTCATCTTATTTTTGGTCTCCCACTCCCTAGTTTAAACTGCACAAATACCCCCCCCAAACCCACTACGTATCGTTTAGAAGAAGCATAAGCCGATTTTAGGGCAACTTACGTACTCTTTTTGTAGAATAGAATATCTTGACCCCGTTTATACGTTTGAGGCTAAACACGTGACGTGCCAAGTGTTATAATCCGTTCACATTTGCTACGATATAAACACCCTCTATCCGGCCCCCAAAATGATCTCTTCGCGGGTGGTCTCGGTTTGAGAGTGTCTTTAGGTATATCCATGATTTGGAAAAAGATTTGTAAGGGCAAGCGGAACTCAGAGTGTTTTCTTAAATATAACGTACGTTGAAACATCGCACCCATATGCTGCTGTGAAAGTGTGCACAGGTTCACACTTGCGTCCTCTAAATAACGCCCGTAGCAATCTCTCTAGCAGTTATGACAGGGTATGTTTCGCGGCATTCTTTCAATTCTGAAGCGAAGACAAATCCCATGATTCGGCGAAACAACAGTCGAAGATAACATATCCGTTAGGTTTGCATACCCGGATCATTTCATCGAAGTAATTGTAGCTGCCGATGATGCTCAAATACGTAAACACGCCAAAGGCACATACAACGCCGCACGAATTGGCAGTAGTGTAGCGCAGATCAGCTCCATTAGCTGGCTGATTGACGACAGTTGGACCGTATTGCTCCTCTAAATATGAAGCCCATCGCGTATCGATCTCGTATATTTGATAGTGAGATGCCTTGACAATGTCACGTAGTCTCTCTAAATAGCGCCCTGTTCCAGGCCCGATTTCACAGACTTGATCACTGGGGGGCAACGCACCAGTTCTTAAGTTCATTAATTACGGTATCAGTCTTTCCCCCCTCTCCCCAAAGCAACTCGACGTATTCACAAACGGATATGCCTCGTGTTCCGCTGCTTTGACAGTCTTATCCGCGTCGATGTAACTTCGCTGGGCCACATTGGTGACGTTAAAGAGTTTAGTTGCTCCGACAATGACCAATTTTCCAACTTTTTGGCGTAGCATTTGCTAGCTATGGGACAAGCGTTTTTTCTTTTTTTTTATCCACGTCACTTCTCGCGAGGAATGAAACACGTAAAGCGCAGCTCTTAAAATTAAATTTTCGTGTTGGAGCTCCAAAGTGGCGACAATTCTGTTATTTCTTAAAGCAGTTCGATTTTAAATAGAGGATCAGAATTGCGCAGTTATGGCGGCAGCTTCAGACTTTTCCTTTTTTGCTTTTATAATGTACTGGCGAGCATAAAACGAGCTATCCAAAAAGAACAGAAAAAAAATCTCCAAGCTACTTAGGTACGAGAAAAGTCTGCTACTATTCAGGTATGTAAATAGCTTGTCCTTATAGCCTGTACCTGGCCCCCCATCGTAGAGAGGGATAAGATCAATTACGTCAAATTTCTCGTCGTTAAACATCTTGACGATTTCCTTTTTTGTGAAAAACCTTAAATGGGACCTATCAAGAAGCCCAGCATCAGTGTACTTGAAACTCATCGAACAAAATCAACCTTAAGAGGATGCTATGATGTTTGATGTTGGGAATACTAGCTATCACAAACCCATCGTCACTCATCAAGCTCCTGCAACGTTGAAGCACTCTCCTCGGATTGATTAAATGCTCGAGCACATCTCCAAAAAGTATGTAATCAAGGTACTTTTCGGTATTTGGCAGGTCCATTATCTCTACATCGCCGACGTATAACCCGTCTAAATTGTCAGACAAATCCTGGGTAAGTTGTTCATTTATCTCTATTCCAACAATTTCTTTAGCTTTACCTAGCTCTTTTAGCTTTTTTAAAGTGTGACCTGCACCACATCCGATTTCAAGAATCTTGTGGTCCCCTGTTGGTATCAGTTGAATCAAGTCCCATCGAATCCATGACGAGTAAGCATCGTCTTTATTCCTATAGAATTCAGCCTTTAGGTCTGTTTTTGACACGAAAACCCTTCCTAGCATGGATGATGAAACACTCGAACAGTCTGTTTGCTTGACAAATCTTAATACTTGCTGAATCGAGATGGCGTATACATAAACGCGAGCACTGCGCGATTAGCCGCCAATTCTAGCACATAGCAGAAGCTTCTTTATTGAAAACAACACTTTGCTCCAAGCATTACCTCAGTGTGGTCAAGTTTAATATTAGAAGCGTTGTTCAGGGTGGTGGTCCTTAACGCACGCGTGCTAAAAATTATCACCGGAGCCACGCAGTGAAGAAAATTGGCATTGTCATTCTTAAGTATTGGCTAGGGACTTCACTTTCATTGACAAGTAGTGCTGTTGCCCTGGCAAGGGAAGGCTACGACGTCCATATATTCATTGATAGGTCTTCTTATGAATTTTCAAAAGCAGATTTCGAAGAAGATAATATAAGCTTACACCTAATCGAAGTACAAGCGGTTAAAGGTGCAAATGACGCAATTAATGCGGCAGTTTCCAACCGTTGGAAAGCTATTATTGTTAATCTAGCAACAAAATCGAGAGATAAATGGTCTCACGGTTCTGTTCTACTTGATACTGGTCGCTTGATTTTGCGCAATCTGCGCGCTTTGGAGTCAAAATGGAATGAGCTAGTGGCATCGTTCCGTTATTTTTTACACGCGCGAGCAATTTCGACTGCATCCACAAACACGATTGAAAACTACGCGCAACGGTTCTTTCCATTTATAGTCGAGTTCTATCGAGAGATAACTAATCACATCGACGAGGATTACGTATGTTTCATAGGAGTGGAACCATTTGGACTGATCGCCGCGACACTTGTCGCTAGCGCTTCCAAGAAAAAGCAGAAGATTCCTGTAATTTACTACAACCACGAGTTGTTGTTAGAGAGTGAGTGCCACGATTTTAAGTCCAAAATAAAAAAAGCACTTGAAAGGACATGCAATCAAACGTGCTACTTCACGATCATACAGGATAGGCGGCGTGCCGAATATCTGCGTGATGATAATAAGCTTGAAGAAGGATCGATCGTATGCGTTCCGGTATCGTCGCTCGCGCAAGTAGATAGCAGGAAGGGGGGCTTGCTTCAAGATACGTATGACATCCCGCGCGAAAAAAAGATTCTGCTCCACCCTTCAACTTTCGCAACGTGGTGGCCCATGCTGGACTTGGCTCAAAAAGCACAGAAGTGGAGAGATGACTTTGTTTTGGTTTTACATTCTTCGCATGAAAGCAGTAAAAACGAACCATGGATAAAGCAAATTAAAGAAATGACGGAGACAAAGAAAGTATATCTGTCGCTTAAGCAATTGGAGTGGCAGAAGATGTCGGAACTAGTCTCTTCCGCGGACATTGGGCTTATTTTTTATCCGAACTTGGGGCCAAATTTCTACGAGACTGGGCACTCTTCAAACAAGCTCGTATCGTTCCTGCAGGTTGGACTTCCGGTCATAACGACCGATTTTCCCAGTCTAAGGGACGTTGTTGACACTTACCAATGCGGTGAGTGTGCTAAGGATTTGACGATATAGAATACTTGGCTGAAAAGATTTTTAACGATTACGAACGCTATAGGGCAAACGCGTTTCGTTGCTACGAGAACGAGTTCAACTTCTCAAAGCACTTTGGGAAAGTGATTGAACGGATAGAGGAAATTGAAAGATCCTCGCGCTAGGTTATTCATCCGGTCACCGTCCTAACGAAACGTTCTTCGGAATTAAACGATGAAGTCGATGCTTCTTTATGTGTGTGCGTTACTAGCAGGCTTTCCTTTTGTCATCGGTGCCGCCTTAGTTATTCGCTAAAAAAAGTAGCAACGATGGATTTGCAAGTGCCTGAAACTCTTTTTAGCCCTTCCGCACACTACTCCATTGCGTGATTCAAGTATCTGCTCGAGAAACCGCATTCGGTCGCGATAAGGTGCTGTACATCGCGATACGAGAGCGCTGCATCGAAACGAAGAAATTGAATAACCACTACTTAGAAAACACGTGACAAATTTTCTCAAGGAGTTTTACGATGAAGACAACGAGCTAGTCGCTCTCATTATTAGCTCGCGTTTTGAAAATGAAGGCATCCAATTTTTTACGCCAGGTGACTTCTCCCAACAGCTGGGTAGATGCATCATCAGAAAGGTAAGGTCATTCCACCGCACATACACAACCGAGTTGAGCGGGCGGTCCATCTAACCCAAGAGGTCCTTTTTGTCCGAAAAGGGAGGGTAAAAGTTGATCTCTACAATAAAAAACAAGCGTTCCTTAGCAGCACGGTGCTCGAGGCGGGAGACGTCATTCTGTTAGCTTCAGGAGGGCACGGTTTAACTATGTTAGAACCGACTGAAATGATTGAAGTAAAACAGGGACCATATCTCGGAAATCGTGACAAGATTGTGTTCTCACCGAAATGACGACTACAAACAGGACCTCGGACCGCATTTCGATTCCAGTTTACGAACCGTTACTTAAAGATCGCGAAAAGCAGCTCCTTGCCGAATGCATAGACAGCGGTTGGATCTCGTCTGAAGGACCTTTTGTTAGAGAGTTTGAGGAGCGATTCTCGAACTATATAGGGGCGCAGTACGGCGTGACGGTGTGCAACGGGACCGCGGCACTTGAGACAGCGCTCTATGGGATCGATGTAAAAAAGGGCGATGAAGTAATTATGCCCTCCTTCACTATTATTTCATGTGCGCTTGCTGCCCTTCGCTTGGGTGCGCGACCGGTCCTCGTCGATATCGACCCAACGACGTGGAACATGGATACAGCACAACTTGAATCGAAGATCACTTCAAGAACAAAGGCTGTTATGCCCGTGCACATTTATGGGCTGCCCGTTGACATGGATCCTGTCTTTGACTGCGCAGCTGACCACAATCTCAAGATCGTTGAGGATGCCGCCGAAGCGCATGGTGCTGAATATTTCAGCAGGAAAAATGGAAATCGTTGGATGAAGTGCGGCAACATGAGCGATGCCGGGTGTTTCTCCTTCTACGCGAATAAGATCCTCACTACGGGCGAGGGGGGGATGGTAGTGTGCACGATCCTTCGATTGCTAAGCGGGCGGCTTCGTATCGGAACCTCTGTTTTCACGAAGAGAGGAGGTTCTATCATACCGAGCTCTGCTACAACTATCGGATGACTAATCTTCAAGCTGCGGTAGGAATAGCGCAGCTCGAACGGATCGAAGAGGTTATTGCACGAAGGCGATTACTGGCTATTTATTACAAACAGGGCTTGGCAGGCGTGTCTGGCATCCAGTTTTCAAGCTGAGCCTTCTTACGCAAAGTCGGTATACTGGATGTATGCAGTGCAACTTGACGAAGCGTTGGACGTCGACGCAGAAACGATGATGATGCGACTCAAAAACAGAGGCATCGGCACGCGTCCGTTTTTCCTTGGGTTGCACGCACAGCCCGTTTTGCAAAAGCTCGGGCTCTTTAAAGCTGAGACGTTCCCTCACACGGATAGAGCTCACCGATTCGGGTTTTACCTGCCGTCCGGCCTCACTCTGACAAAGCCACAGATCGATTCGGTATCTGAAGCCGTTAAGGAAGCGTTGCTTGGAGGGTAAAGTGGCAGAATTTGACCGCTATGCGCAGTATTATGACCTTTTCTACAGAGAGAAGGATTACCCCGGAGAAGCTGACTACGTTGATACGCTCATCAAAACTTACGCAAGCAGCGATACAAAGACCATCCTTGATCTGGGCTGCGGAACTGCGGGGCACGCCTTGGTGCTCGCGCAGAAAGGATATGAAGTCGTTGGCGTTGACCGGTCTGATGCGATGCTTGCTGTGGCACAAGAAAAAAATAATCGGGCAGGAAGTTTAGTCGAATTTCATAAAGGTGATATCTGTAACTTCGGCCTCGATAAACGCTTCGATGTCGCTATTGCAATGTTTGCCGTTATGGGCTATCAAACGTCTAACGAGGCCCTAGAGCGCGCTTTGATTAACGCGAGGCGTCATCTCAACATCGAAGGGCTCCTCATCTTTGATGGGTGGTTTGGGCCCGGAGTGATCACGCAACGACCGCACGACAGAATTCTCGTACTTGAGGAGGGCGCGGGTCAGGTGATACGGCTCACTCGTCCTGAGCTCGACATTTTGACAGAGACGGTTAACGTCACTTTCGACGTGTTTCACATCGAGAACGATGCGGTTCGCGAACACGTCGAAGAAACGCACATAATGCGGTTTTTTTTTCCGAAAGAGCTCGAGTTTATACTCAACAAAACAGGTTACGAGGTGCTGGGAATGCACCGCTTTATGGGACTTGAAGAAACACTAACGGAAAACGACTGGAATATGATCGTCATAGCGAGGAGATTAGAACGTTGAGGCAATACGCCTCCAACACGCCTAAGCTGCCAACCAATAACAATAGTCCTCTATGCACGCTGAACGCGTTTATGGTCGGTATGCTTTTGCAGCCATCACGGCTGTTTTTTTTCCAAAAAGCAAGCTTATCAATAAGCGAACGTTCGCTTTGCTCGGATTCAAGAAAAAACTCCTTGTCAAAAACTTAATTGCATCTCTCATCTCACCAGCTTCGGTGTAGAGTGCGTATATAGTTAGATAATGTGTGGAAGGGCCTTTCTCCCAATTTCTCTGACTATTTCTGGTTTGTACTTGTTGACAACGTAGCGAAAGCCATCTGCTGACCGCTTTTTGTCTTTTGAAATCGTATCCTTGCTAAAATAATAATAGATCGCAAGAGGTTGATCGCAGAAGACAAATTCGTAGTGTTTCGCTAAGGCAATCGCTGTGTCCCACTCTTGCCACGATGGCACTGATTCATCCAAATATCCGATTTTTTCGAAACACGACTTGGGAGCGAGTATGCACTGAAAAAGCGGGCCAGGGCGCGCCAGCAATTCTTTATATACGAATCCATTCAGGTTAGGGACGTTTAAACGCTTTTTTTCATTCGGCTGTCCGCGTACAATCAGAGCGTCCCCGTGGATTACGCGTAAGCCCTCAGCTTCGTTTGTCTTGTCCATCTGCGTCTGAAGTTTTTCCGGAACCCACTCGTCGTCTGAGTCTAAAAAGGCGATATATTCCCCGACCGCGCTTTTAATTCCGGTATTTCGAGCAGCTTGAGCGCCTCTGGTTGTGTTATTTCTTATATACCGCACTCGTGAGTCGTCGAGTACCTTCGCATGACGTCAGACGAGTTGTCCGTGGAACCATCGTCCACCACGATCACTTCAAAATCTTTGTATGATTGATTTAACACGCTGTCAAGGCATTTATTCAAGCTTAACGCTCGATTAAACGTAGGTATAATCACGCTGACTCTGCAGGGATTCGTAGTCTACTCACCTCTCTAGCGTTTGTATACGGTCTAGACAACCTAAACACAGATTTCGTATACTTATGTATGTCACGACACCCCGCTGTTGTTCTCTCGTGCACAAGTTTAGGCTCCTGAAGTAAGCCCTATCAGTTGACTCCCCAGCATAAGTCACTAACGACAACAAGGTTCGGTGCCCGATGCGAAACGGTCTCCATCCTCTGCGACAGCGAAAGATTTGAAAAACACTCACCTCACTTTCTCGCCGTACATCGGCTCAAGAGCCGGTTTTTCGGTGCGTAGCAACGCCTTCACCGCGGCTACCATGATCGGAACGATGCTATATCGAGTGTAACGGTCCAATAGGAATATGTCCAAGAAGTAGATGGCTATCGATGATGAAAGGGTCAAGCAAAAGATCAAAAAAGGGGCGGCGACAAACTGGATGACGAGCGCTTTGATTAATATAGCCGGAGCAACCGCGATTAGCGGAAATAGTGTGTATACGAGCCATGTCTTTTTCTCCTGAACATTTATTTGCAACAGACCGAAGAGCCTACGCATAATTACCGCAAAAATGGCCAGTTCTGCTATGCTTATTGATATTGCTACGCCTGCTATGTCCCATCTCATCGCTAAGGGATAAAGCGTCAAAACCATCAAAAGCAACTGTAGTGCTGGAGCTTTCGTCATTACGTCGGGTCTGCCCATTGAATAAAAGACTGGGCCTGCAGCCCCTAATATCGAGCGTAAAATGCCAAACAAACAAAGGATCTGAAGCGGAAGAACCATGGGCACCCATCGTTGGCCTAAGAGAGCGACAACAAATTCGGGCGCCAGTAAAAGGATGAGGAATCCGAGAGGAATAGAAAGCGCCGCGGTAAGCTGCAATACACGCAAATACGCTGATTTAAGCGATTTTAAATCGTGCTGCAACTTGGAATACGCCGGAAAAGCGACATCATGAATGACGTGAGTTATCTGAGTGGCGGGGGTATTTGATATCGTGTAGGCAACCTGATAAAAACCTAAGGAAGCTAATCCTAAAAACTTGCCGACGAATAGATTGTCACCATTCATCAAAAAATACAAAATGATCGAAGAGGCAAAAACCCATTTGCCGAAGCCCCATAGCTCGCGAATCCGAGACCTGTCAAAATCGAAGCGTGGGCGATAAGGGTGCAGGAGGTAGCTCGCGAAGAGCGCAACGACGCTGCCTACAAGCGACCCAACTACTAGGGCCCAAACAGACCTCAGTATTAAAGCGGCCGCGATCGTTGCTACAAAAACTGCAATGCTACTCACAATTTGAAGTACGAACTGCTTGTTGAATTGAAGCTCCTTAGAGAAAGCTATGACTCCAATGTTCGAAAGGCCCTGTAAAACGCACGAAAATGCCAATACTTGGAGTATCAAGGTCGCGGCCGGGGCATTGAAAAACAGAGCAATGACGGGGGCGATACAAAAAAGAAAGGCAAACAAAAGGATACCCCGTATAAGCGATAGCGTCCAAGTGCTGTTAAGGAATGGCTCAATGTCCTCTTTCTTTTGAATCAGCGCCATTTCAAAGCCTGTTTGTGTGAAAACATTAAGCATCGCGATCGTCAACGTGCATATCCCCATTAGACCGAAGTCGCTTGGAAGAAGAATACGCGTTAACACAACAAGTGTTACGAAACTGAGTAACTGCTGAGCAATATTTAGTGAAAATACCCATCCAGAGCCCTTTATCGAACGCGCAGCTAGGCTCGTATAGATGCCATCATCAGTGACTTCAGTCTCGTTGTTGTTCACACTTTGTCTCCTTCGGATGTCGTTGCATTGTGCTTGTTCTCACTTTACGGCAGATATGAATTGCGTCCTTCTGCGAGCTATTTTTTGAAAAGGATTCTGTTGAACTAAAGCTTTTCGAGTAAGACTATATTATTATTGAAATACACACTATAGCTAAGGTTTTTCGAAGCTCTTTAATCTACACGGTGAAATCAAACAAACGTGAAAACAGGAGCAGATTAAGCAACGATGAAGATAACCTTTGTGCTCAATGCTATCGAGAGATCAGGCGGAGTCCGAGCGGTGTTTGAATACGCCGACCATTTGCAAGCTAGGGACCATCAAGTCTGCGTTGCTGTACCCCGCGGTGAATCTTGCTTATCTTAAGAGACTCTCCTTGCGAGCTTTCGCCTCGTGGCTGCTTACAAGTATGTGGGAACGTCTAAGAAACGTGATTAGAAAAGACTATGCACGACCGTTTGTAACGCGCGCTTCTTTAATTAGGCTCCCAGTCATCCATCCACGATTCACAAAGCTGATTGAACAATCAATTCCAGACGCTGATGTGGTCATTGCGACCGCATGGCAAACTGCGTACACCGTCGATAGACTCAGCGACAACAAAGGTGATAAGTTTTATTTTGTGCAAAATTACGAGATCTGGGATGTTTGGAATGAAATAAAGTGTTGGAATGAGATAAGAAAACACAAAAGGAGCAACGAAACGTGTGCCGTCTCTATGGCACGCGTAATTCCAAAAAAGAAGAATTTACGAGATGCCAAAGGCAGCAGTAGATGGCTCATTCAAACTCCCATTAAAGAAGATAACGATCGCTGAGTGGTTAAGACAAGTCATCGAAAGTGGGTTTGGAGAACGGGTGGATTACGTGATTCCAAATGGGGTCAATTTTAGCATCTTTTTCAGAGAGGGCGATCACAGAGAAAATGCCCAGCATATTAACGTTTTAATGCCTTACCGGCTAGGTGCGTGGAAAGGACTTAGTGAGGGGGTTGACGCCTTCAGACTGATACACGCACGACATCCAGACACACACTTCGCCGTTTTTGGCCATAAGCCGCCGGCGGATAGTCCCCAATTGGCGAAGCTTCCTAAGTGGGTAGAATTTCACGACAGGTACGTCTGATGCTGAACTAAGAGCGCTCTACAACGAAACGCATGTGTTTGTCCTCCCGAGCTGGATTGAAGGTTTTCCACTGCCACCTATGGAAGCGATGGCGTGCGGCTGCGCGGTGGTTACTACTGACGCGGGCGGCTTCTCCGACTACCTCAAAGATGGTGAAACTGCGCTCGTACAGGACCAAATACAAAACCCTGATGCTCTGGCTAAAAGCGTGTGCCAGCTAATTGAAAACGAAAACGAGCGCCGAAGGATTGCAGATAACGGGCATCGATTCGTTCAGCAATTTACGTGGGAAAACGCGGCTGAGAAGCTCGAAGCAACTCTGGAAAAAGCAATACGCACACAAGCACGTTAATTCGATGCTTGATATTGGGGATCACCTCAGTGATCATTCTGCCCGTTCCGCTGAGAGCGGATCGGTGCCCAAACCGACAGCGTGAAACTTTAACCTATCCCGGAACTGCAGCGGGTCAAAAATCCGCCGGGCGTCGATCACCGCCGGCTGAGCCATATGGGTGATAAAGTCGTCAGGCGTCAGGGCTTTGAACTGTTCCCACTCAGTCACGACAACGCAACAATGAGCTCCGGCCAAACAGGCCTGAATTGAATGCGCGTGTTCGAGCGCGTCATATCCCGGGAGTTTGACCACTTTAACGACCGGATCGAACGCGCAAACGTGCACTCCCGCCTCCATCAGCAGCTTGGCGATCTTGAGAGACGGAGCATCACGCACGTCATCAGTATCTGGTTTAAACGAGAGCCCGAGCAGCGCCACTTTCTTACCGTTCGGCTTACCAAGGCTCGACAGCACGAGCTGCCCGATATGACGCGCTCGATCGTCATTGATTGCAAGAACAGCGCGCAGCAGGGACGCCTGGTAACCGTGTGTTTCGCCAAACTTGCACAGCGCTTTCACATCCTTGGGCAGACACGAACCGCCAAAACCGGCGCCCGCGTTGAGAAACTGAGAATTGATCCGCTTATCTAACCCAACGCCGCCCATCACTTGCGATACGTCGACTCCGGGCACCAGTTCGCAAACGTTCGCCACTTCATTCGCATAAGACACCTTCGCAGCGAGAAACGCGTTGCTTACGTATTTGACCATTTCGGCCGATTCAAGCCCCATAGTTAGTATGGGAACCGAGCGCTCGTAGAAGGTGGTAAAAACCTCCTCGAGCGCTTTGCCGGATCGTCTGTCGTGCGCGCCGATCACGACTCGGTCGGGATGGAGCGTATCCTGAATTGCTGAGCCCTGTCGCAAGAACTCAGGATTCGCGCAAAGACCGAAGTCGCGTCCGGCGACGAGATGCGACATTCTCTCGAGCGCTGGCTTTACAACGTAGCGCGTCGTGCCGGGGGTCACAGTGCTCTTGACTACGACAAGATGATAGGTGCCTTTTTCGCGCAACGCCCTCCCGATGTCCTCGCTTGCTCTGATAACATACCGAAGATCGATCGTCCCATCCGGTTGACTGGGCGTAGCAACAGTAATGAAGCTTATGTCAGTCTCTAAGACCGCTTTTGTGCGACTGACTTCAGCACGTAGGCGTTTAGATTCGACGCTGCGCTTGAGGGCTTCTTCCAGTCCGGGCTCGTAAAATGGCGCTTGCTGCATGTTAATTAAGCGCACGTTCTCAGTTTTCTGAGTGGTTGAAATAACGTGGTACCCGCGAGTAGCAAAACAGACAGCCGTGCTCAGTCCGACGTAACCGGTTCCAATGATCGATATGCGCTGCATCGATTTTACGTGCGTGACTATTCATTTAAAGATTCCGTTAGGTATCGTTAAAAATTAGCGGCCACCATAAATTGGCCCTCTGTCACTGAAAAGGCACCAGAGAACCTTCGCGCGGCTATGTTAAAAAAATGATAGATTGAACATAAAGTGCTTGCGAGGCATCGTTCGTTCCAGCATATGATGCCAACGTTGCGGAACACCGCGACCGTCGATCATTTCGATCATCGTAAACAATACGTGCGAGAGCCCTGCTGCGATTCTGAAACGTAGGACAATAGCAGTATCTAAACACACCATCAGTGAGCTACGAACGACCCATCTCAAGGCCCTCGGAAAAAAAACACGCATTAGCCAGATTGCTGCGCTAGCATCATTTACGCATCTTTTCGTGATTTCGAGATTTTCTCATCCAGATACCGCGCTAACTCTTCGCGCAAATCCGCCCTTTCAAGTGCGAAATCAATGACTGCTTTTATGTAGCCGATTTTATCTCCGGCGTCATACCTCGAACCATCTATCACGTGCGCGTAGACATCGCGTTCGTTGAGGAGCACGCGAATGGCGTCAGTAAGCTGCAGCTCGCCCTCTGTTCCACGAGCAACGCGTTTGATGCAACTAAAGAGATCAGGAGTCATCAAGTACCGACCGACGATGCCCAGATCCGAGGGCGCTTCAGACAGCGCCGGCTTCTCGACGACGTCGCTCAGGCGATAAACGGACTCATTTGTTCGTTCCCCTCGAATAATGCCGTAGCTCGAAATCTTATTGGGTGGCACGTGTTCCACGGCAATGAGGGGGCTTTGGTATGTAGCAAAAAGGTTTGTGAGTTGCCGTGTGCACGGCACCGCGGACCGTATGATGTCGTCGCCGAGCAGCACGGCAAACGGCTCATTTCCCACGTGTTTCTCTGCTTTCAAGACGGCATCGCCCAGCCCTTTTGGCTCTTTTTGCCGTATGTAATGTATGTCAGCGAGCGTCGAGATCGCCCGTATCTCCTCTAATTGCTCGTGCTTGCTACTGTTTGCGAGATGCGTCTCAAGTTCCGGAGAGAGATCGAAGTAGTCCTCGATCGTTCGCTTGCCCCGCCCCGTGACGATGATGATGTCATCAATGCCAGAAGCGATCGCCTCCTCGACCACAAACTGGATGATGGGCTTGTCCACAATTGGCAGCATCTCTTTTGGCTGTACCTTGGTGGCGGGAAGAAACCGCGTCCCCAATCCCGCAGCGGGGATAACGGCTTTTTTTATGGGCTCCATACGCAGTGTACGATTCAACAATGGTCTTGAAAAAGGTTGTTATTATGATTGATTCTATGGTTGATTCGTCACCTGCTCGCAGTGCACCCTTGAGACGTTTGCTAGCGCCAACGAAAATACATTAGGTGTTCAGTCAGATGGGGCAGGCTGCGCTCAACGTTTGCTTCAAAAAACTGATTGAACGCCTCGATACGACTTTAACGTCCGCTATCAAGTTCAAACACTGCGTTAGCTTGTTGTATTAGGGACAACGGAGGGCATTCGAAAGTCGCCCTCACTTGGAATAGAACTCGTGAAACAACGCCGCATGCTTCTCGGGCGCTGTCAAAAACTCGAGCAGCAACGGCTCTTCGATCAGCTCGTACATCGGTTTTCGCTTAACCAACCCACACTCGGGCGTCTCTTTCGGATAAGCGATCCGTATCTCAGGCACGTTATCGTATGCTCGGTTGTGTAACAGCCTACCGTTGATGAGCTCATAGTACGCCCCCCCGTGAAGCTGCGTGTAGGGCTCGTAGAGCGACTCGAACGACCGGGACACCCAGTTGGCCATCTTGAGCGTTTTTTCCGACGGGTTGATCGTCACGTGCCCGTAATTTGGCGGGACGATCACCTTATCGCCGCGCGTCGCCTTAACCAAGATGACCTCATCGACGCTGTGTTCGTTTTGTGCTCGTTGCAGCATGTAGTGGGCGTCGCCGTCGAGCACCTCGTAAACCTCCGGATAGGTATATCCCAGTTTCGGGTTAACGCGCGGGTGGTAGTGCCCGTACGTTTTGACAAACTCAAGCCCCATTTGAAGGGGTGGAATAACCGTGATGTCATAGCGAAGGTGATGGCGTTTAATCGTATCCGCGTCAGTCGGTGTGAGCGAGAGGTCCCGGAACATGTAATACGCGTCGCAGTCAGAAACGTCTTCAAACCACGCGGTGTCAAACGCGACGTCACGCAGGTCATAGAGTCGTCGGATATCCGGATCGATCTGCCGTTCGCCAAACTTGAGTCTCAAACGCTTGCACTCCTGAAGCGATGGATAGCCTTACAGTATTTCACTTTTTCACTTGCCCCTTAACTACCTTTGCGTTTTTACACGTCCATACGTGGTTTGATGTTATAAGCAAAAAGCGCGTAGAGTCTAACAGCCGGTCATTTGCCGGTAACGCCTAACGCATATGAAAGCCATCATCCTCGCTGAGAACGATAATAGGGAGTTGCGACCACTCAACAGCCGAAAACCAGGCGCTTTAATTAAGATCAACGGAATTCCGCTGCTCGAACATCAGATACTGAGTTATCTGAAGGCTGGAATCGCCGAGGGGTCCATTATAGTCGTTTCAGGCTACCACCACAACGCTATCAAACGCTTTCTGAAGCGCGTGCACCCTGAGATACGCCTTGTGAAAAATGCCGACTATCATTTAAAGAACGTTGCGCTTTCGTTGCACCTCGCCCTTCAGACCGCGGAATTCGACAAAGAGGGCCTATTCGTCAGCAACGGCGAATGCATGTATGATTATCGCCTGATCGAAGAGCTGACACGGTCCAGCACAAACGCCGTTGCAGGCGATACGGGTCGATCCAGCGGCGCTGCGATACTGGTACAGAGCGGACGCGTCGTTCGCGTCAACGCGACTGTCACCACGGAGGGGGTCACGGCAGTCTCAGCTGACGTATGGAAGCTCAACGCTCGTGCGGTCGCTACCCTCAAACGCGTCGTAGCAAAACGCGCTGTTGAAACAGATGTGTCAATGGCAAAAGCACTCAACGATCTCGTCCGCACCGTGCGGGTAACGCTTGCTGATGTCGCCGGCGTCAATTGGGCCGCCATTCGCTCGATGGACGACTTGTGCGACGCCGACAAGCGATTTAGCCGTTTCACCTTGTCCAACACGCACTGTTTCGTCCTCGACTTGGACGGAACGGTATACGTGGGAGATCGACCCATACGCGGCACGCTTGAATTCATCGACCGCAACGCTCGTGAACGGGCGTTCTATTTTGTCACCAACAACACGTCAAAGCTTCCTGAGGACTATCGCCTTCGGCTCAATGCGATGGGCATCCCAGTCGACGGCGACCACATCATTACGCCGCTCGAGCCGTTGATTGCATGCCTGCAAGCGCGCTCCATACGCAACGTGTACCTGCTCGGGAACGTCCGGTTTGAAGCATATCTGCGACAGGCGCTACCAGAACTGCAGCTGACCGCAGATCCTGACGCGTGTGAGGCGCTCATCGTAGCGTACGACACTGAGCTCACGTACGACAAGCTGCGAGCCGCCGCGATATTGCTGCAGCAGAACTCGCGTTTGCTGTTTCTTGCGACGCACACCGATCTCGTGTGCCCATCTGAACTTGGATTTGTCCCAGACTGTGGCTGCATCCTAGCGGTGCTCGAAAAGACGACGGGTAGACGACCCACAGCGGTCTTTGGCAAACCCAGCCCCCGCTTGTTGGAGCGCGTTACTGAGCAATATGGCGTGGGTCAGATGACTATCGTTGGTGATCGATTGTATACCGACGGGAAGATGGCACACAACGTCGGATGCAGTTTTATTTGCGTATTAAGCGGTGAAACGACGCGCGAGCAGATCGACGATTTGGATGAGGACGAATTTCCGACGTTAATCGTGAAAGATCTCAGTGAGCTGCTGCGAGCCGAGCCCGACCGTAAGCGGCTACAGTAAAAAGATGGCCAAGATGACCCAAACCTTACCGCGTTTTCAGAACCGTCAAGAGCAGTTACCGCGGCTAGGACGCGTAATCGCTTGTGCCATCGGTCAGCGACCCGACAGAAGAGAATCACGACATAGTTTGCGTTTGATATATCTAATTGATTTTAAAAAATATTTGACGTAATTAAAGCGAGCTGGCTGACCGTCGATCGATCAAGTGCATCTAGAGTATGAAATTCGAAAAACGACGCGGTTGATCGGTAACGCCCGTCAAAACCGCGAATGCACAGATTTGTCAGTGGCACGCACGCTCACCGCGCAAATAAGCAAAATGCAACTCGATACTACTGATAGAGCTCCGTGCAATCTACACAACTCTCAGCACGCGTACAAAAATACCTTTAAACTGTACGCGTGCTCCAGCTCAAGCGCTAGCTGTTATCGTCTTAAAGCCTGCGTTACGACACCCAGATCCAGCCCTGATTATAGGGATCCCAGGCGCAGTGGCCGCACGAGGTCACAACACTGGACGCCACTGCACAACAGGCTGTTGTGGGGCATGCGGTCGGACACGTAACGGGGCACGGACAGCAGCAGCACGATGAGGTGGTGCAGCTCGTGCACTGAGCGCTCGTGGTCGATGGACAGGTCGTCGTCGCAGCACACTGAGCTGACACGTTCATCGCCGTGAACAGCGAAAGGGCTACGAATAGCGCCAATACAAAAATAATTGGTTTTTTCATCTTCTTTCCTCCAACGCATACGTCGAGCTTGATTGTCTCCCTTCAGTGCAGCTTCGTTAGGTTGTACCTTCACACGATCGTATAAATCTCTTTTGCAAGATTTATAAACTTTAGCGATAAAGCGCTGTATTAAGCGTATAGCACAGTCGCCTGGGGAAAAAAGCGCCTTTGACGTGCTGCTTTAGCGTTTAAGACCCTCAAGCCGCTTTTTAACCTTATCAAGACGCGCGCTTAGAGAGTCTCTGTACTCTTCAAGCATCTTGATCTCTTCGTCAACGTCCATCAGCGGCAACGCAAATTCCATTCCATGGTGCATCCCTGCGCCCATTCCGTGCTCATGGTGCCCGTGATGGCCATGATGTCCGCCACAGCCACAGCTGCATCCAGAACTGCAACCGCAGGAACAGCCCTCAGATGAGTGATAATTTTCTCCTCCACACATTTTCCTTAACCTCCGTATATTACTCCTTAAAACGCCTTTCGTAAAACCCGATCAAATCGTCAAAGAGCTGTTTCCGCCGAACGATCGTGCTCAGCCCCGTCTTCAGGACTTCACCACCCCTCTCCGTCACGGTATACACTCTCCTGTCCGGGCCGGAATCACCCCGTTCCCACGCCGATGCCAACCATCCCTTCGCTTCCATCCGCCGCAGCACCGTATAGATGCTGCCGGGCTCCAGCTTATGACAGCCACAGGTTCGTTCTTCAATCTCGTCAAGGAGCTGATACCCGTAAGTCGGGGTTTCATAGAGAATCCGGAGCGTCAAAAACTGAATCCAACTGCGTTCCGGATACGTTTCCCAACACCTACAACGGTTTTGATTACACACGAGTTGACTCCTTTATATGACATTGATATGTATAACAATCATATATAGCGTTGTCTAATTTCCGACTCACAGAGGGACATGAAACAAGAACGAACCGCAATGATCGCGGTTAGCGGATTAATAAAACGGTTCGGCGCCATCACCGCTGTCAACAACATCTCGTTTAACGTCCCAGATCGTGAGCTGTTTGGATTCCTCGGCCCAAACGGCGCGGGAAAGACGACGACGATCAGGATGCTCACGGGCCTTCTTACGCCAGATGCCGGTGATATCGCGATTGGCGGGATCGACCTGCATAAGCGCCCGATCGCCGCAAAGATGCAGATGGGCATCATTCCTGAAATGAGCAACGTATACATCGATTTGACCGCCAAACAGAACGTCGCTCTGGCAGGACGATTTTACGGCATGTCCAGAAACGCTGCCGACCGACGCGCTGACCAACTCCTGGAACAGTTCGAGCTTTCTGAAAGGAAGAACGACAAAGTCGAAGGGTTCTCCAAGGGCATGAAACAGCGCGTGCTCATCGCAAGCGCTCTCGTACACGACCCGCACGTACTTTTCCTGGACGAACCCACCTCGGGACTCGACGTGCACAGCCAGCGCCTTATCCGGGCCATCATCAGGGAGATGAACGACGCGGGCACCACGGTGTTCCTCACGACCCACAACATCGAGGAGGCTAACGCCCTCTGCGACCGGGTTGCCATCATCAACCGCGGGGGGCTTGCGGCCATCGACGCGCCTGAGCGACTTAAACAGGCGTTCAAGGAGACCCAGTCCGTCGAGGTCGCGTTTGAAGAACCCGTCGACGTGAGCCCAATAGAACGCAGCGGCCTCGTGATCAGGACAGAACGGGAGGGTGAGAAGTGGCGCTTTTACACCGATGATCCTGACGCCCTCGCCAAATTCATCTTCGCCCTCGCCGAAGCGCAGCGCCTCACCTTTACCGCGTTGAGCATCGAGGGCGTAAGCCTCGAAGACGTCTTCGTCACCTTAACGGAGGGAAAAGCACGTGTTTAGTGATTCCCTTCTCAGTAACCTGCGCAGCATCGCGCTCGTTGCCGAAAAGGACATGCGCATCTACTATACTAAGCCGCCCGTGTTCATCTTTGGCTTCCTGTTTCCCTTTATCATGTTCATGGCGTTCTACTTCGGCCGCAGCGCCGACATGTTACACGCTCTTTCCCGGACTTGCGGCGATGTTTGTCTTTTTCATCGCCTCATCCGTCGGGCCGTTAATCACCCCGTGGGAGAAGCGGGCAGGCACCTACGAACGGCTGCTCTCCTTTCCCGTCACCATCAACACCCTCATTCTCGGCGACGTCGTAGCGGGCATGCTCTTTGGCATCCTCATCAACGTCATCATCTTAGCCATAGGAACAGCGGCATTCGGCTACGCCGTGAGTGTCACAGGAGTCCTGCTGATGGGCGTGAGTTTGGTACTCGGCGCGTTCTGTTTCTCAGCGCTCGGCGTGCTCCTCGCGTCGCCAGCGAGCACCAACCCGTCTAACATCATGATGCTCTCAAGCCTCGTCCGCTTTCCCCTCATCTTTATCAGCGGCATTTTTGTGCCGATCGCGAGCTTGCAGGGGATCGCGCGGGCCGTAGTCTACTGCTCGCCCATCACCTACCTCGTCGCCGGGTTCGACCTCAGCTTGCTCGGCAGCACCACCATACCCATTGCCCTCACGTGGGCTGTGCTCATCGGCTTCAGCGTAATTTTCGTGGCGCTCGCAAGCGTGCTCCACCGGCGAAAATCTCATGAAGGGCCTTTAAAGACCGATTTAGCGTGCCGTTAGTCCTTAACGAACACACCGCTATATCGAGGGCCCATATGGAGTGACTTCTCCATTTGAAACGCGCGTTCGTGAAGCCCAGCGTTCGACATGAGCTGTCTGATCTCGTGCACCGGGGTGCCGTGCTCCTCGCGTATCGGATCTCGGAAGAAGAGCCTGCCGCCCTTTTTCAGTTTTTGTGACAATATGCTTACGTTCTTCTGTCGTACGTCTGCGTTGACGTGATGCAGTACGAAGTGCACGACAACGACGTCATAGGCGTCATCGGGGATGTCCAGTGAGGCGATGTCCCCTAATTTGAAGTCAACGTTGGGGTACTGCTTCAGCCGCCTTTTTACTACGTCCATCCACACCGTAGAGACGTCGACGCACGTCAGGTGGCCGCCCCGCGGCGCGAGGCGCGCAGCTATATGTCGCGTAATCCTGCCGGAGCCCGAACCGTAGTCAAGCACCCACTCACTCCCTGTCAGGCCAAAGCTTTCGGCGTAGCGCTTGTATGAGTGGGAGCCCACATAGCCGCCCAACACGGTGGAAAGGACCTTAAGAGAGCTCGGTTCTGTAAAACAAATGTAAAACACCACCTTTTTTGTTACCAAGGGCGATCTGAGAACACAACGCGCGTGCCAGGGCTATTATTCGGATCTGTGCATTGGCGAATAATTAGACTGGTGCCACGCTGTTTAATCCTTCGTGGAGCTATCTCGTTCTGCGGCTGCCTGAGCAACCAATTTTTTTGCTGGTGCCAGTACCTCAACAATCTCATTAAAATCGGTTTCTTCTCCATTAACGGTCGCTGGGCTGAACTCAAGTGCACCGGCCGCAGAAAAATCGTCTTCTGAGACCAATATACCAAATTCGCGTCCGATCTCCGGTTCGATCACCTCATCCAACGGGTTCTCAAGCCGCTCTTTAACGTCAACTCTGAGAATCGACATTGGGTCATTGCCGGCGTCCATCTCAACAAAGCCGATGACGATAATCTCCCGCGGGTCAAACGTGTTAATGACGGTATACAGAGTGCTCGCCGTCCCAAACCCAACGGTGTGAAACCACGCCTTCCGAAAGTCCTCGTACGTCTTTCCTTCCTTAAGTCGCCTTTTAATAATTGAAACAGTGATCATAGGGCTCACCTGCGCGTGTGCTCGGAGCGCTTATATGTACGCTATAACGTTACTCACAATCTACTCCAAATAATTCTCTTTAAAAGGGAAAGAGCACGAGGCCGCGCCTCATGCCTTTACGACAACGGTGCTTGCAGCACGATCGCCAACCCGCTGCTTCATATCTGACGTCCATATAAGTATGGCACCGAGCAGGTACGGAATAAAGAACGGAATGGCGTCGATGACGCGCAGGATGTTACGCACGGCCGCGTCCGCGTATTCGATCTTTGCCCCGTTATCTCTCACCACTTTGATCTTGACGACCATCTTGCCAACCGTCTGGCCGTACGACCCTTCGAGGAGTATGAAGTACAGCAAAAAGATGAGCAGCGAGACCCCGCCGGAGAGCCACGCGAGCGGATTGGGCGTCGACGCGAAACTTGGGGTTCCCTCGGTAATCGTCACCGTGACGATGGGCGTTTGAAGCGGGAACGTCAGGATGCCCGAGATAACAGCGATGATGATGGTATCAATGAAGATTGCTACAAAGCGAATCGCGACGCCCTGATACGGCGAAGCTGCTGCGGAGGGTGCTTGAAACGTCGGAGCGGGCGCGTACGGTGGGGCGCTTGGCGGCTGCGGTTGCGCGGTCACGTGCGGAGGAGCTTGTTGTGCGCGTTCGGCGATCAGTTTTGCGCCACAACTTTCGCAGTATTTTGCGCCAGGTGACGCGGGTGTGCCGCATTGTTGACATTGGTCTTCATCCACGGTTTTCACCTCCTTTTCATGTTCTGTTTCGCGATACGCAGCACGAATAGTTAGTTCTTTGCCGTCTTACGGGGGGGGCGGCTCGGCTATTGCACACATATAGCACGAATACAAACGCTTCTCTATGTAAAAACAGTGACCCGAAAGGCGCCCGGCGACTTTAAACGCCCTCAGCGAGCAAAACAAATGGCTTTAATAGAATGGCCGCCTTTCAAGCGTCTCAAAGAGGAGTTTAGCATGGGTACACCACCAAAATACCTCGTAGCAGCGTTGTGTGGCCTGATGATCCTTGTCGCGTGCACTGCTGGTTGCACGTCGTCAACGACGTCACCGAGCCCACAAGCGTCCGCAAGCGTGCAACCGTCAGCCGGACCATCCGACAAGTTTACTAGTTTGTACGACAGTCGCGGGTCTGATCCCGACCCATCGGCGATACCGCGGTATCAGCCGTCGGTCCGAGTCATTAGTCCTAGTAACTACAGTACGGGATGGGTCTATCACACAAAGGATTCCGTGTCGAGCGTTAAAGCGTTTTACGAGGCGCAGATGCCCAAGTTGGGGTACCGTCCGTCGGACACGGATGACAACACCTCAGACGGGTGGAGCGTGTCTTTCGCAAAAGGTAACGCCACGGTCCTCATAAGTGCGGGCCGCCCCAGCTACGATGACTTCACGACGATATCTTTGGGGCCCACCGCTGCCGTGCAAGTGACCCCAATTCCAGCGTGAACGGTTGTGCTAAACGCATGCGAGCACATCGGGGCTTCGTGTCGCCAGCGTCGCGAGCGCACAGGCGGCTGGCGCGCAGAATGGATCCGTTTCTGAAAAAGCCTCAGTCTCGCAATCAGCCAAACATTCCGCAGTGAACGTCTCTGTGCGCTACGCAGGGTCGCCGCAAAGCATCGGGCCGCTCAAAGCGACGCCCTCTGACGGTTACACGTTTGTCGCGTACAACGCGACGCTGAAAGACGTTAACAGTCAAATTATAGTGGTACTCACGGGCGAATTTTTTCTCACGCTGAGCAACGGGAATCTAAGCTTGCCGTGGTACTTCGTTAACTACACGGAGGCTTTAGGTGGAACT
>CAVRAO010000009.1:0-13525 GCA_963719035.1 Methanobacteriota archaeon | reverse complement strand
GGCCACGAGGTATCTTTCATAAATCGCCATTCAATCAGATTATGGATCCACGGATCTCGAACTTCTGTTACCCATGGCAATCCCGCGCTCCGTTTGAGGTCTAGCGCTACCGAGTGTTCAATGCCTATGCCATTGACTGAGTAGATGAGCGCATAATCTCCCGCTTGCAGCGCTTGTTGCGCAACTTTCCACATACGATTTCGTCCGGTGATAAAGTTACGGCATTGGGGTAAACCTAAGGCGGTATGAAATATCATGTAGGAAGTTCCGATACTCAAAGGCCACGGACACCGGACGACGGTTACACGTTCTGGTATCCGGGATCTTAAGTATTCATCTTGAGGCCATTGGTTTGCGCTTAGATTGAGAGAATGACGCTCGCGTCCGGTAGCTACCACTTCGGGTCCGGTCACTACCGTTAGCGGCAACCCGCGCTCCAGCAACCCGCGGACCGTACCTAAGTTATGCCGTGCTCCCGGTCCGGCTTGCGGCGGAAACCTAGATGCTATAAAAAGCACGTTATGGACCGTTTTCGTCATTTTAAGTACTCGGGTGTTATAGGCGGGTATTTCTACATATGAGTTTCGTGCAGAACGGCCTCACTGTTCGATAAGCCGTTATTGTAATGCAAGGTTGGCTTGAAATCAGACCAGCCTCTCTTAAGACAGGCGCGAGGCCGAATGTTTCTGCTCAATTGTTAACATGGCGATTAGTGGTGCCATACGGAGGGCGAAAATACGCAGGAGTTTTTCCAATTGCACTTTTAATCGCGTCATTGGTCGTCGAGATGTGTCAAGAATTTCATAATCGGATTGCTGTATTAGGAAGCAGTAAGGGGGCTGAAGTCTATTCCATCCTCTGGACAATCCGACGGATCGTCCCGATCTTAAAGTCGTGATGAATGCCGTGGATATTTCGAAGGAGGTTGATTTGCCGAAAGGGGGGTTTACTCCCTTGACACCCCCGAATGCATAGGAAACCTGTTTTTGGGAATATGACCGAGGACGAAATGCAGGATCTATTTGATTGGGAAGGAGACAAGGTTCGGGTTAAATTATGGATCAGAAAAGGGATTACCTGGCACCTTGGGGATGCTGAAGATCCGGATATAGGTAACGTTCTGGGATATCAGGATATGGTGGTGGCAAACAACTTTCTGCGCGACATTACCCGCCGAAAGCAGAAAACTGTTTGCGCAATATTGCACGACTTGTCAAACCCGGAGGTTATCTGGTTGTATCAGGGATTGATCTGGATGTTCGAACAAAGGTTGCAGAGGATTTAGGCTGGATTGCGCTTTCAGATTTGTTGGAAAAGATTCACGAAGGCGACCACTTTTTGAGGAACGATTGGCCCTGGAAATATTGGGGTCTTGAGCCTTTGAACAAGACAAGACACGACTGGAAAATCCGCTACGCCTCAGTTTTCCAGATAGGCGCAGAAGGTTGATGAATGATTTGCAAGCAGCCATACTGCTAGGCCTATGTGTTTGTGCCACAAACTTTCGAATGCACGTCCTGAGATCCCGATCGTTGAATTGCAGGCGAAACAGTATCTATATACAAGACAAAAAAGGATGGATCGTTAGCCTTTTTTGTTGTGCCTAAATTAGACAATTTAGACAAATTTATAGAAGAAATAACTGAGAAAGATCAAGAGTCATGCTACGCTCTGATCGACCAAAAAAATCCAAAAATAGATGGGCTCGAGGCGATTCGAACGCCCGACCTTCGTCGTGTAAGGCTCGTTTTTTCGATGTCAGTATCTAAATCCCCTGTTCGACCATTTTTACGCTTGCGATGGGGCACGACTAGGAACGCGAGCGCCTCATTATGCGTTGTCTCATAAATCGTAGCAGCGGTACTGGCGAGTCAATGGAATTCCCGCGGCAGCCGGATAATCGGATACGCGTGCGACTGCTTCGCGTTTTGAACGCCAATCGTGTGCGTGAAGATCGGTCGCATATACTATAGGACGCTACTCCTAAGCATAACCGCTGTGCTATTACGAGGTGGCGCAAAGGGTAGCGTTCGCCTTTACTTTAAGACTTTTCATAACGCCAGAACTGCCACCAGTATTCCCGAGATTTTGCTTTAGCAGACGCGATCCATTCTTTTAGGTTTGTATATCTCGCTTCCGATTCGGAAAATGGAGTCCCCTCACTCGTAGCGCCTTCGTCTAGTGGCGTTAATTTTAAATCTAGTTCGTCTATTTTCGCGGTTAACTTTTCGAGAGATGCCCGCATATCTCGAACGTTTTCGGCGGTCGCTATCTCGATCATACGCATCTCGCTTACACGCTCAAACAATTTTATGACCGCATTGCGCTGCTCACTAATTTCGTTCGTTATCTCCGTAACGTCTATCTCACGCGCACGCTTAACGACTGACCTAGTTGCCCAGTAGGTATCAATCTCGCTTGCGGGTATGTAGTATTGCCCACGCGTGCCGTCGTCTTTCTCCCACTTAATAGTATTATCCTTAATCTTGCGTCGGATGGTGGCAGGATGCACGCCTAGCGCCGCTGCGGCTTCTTTAATCGTTAGTTTTTCGCTCGTCAGGTGCGGGCCTTTTGCAGTCATAATACATTTTAATATATACAATTGCATAAAGGCAGCGTGCTTAATGTTTTTTTACGCATCAGCTGGCTTAATTCCTTTGCACGCATCAGCTGGCTTAATTTCTTTGCATGCATAGGAATTATAGATGTGCTCTATGCATCTGTATATACTTTTCGTGTGAAACGGCTAAATCACGCAATAATAAGTTTATACGTTAACTAACTGTTAAAAGTTATCTACTATTTGACGCTAAAGTAGACAACTTATTTGAAGTAATCGAAGCGCGCTCCCGAGTTGCGTGGTCAAAAAACTATGGGCTCGAGGCGATTCGAACGCTCGACCTTCGTCGTGTAAAGGCTCAATGAACTGTGGCTGACCCACCGCCAAGGCTCGTAGAGATCGTCCACGAGTCTTAGCGCCAGTCGAGCCAACGGGCTGTGCAGCGTCCGGTATTCACCCACGGGAGTCCTGCTGGACACTGCGGCGATGTCATAGGTCATCGCGACGGTGCTCGGATCGGTGCAGATGCAGTTGAATTCGGCATTCGGCACCATACGGCGAAGATGACAAAGCACTGCTTTCAGGCTGCTCTCGTTGCCGAAGTTGACCACCCCGAAGTGCCCAAAGAAAACTATCTTCTTTGGCTGTTTCGTGCTCCCCGAGGTGTTCAACGTTGTCGCGCTCCCGGTCCGGCTAACGGCGGAAACCTAGATGCTATAAAAAGCACGTTATGGACCGTTTTCGTCATTTTAGTTCTCAGGTGTTATAGGCGGGTATTTCTACATATGAGTTTCGTGCAGAGTCTGTGAGTGGTCTCGCGTCATACTGTCAGAAATAGGGCGGAAACATCACGATATTCGCGTCCACGTCGTTCCGTTCGCTCCCTTCAATCGGCCGCAGCGGTCAATTTGCACAATCGCTCACGTCAGCAGGTCTCCAAATCCTTTACGATAAGCGACGGGAACTCGTCTTGAACTCATGTCATCTATTCGTTCACGCGTGGCCTCGCCGCTTAGACGCAGATCAGGGAGGACATATAGGCCGGCGGATGTAGCTGCTGGGTCGCGCGTTAAGTGCCGTAAGAAACCTCACGTTCCTCTCGTGGAGTTCCCTATTCGGCCGAAAAAGTCTTTTTGAATGCCTTGTGGAGTACGTTGCTGCTTGGTGGCTGTTTTCAACTAAGGAGGTCAGCGTTGCTTCGAATCGAGCGGCGAGTTTGTCCCAATCATAATTCTCAATGAACTGCTTGGCTTGCATTTTAAGGCGTTGCACGTCTTCGTCACGTAAGTTCGCCGCCACTTCTACAGCTTCTTCTGGTTTTTCGATGTACAGAATACCGCAATCACTGCCAAATTCCCGCATGATTCCGGAAAGCTTGGTGCATATCGTAGGCTTGTGCATAGCGAGTACTCGTAGATCTTTATCGGAACGGCATTTCGCATAATTTCATTGTCGTGAGCGGGAAGCAGAGCGATGTCGGCTGCTGCTAACAACTCGGGTATCTCCGTATAGGGAACCTTTCCAGTGAAAATTACGCTCTCTTGCACGTGGTTCTCCCGCACGATTTCCTTCAGCGTTGGATAGAAATCTCCTTCACCCACTATCAGCAGCTTAAGGTCGGGACGCAATTCTCGATAGCGGGCCAGTTCGAGCACGGCTTCCTGTAATCCCGAGAAGTCATAGATCCAACCCATAAACAACAGCACAAGATCATCTTTCCCCAGACCTGTACTTATCACGCATCCGTTGAGAGTCTGTTGACGCTGGGTCGAACTTTCTGAGGTCTACCCCTCCAGGCAAAACCTGTGTTTTTGAAGGATTAGCTCCGAGCTCGATGACGTACTCTCTGAGGGTGTTGTTAATGGTCAATACCAAAGTCGCTTTGCTAAGCGTCGTGCGTTGAATCATTCTCGCTAGTGGTCTCAAAAACGCCTCAGGCACGAGCTGATCTGTTGCGTCAAGCCAATAGTCTACATAGGGTATGTGCATCTCTTCTGCTAAAACGGCCCCCCAGAAGGGGCTAATGACGCCTGTAAACCCAACTATCACATCGGGCCGAAAACGTTGTATTTCCTGCTTTATTTGCCGCCGAAACGTCGCAGCCAGCGAGAGGTAATCCAAAAGAGGCAATCGTATGAATGGAGGGCTTATACAAGTGACGTCAGCGCTGTCGTAGAATCGTTGAACACCTGTTCGCACGCTTTCTCTAGCTATGCGTGGAGCTCTCGTTGATCCGTTTTTCATGCGCCACAGGTGGTCGTATTCAACGACAACCACTTGATGGCCTTTGAGAGATAGTTTCTCCAATAAGTGGTGGTGTTGGTGCGGGCCCTTGTTAGTCCACCCGTTGTCGTGAACCATTAAGATTTTCATGTCACACCGCGATTGTAGCGTTCGCTCCTGTCGAGCTGCGACCTCCCGATGTCAAACGTGAGATGCTCAAAAAAGCCCCTGAATTGTGGCATCTCGCGGGCAGTTGGTTCAACGTTTTTACTACCACGCCCCAATATAAAAACCTTAGGGCAATATTGCACGGACGCTACAATATTGCCAGATGATAACAGTATTGACCACCAAATGCTGCTATGTGCAAACGGCTTTATGCCCTCGTCTAATGTCTCGATGTAAGCCAGCGTCTCTTTTAAGATAGGCTCCGCTCGTTCGTTCTTATCTTCCATAGAAAACCTCGTGATCTTAATTAATCGTCTTTTACGTGCGTCTCATTGTTCCAAGACCTAACGTCTATTCGAGCCGCTGCCCACGAAGTCTCATACTCTGGCAACTGCTGCTCAGCCTCGATGCAATCGAGAAGGCACACGTTGCAGCGGGTTCCGGCGACGCAATGCGTTTCTTATCGTTAGAATTCGGCGCTCCTCTGAATGTTCTCCCAGTTGTCAACAAACCACTCGTGAACGTGCTTCAGTCCTTTGTTGAATGTCGTTCGTGGTCGATAGCCGAGCAGTTTTTCTGCCTTGTCAATCGATGAGATGAGTCGCGTTTTTGCGTCCCAATCCCGTCTCTGAATGTACATCACCCCGAGCTTGTTGCCCGCAAGCCGATTGACCTCGTGCGCCATGTCGATGACGTGCGTTTCTGTGCCCGAGCCGAGGTTGATTGCCTCACCGATCGCTTCATCTTTCACTCCGGCCGCCAAAAGGCCATTTATAAGATCGCCGACGTACGTCCAGTCTCTCGTTTCGGTGCCGTCTCCGGTAATCGGCAAAGCTTTACTCATCATCGCCCAGTAAAAGAAGTTAGGTATGACGTTGCGATATTTACCGGGCACTTCGCCTGGACCGTAACTGTTAAAAAACCGCGTGTTAACGATGGGAAGCCCGTACAGATTATGATAGTAGTTCGTATATAGTTCCCCAAGGAGCTTTGTGACTTGATATGGGCTGTGAAGGCTTATCGACACGTCAGGTTCGGTATACGGTATGGTCGAATCTAATCCATAGACCCCACACCCTGACGAGGCATACACGAATCGGGAAACGCCGGTAAGGTGGGCATATCCGAGCACCTTGAGGATTCCCATGCCGTTCACCATGAGGTCTGTTTCGGGATTATCGATCGAGTTTTGATTGGCAAAGTGCGCGGCTAAGTGGAATATGATGTCGGGTTTATCCTTAAACACAAACTTCAGCTTCTCGTCGTCGAGGATATCACCACGAACGAACTGTATCTTCGGGCCGACAGGAACGTTCCAGTCGGTACGATGAGGAGAGGTTGTCGAGGATGGCAATCTTCTTTGTGTTGAGTTCGTCCAGTCTGCGGACGAGGTTGCCACCGATCGCTCCCGCTCCGCCCGTCACTAGCACGGTTTTTCCCTCGTAGTCACCATATACATCGTCCATTCAATCACCTCCGATAATAGGAGCGCATCCAGCTGACGGTCCGTTTAATGCCTTCTTCGGGTGACACTTTAGGGTCATGGTTCAAGTCGGATACCGCCTTCGAAAAATCCATGCGCTTGACCTTCGTCGTGAACGGTTCCGCCTCCTTGTAGGTAACCAATGAGTCATCTTTGCCGACCGCGTTGAGCACCAGGTCGGAGTACTCTTTGATTTCCTTTTCCCAGCCGGGCCGCCCGCCTACGTTATAGGCCTCACCTGGTTTGAAGAAGTCGCACACATTGGCAAACGTCCTGCACGAGTCCTCAACGTAGTCGATGATTCTCCGGTGTCCCGTGTACACCTCATACGGTTTATCGAACAGTGCGTGATAGATGAACTTCGGAATGAATCCTCTGTACGGCGTATAGTGCTCGTGAGGCCCGTAGCAATTGACCGGCCTGACGCGGACGGTTTCTGTGCCGAACATCGCCGATGAGTTCATGCACATCAGTTCTCCAGCCCACTTCGTTATAGCGTAGTCATTCATCTGGTACGTCTCTTGGATGGGATGTGTTTTCATGACGTCTTCGCTCATCACCCCAGCGTAGTCGCCGTACACTTCTGCCGACGAGAAGAAGATCAACCGAAAGCCTTTTTTCTCTTGCATCCGCAGGACGTGTTTCGTCCCGATGACGTTCGTGGCCCACAGATTCTCATAGTAATCTTCCCCGTTCCATCGTCCGTACTCGGCCGCGAGGTGGTATACGTAATCGTAGTCCTGGCCATCCCAGAGCTTCTGCACTTGTCGGTAGTTCCGCACGTCAGCTCTGAGGTAGGCTTCTCGGTCAGTGTTGTACTGATCGGTCACGAGCACCTCGTGACCGCGCTTCCGCAGTTCGGTGACTAGGTTCGTTCCGATGAACCCGGCACCGCCTGTTACCAATATCTTGTGTGCCTCCATGTCATCGTTCCTCCTGCCCGTACGCCTGAAAACAGCTATGCGTGATCTCGCACGGTGCTTTAGGTTCTCGTGATGCGTCAGGATCCCATTTCAGGGGTGCCGTGAGCGCGCCGCGCCGATTGGTGGCGGTCACCCATAACATCTACGTAACCTCGATTCAGCCGTCGATGCGATCGATAGGGCAGATCTGCTGGCCAAGCGGGTTCCTGCGAGGCAGTTCGCTTCACATACCGTCAGAATTAAGCCCCCCTTTGGTACTTTCCCGGTGTTCACTCTTCTCCTTGTTATCCTCTCTGCCTTTCATCCACACATAAATGAGCAGAACTGTGCAAAGCAGAATCACCCCAAGTATAAGGTATTCCGCTGTGGTATCCGACTGTATTCCCTGCAGTATCTGTGCGTTCACGTTAATCGCCCCCTAGCTCGTTTATTGCATCAGCCAGTTCTTCAAACAGCAACGCCACTGTCGCGCCGCGCCGATGTGCGGGGGTCCCTAATGTCATTTGTGCAACCCCTCGGCGTTTTTCGCCCAAGATGTTGCAGCCTGGCCTTTTGTTTGGTGCAGGTATTTCTTAATCAAAAATGCGCCTATCTTCAACCCGTCCGACAGCGAAACCAGCTTGGGGCGATCGTGCCGTGTTCGATAGGTGATCGGGATCTCTGCGATGCTGCACCCATTGAGCACACTCTCGGCAAACAGGTCGGCCTCAAGTTCGAAGCCTAGCGCGGTGAGCTCCAGGCGCTGGATCGCGTCGCGTCGGAAGCCCCATAACCCAGTGCAGACGTCGCTAATCTTTACGTGAAAGAGGAGCCGAGCGAGCACCGTGAGGAGTGTATTTCCCACGATGTTCACCCGCGTCATCGCCCCTTGTTCAATCCTGCCTTTGAGTCGTGATCCGACGACGACGTCGTGCGTCTGTAGGAGCCGAACCATGCGCAGGGCCGCATCAATGGGGTACGTATCGTCGCCGTCAACCATGATGATGTAGTCGGCTTCGATCTGTCGAAAAGCGGTTCGAATGGCGGCGCCCTTGCCTCTGCCCTCTTCAAAGATGATTCGCGCACCCATTTTGCGCGCGATGTCGATCGTGTTGTCGGTCGAATGCCCGTCGACTACGTAAACGGTAGGTTCTAGCCCGGCACCCTGAAGTTCATCGACCGGAACTTGGTTAATAACCTTGCTGATTGCACGCGCCTCGTTTAACGTCGGGATCACGATCGCTACGGTCTCCATTGCTCCCCCCTTTTGGCGCAGCGCTTCTTCCTTGTCATTGTCAACTCATTAACGTTATTCAAATATCGGGATGCCCCGCAAAGCACGGTTAGCATTCATATAATCAAAGCTTGCGGGAAACTCTTCGATAAGCGAAACCATCAGCGCCGTCAGATCGAGCTTTCTTTCTAATAATCGGTCGCGTTTCTTTAGCCAGTCTTCCGTTACGTGGGGATCCTCAATTAGTTGGACTGCCTTTGCGGCGACTTCTGAGGGGGTCTTTAAGTTGAACAGTAACTGAAATTCACGTTCAAGTTCGATAAAGACGGGGTCACAGTCGCTCATTATTGGGCTACTCCGAATTGTCGGAGTGCCGAGAAGCGCGGATTCTGCCGCCATAGTCTGCGTGTCGGTGACAAACAACGATGCATAGCTTAAGACGTCGTGAATTCTGTGCTTTGGCACATCGAGCACGTGCTCTTGAAGCGCCCTTGGAACATCGCACTCGGACGAAACGAAGACCTCTCCGTAGTCGCTAAGCTCTTTCACAAGCGCGATTTTGTCAGCATAAGTCAGTACCCCGACGCTGGGGTCATGTGGACGTTCAAAAGCGTTGAACCTTAGCACACTATAGTCGTGGCTCCTAGGAACATCTAGCAGATCAAAAACGGATGGGTCAGGTGTGTAGTAATGGGGATGGAGGTACGCGAGCTCTTTGTAACTCTCAACTTTGAAGTGCTTTGAACCCAACTCTCGTTTGAATGATGACGGCGTCACGAAAACATCGGTGAACTGATACGTGAGTTTGAACAGAGCGTAACGTTCAGGACTAATGGTGCTCTCGCAGTCATTGAAGGCGATGTCAGGAACCTTGAGCAAGCAGGCGGTGAAGGTGCTATAGGTGCCACAGCCCGTGGTCAAGTCGATGTTTTTCTCCTTCAGATATCGAAAGGCATTCACGACATCGTGCGGAAGTGAGGTAACTTTCCTAGATTCGGGGCCAAGCGGACTTGAGAACTGGAAAAAGGGAATGTTGAGTTCATTGAGCAGCTCCGTGGTTCCATCACAATCACGCGCGAGCACGAAGACCTGATTGCCATCACGCTCAAGCGCGGCTATAATGTTCTTGTAGAAATGTGCTTCAGCTTGGGAATTGACAAAAACAGCAATTTTCATATTACTACCTCTCCTCCACAGTTGTTTCGTGGGCACCCATGTGTGTTCGTTTTTTGCGATGCAAAAGGGACATAAAGTATAGCCATTGAGCGGGTTCATTCGTACCGGCTTGCCACAGCAGGTACATATTAACATTTCTGCCTCGGTCATACAGGTAGCCCCCCTCTTCTTACGGGATTCTCTGTTCTACAGTGCGCGAGATTGCCATTGAGCGCGTCACGTCTCACGTCCACGCAATTGATGAAACTAAGTTTACGAATCATAACAATCAAGTCTGTTCGCACAGAACGCCGCATATCCTCACCCCGCTTACGACATTTACGTCTTTATGACCCTCGTCCTGGTAAAGAAAGCCGCTCAGGCGTGCGCTTTCAAAGATTTTCTTGTTAAGAGAACCGTTTTGTCGACAGAGGACACCGGTCACCTGTGGCCACGGCACGATGTGCACGGTGTGACTGAAGTCTGCCAAGAGCTTTGCCTTGTCGGATCCCTCGTCTTGATAAATAAGACCCTTAATCCGCAGGTCACAAAGCGCTTGGTTGTCGAGAGCGGTGGGCTCCCCGTACAGTATGGCCGTGATTTTTGACGCTTCGAGGATTCGGTCATCATCCTCACCCGTCGTCCAATAAGTGAGCCCGTCGAGCTGTAAGTCACTTAAGATACTCTCATCGGCACTCTCTTTACGATACAGGACGCCGACCACTTTCGAGTTGGTCAAGAGTTTGACTTTAATGCTCATCCTGCTAGACAGCTTCTTTTCGTCAGTCGCTTCGTCTAAGTAGATGATGCCCGTAATCTTTGCTCCACTTAAGTTCTTCATGATAACACCTTTAAGAACTGTGTACGGTCGACCTCTCTCGGCCGTAATACTTACGATAGAGCAAGTAGGCCACTGGTACGACAATTAACGGCACAGCGAGAAATGAGATCAGAATGGTGGTCTGAAACTGCTCCAATACGTACGGCACTACGAGACCAAGAACGCCAATGATCGGTAAGAGGTATAACAATAAACGTTCGACCCTGAGAAAGCCGTTTCCGTTAGACGCTTCAACCTTTTGTGCGCGACGCGTTGCGCGAATCGGGGGTTTAACATCTCGGTAGATAATGCCAATGATCTTCAGACTAGTCAGTATATCTTCGTCAACAGCGTTTTGCTCTCTATAAATCACGCCTGTCAACACCGATTCGCGCAAGGAGGTTGCGGTTACTCCTCCCGCCTCTTGATAGAGAACGCCAGTAATTCTCGAGCCGTTGAGGATCCGTGCGTTTAGCTGCGGTCCGCCTAGCAGTTTCACATCAGAGCTGCCCGCGTCTTGGTATGTAACACCCAGAAGTTTAGACCGGTTTAAGATAGTGTGGTTGACAGACGCACCCTCTTGATAAATAATACCGAGCACCTTGCGGGCGGTTAAAATACTCTCTACGGATGAGTCTTCATCTTCGTAGATGATTCCAGTGATGTTTAATCCACTTAAACAGGTCTCTTCGCCGTTTTTCTTGTCTTTGAATAAGAAGCCGGTGAGTTCTGCATTAGCTAAAAGCTTGACTTTGATATCCGGCGCATTAAGCAGAACGGCATCTTTGCCTTTAGGGTCTTGATACGTAACGCCGATAACTTTTGAAGGGCCGGGTGTCGCCATTTAAACCTCTTCGATGTCTATAATACGGATTTCGCTACGAAGTGCCTGTTTAATTGCGCTTCACGAGAGAAGGGTCAGTTTTTTTACTGCATTACGAAGCTTGCACTTTGGGTTGCTCGGATTTTTTGTTGCTAAGTTTTTTCTGTTTGCGTAGCCCCTCTCTCGAGTTGCGTAGAATCTAATTATTGTCAAAGTATTTAAAAGTTATTAAATTTTATTAACAATTAGATTTTATCATAATATATAAAATAATTGTTAAAGATTAAATTTAAATGAAATTAATAAAAATAACAAAAACTAAATTAAGCAGAACAGTAAATAATAATCAAGCTCAAAAAGCCTCTTGCGCGTTGGTTATTCAGATTGACGAGCATACGAGAGAGTAAAGATGAACGATACCGAAACGAACGAACTAGATCAAGCCGTTCATAGGATCCTCCACCTGTTAGCCTGTTCTGATTTACGGAAAAGCCTTGCTGAGGCACTTCGTGGGGGTAAGAGTCTAACTCTCTCTCATCTGAGCGAACAAGTAGGTGCCAGCTCGCCTGCGGCGGTGCACGCGTTGAGAGAGCTGGCAAAAGAGGATTTGATTTATCAAGACGAGAAACGCAATTACTTGCTTACAAACATTGGCGAGATCGTCATGCGCAAGTTGGAAGAGACTAACGTCACAATCAACGCGCTTTCAAAAAACAAGCAGTTTTGGCTTGAGCATGATTTAAGTGGTCTTCCAGTCGGCCTGCTCGACAAGGTCGGAAGCCTTGAGCAATCAATAACTATATCCAGTACCCCCACTGATCTTTTTAAGATCGTCTCAACCTTCTTTATGCTGCTCGAAAACGCTAAAGAAGTACGCGGCGTATCCCCTATTTTCATCCCAGATCTTCCGACTAATTTCATTAAGTTGGTGGCCAAAGGCATTGACATTAAACTTGTCGTCACGCCTGAAGTTTTAGAAGCGATCCTCAATACCACGGAGCGCACTGAACTTAAAGAAGCCCTTAAAGGAAATCTGAAGATCTATACAATTGAAACTCAGCCATCCGTTGCATTTACGGTCACTGACTACTTTTTAGAGCTTGGTTTCTTCAGGCCAGACAAGACGTACGACTGGTCAAATGAGCTTATAAGTTACAGCGAAGATTCACTTAACTGGGGGAGAGAGCTGTTCAAGTATTACGTTGAACAGGCAGAAATCTTTGATCTCTAACATTTTGAAAGTTTAGAGACCCTTTTTTTATGAAGCGATATCGGAGTTGCCCATACTTGGCTTTTGTTCGTTATTGTTAAAAAGATTGAGTTAATCTGTCAATAATTATATATCTAGTCAATTTCAGTATGTCAATAACATCCGAAAATAACATAGCAAACTTTATATGTTGCTGCATCGTTGATGTAACTTACCAGATTTGACTTAATTTATCAATAGCTGCACGTAATGGCAGGGGGATAAAGAATTGAACGGAGCGTCGGAAAAGGACTTCGCTTTCCTTTTTCGTTTGCCGCAACCACGCTCGCGGTTCGAACGCATTTCCTCATTCATCACGGTCAGTTCAGTATTTACGGCAGTAGCGTTAGTAGCGGTGCTTTACGTCTCTTTTCTGCTTCAAGGGACGCCAAGTAGTTATCTGCTCCTAGCTGCTACGTTTTTTCTAGGCGTGTCGGTGTATAGTCTTAACAAAGTAACAGACGCTAAAGAAGATGCAATAAATCTGCCCGACAGGAGTCGATTGTCAAAAAAGTACGGCAATATTCTTCTTTTTGTAAGTATCGAATCAATTAATATCGCGATAGTTTTAGCTTTCTTCAGCAATCCGTACGCGATCATCATAATTCTCCTTCCTTTTTACGCCGGCGCCTTTTACAGCGTCGGAGTGCGTAAAATGAGGACGAAAAACATACTATTTATGAAGAACCTCATGATCGCTGGCGCGATTACTACAGGAGCGATTCTATTGCCGCTCGTCATCCACGTCGGTAATCCCCTCATCATCGCACTCGTCGCTTATTTCATTTTTTTGAAGATTTTGATTAACACCATCCTGCTCGACGTTCGGGATATAGAAGGTGATCAAAAAGCAGGGGCTCGGACTGTACCGATATACTTAGGCAGAGAAAAGACTCGAAATATTTTGC
>CAVRAO010000008.1:0-463897 GCA_963719035.1 Methanobacteriota archaeon | reverse complement strand
CCGAGAACCTTCTCGATGAGCTCAATACGAGCGGAGTAACAAAGGAAGCGTGTGCCGGTCGCGGTGACAACGAGCTTGGAATCGGAATCAACGAAGCAGCTCGTGGCGCGAACGTTCACATGGCGCGGGTTAAGGACGGCAGAGTAACTTACTATAACTGTCTCGTTCCGACGACGTGGAATTATCCAACGATTAGCAAAGCGATAGAAGGGGACCACTACAAGTACGCGGAAGTCATAGTACGGCTTTATGATCCCTGCAACTCGTGTGCAACGCATATGATCGTGCTGGATCCAGAAAAAGCCATCATTCAGAACAAGATGATCTGAAGTGAGCGAAACGATTTGCGACGCTGAGGTGGTTATCGCCTGCTGTGGAAACCCACTGTACGGTGACAACGGCTTCGCGACGTTCTTAGTTTCTGTTCTAAAGCAGAAATTGAATGGCGCAACTCGACTGAAGGTCGTAGACATCGGCAGAGCATACTTCTTGTTTGGAATTTTGGAATGCAAGAAGCTCGTGCTGGTTGATTCGATTGACTTCGGAGGCGCTCCCGGAGAACTGAAGAAGCTTTCGATAGACGACGTCGACGAGAACCGTTACGCCGACCATCAATGCTGGCAGACGTCAACACCACTTAACGACTTGAAAGAACGATGTGAGGTTACCATCATTGCGTGCCAGCCTAAGAGATGGAAGCAAATCGAATTTGGACTTACAGACGAAGTTAGTGGATCAATTCCCAATGCTATAGAGTTAATCCAAAAGGAACTAGAGGTTTTTTATGAGCCCGTTTTGGAAGAAAGAAAAGAAATCTGAAGCCGACAACAAATTAGAGAAGGAGACGACTAACCCTCCGGCTGCAGAAGAGAAAATCGACGCTGCTCAACCGGAGATAACAGCAAAACCCGCGGAAGCGGAGGCGGAGGTGAAAGAAATGGCTGCTGCAAAGCCGAAGGTGCTTACGGCGGTAATGAGTGGATGTACGGGATGTCTAATATCGCTAACCGATAACTACGACATTCTTCTTGATTTGCTAAACGCAATAGACTATCGTTATGAGACAACGCTTGCAGACGTGCGAGAGATTCCCGATGACCAAATGGATATTGCCATTGTTCACGGTTCGATTTGTTTGCAAGACAAGAGACAGGTTGACGACATACGCAAGATTCGACAGAATTCGACATTTTTAGTCGCCATGGGCGGTTGTGCCGGCTCAGGCTGCGTGACTCGATTCAGTGTAGGGGGACAAGCGGCGACGCCATCGCACGAATCGTTCGTTCCCGTCGCGAATCTCGTTAAAGTCGATTTCGCACTCCCTGGATGCCCTACCGGTCCTGAGGTGATCGCTAACACGATACTTGCGGCGGTGGGTGGGGACCTGGATTACTTGAAGCCCCTCGCCGAACTTGCGGGATTTGCGTGCGGTTGTGACCTATTGACGAAAATCATCGGAAACGGACTGTGCATCGGGTGCGGTACCTGTGCCATGGCGTGCCCAACGCGGGCGATTGACATGGATTACGGGCGCCCGCACGTCAACCAGGAGCTTTGTATAAAATGCGGAGCGTGCTATGCACAATGTCCGAGGAGCTTCGAGCCGACCTTTGAAATGATCGAGAAGCGCATTATGGGGGTGGAGTAAATGGTTCTTGGCAAATACCTTGACATAATGACGGTGAAGACGACCGACAAGGCGCTCCAGAAACAGTCGCAAGATGGCGGTATAGTGAGCACTCTCCTTATACACGCACTTGAAACGGGCGTAATTGAGGGCGCGATCGTCGCCATGCCAACCGAAGAACCATGGAATCCGGTGCCATATGTAGCCACGACGCCTGAGGAGATTGTCGCAGCGGCCGGCACCAAATACGTGCTGTGTCCGCTAAATAGCGCGCTGAAAATCGCTGCACGTGAGAATGGCCTCGATAAGATTGGGATGGTGGGAATGCATTGCCTGACCTATGCGGTTCGAAAGATGCAGCTCTATCCTTTTGGAGCGCGCCATTTGCCCAACAAAATGGCATTGCTGCTCGGCATATTTTGTACTGAGAACTTCACCTACACGGGAATTAAAGCGATCGTCGAAGAAATTCACAAAGTGAATATTGAACAAGTCCAAAAGATGGACGTGTCAAAAGGCAAGATGATCGTCACGTCAAGCTTGGGCGAGCGTGTTGAGGTTCCAGTGAAGCTCACTCACAACTACGTTCAGCCGGGTTGCTACCTTTGTCCCGACCTGACCGCGCGGACAGCGGACATCTCGACCGGTTCGATCGGCTCGCCTGATGGATGGTCAACCGTGATGCCGCGGACCCAGACTGGGAAACAACTTTTCGAGAGCGCAGTTGAGGTCGGCCTGTTTGAGACCAAACCAATCGATCCCGGCAAGTTTGGCATGGAAATGCTCACAAGGCTCGCGCAGAGCAAGTGGGATCGCTCTGAGAGGACTCGCAAGGAAAGAACGGAAATTGGGCTTCCAAATCCGTTCTCATCGCTCTGAGAGGACTCACAAGGAAAGAACGGAAATTGGGCTTCCAAATCCGTTCTAACCCTCTTTTTTTTATTTTTTGCAAAATTATATATTTATTGAATTATAACTACTTGTTAATGGAAATGCCGCGCTAATAGAGGATCACATGGAGCTGCTCGCAGACGTTGGAGGAAAGCCTGGGATCGATTGTCGCGGGTTTTGCAGTTACTGCTATTTTAAAAAGGTAAAGGACTTTGTGCCTTTTGGGTGCCGCTTCTGTTCGCCCCTCAGCGAGGGCTGCGATTATTGTGGGAGAGCGATTGCAGAGACGTACCCCGGTTTTAAGCCGTTTTTGCGCGTAGCGCAAGACGTCCACGCCATGCTCAAGATGAGCGCAAAAGACCCAGAAAAGGTCACAATAAGCGGCGGGGGGGATGTCAGTTGCTACCCTCACCTGATTGAGCTGGCCGAGCTGCTTTCGAGCCTTCAAGTCCCGATTCATCTCGGTTACACAAGCGGAAAAGGCTTTGACAGTCGTGACGCTGCAGATACGCTTGTAAGCCACAATGTACGCGAAGTCTCTTTTACCGTTTTTGCGACCGACCCCAGTTTGCGCAAGCGGTATATGGCTGACCCCTCGCCGGAAGCCTCACTTGAATGTCTGTCGACCTTTTGCGCCTCGTGCGACGTTTATGCCGCTGCAGTCATTATTCCAGGGATAAACGACGGTGATGTTTTAAGGCGAACGTGTGACGATCTCGAAGAACTAGGAGCACGCGGTTTGATTTTGATGCGATTCGCGAATCAAGCCAAAGAGGGGCTCATTCTTGGAAATGCACCGATAATGCGCGGCATCGAATCTCAGTCAATCGAGAGCTTCAAAGAGTTGGTGAGCACCATCAACGACGATTACAAGATGAGGGTGACGGGCACCCCACTGTGGGATCCGGAAATTGGGTCGCCGTTTTACGTTGCAAGCAACCCTGAGGCATACCTGCCAAGAACTGGCAAACGCGCGACAGTAATCACCGGTGCCGTGGCGGGTCCGTTTCTTCGTTCGATATTTAAGCGCATTGCGCCGAACGTGAACGTCGTAAACACTGAAAAAGAGATCGCGTGTCTCATCACGTTGGACGATATTCAGAAGCTGAAACTAGAGGACATGGGGGAGACCGTGATAATACCGGGACGGGCGATGGTACACGACAAGGCCGTTACTGAGACGCTGCGTGCTGACGGCGTATACCGAATCGTGCGGAGGGGGCCCGAACAACTAACGGTTGATGGTGAGATGAGCATCGGTTTAAACCGTGATGAGGTCCTACAAAGTGAAGTTGATGGTTTTACAGAATTACTAAGAACCATCGATGCGATTGGCACATAAGAAGCTTACACGTCTTCTTCACTTTGAAAAGTGAATTATGCCTTTATAATCTAAGACCCGTTGTTAGAGCGCAAATCCCGCGACCGATTTTGTCTTTATTTTTAAGATTATATACTCGCGCATATACGAAGGTCGTACTTCTGCCATATCAGCTAAGATAGGACCCTCAATAAGTTTGACATTCCTTACTCTTTCGTAGTACTCATCGAACGGAAGCTTGATCCGCATGCCGTCCAGATGCATCGTAATTGGCGTTGGGGAAAGACTCTCACCAACTTCGGGAATCTGTTCGGTAATTTCATCCATAAGGCGAAACGGGCTTACCGAAAGTGGATCCTTTTCGAGCTCTTCGCGCCTTTCATCGAGGGCTGTGCTGATCTTTTCAACGATGCTATCCAAAATCGTGAACTCGGACGCCCGGTGGAACCCCTTAGCGCGTCGTCCTATTCCCCCGATATAGGCATAAGCGTAGGGAACCGCGTCGCATTCTGGGCCTCCAGTTACTATTACGGGAACCTCTAAGTCCTCGTAGAGTTGATATTTGACGTCCACGATACAGCTCAAGAAATCGCCTAAAACAAACAACGCTAAATCGTGCTCGTTGATCAGTCCGCGCTCGCTCTTGGTCAGCTGCGCGGCGCGCCGCCCCACCCCACGAGCTAAGCCAATGATATTCGTTTTTGCTCCATTTCTTCGGAGATATTCTGCGATGTCGCACGTCGGGTGTGGCATATGGTGATAAGCGAGGCTTGGTGCAACGACAGCAATTTCGGTGCCGATAAGGGGGGCCCTGACGATGGTTCCTAAGAGCTCCCCCGCTTTTCCCTCCACTGCGCTAATATCGTCGGCAGGTACGAGGATTAAGAGCACGACCTCGAGCTGCATCACGTTTTTTTGCAAAACGTGGCCGCCAAGGTCCTCAACAAGCTCTATCAATTCGTCGTGACGATAGACGCCGCCAGTATACATGAGGGGCTCAAGCATCTTACACTCCCGCCTCTTTAAGGAGCTTATGTCCCTGCTGTATCCACTCTTCTTTCATTGGCTCCTCGGACGCTATGAATAAAATGTAGTTTTTAGAAATCTCGTGCTTTATTATCCTGTAACCTTCGGGCGCAATCCGTCGAATTGAATCGATGACTTTGCGCTTCAACTCGGTGGAGGGTTCGTAGATGGTTTCGTCAGGAATATCGTCGTCGGTAGCGACAAGCACCGTGTAGCGGTCAATCTGCAAAATATTAGCCTTCCCATAATGCTCAACAAGTTTGTCAATGAGATCGTTGACGTAGCGTTCGTTCTTTATATCCAACTTTAGTCCATCATCTGTGTGCGTCATCGTTGCGACGTCGGAAATCTTGATATCTGGAAGTGAAACTGCAAGCTTTCCGTACAAGATGAATACAGGTTCGTCGGGGTCAACGTAGATCCTTATGTTATACAGCGATTGTGCGACGTCGAGGTCAGACAAAACGTCATATGTAAGCTCTTCAATTAAGCGCGCCCCTTGTTCATCCGGAGACTTGACAGCGACTTTTTCGGAATCTATCATGAGTGTATACGGCTTCTTTGTGCTCGCTCACCGAACTGAAAGGTTGAGTTACGCCTGTTCTTGCTGCTCATTGATAAACCCGCTGGCAAGCAGCGCAGCTCCGACAGCGCCGATGTACTGCGAGTATCTCGGCACTATAACGCTCACCCTGAGCAAGTCTTGCATTGCTTCTACCAACCCGCTGATGAGCGAGGTTCCACCGACCATTATGACAGGCTCAACAATTTCCAGTTCTTGAAGCTGCTGTTCAAAGACCTGTTCTGCCACGCTATAACAGGCCGCACTTGCGACGTCTTCTTTGGTTGCTCCGAGCGAGAGAGCGTTTACGAGGCTTTGTGTTCCAAAAACGATGCAGTAACTGTTCATCGTTACACGGTTGTGATCTCCTTTTGATGCTAAGGGCCCTAACTCACTGATATCGACACCCAAGCGCCGCGCGGTCATATCGAGAAAACGGCCCGAAGCCCCGGCGCAAATGCCACCCATAGTGAAGCTGCCTGGAATGCCGTCGATAACCGAGATAGCCTTATTATCCATGCCCCCGATGTCAATGACCGTAGCCGGCCCTTTCTGCTTCTCTGCCAGATAGACCGCGCCTTTCGAGTTGACAGTCAGCTCTTCCTGAACGAGCGCCGCGTTCATAGCCCCTCCGATAAGCAAGCGACCGTAACCTGTCGTTCCGAGCGCTTGAATTTCAGATTTGTCTACTCCCGCCATGGTCAGCGCTGTCGTATATGCACTTTCTGCGCTCTTCAGCACTTCGGTGGTTTCAACCCATCCAACTCCGATAATCTCATTATCTCGCATTATCACGGCTTTTGTGGTCGTTGAGCCTGAGTCTATTCCGGCAGTGAGTCCAGTTTGTTTTTCACGAGCGAGCAGTGTCCGTCTGAGCGCAGTGGTGACGAGCGCTTCCATCCTCGTTAGAAGTGTTTCTGCAGTGGTTCGTTCCGTGAACGAGTAGCTTATCACGGGCAAATGAGCACGCTCGTGTATGTAACGACGCAATTCGCTGCGGGTAATCGCCGCTTCTGCGCATCGGAAGCACGTCGAGATAAATACAGCATCGACCGGGAAACCACCATCGACTATAGATTTCGCGCGCGCTATCATGAGCTGTAAGTCAGGACTAGCGACCTCCAATCCCCACTCTTTCACCGCGTCTTTAATCGCTTCAGTTTCAACTTCAGGAAAAACGATTTCGGCATTAACTGCCTCTACAGCATCTTGAATCTCCTTTTGAACCCCACTGTATTCAGATCCACAGGAAAGGTGTGCTATCCGTATTTTTCGCGTCACGCGATAACCTCCGCTGTGGATGTCAGGGATTTGCAGAAGTCGCGAATCTTTCGCACGAATTCACGCGCTTCATCATCATTCGTTGGATACGCAAGTTCCAGACGGGGTATATCTTTGTTACGTATGATATACTTGGCAAGTTCATTCGTTCGTGCGCACCCCATGCAGCCAAATGAGAAATCCGCTTCATGAACGATTATGGCAGCTTCAGCCTCTTCGATCAGGGGATCAAGCAATGCCATCCGCCCCCGCACACCTGAAGGGACGTCTACTGCAGCGTACTTGAGTCCTCTCTTCGGGTCTTCTGGCGTGACGTTTATCGGTGGGCTATCTATCCCAACTTCTTTGATTTTCTTGCGGATGACGCGCATCAGTGTCAGTGGCTCGTGGCCAAACCGCGCGACCAAATCAGATAATATTAGACTGTTTGGCGGATATACGAGTATTTTAACCATTCACATCCTCTTTAGACTGCTCCTCAATGATTTCGATGAACCGGTCAATCGTGAGCCTTTTGCGCTTTTCTCGTCCTTTGACGTCCGATGGCTCGTCGATATTCTCTAACCCATAGGAGATACTCGGAAGGATATTTGATTCCCGCTCAAGCTGGTGGAAGCCCGGTCGGGGACCACCCCCCCTGACGGCGCGACATCGTCTCGAATCTCCCGGAGGAAACCCGCGGTCCTTGACGAAAATTCCCGACGGGTCGAGTTTCCTTAGTTCTTGTATGATCTCATCTACTGCTTTTTCTGATCCAGTGACAATGAGCCCGTAGCACGTCTCTTTCACCACAGCTTCCGTTGACAACTCGTAGGCTCGCAATGCTAGCTCACTAGGTAAGATCGGGCTTGATTCTGCTAAAACCACCATTTTCGTAGTTTCATCTGGTACCATTACACCACTCGCTCATGACGATGATATGCTAGCGATTAACAGCATAATTATCCAGTAATTACAGAGCTTCGCAAACGAATATCGTCTCATTTTCACGCACATTCTGAAGGGGCTCCGGATTCACAATCCTCCCGATAATATTGGTACTGTTGAACCGCTCTCCAGTAGGCCCGTACTTCTTGTTATCCTCGAGGCGTACCCCTATCAATCCTGCGTACTTGGAGGAACGGTTTGAAACGCCGATTTCGGCGGCCGTCACCTTTGTAGTCGGCGTGTTTTCCGGCACAATGTCGAACGTTTCTGTGGCCTGCGCGCGGAACATGATGGTCGTGCCGTACTTGACGTGCGTTTGTAGTGACCCAATGGGATTATCCCGCAATCCTGCAACCGTCCTGAAGTACGCCACTGTTTTAGGGGCGCTATCTTCATAAAGCTCAATTTTGATGAGCTTGTCGTGAGGAACAGCAAAGGTCTTTACACTTTTCGCTTTAAGGATATCAACCGTGTTGAGGGGTGATTGATGCACAACCACGGCATCGTCTCCTTCATACCCTTCGCGCTCGAGTGAGATGTCCAATCGATTGACTTCTTCTTCTACTGACGCATACCGTAATCCTAACAACATGACGCGCGTCGGATCGGTAAGTACGCGCAACTTCTGTCCAGGCGTTGCGATTTTGACGAGCTCTAGCCCTTCACTGACGTGACCGATAACTGAATGATTAGAATTTGACGGCGTATCCCTTTTATATATAAACACGTTCCCGCGGTCGTTTCCAGACGTCCGTACGGTGATTGCGCCTTCACTCCTTGCGTCGAGCATTTCAAAAGGCGATGATCGACCACGTAAGCGTGTAGAAACGGCATAGGTGTTTGTCATCGCATCTACTTGATAGTAGCCGTCCTTGGCAAGAGCTAGAAAGTGTTCTGCGCCCTCTGAGACATCCCGCGAAAGCGTCGCTCTGAAGTAGGTGTACACTTCCATCCCGTGCTCAAGTCTGAGGTCAAGATCAGATGTAGTGAACTTGTCTGTGACGTACTCAAGTCGTTCGATCGGCTCGATCTTTTGAATTGTATCACCATTCTCAAGCTTCTCGAGTATATTTCTGCCTGCAACGGCCTTTCCTAATACAATGTTTGTTCCATACGAGGCCCTGTGTCTCTTTTTGATGAATGAAAGGTACGTGTTCGCGTGGTCAAACCCTCCAAGGCTGTATGTGACATCCCAGCGCTCGTACTCTCGCTCAGCCCGAACGACCTTAAGGTCGGTAGCGGCTGGACCGGCGGATACTATCTGCGGCTGGGACCAGTGGACATTGGCTCCCACGAAAAGAGTATATGTGCGCAGCCAAAGGCGTCGGCACGACTCATCGATCTCAATTCTGATCTCGCCTTTATCTGTATAAATAGCGTATTCCTTGATGACGTCGAGTTTTTGCGCTTCTCTGCCCTTGATGATGCCCACGATGTGTCCATCGTGGTAAGGGGTGTTTGTATGTTCAAACGCATCGCGTAGTGTACGAATAGCTGAATCGAGCGCAACCTGTTTTCCGTTAAGAACGATGGACTTTGCGCACATGCCTGCTATTTCCGTCAGGTTGCCGCTCGTTCGTGCTCTGTTAGAAAATCAAGCACTTGTGCCGTCGGTCCGATGGAGATAACCTTGCCCCCACGCATGAGGGCTGCCCTGTCGCAGACCTCCTTAACGAAATCGAGATCGTGCGACACTATCATAAAAGTCTCGCCCATTTCTGTGCGTGCCGTCAGAATTGAGTTAGACACGTCTTTCTTAGTGATAGGATCCATCGTTCCAGTTGGTTCGTCGAGTATTACGAGGTTAGGCTCGCGAATCAGAACCTGTGCAAGGGCCACCCGATGTCGCTCTCCTTGGCTCAGCTCGTCGGGAACTTTTGTCAGTATGCTCTCACTCTTCGTCTCACTGAATCCAGCTGCCATCAGAGTTACTACCGCTTTGTGTTCCGATAATTCGGCAGGCAGTTCCAGCCCGATACTGCTCGTCAGGTTGTCTAAAACATCGCGGAATGGATAAAGGTCATATTCTTGATAAAGAATGCCAATATATGGCTTAGCTCTTCCTCGGTTGTCTGGACCTGGTAACGTCATATCCACCCAGTCATCACCTACGCGTACAAGCACCTCCCCGTTTGTTGGTTCAAGCACGCCCGCGATAATCTTCGAAACACTTGTCTTTCCGGCCCCACTTAGTCCAATTAGGCCAAAAATTTCTCCTTCTTGGATATTGAAAGACACGTTGTTCACCGCTCTGATCACTCCGCGATCGAGTGTGACATATTTCTTTTCCAGCTCGTCCACTTTGACTAACGTTTCACCAGAGGCGACCTCTCGTTTCTTTATCTCTCCTACGGTACTCAAAAAGTGATCGACAACCTCTTTAGGAGCGCCGTCCTTGGTGATTCTTCCATCTTCGAGCAGTATTGCTCTGTCAGCTATTGATTCAATATCTTCAGGAAGGTGGGAGGTGACGAGTACCGCCATGTCATTCGTTTTGGCCTCGTCTTGAATTACCTTGTGAATGATCTCTGCTGTCTTCCGATCCAAAGTGCCGGTGGGCTCATCAGCGAGCAAGATGATCGGCGATCTTGCCAGCTGACGAGCTAAAACAACGCGTTGTTTCTCTCCCCCGCTTAGATCGCGGGCCATGTGCATCATACGGTGTGATAGCTTTACCTTGTCGATGAGCTCAGATGCTTTGTAAATTGCCTCAGAATCGCTGTAACCGCCTTCTGTAAAGTTTCTCATAACGTTTTCGATAGCCCGTTCGTCTCCATAGAGAGCAAAAGTGCGTTGTAGCATTATCGCGACTCGGCCCCTCACGTCCTTGAGCAAATCGCTCTCATCATCAGGCCACGCGTCGACTCGGAACAACTGCATTGTTGCGGCACAAACGGGACATGGTTGCCCGACTCGACTGGGCACATCGACGTGTCGACAGTTTTGGCAATACGCAACGTTGTAATAGATATTACCGCCTGTGGGCTTGTACTCCTTCATCCCCCGTATGGCGTGGAGCAAGACGGTTTTTCCAGCCCCGCTTTTCCCAATAATCCCTAGTACTTCTCCCTCGTCTAACGTGAAATTAATTCCTTTGAGAACCTCGACTTCTCCGAACGTTTTAACCAGGTTCTCAACTTCTATCAAGACGACCATTACAGCATTGCCTCCTTCGACCCCATACCGTTATAACGGTTATTCATAATAATGTTTTTTAATATACCGGGTAAGAGCGTCAAATCCTTTATGACAATATCGGCCGCTTCGAAAAGCGCTGTGGGACGTTCTTCTATCTGTTGTACCGTTAATACTCCAAGATCCGCGGCTTTGAGTGCGGGAATATCGTTTATTCCATCGCCCACCATAACGACATACCCGTATTTATTCTTGAGTTGGTGAATGAGCTGTTCCTTTACGCTAGGAGTTGCGATATCTAGGATGTTGGTATATGGAATGTGAATGCGATCAGCAAGCGCAAATAGGGTATTTTTTGCGTCACCTGAAGCCACATATATATCGCCTCCCGTTCGTTTCAGTTCATTTACAACTGGAAGGGCCGAGTCGAACAGTTCGCCGCAGGTGGCGAGAATGTAGGGAATCTTGCCTTGCTGGATATCAACGATTGCCGCAGTGCCCGTGAAGTAAGATGCGCTACACGTCTTGCTGACTTCGTTCACCACGTCGACCAAGTCGCTGACGCGACTCCGTTTATCCTGTGCGACGGCGCTTATAACCTTGGCCTTTGCTACAGGGACGTTCGCGCACACAACTACAAGATCAACGTTGTAGCTGTCCAAGAAATCGGCGATTGAAAGGTCTGTAGGAACGCCTTCTAAGTCCTTAGGAACGTCCAACTGAAACACGGCGAGTACGTAGTCCTCCCTCGTTCCAACTAAGCTGAGCGATACTATCTGATGCAAGAAAGTGCCTTGATCGAGATCCTTCGCTACGCGATATTTCTTTAGAAGCGTTCCAGCGCAGTCGAATACAACGGCAAACTCTTTCATTCGCAACTGACCTGCCTTGTTGGCTGTGACCGTACGTCAGAGAACGGTACTGTCACGAGAAATGTGAATCATAAATAAAGTGAGAGCGCTCAGCAACGAGCGGCATAGAGCGCTTATTTGCTTTCTTCCGGGGCTAAATCATCAGAAACAATAATAATATCGCCTACGCTTATGATTTTCGACCAAGGAACAATTGTCTCCCCTTTTAGCAAGCCTTTTGTGACGTCTAGTGAAATCTCTTTGTTGTCCCAGTTTATCAGAACGTCTTTTACTTTTCCGACGTTGACGCCACTAAGCGTCGAAACGTCTTTGTGTAATACTCCACGCGTCATGCTGACACCCCTTTGAATATTGCACGTCGTGTTATGTATAAAAAATGTTGCTTTGTGCATTTTTGAATCGAGTGAGTCACAAAAAATTCTTCGAACCTGCACGGGGTTGCTTTGGGCGTTTAACAGCAGCCCATCGTCAGTATTCGGGCTGTAACAAACGCTTTTTGTTCGGTACAGCGGTAACTCGCAGATCTCGCACCTAAAAAATTAAGGAACGCTTGGCGAGCAAGTCTTAGCAGACCCACTTAAAAGGCCTAGTGCAACGGTCGCTTTTCGAGCTTCTCTGTGTCGATCACACCTGTTCTGCTGTCGGCTGGCAGCTCCTGCTCTCTGACACTTAGCGGCGTTGCTTTGTACCAGAAGCTGTTGAAGAGTTCCTTTTCAATAAAAATAAACTCAGAGATGTCCGTTTTAAATGCCGACTTGTAAATCACGTTATCCACGTCACCAGTGTCGTAAATATAGCTCGTTCCAAGCAGCTTGTCATCATCTGATATAAAAATTCCCGCTCCAGTCTCCGATTCAAGATGCCGAATTTCAAAGTATTTGGTCAGCAGACGCGCCTCTTCAATGTTGACGCTCTCAATAGGGGCAAGCAAACGATAGGTAATCTTCGGCATCTCTCTATCTTTTATTAAGTTATAGAGCCGTTTTACGCCCATTCGAGTTTGTATAACATTGAATTCGCTCTTTGATCTGTCGAGCATTTCGTAGAAAGCTTTGTAGACGTTCTCCCTCTTCTTGATCACTTGTATCGTCTGCACCACCCGACCTTCCGTTAGCTCTTGTTCTCTGTACCGCAGCTCGATTCCCGAGTGCCACATGTCTTCCATCATCGAGTGCTGCGTCTCGACAAAGCTCTGTGTGTTCGTGTAAATTGAATTAAAGAGCTCTGCGCCCTTTTCACTGAAGGAGTACAATAGCACTTGCATTGCTTGGTGGTCAATGATGACACCTGTGCTATGTACAATCTGAGGGATATGCCGGACGTCCGCGTATTGGGCGATGTCTTGTGCCGCTTGCAGATTATCCTTGTTTATTTCAGCCATTACAATAACGCTTATACCTCGCTGCCGCGCATCCTTGGGGATAAGTGGTGCCAAAACCGGCAAAGCTTCACCTCTAATCCACAAGAAGATCTCGTTTTGGGCCGTATTTATCAGCGACGTGAAGTCTTGTACAATCTCTTTGTAATCGGTAATAACGCGCGTGACCTCGATGGGCTTACCCGTTTCAATCTCTTGTATCCTAAAACGGGCTTCTACTCCTCGTTCCCATAGTGTTTGAAAAAGGGAACTCTGGATTTCAATGAATCCGCTGTTGTTCGACCACAACGACGGGGTGAGTTCGACTCTCTCCAACTCGTCCAGATCCTTCTTGATACCCGTATACATGGCCTCTTTACAGTCTGAAATAACGATAGCGATATTGCTCATCATTGGTGCGTGCCGTATGTTAAAGCAAGTCGAGAGTTGCTTCACAACGTCGATGTTGCTCGGCGTAATCGGAAGCAGGATCTTGAGATCCTCGATCTTGCATCTTCCTTCACTGTCAACAAAATAATCGCTTAGTACTTTGTCCCACCGAGGGAGCCAAAACTCGGTAGAGATAATCCAAAGTCTTTTCTCGGTCGCTTCGAGGGTCTCGAGCCGCCTGCTAATAATGTCGTCTTTGTCGTAGAGAATAGAGAAGCCCTCTTCGATCGGACACCATTCGACAGGTAACCCTTGCGCTTTTGTGCGCTCAACGTCCCACAGCTCCAGAAGGTGATCTCGGGCCTCGCTAAGATGCTGCAACTTTGCCGCCTCTTTATCAATGACAGGGCGGATTAAGGGAGCCGGATATGCTGCTAGAAACGTCTCCGGATTAGTTGATATGCGCTTAGCGAGTCCCTCTTTGAAAAGTTCCCTTAGAATGTCATTTGCAGCCCGATTGTCTAGATGAAGCGACTCGGCAATTTCACTAGCCGTTTGTCTTCCCGCTTGCAATAGGTGAAGGTACACCTCTGCTGCGTCGTTGTTAAGGCCAAACTCGGTAAAAAGTGCGACTATGTCTGCTGTCATTCTTTGTCTCTAATTCTCCAACTACAGATTAGAGCGACAAGTTATAAACATCTTGATTGTGATCGTTTGAATGCTGAGCGACTGTAGTTTCTAGATTGTTGGCTGATTAGGCGATTCTTTTTCCTTTGCCCGGTGCAATGTCGTAGACTTCCGTTACAGTCATTATTGCACAGCCTTTTGCAGGTAATTTCTCATTTCGGCTCTTGATCTTCTGTTTCATCATCTCATAGTCAGGCCCTTCAGTGACATAGTTGGCCACACCCTTGACTTGATATCCCACGTAGCCCTCCCACGAGGTAAGAGCGACGTTGCTATTTGGCTTCTTCAGATTATCGAGAGTTTTCTGCCAATTGTTGTCACCGATGAGAATAGTTTCGGGAGCTTTTACGATGATGAATTGATTTGGTACGGCATTAGGCACACCGGCATCACTTACCGTTGTGAACACTACAGTCTTTACGGCATTAATGTTGTTGATTACTTCTTCAGGCAGGTTCGTCATAACATGCACCTCCATTTTATATTCAGTAGTACAGCACGTAGAGATCATAAAAATCTTTCTCCAACTCGCTGAGGACGGAGCTTCCTCTATTAAATTCCGCACGAGTTACATAGGTATATCCCTCTCTTGTGATTAACGGAGCGTGTCCTGCGCCCACGTGCTGCAATCTTAGCGCGTCTAGCCTTTCGTGCACACACATTGCAAGAACTGCTCCGTTTCGGAGAGCTCGTGCTCGGGCTGATTATATGCCTGTTGCCTATTAAAAAAGTGCATATTGGATCAAGTACATATGCTAGCAGATGACCAGAACGTACGTGCTTGACGCACCCGTGTTTATTTATGGCTTTCAAGTCTCTGGCAACATATACACTGTCCCTGAGGTAACCCGTGAGTTGGTAAGCTCTGAAGCGGCAGTAGCGCTGCAAGAGTATCTAAAAGGGGGACTGAAAATCGAATCTCCCCTGAAAACCGACGTAGAAACCGTCACGGAAAAGGCTAAGTCCACAGGTGACTATCTCAGGCTGTCTCAAGCTGATATTGACTTGCTGGCTAAAGCACTCGAACTGAGCGGAACACTGGTCACCGATGACTATTCCATTCAAAACGTCGCTTCGCTCCTCGGTATTGAGACACAACCGATCCAGCAGGCGCGAATCAAACGCGTGCTCACGTGGAGGCGCAGGTGCGTTGGATGCGGTCGGCTATATGAGTCGGAAGTAATCTGTCCTGTGTGTGGATCTGACGTGAGAGTCAAGCCGGTGAAACGGTAAGTGCCGATGGTTGTAGGAGTAAGAACATGAAAGATTTGAACGACCTCATAAGTAAGGCGCAGGAACTGCACGAGAAAGGGTTACGTTCGGGCGAGATAGCTGACGAACTGAACATATCACGAGAGACCGCAACGTGGCTTCTTACCCGCTCCAAAACCTCGCGAGGACCGGTTCCAAAGGATATATATGTTAACTGGAGCGAGATTGGGCAAAACGCGGAGCGGCTCAGATTTGTTTCGCTCGCGTTAGCCGATATGATATTGGAAACGGGCGTTCCTGACGTCGTCGTTGGGGTTGCGCTAAGTGGCCTGCCTCTTGCAACGCTGGTCGCAGACGAAATTGAAGCAGAACTTGCGGTGTTTGTCCCTCAAAAGCAGAAGGGATCTGAGAATGAAAGCTTTAAAGGATCATTTAGCCAAAATTTTGCCGATATCTCAGGAAAAAGTTGTGCGATAGTCGATGACGTTATTACTACTGGCAGCACCGCAACAGAAATTGTCAAGGTCATGAAAGAGATGCAAGCAACGCCGCTCTCGATAGCTGTTCTTATTAACAAGAAGGGAATCAAGCAAGTCCTGGATGTTCCGATTAGGTCGCTTGTTCGAATTACTATTTTTTGATCGTTCAGATTTGCAGGGGTACGATTGACAGCTTCTGAACTTGACGAAATTCGAGCAATTGAGCGCAAGTGGCAGGATCGGTGGTTTTGTGATAAGATATTTGAGCCAAAAAGTACGGGCTCGAAGAAGTACTTCTTAACGACACCATATCCTTATACAAGCGGACCGCAGCACATAGGCCACACGCGGACGTACAATATAGCCGACATTCACGCTCGATTTATGAGAATGAACGGCCACAACGTCTTGTGGCCGATGGCGTGGCACATCACGGGGACCCCGATTCTCGCAATCAGCTCGTGCATAGAGCGTTGCGAGAGCGCGACGATAGCACTTTACAAAAACTACGTCCGACTCTACGAAGCAGACGAGTCGCGCATCGAGGAGATCGTCAACTCATTTGTCAATCCTTGGAATATCGCGAACTACTTTGCAGCAAGGATCATTCCAGATTTCCAGAAAATGGGGTTCTCCATAGACTGGTCTAGGCAGTTTACCACCGGAGATCCGATCTACAACCAGTTTATTCGCTGGCAATACGACAAGCTAATGGAGCTCGGACTGATAGTCAGCGGGCAGCACCCAATCCTCTACTGCACGGTCGATCAAAATGCCGTTGGGGAAGATGACATTGCTGGCGGTGACGTTGAGAAGATTTCTATCGACGAGTACGTTGGGATAAAGTTCTCCTTTGAAGACGCGTACGTTGTTACAGCAACGCTGCGCCCTGAAACGGTTTTTGCGGTGACAAATCTCTGGGTAGCTCCGAGCGCGACCTACGTCAAGGCTTATGTCGACGGCGAGATGTGGATCATCTCTCAGCAAAGCGCATCCAAGTTGCGCTATCAGCAGCACGATGTAAATGTCATTGAGGAGTTGCGCGGCACGGACTTGTTAGGTATCCACTGCATTAGCCCTGTCGGAAGCAAAATACCGATTCTCCCGGCGTACTTCGTTGATGTCGATTACGGCACCGGAATCGTCATGAGCGTTCCCGCTCACGCGCCTTACGATTGGGCAGCTCTGAACGACCTGAAGCAACAGCGGGATATCAACGCAGATATCGATCTCTCTCGGTTAAACAACGATATTGAAGCTATAAAACCGCTCTCTCTAGTAGAGATTGACGGATATGGCGATTTCCCAGCCGTAGAACTATGCGAACGTTATAACGTCCAATCGCAACGTGACAATGAAACGCTTAGCCGAATAACAAACCTACTCTACAGGGAAGAGTTCTATACTGGCACTCTTAGGCACGTTGCACAACAATTTGAAGGCAGACTTGTGCGCGACGTAAAACAAGACATCGTAGAGTTTCTCAAGGCGCGAAATGCCGCATCAACGATTTACGAGACTTCAGCAAAAGGACTCTGTCGGTGCGGCGGCAATGTTGTTGTCGCTATTGAGCCAGACCAATACTTTCTCAACTATGGTGACCCTAAGTGGAAAGCAAAGGCATTTGAACTGTTAGACCAGCTAAAAATCGTGCCGGATGCGTATAGGGCACAATTCGCTCAAACGTTTCAGTGGCTCGATCAACGGCCGTGCGTCAGACGCAGAGGTCTCGGCACAGAGTTTCCATTCTCCAAAGAGCATTGGATCATTGAGCCACTTTCTGATTCCGTAATTTACATGGCGCTTTATACTGTCATCAAGCACCTGCGGGAGTGCGAACCAGAGCAGCTCACGCCCGCTTTCTTTGATTTTATCTTTCTCGGTAAAGGCGATTTAACGCGCGTAAGCCAGCAAACTGGTTTATCTCAGGAGATGTTGAGGGCAGCGCGAAGCGAGTTTACCTATTGGTACCCCAACGATCACCGGCACACCGCCGTCGCCCACATATCCAATCACTTGAGCTTCTTCCTGTTCCATCATGCAATAATCTTCCCTAAGGTGTGCTGGCCGCGGGTCGTAACCCTAAACGAGCTTCTGATTCGCGAAGGGGTTAAGATGTCGAAGAGTCGGGGCAACGTAATTCCCATCGCTACCGTCCCAGAGGTCTACAGTGCGGACCTCGTGAGACTCTGTCTAGTTTCCATCGCTGATCTCAATTCAACGGTTGATTGGAGAGAAAATGAAGTCGAGATGGTCAAAAAAAGGCTTCTACGGTTTTGGCACGCAGCAAATAGTGATATCGGGGCGGGACGGTCGCAGTATGATAAGGAACTCTCATTTGCGAGCAGATGGATCCTGGCAGCGACGAACGCTATGGTGTCAAAAGCTTCAGAAGCGGCTCATCAATTCTCATACAGAAAGTACGTTACGGAAGCGTTTTTTGAGCAGTTAAACCGGGTCGATGAGTACAAATCTATGATTTCAGACTCTGATGAGAGGCGTCATGTGCTTTCGGACATTCTTAACATATGGCTTCGCGTGCTCGCTCCGGTGGTTCCACATATTGCTGAAGAATTGTGGGAGAGAATGCACAACGTTGGCTACATCTCATTGGCTGCCTTCCCGGAGCATGATAACCATTATGCTGAAACACTTGTGCAAAAGCGCTTCCTTGACGGGGTAATTGGCGACATTTCGAACATCCAAGCTGCGATAAGACGGGAAACTGCATCAGTTTTCATCTATCTTGCAGCAGCGTGGAAGTACCAACTCTACCACGTAGTGCATGGGTTAGAGGATCGTTCGCTGAAAGAAATTATGGCGCGAGCCAAAGAAGACCCAGATCTGCGTACGCGTTTGAAGGATGTAGCTCGGATCACGCCCGATCTTGTGAAATCGCTTGCTCAGGCCCCTGCCGCTGACACCTTGCTTGGCTTTGAGGCTGAATCCGAGACTCTGCTTGCGGCTAAGGAGTACTTATCTCGAAGATTTGGGAAACGGGTATGCGTCTTCGTGGAAAACTCCGAGATATATGATCCTGCGAATCGGGCGAGGCGAGCACTTCCGGCGAAACCTGCAATTTACGTTGAGTAGTGTAGATAAAGAGAAGAGAAAATTAGCTTTATCGAGCGCTTTTTACCGCTTCTTGAGCCTTTTTTGCCCGCTGTTTTGCTGTGTACCCGGTTGCTTTTTCTAGAAAACAGCGGAACCGCGCATTTGTATCGACTATCAATTCGTCTGGGACGCCTTCCGCAGCTTCAGTTTCAACGAGTAACGTATCTCTCACCCGTATTGTGATCTTTCGGAGTGCCCCATAGCTTAAAACGTATTCGTCGTCGCTTTCTTTAACGTCGACGCTAAAGCAATCTTTGAGTGCTTCTACAATGCGCTTGTGGGCCTCTTTCTTGAACCCACGTTTGAACACATATTCTTGGACTGCAATCACACCCTAGGTTATGATCGTGTACGTGCTCTTAAAGCATATTGTTTATAAGTCCTTTGGATCGTTGCAGGAAACTGGATATCAGCATCAGGCGATCAAGGGATGCCGGTGGGATGAGTCGATAAAGTATTTACTATGAAACGGGTTATTGTTTAAGAAGTGGCAATTGCGGATGCTGATAATATGAAAGCCGGAACGACTGACAACGAATACGTACACATGATCATTGAAGAGGGGGTGAGCTCAAAAAATCCGGTAATCCTCGAGGGATTCCCTGGTATCGGACTCGTTGGTAACATCGTGGCTACGCAGATAGTAGCAGAGCTCAAAATGAAGCAGATCGGAACCATCGAGTCTCGCCTGTTTCCGCCCATTACGGTGCTCTATGAAGGACTCGCGCACGCCCCTGTCAGAGTATATGAAGACCCTCAAAATGACTTTATCGTAGTGCTTTCGGATATCCTCATTCATCCGATGATAGCGTACGATATCGGGAAAGAGATTACTAACTGGGCGCAGAGCCTGAATGCGAGACTTAACATACCGATTGCTGGCATTGCTACTATGCGCGAGCAGCGCACGGTTTTTGCTGCAGCAACCGGCGCCGAACAACTCAATCTCGTAAAAGATAAAACCGAGACGTTAGTCTCTGGAAGTATTTCAGGAATTGCGGGGAGTTTAATGAATGAGAGTTATATAAGCAAGCTTCCGGCACTTTGTCTCTTGGGCGAAACCCAGGGACCGACCCCCGATCCTCGCGCAGCAGCTCGAGTAATTGACGTTATTAACGACTTAATGAAGTTAAATATCAATACTCAGAAGCTCGTTGAAGAGGCTGATCAGATCGAAACAGAGCTACAGAAGCTTGCGGAACAGGTCCAAGGTGCGGAACAAGTGGAAACAAAAGGGCCAACTCAGGTTATGTATGGGTGAGCAAATGAGACATTTAGCTTTGACCGGCATATCAAAAGACAGAATCGACGATCTCGTCAAAAAGCGCGTGAGGACATTTGAGTTGCGCAGCGCTCACAATATTCCCATTGTTTTTGAAGCTCACGTTGGTGATACATTGTTCGTGACAGACGCGAGCCGTCACGATGTTGCGATCGGTACGACCGGTGTTCTGGCGCGCTTACGCGATAAAACCATTACAATGCAAAAAGTTAGACACCGCGTTGGCGACTTCTATGAGGAACGCGAACTCATGTCAGCCCGTGTTCAGCTTGAACTGCGCGAGCAGACGTGCCGACTGCGCGCGATCGAGGATCAAGGACCAGGAAAGATCTTAACAGTGGAGACCTCTGAAGTATGCCACTATGAAGGTCGCTGAAGTCATTCCAGCCTAAAAAGGCCAGTTTTACATAAGCTAAGGTATACGGTGGCTCTTTGCGATACGAGAGGTTTGGTCGTCAGCGCCGAGAGTCTCTCACTAGCATTTGCTCGATCCGCTTAAAATAACGTTTAAACGGCGGGAGCTGCTAAAATGCACCAGCGTCGCTTAATCGCTTTTTAAGACAATATAAGTATGAGTTACGAGCATGTGAAATAAGGGGCCCGTGGCTTAGTCAGGATATAGCACCGGCCTTCTAAGCCGGTGGTCGAGGGTTCAAATCCCCCCGGGTCCGCCTTTTTCCCCCTCGTAACGATATAACACGTGACAAAATATTGCTCGAGCCGAAATCGAAATATGTGTTTGTGAGCCAATACAGCAGGGAAATAACTTGTCGTTCGAGCGTTTTCTGTTTCACATCGTCTTCGCTTGTTAGCAAAAAAACGTGGCCTATTTTAGGGCGAAAAACCGCAAAGATTAAGCTTTAAGTCGATAAACGGCCGCTATAACTCTGGTGCGTACGCAGATAGCGTCGCGCTAAAGGGGTAGTTATGATCTTCACTGCTGACGAAATACTCGAAACCCTCGACATGATCCTTTACGAGCATCTCGACATACGGACGGTCACCGTAGGTGTGAACTTGATGGGGTGCGTGCGAGACGATCCTGAACGAATGGCCAATGCCGTGCATGATCAGATTGTAGCCACGGCGGCCAATCTGTGCTCAGAAGCCGATCGCGCCGAAGCACGGTATTCCTTGCCCATTGTGAACAAACGTATCTCGGTAACTCCCATTGGCTCTTTAATCGACGTCCATCCGCAAGCGGGTCCACTGATCGCATCTGCGATGGATCAAGCTGCGTGTGAATTAAACGTTGACTTCATCGGTGGTTATTCCGCTCTCGTCCAAAAAGGCTTTACAGTTGGGGCTGAGGCACTTGTTAATTCGATCCCTCAGGCGCTCAGCACGACTGAAAAGGTATGCGCCTCTGTAAACATTGCAACCACCAACGCGGGTATCAACATCGAGGCTGCGCTTAGAATGGGCCGGATCATCAAAGAACTGGCTCTTATCGATCCGCGGCTCTGTACCCGTCTGGTTACTTTTGCTAACGCGCCGCCGGACAATCCTTTTATGGCAGGTGCATTTCACGGCCCGGGCGAACCCGAATCGGTCCTGAACGTGGGAATATCAGGTCCTGGCGTCATAAGAGCGGTAGTTGAGAACATGGGAGATTGTGACCTTAGTGAGCTTGCTGAGGTCGTCAAACGAGCTGCGTTTAAGATCACACGCGTTGGCGAACTAGTAGGTAAGGAGATAGCAGCGCGATTGGGTGTAGATTTTGGAATAGTTGACCTCTCGTTAGCGCCCACCCCCCAGAAGGGTGACTCTGTCGCACAGATCATCGAAGCAATGGGTGTTGAGCGTTGTGGAGCTCCCGGAACGACTGCCGCACTTGCGATGCTCACTGATGCGGTAAAAAAAGGAGGTGCGATGGGCTCATCCCGAGTAGGGGGACTTAGCGGGGCATTCATACCGGTTAGCGAGGACGCAGGCATGGCCGAAGCACTTAAGATCGGCGCAATTGGGCTGGAAAAACTCGAGGCAATGACTGCCGTATGTTCGGTTGGTCTCGACATGGTGTGCATTCCTGCTGCCACATCTGCCGAGTCGATTGCGGGAATTATTGCAGATGAGTGCGCTATAGGGGTCATCAACAACAAAACGACAGGTGTGCGTCTTATTCCCGTTGGAAAAGAAGGTGACTGGATTGAGTTCGGTGGACTGCTAGGGGCAGCACCCGTAGTGCGGCTCAACGCTTTCAGCTCGAAAAAATTCATTCGAAGGGGGGGTTCGATTCCAGCGCCTCTCACGAGCCTAACCAACTGAAAAAAAAAGATTAGTTTGTTCTTACTGTTAGCCCGTAATCTTGAAGCTATGTCAGTGCTTTCGAAAAAACTGGTAAACGGGCCCGCTGGGATTTGAACCCAGGTTCTTGGATTTCTCCACAATAGCTCCGAAGTCCAAGAGGATAGTCCACTACCCTACGAGCCCTGCATAGCACAAGGGATTTATGAGTATTGAACTTAACCCGGAAAAATACAAATATGCGGGTACTCATTAGATTAGCGCACGTATAGTGTTTAAAAGTCGAAACAGCTCGCGCGTGGCCTATTGCACATGACCAGCATTGAAACGCAAAGGAAACTTATAGAAATATTGCGGATCTTAGATGCGAGTGACGATGCAATCGGGGCACGAACGATAGCAGCCAGCTTGAGTCAGCGTGGGTACCCTATAGGGGAACGGGCGGTAAGACACTATTTGGTACTCCTTGACTACAAAGGATTTACGATTAAGATAGGCAATGCCGGCCGTATAATAACAGAGAAAGGTATCAATGAGTTAAACGAGGCAATTGTTGGAGACCGCGTTGGATTTTTAATAACCAAGATAGAGGATCTTGTTTACAGAACTAGTTTTGATTTAAAGCAAAGAAACGGGGACATCATCATAAATGTCGCGACCATTGACAAGGATGATTTTGACCGAGCGCTCGAAATAGCTGCAGAGACGATCAATAACGGCTATACGGTGAGCCCTTATGTGCGCATCGTTGAAGAAGGCGAAAAGGTTGGTGCTGTATTTGTTCCTTATGGTTCCTTCGGTCTTGTCACGATGTGTAGTATGACAATAAATGGCGTACTACTCAAGCACGGCATTCCTTCAAGTATTAAATACGGCGGATTGCTTAAAATCAAGGATAGAATGCCCTCTGCATATACCGAACTGATCTCATATCAAGGAACGTCGCTCGATCCGATTCAAGTTTTTGCTGCTAGACAAATGACATCTGTTCTGGCAGCTGTACAGCGCGGAGATGGCACTGTATTAGCTAACGTACAAACGGTGCCTAAGATTGCAGCTGAAAGGACGTTAAAACTTCTGCAGGACGCAAAACGCGCCGGTATTGTTGGATGGATCGAGAGCCCTCTAGAAGCTAATTTTTTAGGAGTCAATAGCGGGGACGACGTTATGGAAATCAACATTTTTGCTGGCACAAACCCTATTGCGTCGTTACATGAACTGGATATGAAAGTTAAGGCCTATTCTATCTCGTCCCTCATGGACGCAAAGCTCCTGAATCAACGACTTTAAGGCCTAGTCGTATCACTGCACATATTGCGGTATTTATTGTTGCGATTTACTTTTCTAGTGAATAACCCAAGCCTTTAGAAATATTTATGGTAGAGCGGAACCAGAGTTCCTACTCTAGTAGGTGGAATGAGTTTTCCTATTTAGGCATCATCAAAAGGAGAAAATGAGAGGGGTGACGCAGACTTGTGTAGTACTTTAGGCATCGTTAATGAAAACGGTCTACCGTTTTCTGCGAGTGGCATTATTAAGGGAATTCGTTTGATGAATGAACGATGCAACGGACTTGGTGGTGGCTTTGCAGCTTACGGGCTTTACCCCGAATACAAGGATTATTACGCTCTGCATATCCTTTTTAAGGATCATAATCAGAAAGACCAAGTAGCGGAAATGCTGCACGAGCATGTTAACATTTATGAAGATGAAGAAATTGCTACGCGAAATGTCCCAGGCATCTCACAAGATTACATCCCGTGGCGCTTCTTCGTAGAAGTGCCCGATAAGTGCGCAATTGACGCAGATAATTACATCATTGATCTTGCAATGAGAATTAACAATACGAGCGATGCTTTGGTCGTCTCAAGCGGCAAGAATATGGGCGTTTTCAAAGCTATTGGCTATCCTGACCAAGTAGCGGAGCTTTACAAGCTAGAAAAATATGAAGCGTACCTGTGGTTAGCTCACGGACGGTATCCCACAAATACACAAGGTTGGTGGGGCGGAGCACATCCGTTCAGCATCTTAGATTGTAGCGTCGTACATAATGGAGAAATTACCAGTTACGGGACAAACAGACGGTTTCTTGAGTCGTATGGGTACAAATGCAGTAATTCTACCGATTCTGAAGTGTTGGCTTATTTGTGGGATCTCTTAGTTAGAAGACATAAACTACCCCTTGAACTTGTAGCTGAGGTATTAGCGCCTCCATTCTGGGAAAAGATAGACCGAATGCCAGCTGAAAAGAGGAGGATTGTAGAGGCGTTGCGAATTACCTATGGCTCTGCAATGGTGAATGGTCCTGCTAGCATCATCGTAGCAAACGGTTCAGGGCTCACTGGAGTAGCAGGAAAAAATACGATGGTCGGGCTCACTGATCGAATCAAGCTAAGACCGCTGGTGTGCGCTCAAAAGGATGATTATACGTTTATGGCGAGCGAAGAGAGCGCCATTAAGGCAGTCTGCAAGAATCCAGACTTCGTGTGGGCCCCACGCGCGGGTGAGCCGACAGTAGCATTGGTGAATGCCGATGTTTAGTTCCGTGCCTGAATTTAGAGTGGCCATCGACAGGCAACGGTGTAGGCTGTGCAAAAGATGCGTTGAGAATTGCTCTTTTGGAGCGTTAGAATGGCGAGGAGATAAGGTCAAAACATTCGACGATCGGTGTGTCGCTTGTCAGAGATGCGTTAGCATGTGCCCTGAAGATGCAATAACACTCTCTCGAACGCCTTCTGTTATGAGCACCCATCCCGTGTGGACCGAAAACGCGCGAAGAGATGTGTTTACTCAGTCGAGAACAGGCGCCATTCTATTGGCAAGTACTGGAAATGAACTGCACGAGCGCATCATCTTTGACAATCTACTCCTAGACGCGTGTCAGGTAACAAACCCAGCGATCGATCCTTTGCGAGAACCGATCGAACTCCGAACATACATTGGGAAAAAGCCGCGATCTGTGGAATTTGAATCAGTCGGTAACGACATCAAGCTGAAGACCGAGCTCTCGCCATCGCTCAAACTCGAAATTCCAATAATGATAGCTCAGATGTCTTACGGAGCTCTCAGTCTAGAGGCACACGAGGCGTTAGCTCGAGCTGCAGTGATGTCTGGCACTACCATGGGTTCGGGAGAAGGAGGGCTTCACAAGAAGCTCTACCCATATGCAGATCACATCATAGTGCAAGTTGCTAGCGGGAGATTTGGCGTCCATCCAGCTTATCTCGAAGCCGGAGCTGCGGTTGAGATCAAAATCGGTCAAGGGGCTAAACCGGGGATTGGGGGGCATCTACCGGGAATTAAGATAACTGATGAAATATCAGAAACGCGAATGATTCCTGTAGGGACGGATGCCATAAGCCCGGCCCCTCACCATGATATCTACTCGATCGAAGACCTAGCACTGCTTGTGAACTCATTGAAAGAGGCAACCAGATACAAAAAGCCGATTTTCGTGAAGATAGCTGCGGTTCATAACGTTGCTGCAATCTCTAGCGGCGTTTGTCGGGCGGGTGCAGACGCGATCGTAATCGATGGCTTTCGAGCGGGCACGGGCGCAACTCCCAAGGTAATTCGGGATAACGTAGGTATACCCATTGAACTTGCACTTGCCGTTGTAGACCAGCGGTTACGAGAAGAAGGCATACGAAATGAAACAAGCTTAATTGCCAGCGGTACTATCCGAAACAGTGGCGACGTTGCAAAGGCGATAGCGCTTGGGGCTGACGCCGTCAAGATAGGCACTGCTGCCCTCATTGCTCTCGGTTGCACCGTTTGTAAACGATGCTACACCGGTAGATGCGCTTGGGGGATAACCACTCAGGATCCGAAACTAAGGTCGCGACTCGACCCGGCAGAGGGGGCGCGGCGAGTCTCAAACTTACTGTTAGCTTGGTCGATCGAGCTGAAAGAGATCCTTGGTGCGGCGGGAATAAACTCAATCGAAAGTTTGAGAGGAAATCGTGATCGGCTTCGAGGTTACGGATTGGATCACACGACGCTGGAAATCCTCGGCGTACAACACGCTGGCAGGTAGGTGAGCGTTTAAACCCTCCTTCTTTCTTAAATGAGGTGAACACGAAATGGGCTGCTTTGATTGTGACGAATTACAATTTCATTACGGCGAAGGCTGTGACGCTTACATAGATCCACTCGTTAACTTTGTTCCGAAGAATTGTAAGGCGTGCAAGTCGTGCGAGCTAGCATGCGCGCTGCGGCATAGCACGTCAGGCGATATTAACGCAGCGATCTGCGAGTATCCGCGCCCGCTCTCGAGGCTTACGATCGAACAGGGCGATGGCAAGTTACATCTTATCACGTGCCACCACTGTAAGCGCCCGAAGAGTGTTGAGGTTTGTCAAGCTAACGCGATTGGAAAGAATGACAATAGTACGGTAACGATTAAAAACGAACGCTGCATTGGATGCGGTGAATGTGTTGAGGCGTGCCCATTTGGAGCAATACAGATACACGGCCACGAAGCGGTAAAATGCGATCTGTGTGAAGGCGCAGCGGAGCTATCGTGCGTGCTTGCGTGTAAGTGCGGTGCATTGATATATAGGCAATAGACGTAACAAAGCGAATACAAAGCGATGACGGTCAATCCTGCGGCACTCATGATGTTGCTGCTTGTTAAGCGGGACAACATAAGACAAGTGGGACAGGTCAGACTCTCTAAAGCCGCCTTAGTGATCCAATACACGAGAGCGATCGACAAGCTGCAAAGCGCGACGCTCTCAAAGGTAATACATGCGCATAGTAGCGAACTACAAGCACTTCAAGGAACTCAACGAGGAGGTCCAACAGGCAATTAAGAATGGAGCAGCGCAGCTGACGCTTGAGGACGTAAACGGTCAGAGTTTCATTGCCAACAGTTTAAGAGGAAAACTCAAGATCGACATCTACGGCACCCCTGGAAATGACTTAGCAATGTTCATGGATGGTCCAAAAGTGACCGTTTTTGGCAACGCCCAAGATGGCGTCGGAAATACCATGAGTTCAGGTAAAATTGTGATCCACGGTGACGGACGAGACATTTTAGGCCATAGCATGCGTGGTGGCAAGATTTTCGTTCGCGGTGACGTAGGGTATAGAGTAGGTATACATATGAAGACGTACAAGTCGAGCGTTCCAATAATAGTTGCCGGCGGATGCGCCGGAGACTTTCTTGGTGAGTACATGGCTGGCGGCATCATCATTATCTTAGGACTTCATAACGCGGCCAAGAAAATCGACTTATTAGGGGACTGGGTTGCTACCGGACAACACGGAGGCGCCATTTATGTCAGAGGCGAGGTCGATGATAACAAGCTCGGAGAAGGTGCAGCGCAATTTCCAATGACTGCTGATGACGAAATGATCGTTAAGAAAGTGCTTACGGAGTACTGTCGCGAATTTAGCCTGAGCCTTGAAAGCGTCTTAGAAACGGAATTCACAAAGATAGCGCCAAGCTCGCTCAGACCTTATGCTGCGTTGTATACCTGTGAATAGCTTGCGGAGGCGACGTGAACTTGCTTTCATATGAAGACTTAAAGCTGAAAGTGTGGGATACTGAAAGATGCTGCGGATGCGGGGCGTGTGTAGGCGTTTGTCCTACGGAAGCCCTATATTTTGAAGAAGGGGCTGACCACCCCACCTCGAATGACTATTGTAAGGTGACGCGCGATTCAGTGCCGTGCGCGGCCTGCTACTCTGCTTGTCCGAGAGTTGAAGAAACCAGCTCTGATGGATTCGGGGACATCATTTCGATATTTGAATCAAAATCTAAGGTTAATGTCTCGGACGCCCAGTCAGGTGGAGTGGTGAGTGCTATACTTGCCGCCGCATTTGAGTCAAATCTCATAGACGGCGCGATAGTAATGGACATGGATAAGTGGAGCCAGTTATCCAAGCCCGCATTCGTGCAAACGTCGGATGCCGTTCTTAAGTCGGCTGGATCAAAGTATTTGTGGGCTCCCATGCTGACAGCGCTTAGAGATGCAATAGAAGACAGAAAGCTACGTAAGATCGCGGTTGTAGGAACGCCTTGTGTAGCCACAGCGGTTCGAAGAATTCGCGAATCGAACGTCGACGTCTTATCGATCTATAAAAACGCAATTCGACTTTCCCTTGGCCTGTTTTGTACCGAGGTCTTCACTAACAATCTCCTTTACACTTTGCAAACAAAATACGGGGTAAAGCCGTGGGAGATAAGCGGGCTAGACGTAAAGGGAAAACTTATTGTTAAACTTAGGGATCAGACTACGCTCGAGGTGCCTTTAAAGGAAGCAAGCGTCTCAAAAAGAGGGGGTTGCGCGCATTGCGTTGACTTTACGAGCGAAGATGCAGATTTGTCGTTTGGAAGCGTTGGCGCATCTGTGGGTTACACTGTGGTCATAGTGCGAACCGATGTAGGAGCGGGGTTTTTACAGCTCGCACAAAGCACAGGATACATTGAGCTTAAATCAGGCGTCGATTTAGCTGCTATAGCTAAGATTGGGGGGAAAAAGAAAGGCATCCCTCTCGAAACAGCAAAAAAAACCCTGGCAGAACACATCTGAACGTCGAATCTGTGTCTAGCGAAAGATTTAGCGGTTGATCTCAAGTACTTTTTGCCGCTCTTCTGTCCTTCAATCGTCCGTTCACCTATTATAAGTCCATCGCATCCTAAGCGTGAAGTGTCTCTACATCAGCTTGCTATGGGATCGAGCTCTGTCTGACAATTGCCTAAGCCTAATCCTTCTAATTTTGCATTATCTCATAAAGACACAGTTAAAGAACTGGGAGGTACCTTTCAAGCTCATATGGCGTCACCTGTACCTGATAATCTTCCCATTCTTTCTTCTTAAGTGCGATTAAACGATCAAATACGAAATCACCGAGTGCGCTGCGCACGAGCTCGGAATTCTTAGCCGCCTCGATAGCAAGCCCTAAGTTCTCTGGAAGTGAGCCAATTCCGTGGGCCTCAAGCTGTTGCGGCGTCATTTTGAAAATATCCTTCTCAACCGGGTCGGGAAGCTCGTAGCCCTTTTCGATTCCGTCTAAACCGCTTGCTAACATTACCGCAAAAGCGAGGTAGGGGTTACACGCGGGATCGGGACAACGTAATTCTACCCTCGTTGCCATTTCGTTTCCGGGCTTGTACATCGGAACTCGTATCAGAGCTGACCTGTTACGCCGCGCCCAAGAAACGTAAACGGGGGCTTCAAATCCAGGAACCAATCGCTTGTAAGAGTTGACCCATTGACTAGTTACGAGACAAAATTCGCTGACGTGCTTTAGCTGTCCGGCAATATATCCTTTGGCTATATCCGACAAGTGGTACTCGTCACTGGGATTGAAAAATGCGTTCTTCTTTCCGTCAAATAGCGATTGATGTGTATGCATCCCGCTACCATTCTCACCAGGGAGGGGCTTTGGCATGAACGTAGCGTAGTAACCCGCGCGTAGAGCAATTTCTTTGACTACGAGACGGTATGTCATGACGCGGTCAGACATTGTTAGAGCGTCGGTAAATCGCAGATCGATCTCGTGTTGGCTGGGCCCAACTTCATGATGGCTATATTCGACGCGAATGCCCATATCTTCAAGCGCAAATATGGTATCTCTTCTAAGATCGGTTGCCTGATCAAGCGGAGTGAGATCGAAGTACCCCCCGTTGTCGATGACATCAGCACCTTGGCTGTTCATAAAATAGAAGTACTCAAGCTCCGGCCCTATGTTGAATATAAGGCCTTTCTTTTCTGCACGCTGCAGATTTCTCTTGAGAACGTAACGGGGGTCTCCTTCGTAAGGCTTTCCTGAAGGATCAAGCACGTCGCAGATAATTCGTGCCACGCCTTTTTCCTTGGGCCGCCAAGGTAGTATCTCATAAGTGCTCGGATCAGGTTTTGCGATCATATCGGATTCCTCAATCGTCTGATAGCCTGTGATTGAGGAGCCATCAAAGCCCATTCCTTCATCTAGAGCGTCTTCGAGCTCGTCTTTGACGATTGCAAAGCTTTTTAAAGCGCCGAGGATGTCTGTAAACCAAAGTCGAATAAATTTGATGCCTTGTTCTTCGACCTGACGCAATACGTACTCTTTATCCTTTGTTTCTGCCATGTAAAATCTCCGTCGACATCGCTTCAGTAGGAACTTTCATTCCGCTTTAGTTCGTCTTCATTTATAAACATTTCCAAGCGATTAAATCCCATCAAAGGATTTCAATATTATTACACAAGGTAATTAATTTCACGTTAGTAGTTGATGCAAGAGATTTACGTTGCTGACCACTGTAACCGAAACTCACTTCTCAGAAATTCTCGGTTAGATGGTGCCGCGTTCAGAATTAACTGGACTGCGGTATAACGTTTGTTGTAAACGATAACTTGTTGAGAAACTCAAAAAGGCTAACTCTACTGTGGTGCAAGAAACACGGATAAACAAAAAATGGAGGCGATTGTACATGAATCTGAGAAGACCTAACGCCAATGAGGTTACGACACATTCAACCGCTCTCGCACAATGTAGTCCCTATGTCTGGGATTTGCACACTGGATGCTTAGACGGCTGTAAAGGGGGCTGTGAGACTTGGTTAGCCTCTTTTAAGGCAGAGAAGTTCTTTATCCTGCGCGATTCGGAGAGATAACCGCCGGAACCGACAAAAACTACCCTGTGGATTATTCACACCTTAACATTCAAGGATATGCCGTTGGAGCTGAAGGACTGCCAGAGGGTGTCGAGGCGGGCCCTGATACCGCACTTTTTGAAAACGTGAATACTGAAACGGAGTATGGGTGGCGCAAGAAAATTAAAATGCGGGTGCCTATATTCACTGATGCTTTAGGCTCGGCTAAAATTGCAAAGGACAATTGGGAACACTTGGCAATTGGCGCGGCGCTGCGGTGTCTCGATAAAGCCATTGAGCTTAATCAGCGCGATCCGCAGGTGCAGCAGCTCGTCCAAGAGATAAAGGCGTTAAAGGGTTCGTGAGGGAGTTTCAGTCCCCCTTTTTCTTTCTTCATTTTCGCAGTTCCGGAAAAAGTTCAAGTTTAAATTCGGAAAAGCCGTGATAGCGGAAAAGATGGCGGAGGGCGGACACTAAGCAACGCCGAAGGGCAATTTAGCTGAGTGGAGATAAAAACACCGCCTAGAGTGCAGGAGCAGAGGATGGAACGCGCCGAAATTTTGAGAGAACTATATGCCTGAAAGTAACGATACTCCAAGAGATGGGCAAATTATCCTCATATAACTAACGTAGAAGGAGTCGGAAAGAGAGGGGAGCCGAGCTCCGATAACCGTTTCACAAAACGGCTTTGCCTTTAGACGATACATTATTCAATGCGGTCATTAGCTTGAACGTGCTTCACACCGTTGAACATCCTCAAGCTATACGTGGCGAAATTAAGCGGGTGCTCACTCCGAGTGGCTGGTGCTTGGTTGCCGATGTTCGTACTTGCAGAGCGGCTGGTTTATGCCGGCGCTCAATTATGCGTACACATACGAACAGGTCATTTCGATCGCTTACGCGTTAAATCTCCAATCGCATACCGTCAGACAGATTCGGTGGGGGAATCAACAGAAAGAGGGCCCCAACGCGGAACCCCCTCTAGCGACCGGGGCACAGAAGAACATCTCTTCACGTCCGCAAACCTAAAGCAAGCTTACGCACCACTATATCTTTTGTCACAAATGTAGGCAATGCGCTTTCGTTGACTGCTACGCTTAAATCGCGTCGTGGCCACGTTCTCCTGTCCGAATTCGAACGACCTCCTCTACCGGTATCACAAAGATCTTGCCATCTCCGATCTCCCCGGTGTGTGCTGCCTTTGCAATCGTATCGACAATCTTATCGACCTCATCATCAGAAACCACGATGTCAATCTCGAGTTTCGGAAGGAGGTCTATACAATACTCACGGTCGCGATATATTTCAATAACCCCCCTCTGTTTGCCGCGACCTTTTACTTCTGTGACCGTCATGCTAGGAACGCCGATGTCATCGAGCGCCTCCTTGACGACTTGGAGCTTGTTTGGTCTAATAATAGCCATTATTTTTTTCATTTTTTACCTCTGAACACCTTCGTGAGCACAGATAAGAAAGGTCAAATGTGGTATGCAGACTCTTCATGAAGCGCCTGATCCAGACCAATGGCCTCCTCCCCTTCACTCACGCGTAATCCAATGGTTAGGTCGATGACCTTTCCGATAATCAAAGTCACTACGAACGAGTAAGCGAACGTAGCGGCAACTGCGACAGCTTGTATTACTAACTGCATTGGATTGCCATAAACTAAACCTGTGCCGAGAGCGTTTATGAAAGGACTTGCGAAAATTCCTGTAGCTAGGGCCCCCCAAATACCCGAGAACCCGTGAACGCCAAATACGTCTAATGCATCATCGTAGCCGAGTCGCGGCTTTATTATGGCAATGGCAGTGTATGATACGATCGAAGTTACAAAACCTATAACCATAGCCGCTGGAATATTTACGAACCCTGCTGCAGGTGTAATTGCGACGAGCCCTGCAACGAGACCTGTGGCAGCGCCTAACATGGTCACTTTGCGGAATCGAAGGTACTCAATTAGCATCCACGAAAGCATGGCCGCAGCAGCGGACGTGTTAGTGACGATAAACGCCGACCCCGCAAGCTGTCCTGCAGCGAGCGCTGATCCTGCATTAAAGCCAAACCACCCAAACCAAAGCAGGCCGGCACCGATGATGGTATACCCCAGTTGGTGAGGTAGTAAACGTTGATCCTTTCGACCCTTCAACAGCAATATAAGCGCGAGAGCGGCGACACCACTGTTGATATGCACCACAGTGCCACCTGCAAAATCAAGGGCACCAATTTGTGCAAGCCAGCCGCCACCCCAGACCCAATGTGCAATGGGAAGATAGACGAAGGTGGCCCACAGAGGAACAAATAGCATCCACGCACCAAACTTTATCCGTCCGATTAGTGCACCCGAAATCAGCGCAACGGTGATCGCGGCGAACGTCATTTGGTACGCTGCATAAACGCTCGTTGGTATCGTTCCTACGAGCGTGTTTGACTCTACCATGTTGTGGAAGAAGAAGTCTCCCGGAGCGCCGATCAATCCGTGGATATCTGCACCAAAAACCACGGGGTACCCGTAGATAAACCAAATGATACTCACTATCGCATACGCCGAAAAAGATAAGAAAAGCGTATTAAGGACGGTTTCTTTCTTCACGAGACCGCCGTAGAACAGTGCCAACCCCGGGACGGTCATTAACATTACCATAGCAGTTGATACCAGCATCCAAGCGGTATCTCCCGTATCAAGAAGAGCAGTTACCATGTTTCACACCTGTTTTTCATAGACATCGTGTATTTAGTAAGAAGTAGGATGCCTACTTCCGACTTGTTATACAAAAATATGATATATAAAGCTTTGTCATCAGCTGACAATACTTCAGTAATATACAGTAAACTTCCTAACTCCAAACTAAAGGTCAAGTCTTCTTGACATAGCAGACATCGCCAGTTGAGTTGAGCGACGTTCAGAGGCTAGATGAAAAAGGTTGGACCATTGTCTAACCGAAGTAGCGAAGTTGAGACTGCTTAAGATCTCCGAGCCCTCTTTAGTGAGGTAATCGCCGAGGTACGAAACGCTAACGGCGCTTCGCTACACTTTGTGCCTAAGTATACAAAATGACAACTGAAGAGCTCAAGGAAAACAGCATCGAGTCGTTGCCAGAAAGCATAGGTGAAGCAATTGCCGAAACTGAACGATCTACAATTGTACGACAGCCCTTGGGGGATCACGTCTTTGACCACTTAATTGAACTCAAAAAGAAGGGTGGGATGATTATCGCACACATTTGTCGCAATACGAGATCGACCGGTACCTTCCGATTCTTAATGTAACCATTGGGCGGAAAATAGGCTTTGAGATCAGCTCACCCGCCCTTTTTAACGTTGTTCCCACCCTCTATCGTACGAGATCAACTGGGATGATCTCTTCGTGAATTGCCGTCGATAGAACGACGCCTGCAGCCCCGAGGTCTTCAAGCTTGTCCAACTCTTCACTGTTCTTTATTCCGCCGGCGACAACAATCGGATGCCCTGAGACATCGATGACTCTCTCGATAAAATCAAAGTCAACGCCCTGCTTCGTTCCTACTAAATTCATATTTAGCACGATTAGTGCACTGATCTTGTAGAGATTCATCCTTTCGACAACCTGAAGGGGGTCTCCGGACAGTGCGGGATCGAGGGACATCGCGCTTCCGTCCTTCACGTCTATGCTTACGGCGACTCTCATCGACTGTGCTGCTCGAATAACATCGAGGCTTCCCGTTTCGGTGCCGATAATAGCGGTTTCGCCAATTTGCTCAGCCTCTCGAACGTCATCAAGCCGACGAATCCCGAGGTCAATGAGCGTTTTTGTGCGTGTGCCGAGGCGTTTGATGATAAGTGAATTGCTGCCCGAGCCAAGGATCCTATCCAGATCCGCTATGTACGTCCTTCTCGGCTTGATAGTATCAATCACGTTCAACGGATCTGACGTCGTGCAGATCTTACTATGGCGTTCAATAGGTTCGTATCGCTCTCGCTCGCCCTTATAGCCTTTTACGACGACCCCGCCTCGAATGTCCATCGCGAAGATAATTTCCATTGTACCCCCTTCACTGAGAAACGCCTTACGGGAAAAACGTATTGGTCTGGTTTGGTTTCGCAGCTCTCGAATGCACATTCAAAACAAACAAAATGCTGAGGCCCTTGGAGGCAACGTTTCGGCCAGTGAGGCGGGTCAGAGGCGCGCCAGGAGCTCATTTTTCTTGGTTGTAAACTCCTCCTCGCTGATTATTTTCTGTTCTTTGAGCTCAGCCAAATCGCTCAACAATTTGCACGGGTCGGTGGCTTGTTTTGGTCCGCTCCGTCGTGTTTCAAACGCCTCGGTGAATCCGGCACCAATAATCGCAATCGGTATAGCAAAAGTGGCAATGCCCAAGAACATTGCAAAAACTGCCAGGAATTGCCCGGGCGCGGTCGCAGGCACCAGATCGCCGTAGCCTACGGAGGTCAGAGTCTGCGCCGCCCACCACCCGGCAGCTGGAATGCTCGAAAAACCGCTTGGGTCCGAGGCATGCATAATGATGAACATAAAACTTGAGAACGTTATCAACAAGATTACGTCGATTGCCAGTGCAGTGACAAGCTCGTTTTTTTTCGCTTTCAGAACATCGATGACGAAGTTGAACACACTGGAGTACGTGAGCAACTTGAGGACGATGAGTATTATCGCCGCGTTTACGAAAACGTCCGCTCCTGGAAAGAACGGCTTGACATAAAAAGGCACGATGACAAGCAGATTTACGAGCAGGGATGTTGTAAAGAGGCATTTTAGTCTGCCTTTGATCGGGCCTCTAAACCGTGGATCTACCGTGCACGACCACACACGGAGCAGCAGTTCGATGGTAAAAACCACGATTGCAAAGGCAAACACTGCGTTAAAGAGGGTGTGATATCTTTGGTATACGTCGGGGTAGCTGGCTAGTATGACGGCTAACACGAGTACCCAGATCAACCCCATCAAAAAGAAGCGTACGCGCGTAGCTCTGGAAGCATCCCCATGACGCGCTGCAACGATGCGGGCGTCGCCTACAGGGATGGGCTGAAAGATCGCATATACACGGCGCTTCAGTTCGTCATTCTGCTTGGACATGCCCGGTTCGAGGTTCGGAATCGAAATAGTGCACCCAATAGTCAACGTCAATTTGCATATAAATGCGTTGTGATGTTCTACGAACGCCATTTCGCGATTTGAAGACGCGCGCTGCGAGAGCGTCTCTACGTGTTAGTATCTCAAATGTCTTGCCCCTATGTAAGGGCTCAGTGAATTAAGGTTGCACCTTCTCATGACAGTCGCACGCGAGACTCGGATTTCGCAAAGCCTCAAGATTCTGTCTCGCCGCAGCGCCGTTTGAGTCGGTGTCCTGAAGCCCTTCTGCGGCAGCGACCAATTAGGAGCGCACGTTCTGCATTTTTCCTTGTTGCTTACCTTTCCGTGGCGGTTCTAATTTGACTAACTTTTATATATCATCAAAACTAACTATAAGTTAGTGTTACGATCTATCAGACCGTCACACGCTACGAAACAGCAATGGACGAAGCAGGACTCCTTGACATTCTCGGCAATGAAAATCGCCGCAACATTTTGAAGCTGCTGTCGCTGCGGCCATTTTACGTCACAGAGATTTCAGAAAGACTGCACGTGGCCCCGAAAGCGGTGATCAGTCATCTCGGCATGCTCGAGCGGGCAGGGATTATCCAGTTCTTTGTTGACGAGCGACGCCGGAAGTACTTTCACATCGCTGATAACCTGCTGCTCGAGATTCAAATCTCTCCGTTTAGCTATGGTGTTGAATCCGCTAACGCAGCACACAGCGAATCAACCGTTGCCGAGTTTCCAACCCCTATTGGCGAAATACAACTCAAAACGAACAGTTTGACCGACGTTGCCGAGACACTCAATAGCCTAAGGGGGGCTCACCGGGAGCTGATGGGGGCGCAGAGAAGGGTCCAAGAGCTGATCAATGAGGTCATGGCACGCGGCGCAAGGAAGATCGACGCAATATCGCGCGACTTTGTTGAATATGACATCCTTTCGTTGCTGCTGACAGGGCCCAAGACGGCCGACCAGCTGTCTGCGGGACTCGCGATACCTGACCAAATACTCGTCGAGCGGCTGCATAACCTTGAAAAAAGAGGGAAAATCAGAAGAATAGACGCCAGAACGTATTGGCTGGCGAGGTAAGGACTGCAGAAGCTCATAAGCGTATCACGCAAACAAAATAGGAGAGAATCGAAAAATGACAGAAGAAGTAACTCTGAAGGTCGTTGAGGCATATCATCGCGATGCTGGGAGGGGAATTGCCCGAATCGACATGGATACCATGCGACAACTCGGGCTCGTAAGCGGCGACATCATCGAGATAACGGGTCGCAACCGAGCAGCCGCGATCGTGTGGCCCGCATATCCGGAAGACCGCGGCCTTGGCATCATCAGAATTGACGGCAACATTCGTGGAAACGCCCATGTGGGCATCGACGACAAGGTCGTCATTCGAAAAGCGAAATCGAATGCTGCGGTGAAAATCACGCTCGCACCAACGCAGCCGGTGCGTATCGTCGGCGGGGAGGACTACCTCATGAGATTCCTTGAAGGGCGCCCGGTACAGAAAGGGGAGACGCTTAGAGTTGAAATGCTAGGCAATCCGATAACCTTTGTTATTACCGCCACGCAACCCGCAGGTATCGTTATAGCCGGAAAAAGCACGCAAGTAACGCTGAAAGAGACCCCTACTGTGGTCGCGGAACGTTCTATCTCTCACGTGACCTACGAGGATATCGGTGGTCTGAAACGAGAGCTCGGGCTGGTACGAGAAATGATCGAGCTGCCGCTGCGGCACCCTGAGCTCTTCCAAAAGCTCGGCATCGACCCACCAAAAGGGGTCCTACTCTACGGTCCTCCTGGAACCGGGAAAACACTCATCGCGAAAGCTGTTGCAAATGAAACGGACGCCTATTTCATCAACATCAGCGGCCCTGAGATCATGAGCAAGTTTTACGGTGAGAGCGAACAGCACCTGCGAGAGCTCTTTAAGGAAGGGTCAGACAACGCTCCTGCTATCATCTTTATCGACGAGATCGACGCTATCGCGCCAAAACGGAGCGAAGTGACGGGGGAGGTCGAACGCCGTGTCGTTGCGCAGCTACTCGCGTTAATGGACGGCCTCGAAGCACGAGGACAAGTCGTGGTGATTGCTGCGACGAATCGCCCGGAAGGGATCGACCCCGCGCTGCGGAGGCCTGGTCGATTCGACCGGGAAATTGAAATTGGCGTGCCTGATGCGGCCGGGCGGCTCCAAATTCTGCAAGTGCACACCCGGGGCATGCCGATCGCGGACGACGTAAAGCTCGAAGACATTGCTCGTACGACGCATGGCTTTGTCGGTGCTGACCTCGCCGCCGTATCAAAGGAAGCAGCCATGCATGCGCTGCGAAGACTTCTGCCTGAGATCGATCTTGAACAAGAGATCCCGCAAGAGGTGCTTGATAAGCTTCAGGTAAATGCAGAGGACTTCAAAGATGTCCAGAAAAATATTGAACCCTCCGCGATGCGCGAGGTGTTCGTTGAAGCACCTAATGTCAAGTGGCAAGACGTCGGTGGCCTTGAAGCGGCCAAACAAGAGCTTATAGAAGCCGTCGAATGGCCAATAAAATTCGCGGACGCGTTTAGCAGCATCAACACGAGGCCGCCTAAGGGGGTGTTGCTCTTTGGGCCTCCCGGGACGGGGAAGACGCTCCTCGCTCAGGCGGTCGCGACGGAAAGCGAAGCCAACTTTATTAGCATAAAAGGGCCTGAGCTGCTCAGTAAGTGGGTAGGCGAATCTGAAAAAGGTGTGCGCGAGACGTTTCGGCGCGCCAAGCAAGTTTCGCCGACAATCATCTTGTTTGACGAACTCGATGCTGTAGCGCCAACCCGTGGGGCGAGTTCTGACTCACACGTGACAGAACGGGTCGTGAGCCAGCTGCTGACCGAGCTTGACGGTCTCGAAGAACTGAAGGACGTCGTCGTAATTGGCGCCACGAATCGCCCTGACATGGTCGATGTCGCGCTCCTAAGGCCTGGAAGACTCGATCGTCTCGTTTATATACCGCCGCCAAACGCGTCGAGCCGCGCGCAAATATTCGCGATCCACCTTCTCGGAAAACCGCTCGCGGATGACGTTGACATCGAGCAGCTTGCCAAAGAGACTGAGGGGTACGTTGGTGCTGATATTGAAGCAATTTGCAGAGAAGCAGCGATGCTCGCTCTCAGAGACTTTATTAAGCCCGAAATGACGCCTGAGCAGGTTAACGAGGGCGCAGCAACGATAAAGATTAATAAGGGCCATCTTTACGCTGCTATCAATCGGGTTAAGCCAACAGCGTCACGCGACATGCTGCACCAGTACGAGAATATAGCTAAGGAGTTTGCGAAGTTTTCCGTTATAGAAGAAGAAGTGAAGGAAAAAGCGGCTACGCCAGCAACAGGCTATGCATAAAGTCAACACTCAATCAGGTAAAAGATAAGGAGAAGGATAAAGAAAATGGCGAAAAGACGAAGAAGTTTTTTTGATGACTTTTTAGGGGGAGGGTTCGAAGAGCTGATGGATCAGATGCTGCGCGACCTGCAGGAAGGAAAGCAACCTAAACCATTCATTTATGGGTTTTCAATGACGCAGCATCCAGGTGAAGCGCCCGAAGTTCGAGAATTTGGGAATATTCAGCCCTTTGGCGAGAGCGTCAAGATGGATGAGGAGAGGACGCCGTTAATTGACGTTATGGAGACGAAAGACGAAGTTCACATCATCGCCGAGATGCCAGGCGTTGACCGAACGGACGTGCAGCTCGAGGCTACAGAAAGCAGACTCGATATCAGAGCCCAGAACGAGTTTCGAAAATATTCTGAAAGTGTCGAGCTTCCCGTCAAGGTTGATCGCAACAGTGCAAAAGCAACCTATCGAAACGGTGTTCTTGAAGTCAGACTGAAGCGCGTTCAACCAGAAGAGGAAAAGTCGCACATTAGCGTCGAATGAAGGGGCTAGCCCTTCACATCTCTTTTTTGATCGCTTTAGGGAGGGCGCTAACGTCGCGCAATACTAAATCGGGCTGTGCCCGCATCAGAAGCTCTGGAGTCGCGAAACCGCAGAGAACTGCAGCAGTTTTTGTACCTGCCTTTTTCCCCATGAGGATATCCTCAACCATGTCACCGACGTAAAGCACCTCCGATGCGACGACACGCGCTCGTTTTACTGCCATAAGCAAGGTTTCTGGCGCTGGCTTCCCGTGCTCAAATCCAACGTCGTCACCGAACACCATCGAATCGAAGTAGGACTCAATTCTTTGCTCGTTCACCTCGCTTGTCACGCGTTCTCGAGACCCACTCGAAACGAGCCCGAGCTTCAAATTCATTTCCTTCAGTTCACGCAAAGCGTTTTTAGTGCCGTTAAAAAGGATGCAGTCCTTTTTGTAATGCGCGTAGCCATTCATCCAGGTCTCGTCTGCGGCGATCCAGTCATCCTCGCTGATCCCCAGCCACCGGTAATAATCGTGATAGTTCGGCCGACTCTGTTCTCTAAACTCCTCGAGTGTCACATTTGGCAGGCCGAATGCGTCCATGACGACCAAGTAGCTCTCGTAGGTAGGGATGACTGAATTAAAAAGCGTCCCATCCCAGTCAAACATCACTGCTTTAAGCATATAGGTCACTCTCGTGGGGGGTTTTGTTCACTATGGCTAAGCATTTCCAAAGTGTTTTGTTGTCATACAAAGTAAGCCGCTGCTCGGTGAGCTCTGCAATCGTATTGTTAGCGAGGGCATCATTTATTCGCGCTAATGAAAAGCGGACCACATGAACGTTGTGCCGTACACGCGCTTCAGCTGAGCGCTTGAGTTCTTCAACCACGTCAGACGGACGGTGGCCCGAACAAAACTCGCAGTTGCACTCCCATTGAGTGAGTTTATTCGCTCGGACGAGCCTTCCCGTTGCGGTTAAGACTGAGCCATATACGAGCCCGGCTATGACGGCGCTAGAGCCGTCTGCTGACGTCACGTTTGCGTAAGCAAGAAGCTCAAGGACGTTCAACGCGCTTCCTCCTGAGGCGTGAAAGCGTGTGCCCTCAAACTCGCGTGAGAGTTGACTGTATGCAGCGAGAACCTCAAACTGCTTTAGGCGATCTTCTTGACGGTATCTTGCCAGACGAGAAAAAAGGCCAAATCCTGCTGAGAGGTTAGTCAGATCGGCATTCACTGCTTTTTTGAATATATAACTCGCATCACGATATGTGCCGACCTCAAAGCCAGCGTATAATAGATCAGGTCGTTTTGTGTTCTCTTTTGTCCAAAGAGCAGCTTCTAAGCTCGTTTCGATCGCTTTCAAACGATCCGTTTCACCATGCTTCCAGTAAGGCGTTGTCAAATTGCCGTTTACTGGTACATTGAGAGTCATGAATCCATCAGTTCTTTTGTTGATAAGCTTCTCTTGTAAATCAAGAACCCTTTCCTTCGTTCGCAGTTCGGGCTTTTTCACGTACGGTTGCGAGAAAAAGTTGCCACTATGAATAAAGTGGTGGGGGGTAACCGCGGGATCAAGCGTGTACGATTTTACAAAGGTTGTGTTATCAAAGGACAAAACGACGGGATCGCACAGTCCACGCAGCTTTGGGACAAATGTACGGTAAAACTGGAATGACTTAGGAGACATCGCGTCGTTTTTTGTGAAGGGTAGTGCGTAAGGTTACGGCGCACGGGTATAGCTTATATCTAATTGGATTGATATAAAGTGGTGACTTTTATGCCAGAGGGATTTATGGATTCGGAGCGAATACGCGAGATTGTACGAGCAAGCAAGGATTATTTGCAGATAATTTATCAAAATGAGACGAAACTCGTATTGAAGGTACGCAACGATCCTGCTATTGAGGTCAGAGTTGAGGACGAAGGAACAACTGTTTCTTTGGATATCGTAGAACCTGAACATCTTGGCCAGTTGGTAAAACAGTTTCGTGACCTGACTGGGTAAGTGCAAGAATACGGGCTAGATATGATAAATAACGCACTTTCTGCGCTCAAGACGTTCGGCGCTGCTGCGCGCGCGCTTGACGATGAGGGGTTGACCATCGAAATACGTAATAAGGGCCATACGGCAGTTGTCATTGGCCGCAACGCAAACTCGCTCTTGTTAGATAAGGTCTACGGTCCAATACAGATAAGAAGTTTCAAAGAAGTCGTCGGACTAATCGGAGATTTGGCGGCTGGAACATAGGAGGCCGTGTCACGAGACTAGGTGCTTTTTTAGTGTATTTCCTCGGCGCACTTCTGGTAATCTTAGGAGTGTTCGTAATTCTCTCAGAGCTTGGGATCCTTGGAATCCTCCTGAGCACTTTCAATATTTCCGTAATTGTCCTTTTTGCTCTCGTTCTTATCGTCATTGGAATCGTTTTGATTAGGGGGGCCTCACTAATCATCCCCAAAGACCAACGAAAAGACCGGGGTGAGTTAGACTATAAGGATCTTACCCACGACGATCACGATTCGTGGGATTTTGGCAAGCGGTACTAGTCACTTATGTCGGCGTTTGATGGCACGTTTATAAGCTTTTCATAGTACCTGATTTTGTCATTGATCACGCGCTCAAATTTCTTATATTCGCGGATCACACCAATCCACATAAGCCCGTAGCACAGGGCAATCGAAATAAGAAGCGCTCCACCGGCTAATACATAGTTGTTACTTCGCACTAACAGGGGGTTACCGTTTAGGTATTGTGCGGTCATCAAGATATAAACGGCAAGCAGTATACCCGCAACGCCACCCCACATCGATTTTACGTGCCAAATGTGGCGTTCGTGGCGCTTTTCCATTTTTCTAAGATCGAGCTCAAGAATTCGACCGTACACATCGCTCTTATTGACGTCGATATATCGATCGCGTGCCCGCTGCGTGTTTACATCCTCCTCGTAGTAAGGTAGATGCCAACCATAAGCCCAACCGCAATAATCCCGACTATTGCTGCGCCTACAAGCGTAGGATCAGCGCCTCCGCCCCCCGTTTGGTTCGATGGCTCATTTTGATTTCCTGTCGGCGTTGACGTTGCAGTCGACGTTGGCGTAGGAGTCGGCGTTGCAGTCGGCGTTGGCGTAGGAGTCGGCGTTGCAGTCGGCGTTGGCGTAGCAGTCGGCGTTGGAGTCGGCGTTGGAGTCGGCGTTGACGTTTGATTCGCGGCTCCAGGTTCAGCCAAGAGGATTTGCTGTCCCTGCGAATAAACTACTGTTGACGTGAGTATTGTAATAGAAATTAGCAAAAACAACACAATAACGCGTGAGATACGAATTCTAGGCCCTCCTGTTGCTAAAGATCACTATGATCTCTAACTTCAACATAAATAAGTTCTTGCACCAGCGCATGTAAGAACTGCTACACAGGCACTGTGCAACGAAGTGCGCGGCTTTTACTTAAGGTTGGTCCTGTGTTGACACGTGATCCTTTCTTAATTCTTCTCTTATGAAACTCACCATTTCCATAGCAAGCGGTTCGATGTGCACGATCTTCTCTCCTTCCAGATTTGCCGATTTTAAAAACTCGTCGAGGAGAGCGAATGGAACGAGATACGCGTTTCTTCTTATAAGAATGGATTGCGGTCCATTAAGTCGTTTGACGACCAGATAGATGAAGCTCGAGTACGCGTTGAACGCATCTTCATTTACTATAGAAAAATAACGGTCAAATACAAATCCATTCTCAGTTGTCACTGTATCCATTCCTTCGCCGTCAGTGAATTTGATCGCCATGTTACTCTCTCCACAGTCACTCAGCGCTTATGCACTAGACAGCCTGAGAAATCTTAAACCTTGCCCGGTAACACCTACATTTTTCGGTGAGTGGCGCTAAGTCGGCAAAAATCGTGTTAAGGCGAGGCTAAATAGCTTTTCGCGTTTTCGATAGTTTTAATTTGCAGAGACAGAAGACCATTCGAGGCCGCGCCTCAATCCCTTAAAGGGATATTGGAAACGTAATCCGATTGGATCTACTTCACCGCGTGGGTTTGAATATCGTCTCTAGCTAACGTTTGTGACGGCTATGAGAGTGTTTTCGTTATATACGGGCCATCAAGAACATAACCCTTGATTCTATAGTAATCACGAACTCCGATTGCGCTATTTATCGCAAGCCTTTGCATACCGGCGTCTGCTGCAATACTTTCAGCAGTTTGCAGCAGTTGAGCTCCAAATCCGCGATGTTGCCACTTTTTTTCATGCCGCTCGCCTAGCATTGCTAAATTCCCGTATACATGTAGCTCTCTGATTAGCCCCGTTTCAGCCGTTATTTCGGGCCTCTCAGACTGGTACGGAAGACGTAACCGTGCGAAACCGATAAGGCACTCCATATCGCCAAGTAGACCGACGCTTGAAATAAAGTACTCAATGCCCTTGCAGGCCCGATATTTCTCAACGCGTCTTTCGACGCTCTCCACTTGAGTAACGCCGCGAAGTCCAATCTCTCGGCAACGTATACAGCTGCAGTCGCCACCGAGTTCGAGCAAGCGCTGCTTGGCCAGCTGCCGTAAGTTGCTTTTTTTGACGCCGCTGACAATTCGATAAGCCGGGATATCTCTCTGCACGCGCTGTAGTCTCACCCATTTAGGGAGCAGCGCTTTCACTCGAGCAATTAACTCAACAGCATCGGTCAGATCAAAAGAGTCGTAATCGCCGCGCTTCCACAGCTCGTGCAAGACAGTTCCCTCTGTCACAAGCGTCGGGTATATCTTAAGGTAATCGGGACAAAACCGTTCGTCCGTGAACAATTCTCGAAACATTGTAAGATCAGATTTGCAGTCTGAGCCTGGCAGCCCCGGCATGACGTGGAATCCAACCTTTAAGCCGCTATTGCGGCACGCCCGATTTGCTTCTACAGCATCAGCAACCGTATGCCCTCGTTGGATAGAGGCGAGGATTTGATCTGAGGTACTCTGAAGGCCGAGCTCAACCTTGGTCCCCCCCAGGGACAACATTTCATCGACGTGACGTTGTTTTGCATAATCAGGCCGTGTTTCGAAGGTCACTCCTACGTTTCTCGTTGATGCGCATGCGTTACTCGAAAAGACATCGTTTAAGCGAGGAGAGCTAGCGGCGTCCGCTTGAGGGAAATCGTTCATTGCTTGTATGCACCGCCCGACGAACCACTCTTGATAATCGTGCGGACGCGCGGTAAACGTGCCGCCCATGACAATCAGTTCCGCCTTGTCAGTGGGGTGTCCAATCTGGCGCAACTGGCTTAGACGAGCTTTAACTTGCCTGTAAGGATCAAATCCGTGTTGAATTGCTCGTTTTGCTGCGGGCTCGAGACCGGTATAACTTTGAGGCACGCAAAATTCAGGTCCCCCAGGACACGGTACGCATTTGCCGTGAGGACATGGATAAGGAGAAGTCATTACTGCGATGACTGCGACGCCTGACGCGGTTCTCGTTGGCTTCCGTTGCAGCACGTCAGTCAGTTTGTATCTGATTTGGGCCGTCGCTGCCCCATAGATTTGCGTGTTCGTCAGCAACGAGGCAGAACGATAGCGCCGTGCTACCTCTATTTTCGACTGCTGCAAATTTTGGCGCGTTATCTGGCCGTTGAGGATGCCGTGAATGATTTCGGCACAAGCGTCAGCGTTTTGCTGCTCCATATAAGACTATTGACGAATAATACGGCTTGGCTAATAAATGCTCGGTCATCTCAGGGCGTCACTCAAAACGCTATGTTAGAAAGAAGCGATGAGCGACAATTATGTGCCGTATGAGCTCCAGAGCTCTTGATGAGTGAACTGACTGAGCCCCATTCGTGCGGTAGGCTCTGGCGCCTCTTCAGCATATCCAATAGGAAGCATGAGAACAGGTCGAATATCGAGCGGTATTTTTAACGCGCTTGAAACCCGTTTTTCGTCGAACGCACCTATCCAGCACGTCGCAACGCCCAGTGCTTCTGCTGTGAGTTGTATATAGCTGGCAGCGATGGTGGCGTCTTGGACTGCGTAAAGCTCAGCACGTTGTCCGTACGCAATGTGCGACCGCGCTATGTTCGCGCAACCGACGAGCACTAGCGGGGCCATTGCGATAAAGAACTGCCCGTAAGCCGCTTCAGCGAGTTCGTGCTTCATATTGGGGTCTCGTACGACAACAAAGTCACGCGCTTGCAGGTTACCAGCGGAAGGCGCGAGCTGTGCGGCTTTGAGAAGCTTATCGAGCAGCGCTTCGCTTATCGTCTCTCGCGAATACCGTCGTACAGAACGGCGCCTGTGCATGACGCCCGACAACATGTCGTACTCTAACGCTACCATGGAAAAGGGTTATTAGATCAATGCATATTAATATACTCAAGTTTGGAGTGAGAATATGAGAATTTCGATGGATTTGGAGCTGCAAGACAGACCTGGTCAGCTCATACACGTGTTAACTCCCGTGTCCGACCTCGGCGGCAACGTTCTAAGCATCGTTCACCATCACGATAAGAAAACGTTTCGCAATACGGTGCCGGTGTACGTGATTTTTGATATCGAAGAACGCAAGATCGAAGAGCTTCAGGAAGGACTTGAAAAGAACGGCGTGACGATCGTGCGGATAGGCAAGATGAGGCTACGCGCGAGGGCACACATCTTGCTCATTGGACACATCATTCATACTGACTTGAGGCAAACGATTGATAAAATTGATGGCACGGGGTTTGCTGAAGTTCAAGACCTCAGTCTTTCAATGCCCGCTATCGACGGTCCTTCGTCAGCGATTGTTACAGTAATGGCTACTGGAGATGAGGAACTAAAAAAGGCAATCGCACTTCTCAAAGATATCGCTGATCGCAAGGATTTGCTAGTTATCGTGCCAATCGATGGGAGCGGATTTGCTGGAGGTCAGAACAATGCAGAATAGCTCGTCTCCCTTTAAAGTAGCTATCGTTGGATTTGGGGCCGTAGGGCAAGGAGTTGCACGAGTTGTGCAAAACGTGCCTCAATTGGAAGTTGTAGCCATTGCCGATTCAAAAGGGGTTGCGCTCACGCCTGACTTAGAGGACGTGCTTGCGCGCAAACGAGCGGGTAAGTCCATCGCAAATTCTAATCTAACCGCGCTCGACGTCATACGAACTATAGACACCGACGTTGTCGTAGAGGTAACACCGACGAATATTGAAAATGGGGAGCCAGGTTTGACGCACTTTCGTGAAGCGCTTAAAAACAAGCGAAATGTAGTTACCTCAAACAAAGGCCCTCTAGTCGCTGCATTTGGGGAGTTAACGCAACTGGCTCGTACACAAGGGGTAGCGTTGCGGTACGAGGCGACTGTCGGCGGGGCGATGCCTATAATCAACCTTATACGCGACACCCTTGCAGGCACGCAAGTACTCGGAATACGAGGAGTGCTCAATGGCACGTGTAATTACATCCTCACTCGAATGGCTGAGGAGGCCCTTGAATACGATCAAGTCTTGAGCGAAGCGCAAGATATGGGCATCGCTGAAGCAGATCCGACGTATGACGTGGCTGGCATTGACACCGCCTGCAAGGTTGTCATACTTGCAAATGCGTTTTTTAATCGTCACGTCACATTTGCAGACGTTAGTGTAACAGGCATAGATCGGATCACGCAAGACGCACTGCAACTTGCGCGACAGCGAGGATTTGTAGTAAAACTCATTGGCGACGTTCAGGAGCTCACGGTTTCTCCAAAGTTGATACCGTTGGGACATCCACTCAATGTGAGCGGCACGCTCAACGCCGCGTCTATTCTAACTGATACGGCAGGCGAGATCACCGTCGCCGGTAAAGGAGCGGGCTCGATTGAGACAGCAAGCGCAATATTAAGTGATGTTCTGAGTCTGATGCGAGGCTGCGATTAATCGTCGGATATAGCGTCGGGATTGTATGTTGACGATTACTTATCACTTGAACTGGGTGAGCCTTGTTGCGCGATAGGCGGCTCTTGCCCTCTTTTTATCAGCGAAGCTATGGCGATGCCAGTCAAGGCGATAATGATAGCGCCGGCAACTGAAAACAAAAGCAGTTGGAAGCCTGTGATGATTTCGATACTCCTTGAAGTCTGAATTAATAAAACGTCCGCTGGGTTGAGCACGGGAATTGGCTTCCCTCCAAGTGCTAATATGAGGATACTTGCGCTCCATAGCATTAGACCGGTCGAAAATATGAAAAAAGGAATTTCCACGTATCGCCATGCGTGTTTTGTGTCGTTTAGATAAGCGTCGATGATTCGGCCGATAGTCAGGATCACCCCTGCTGCAACGAACCACCACACGGCAGTATTGATAAAGACAGCGACAGTGAGCACGCCGCCATAAACGCTGAAGTCCAAACTCAAGGTCGTGATAATGCCTTGTGCTGTTCCGATAATTCCCAGTGCAAGGGCCACCATATACGTAACAAACGAGATATTGCCTCCATAAAACGAAGACTTCACACTTTGGGCAATGCCTTCAAGAGCATCATCAAGCCCAAACCCTCGAAAAAGAAGGTATATGCCAATGAATGCGCTTATCACAATGAGGGCACCTTCAGGGTGCTGCGCAAAAGAGAATATCGCAAATAAAATGAGCGTAAGTCCGACAGGGATGAAAAAATAGTTCGCAATCTTTGGATCCTCGAAGAGCTTCTTAATCGTGTAATAGGTACTTTCAAGGCTTTCAGACTGACGTATAACGACGCGTTTTATGCCATCAATTTGAATGCGGGACTGAACGATGGGCAGTATAAATTCATCTTCTGCGCCGTCGGTAACGATGATTACACTCGTTGCGTTAACCCTGCTAAGGACATGGTCAAGCTGCTTTGCGAGGATCTGGTCTGATTTTAAGCCAACATCTTCGTTGCCTGCTATAGACGCGATCTCGGCTTCGATTCCTTCTGACTTTAAATCATCATAAACACGAATGCCTTCAAAAATAGCGTTTACGTCAGAGTCTTCAGGATCGATCAGTCCGAGCTGTAACGCTGCGTTGACGTTGCCTTCCCGCCCGATGATCGGACACTGAAGGTGGGCTTTTGATCCCAGATCGTTGTCGCGATCGATGCACAAGACCAGTTTCATTCTTCCTTGCAATGAGCCTGAAGCTTATAGGAGGCCGGAGCGCTGTAGAAGGAGGAGATCATCTGTCTCGAGTTTTTGCCCGTCTTTAAACATAGCGTAAACCTCCTCAGCTCGTTTAAGCACGTCGCCCCTCTCGCGAGTTTCACGGGCTTCTTTGGTTCGCTTTTTGAGACTCGATATAATCTTGTCGTAGTCTCTTAATTCCTTTTCCATTTTTATGTACTTTTGATGCTGCTCATCCGCACTCTCTTGTGCGCGCACAAACTCTTTATGCGCGACATCAGCTTCGGCGCGAACCGTGTCTGCTTCCTTGAAGCATTTGAGCATCTTTTCGTGGCATTCCTGCGCACGATCTGCGTTATCCGTAAGCTGCTTGTGAAATTCGCTTGCCTCTTCCCGGAGCTGGTGCGCCTTTTCCAACGCCTCTTTGAGTTCAGTGTTGTTTTCAAGCTCTACCCGCTTCTTTCTGTACTCCTCCCAGAGGTGGGCGATGTGATCTACAAGCTCACGCTCTTTTTCTGTACTCACAACTTCCGTCTGCTGCCTAAATTCAAGGTGGTCAATTTCCCGCTTGAGCTCGCTAAGCGAAAGTCCGCCTGAGACTCTAAACTTTCTCTTAATCTGGTCTGCTTTGGCGAGAAGGTTGTTCGCTTGCTCATTAATGCTGTCCCGCTTTTCCTTGTTCTCTGAAACAAGTTTGTTGAACTCATCTCGCTTGTCTTTGGACTGCTGTGCGCTGTCTATCAAAGCTCGGGTCTTCGTGTTCAACTCGTCACGTCTCGTAGCGAACTGACTTGCTTCTGCGTTAAGCCGGTTACGCTCAAGCTTTGAGACGTCGGCTTCCTTTTTTAACAAGGCTTTTTTTTCCTGCAATTCTTTCAGCATGCACTCCTCTCTTGAATATCGGCAGTATCATGGTGAGGTCCTTCTGCATAATGACGATGTCCGCAATATCATACAGAATTGGACTTGCGTTAAATGCTATGGAAAACCCGGCAGCTTCAAACATTGAGATGTCGTTTGCCCCGTCTCCAATCACAATACAGTCCTCGGGGCGTATCCCCTCCCTCCTGGCAATGGCCTCTAGTGCCTCCTTTTTGGAGTTTTGGTGCACTAACGGTCCAACAACGTCTCCTGTCAAAACCCCGTCCCTTATAACGAGTTCATTGGCAATCAGACAGTCAATTCCGAGTTCTTGAGCTACCGTGCGGGCAACGATGGTAAACCCTCCAGAAACCATTGCGATCTTATACTCTTTCTTAAGCTCCCGGATGAGCTCTTGAGCCCCTTTCATAAGAGGGAGCTCTGAGGCTACTTTATTGACCTCCGCTACTTTAAGACCTTTTAAGAGCTTTACGCGTTCTCTTAAGGCCTCTTCATAATCCATCTCGCCCCTCATGGCGCGCTTTGTGAGTCCCGCCACAAGGTCTCCGACATTGGCAGCTTTTGCCAACTCATCGATTGTCTCGCCATCGATGAGTGTGCCATCCATATCGAAAACGATCAGTATTGCACTTCCATTGCAAAATAATCTACCAAGGGGGGAATTGGTAAGCTCCAAGCTCATGGCTGAAGCAGTATTCGACCTCCTGATAGTTATTTTTAAACTCTACCACATCTTTTTTAACCTTTTCGGGTGCTTCGCCGTTAAGTACGCGAGCGACAAGTCCTGCCACTACTTTCATCTCAGACTCTTTCATTCCTAATCTTGTCAGCTCTTGCGTTCCAAATCGAATCCCTGAAGGATTTTCTGGATCATTATGATTATCCCACGGTAACAGATTCTTGTTGGCTATTATGTTCGCCTTTTCGAGAGCAGCCGCTAAAACACTTGCGCGCCCTACGTCCAATACGATCTGATGAGACTCCGTGAATTCTTTTTCAGGACACAGCACGTTGAACTCATGGTTGTGGAGCGCCTCACCGAGCGTCTTTGCATTCCTGATTGTCTGCTGTGCATAGGCCTTCCCGAATTCAAGCATTTCCACGAGCGTGACCGCGAGACCCGCGACGTGATGCAAGTGGTGGTTGCTGACGGTTCCCGGAAACACAGCGTCATCGATCGCGTCGGCGAGTGCGCGCGTAGTAAAGATTATTCCGTGTTGGGGTCCAGGAAACGTCTTATGCGTCGAACCGGTCATCACATCAACTCCTTCGTTGAGTGGGTCCTGGAACTGCTCGCCCGCGATGAGGCCGAGCACGTGTGCGGAATCGTACACGATTGTGGCGCCGACGTCACGTGCGGCATCGCACGCTTCTTTGACCGGGTGTGGGAAGAGAAACAAGCTCGCCCCAAAGAGTATGATTTTGGGCTTCTTTTCATAAATCGTCGACACCATCGCATCTGTGTCGATATTCATCTCTTCGTAGTCGAAGGGATGTTTGACGATCCTCAGGTGACGAATACCCGGACCGGACTTCGTCCCGTGGCTTATGTGACCACCGTGAGAGGTGTCAAGTGCCATTAGCACATCATTTTGGCTTGAAAGGGCAAAAAAAGCAGCAATATTCGCGTTTACGCCCGAGATGGGTTGTACGTTAACGTGCTCAGCTCTGAACAGTTTGAGGGCTAAGTCGATGGCGCATTGTTCGACCTCGTCGATGTACTTAACCCCTTGGTAGTACCGGTGGCCAACCTTACCCTCGGCGTATCGATGGCCGAAATCGGATGCTAAAAGCTGACGCACGGCAGGACTAGTGACATTCTCACTCGCGATCATCGGGAGGGATTCGCTGAACCACTTGTGATGAGCCCTCACCGATCGCGTTACGTCCTCGACGTCCATGGCATCTAGAGATTATGCGAGCCTATGATAAACCTTTCTCACTAGGCAACCCATAGCAAGATCGAATTCGATTTTAAAGACGTCAAAAGACGTTACTATTTATATCCCGCATTGACATGTAAGTGCAAAAGTTGGTTTCGAAAACTCCGAGGTGTTCGCGATGAGGCCTCTTCGCAAATCTCTACTAATCTTCCTTGTAGCCACCGTGCTGTTCATCATCGTTTATAGCTATGTCTTCCTCCTCTTGATGGCCAGTGCTGAAGGCAGGTCTTATTCGATAATCGACGCCGTCTACTGGGTCATCGCAACGATGACCACGCAAGGTCTAGGAGACATCGTCTTTGCAAGCAGCGTGGGCAGAATATTTGCCGTGCTTGTAATGCTGACTGGCATTATCATCTTTTTCGTAATCTTAATCCCTGTCGTCCTCGAGCCCGTGCTGGAGAGCGTTCGGCGATCGGTGCCTACGAAGTCAAAGGCTAACAATCACGTTTTGATCGTGGGCTACAACTCTCTGGTAGACGCGATTATCGAGGATTTTGAAGAGCGGGGTTTGCCGTACCTCGTTGTTCACGACGACAGGGAAGTGATTGAAGCTCTGGTCGAACGAAAGATACCGTGTATGTTTGGGGATCCCGGCGACGAAGTGACTCTACGGAACGCTCAGATAGAGCGCGCAAATAAGGTCGTTCTAAATCAGAGCGATGAGAAGAATGCCATTGTCGCGCTTGCTGCAAAGAAGCTTACGCAAGCGGACATCATTAGTCTCGTTGACGACATGTCAAACGCCGCATACCTGCTCTATGCTGGTGCGGACAAAGTCGTATCGCCTAAACAACTGCTTGGCATTGACATTGGCACCAAGGCCGCCATGCCTATAACGCACCGGCTTGTTGGCACCACTCCCTTGATTGGCTCTTTGCGGATTTTTGAGCTGCCGATTCTTGGAGAAAGCGGCATCAACGGGTTATCAATCGAAGAAGCCAAGATACGTGAGCGAACAGGTGCAACGATCATAGGCATGTGGAAGCGCTCAAAGCTCACCTTCAATCCACCGGCCTCTGAAATCATCACGGACACCTCCGTACTCTTGCTTATCGGCACAAAAAAACAACTCGACGCGGCAAAGGAACTCTCAATGTGTCGGCTTGATGGTACGTACTGCGCGATCAGGGGGCACTATATCGTCGCAGGGTACGGCGACGTTGGAAAAAGGGCATCCAAGGTGTTGCGGTCAAACGGTATTGAACACATCATCATCGATACGCACCAAGGTGACGTGGTTGGGAGCTCTGCTGATAGGACAATCCTTAAGCAAGCAGGGATTACCGAAGCATCTACCCTTCTCGTCACGATCAATAATGACTTGGATGCAATCTATACAACTCTAGTCGCGAGAAAACTTAACCCTCAGATTGATATTATTTGTCGCGCAGTGCGCCCACAAGCAGTTGAAAAGTTGTACCAGGCGGGGGCAGACTTTGTGTTGTCCCAGTCCGTTGTAGCTGGCCAAGTTTTGCTGAAATTTGTTGACCCCCGGCCCCGTGGCACGCGACTACGGGAGGTCCTGCTCTCAGAGGACATGAAGATTGTTGAATATCCTCCCGGTCCGTCACTAGTCGGCAGAAGCCTCGAGGACCTAAAGATACGATCACGCACCGGGTGTACCGTCATCGCCGTCACTGCCGGTGGAGCAACCATACCGAACCCCGCACCGCAGCACGTTATCAGTGAAGATTCCACACTGACCGTCATAGGCACGCGAGAACAGATACGTGAATTCAAGCGTGTCTTCGGATAGCTCTTTTGTGGACTCTGTCGCAACGCATTGCTCAGCACTTTTGCTAAAACAATGCCGTTTGCTGAATATAGACTCAGATACGGGGTTTGTCCGTATCCTACCGTGAGGAAATGGGTCAACCTGAACGGTTCACCGACGCGCACGCTAATGGCGTCGCAGCCACCCAGCGACGAAGGATATCACGAATAGTATGACGAATATTGCCTACCACAAGTAGAGCTGCGCTCTGTGCTATTCCAGATAGCCAAGTCAGTCCGAGCAGGCCCGCAACAATTGCAATGAGGAGAAAGATAATTGCCCACAAGATCAAAGTGCCACGCAAGGCCATGGTTCCACCTCAGCTGCTACACTGGCTAAACTGTATATAAGCATTGTCTTATCGCTCTTTTATCAAACGAAGTCGCAAAAGTGAAGAATAGAAGATTCGCCCGCATTTTACGGCACAAGCGGTGCGCCGTAACTGAACTCTTCAAACTCGAGGACAAACTCCCACAGCATCTGATCGGTGCACGAAGCGGTGAATGACGCGCTGTTTTGGGAAAGGGAGAACTCTTTGATTTCTGCTACCACCTCGCGGTCGCATTTGCCACAGTTATGCGGCCCCCGCCGAGAGCCCCCTCCAACGGGATCGCAGATGACAGTAGCAGTCTCGTGCGTCCGCTTCAGGACTTCCACGGCAGACCACAACCACGGGGGCCTATACAGGCCTTTTTTCCAAAGTGCCTCAACGAGGGTGCCTTTTTGCACGTTGCACAAGTTCAACGAAATCGTATCTGCGTACGGGGCAGCGTCGCGAACGGATTGGAGGGCATCTTCCAAGGCTTCCCGTTCTGTCAGAAAAGGTGGCTTGAGGAGCAGGTAAGCCTTGACTGTGAAGCCGTGAGCGCGTGCTGCTTCAGATGCCCTGACAAAATCACGAAATGAAAACCCTTTGTTGATGTAGTTGTTTCTGATGCGGTCACTTGACGTTTCAAGGCCAATTGCTACTTCAACGTGCTCGTTTGTTCTAGCGATATCCTCGCAGATCGCAGGCGTGATAAATTCCGGTCGACTCTCGACGATAACCTTCGGCATGTCCCTCAACTCAGACAGGATTGCGTCTCGCACGTCGATCGGCACCTCATCTTGATCAAGAAAGCTGCCTGAGGTGAACAGTTTCACGATCTTGAACGCTTTGCCATAGCGCGCAATGACCTGGTTGAATTGCTTTTGAATGTCTGAGGCTTGCGTATTAGGGTTCGAGTCGATGCTGTAACCGCACATCGTGCAGCCGTCTCGATGGGCCCAGGAGCAGCCTTTAGTCGTAAGAACCACAGTCAGAGACGGCACGACCTCTCCGTTTAGCAGATCCATGCCAGTCCAGGCAAATTGCGCATTGCCACGTGCGCGGCTGCCGATTGCTTTTCGCTCCGGCTTCCGGGCCGCGTATTCACGAGGTATTTGCTGTTTTTTCATCGCGACTCCATGTGCCGTACAGCAACAGCGCCACCGTTTTTCGACGTTTGCATCTCCCAACCGCTCATGAGGGCTCTTCCGACTGCAATGACGCTATCGTTGTATACGATCACCTCGTCGAAAGGCCGTATACCGGGATCAGCACTGAGCACGCCTATCGCAAAAACTGTCCCTTTTGGTTCGAAGTCATCGATTCTTACGGAGTACGTACCGTCGCTTGCGCTCAGGTACCGTCGAGCGCCTTCAATTGTCAGAGCAAGGGTACCGTACGTGCCCGTGATAGTTGCTATGCGCTCTCCACCGTCCGAGGCGTAGTAGGCCGGAAAAAGCCCGTGGACTTTTGGAACTTCGGGAAAGATAGCTGTTGACGCGTGTGAGCCGAATTGAAAATCAGCGAGATCCCGCAAGTAATCAAACCGCAAATCGCGCCGCGCCGGTGAACAACTATCAATGAGCTCTTGGGCGACGGTGCGTAAGCGCTGGAGGGACGCGAAACTAAGAACGTTCTCATCAGAAACGGTGTGAACTATTTCGATTCCGAGTAAGGCAGCAACTTCGTCACAGATCTGTCGATAGGGACCACTTACGTGTGCAATAACACTTTCAAAAGCATTGACCGAAAGGTACTGACTGAGGCGCCCGATTACCCACTCCCTCTCGTCACACGTCCATTTCCCGGTGACCGGTATGTCGTAGTTGCTTGCAGGGTACATAATCTCGAGACTGCGTGGAACAACGCCGATAGGCGACGTTATTATGGCCTCGTTAAGATACTGGCGCAGTTTATTGAGATGTGCAAGGATAATCCTGTGGGACCGCGAGCGAGAGTACGGTTTTCGCGCAGAACACGGAAGCAGAAGCAGGACGCCGTCCCTTATCCGAAGGCGCTCTATGACGCGTTCGCTAAACCGGCGTATTTCCGGCCTGTTAAGAGATTCTTGAGAACACGCAAGCAGCGTAGCCGTCCGCACAATCGGCGATCGCCGCTCAAAGTAATTGTAACTCATCGTCGAGCAATCGTAAAAGTGCTGTTAGCACGGGAGCAGATCTACATCGTCCCTCCACAAGCTCCCTTAGGGTCCCGCGTTCTACATTCTCGGCTATCTTGTTGAGCTCTGCCTTGAGGGCTCTTTTGTTGTGGTCTGATGCTAACGCCACCTTGTGCTCGAACGAGAGTTCTGTTACGTTTGCGCCATTGCAGGCGCTGCACAAACAGGGCCTGCGCGAAACCGCGTCAAATCGCCGTCCGCCGTCGGCATCGAGAAAGTACCCTTCGCGGGCCTTGACCCCTGCCACAACGGAGTCAACAAGATCAACGCCCGCGTAGACCAGCAAGCTCACGTTCTCTGGCGTCGCCAACGCCGGCGCGTAAAGCGCTGAATCAGGATTTGCTAATTCTCTCGCCCTCAAGAGCGCTTTGGTCAGGCCACGCGGATCATCGCGGAATCTCGCTGCGCCGGCGAGGATGACTACATCAGCGTCGATTTGTTCTGCGCTCGTCTCTTCTTGAGCAGCGACGATCGTCACGTCGATTTCAGCTCGGTGAATCGTCGATTCCTTTAGGAACTCAAGGTCCTCTTTAGACTCGAAGCTACAAGGCGTGACGACCTCTTCGCCTCGCCACATGAGCTTTCCTAACCGGGCAGCACCGTCTCGCTTTGTTACTTCAAACAGGCGCGTCATGTTCTTTCACAATGGTAAGAGCGTTGCATAAGAGCTTAGTTCGGCAAGATCGTCGTGATTCCACGTGCTATCATAGGCAAAGGTCGCTTCAACGTTTTTAGATCTGATAAGCGCTATCAGATTTCTCACAGCGGATTTGATTGAGGCGTAGTCGGGATCGGGGACTTCAGACTGACCGATAGGATACGTTTCTGCGAGCTCTTGCGGATAGGGACCAAAAGGGGCCTTCATAAGCAATGTGGTGTCAAACTCGTGTTCCACGTCCCGGGTCTTGTTCCGGTTGGTCGTTATGAGCACGCGGCCGGTCAATTCGAGATTGTTAAGCTTTTTCGAGAAGCGTGCAACGTCCGGCCGCTCGGCGGATTCCGTGCACGTGTACATAAAAGAACTCTTCAACGGTTCTATGGGTTCAAAGGACGCGCAGTTTTTTTGGATCGTTCGGAGGGCTTGCAAAAGCGCGGGATACGCGCATCGTCTTTCAACCAGCTCCCAGAGTTGCCCGTCAACTATCGCTTGCTTGATAGTCTTGAGCTCAGCAAATGACACCCAAAGGTTATGCTCGGCAAGTTCCCGTTCGGTGAGCTTCGGATCTCCAGCTGCGCAAACTGGACACGAACACGGCAAATAAGCTAAGTTGTCGAGTTGGTGAGTGCCGCTTGCCGTTAGATAGCGCCCGGCTCTCGCATAGAGCGCGTAGGCGGCTGAGTCGAACAGATCACATCCTAACGCCACAGCGAGGGCGAACATCATGGGATGCCCGGCTCCAAACAGATGAACGGGCTTGTTCAACGTCAATCCTGCCTTGCAAGCCATAATGACGTTGCTCAGGGCAGTATATCTATAAGATTCCATAAGTGGAACGACTGCTCCGATCGGGTAAACGTCGGCGTTGAGCTTGCTGAGCAGCCGCGCGTGCTGCTCTCTCAAGTCGAGGTGCGTCGACCCTTGGATAGGTGCCGCTAACAGCATTTCGGCTCCACAACATGTCGTTGCCTCACGAATCCGCTCCAGCGTCAAATTGAGTTCTCTGAGCGCCCGCTCAAACGGAACGTCAGGAGGCGTCGGTATATCAATTGGAGTTCCGATGTCTGATCCGATATCGCGCTGGAAAGCCACTATCTCTTCTGACCGAATTTCTATTTTCCCATATGTGGCAAGTTGAAATGATCCTGAATCAGTCATAATCGGCCCGTCAAATCCGAGCAGCTTGTGGATACCTCCAGAGAGCGCAGCTTCCTTTAAACGGGGATTCCGGTAGATGATATAGGCGTTCGTTATGAGCGCTGTGGCCCCGAACTGTCGCATCTCCTCAGGCGCAACGAGTGCCGCGTTCGGGTTGACGACCGGCAGCAGAGCAGGCGTTTCGATCGGTCCGTGCGGCGTATCAAGCTTGCCAATACGCCCGAATACGTCTTTGTGCGTGATTTCAAATCGATCAGGCATCGCCACCTCGTGGCATTACGATGATCTCCCTGATGCGGGCATCGAAAAAGTTGTTCATGTGTGCTGGGCGTATCACTACGGCGGTGTCAGAACCACTACCCGTGCCACCGACAGCGATAATGTCTTCAATAGGTATTGCGCCTGCATCAGCTGCCATGATCGCGATCTCCACGCACACTTTGAGTCCGTGTCCGAGCAGGGAGCGAAGCGCTTCTGCGATGGCCTCAACGCGTGAAATGCCGCCGAACTTCCGAGAAATACTCCTTTCAATTCCTGAAAGCACATGCGATTGGGTCAATACCGTGACTCCTTGTTTTTCGAGCATTTTCCGTATTTCCGCGTCAAAACGCTGCGTGCCTTCTTGACTGAATCCGGTATGGTGAGTCACAACAACCAGTTCTGCTGTGTTTTTGAGCGCAGCTGCAAATTTAACCGCGGTGGCGCCTGTTGTGCTCGCCACAACGACTCGCTTCAGACCGCTCCTTGCAACATAAGTCTGCACGGCGTTTATCACGTCTTCAGTGTTTTGAGGGCCGGGCTTCTCTAAATAAATGATTTGTTCTTTTCGCATTGAGCATCCCTCTCTTTAGTCCAAAAAGAGAAGCTCAGCGTTAGGACCCGCGGGTCTTCACTACGTCTTTAAGGATTCCGAGGGTCTCCCTCGAGAACATATCGGCAATATCTCTTCCGATCGAAAGGCTTTCGTCTGGTTCGATACCCGAGGAAGTCAGGCTTGTGATGGCAACGCCTTTGGGCGTCCCGCTCGTGGTGACGTTGATTCCTAGATGCATCTTCTCGCTGGCTATGCTTGCTGTTGCAATGCTCACGGTGAGCTTCTCGTCTGCAACGTAAAGATCATCACCAGATCTCGTCGTCTCAATACCGTACATGTTTAGCACGGCTTGCGCGGAAACAACGAGTAATCGCTGTAACAAGTAAGATATGAACATGTTTCCAGGGCTGTCAAAGCGTTCAACGATGAGATGGAGGACATCGTCGCCGGTTATCTTGCTTTTGCCGCGAATATCCTCGCAGTCTTTCATGCGTTCTTCCGAGACGTCCATGCCACCCCGAAAAACGATAACACAATCGCCGAGTATGCCGCAGCGTTTGTAACCCCACAATGGTTCTATTTGTGATCCATCGTAGAACACGGGCTCTTCTAAGACCTCAACGAGCATACCTCATAGTCTTTTTCTGAGCTTAAATAGTAACGGTCGCGAGGTTAACACATATAAAGACTTAAAAACAAATCTATTTGTAGTGAAGATTATTGGCTTTTCGTCTCTAAAAAAGACGTTACTAGCGTATCCTTCTATGAAGCTGCTGCCGCTCTCAGGCAATCTGTCGCTTGGGATAGGGAGGCGAACCTGCGTCGGAAAGTGGCAGGCTGGTATGTATTATTCGTGCGACAGTGAAGAAGCCCCGGTGTGCGGGAGTTGCCAGGAGTTTAACGCCTGCGCAATCTGCACCGGGACGTGCTTGAAGGACGAAAAAACGTGTCTAGAAGAGCACGCGGTATATATCGCAATGTTCAGGCCCGACATTTTCAAGATCGGTGTGACGAAAGCCAGCCGACTTGATGACCGGCTGCGAGAGCAAGGTGCCGATGTGGCTGCAGTGGTCGACTATGTCTTAGATGGCGAACGAGCTCGAAGACGCGAGCGCGAACTGCAGAAGCGTTACGGAATCAAAGGGACAGTCCGCCATTCTCAAAAAATGCTCGTTGACACTGAACTCGATTGGACAGCTTGGGACGCGATGAAAGCTAAGATGGACACTCGCGATGAAACTAAGCTCCGCTATTTTGATGTGCCACTGTGGATGCGGCCCTTGCAGGTGAAGGATATGCTCATCGGCCGCGTCATTGGCGTAAAGGGGCGACTTGTCGTCTTAGAAAAAGACGCGACGCTTTACGGCTTTGACCTCAATAATGTCCTCGGCGCAGAGGTATTTCCGATTGGAAGCTCAAAGAGGCAGATATCGCTTCACACATCCTAAGGATGTGATCAATTCGGCTGGCATTCACTCGAAAAAGAGGTTTGGTTGATCTACACCCGAGAAAGTCAATGACGAGGCGGGAAACGGATTTAAGGACTTACGTAGTAACACTTAGACGTGGATTATAAAGCACTACTCACCCTTGCAGCCGCATTTTTCATACTCTTTGCTGCGATGTTCAACCCCCTCCTCGCTGCTAGCATTGCCATCGGCTCTCTTGTGGTATGGGCTGGTTATCTTCTCGTCACGTATGCTAATAAAACGAAGGAAAGGAAGGACGCGTAAAATGAACTCACTTCAGACGAAGATGATAGCGGTTGTTATAGCCCTCATGCTAGTATTGGGCCTCCTGGTTTTCTACCTATCAATACGGCCGTTTTAGCTGCTGTAAGCAATTACACGTGTGCCGGTTCTAAGGGTAATAATTACTTTCGTGCTTCGCATCGGTTAGGCACTTAGCTTAATAAAGAGTAGAGGGGTATTGGTAGTAATGCCAGAAGAATACCGCGCTCGGTTCGTACAAAAGTTTAACGGCCCACGAAGGCAGGTCCGACATGGCGATGTTACGTTGCATGTAGTACTAGAAAAGTGGTTAAACGGGCGCATAGTCGATAAAACGCGGTTAGGTTCGATCGACTTAGATATGCTCGACAGCGTGAACGATCGGGACGAGTTTTGGAAAATAACCGATTTATACCTCTCACAATTCGACATACCGACCGAGGCCGCCGATATGATTTGCGCGCATTTATCCCAAGTAGTGAAGCCGGTTACTGAGCGCGAAGTGGCGTCTTATTTTGGTTGCGGCGATCGGTTGCGCGAAACGATGCGCGCGCGACAACGGTAGTGACAGATCATCTTTTGCGATCGCTCTGACGACTCAAACGGATTCGAGGTAGCAAGAAAGCATACGCGCGATTCCGTCTCATTCTGACTGGAAATCATCCAGCGAATGCTGGAGCAAAGGGGAGGGGTACGTTATGTGGGCGCCCTCAACTTTTGCAAAGGGGGTGAGCTCGTGGGTCGTAGAACGAGACGCGTCCACTATATGCACGACCTCCCACCCAAGCGCCAGAAGATAATCAGCGATAATCCGACGATGGCAACGCGTCCAAAGGATTTCAGCACACATTAAGGCGGCGGTTTGTTTTGTGGCAAGAGAGGTAAGTTCAGTCAAGGCGTCAGAAAAAGCGTCGGTGAGCGCGTAATCCGCGTAGTTCTTGAAACTTTTCACCCGCCACGCAGCGTTTGGCGACTCTTCGGCCCCCTGAGGTCTGAACCCCCCAAATCCCTCTCCCATCCAGCAATATTGCATACTTGACCGCGGCAGCTCATATTCAAGCACTTCTTTGTTGAAGTGAGGATTGGCGAGTGAGTGCGGATGGCTGCGCACGTCGATCACCGTTAAAACGGCATAATGCGATAAAAGTGAAATGAATTCCTGCAGCGATCGATTCGAATGTCCCACGGAGTAGATCACCATCATCGAGCTTCGCCTGTACTACTAGTTGCGCGATAAAGACTCTTTACATTTGCTCTTAAGGAGTCACCATTTAGTGACAAGACGAACCGCAGGTCACGCGCAATCGGGCGCAACCAGCATGGGAGCTCGAAAATCTTATACCAGTGGCGCGCTCATTCCTTATTCAGAACTAAACGGTTTCTAAACGCACGGAATGGGTAATGAAAGCCCTAGTGCGTTGGCTGCGCTTATCCGCCGCTACCAAAGTCAGCAGATTGTAAAATGGGAGATGTGAATGCAGGTACCAGACACCGAAGCCAACAGGAAGAGCTGCATTTGTGATAAAGGGGATTGTCCGACGTACAATCAGAACGTGCTAAGTGATACGCTTTTTTGCGCTATCGGCGCAAGTCCGAAAATTCCACGACGCGTTAAATGTCCGTGCAACGTGTGCCCCGTATCGGCAACGTTTGAGCTCGGCGAAGCCTTCTACTGTATAAAAGGGGCAGCTAAAGAGTAAAGAAGCTTTTTTTAGCGCCAAATGTCGCTGTATGTAGCGCAGAGATCAAACCGTAAGAGCCTCTGAAAAGACATGTCTATTGAAGAGAGAAATCGAGCTAATTGCGCTGCGCAACTTTCGAGCATTCGATTCAGGCGATTTAAGGACGCTCGAAGAAACGACTGCGTCCGGCTTTGTTGATCATAACCCTCTGGAAAGTCAATTGCCGGGCGTAAAGGGCACAATGCAAGCGAGTGAGGTCTATCGTACTGCATTTCCTGATGCCGAAATCGCCGTCGAGGACACGATCGCAGAGGCTGATAAGGTAGTGATTCGGTGGTCTGGATACGCGACGCACAAGGGGCCCTTCTTAGACGTCCCTCCCACTGGCAAGCGGGTGACCCTGGAAGGAATTACCATCTTCCGCGTCGAGAAGGGTAGAGTTGCGGAGCAGTGGGGCGAGCTCAACTTGTTTGGGATCCTCCGACAGCTTGGTGCATCCAGTCTAGCCAAGCGACTGTAGGAATAAAGCGCGCAATGCGTGCGCTCTTATCGATTTTTGATAAGTTAGCGTATTTTCTTTATCAAAAACCGATCGTTTTCAAAGCGTTAAAATAGTATCAACGAAAGAATATGGTGTTTGGTCAAAGCCCCAAGGCAAATCACAGTGCTTTTGTTGATTCAGCCGGTCGCGTCCCGGGTTTATTTCTTTGCGATCCTGTATCAAGTCTTGGGGCATTTGACCGTGAGTAGTAAGCTATGCTTGTTGTTTTAAGAATCGCTGAGTGCCGAGCATTTGCGCCGCCGATCCCTGCGATCTATTGAAAACCTTTGTACGCTTTGCCGAAGTCTATGCCAGCAATCGTCTTATGGCGATAGAACAAGCTCTTCTCTCGAACAGCGGTTCGCAATTGTGCGTTCGAGATACCGTTCTGCAACGCCAAATACGCTTCCATAAACGCTGCGAGATCATCGGCTGCTTTGACCAGCTCGCCGTCGACCGGATTATACCGGTCATCGTTGTACGACGCGCTTATCGCGTCAGAGGTCGTATTCTGCAGTTTCCCCTCGACCGTCACCTTCGAGACAAACTCGTCCTCGGTAAACATGCGCATCTCGGGCTGCCACGCCTCTGGGATAAGCTTCGGTCGGTAAATCCGCCGTTGCATCTCGTCTCTTTCAAACTCCTTAACGAAGCGGTCGACGCCAGTGGCGGCCCTCTTGACGGGGCTGATGACGTCTTTAGTGAGAACCTCAGGCAAGTCGTGAAAGAGGCCGGCGAAGTAGTTATTAACGCGCCGTTTGGGGCATGCGTCAATCGTAAGGGAAAACAGGTACGACAGGATGGCAACGATAAGCATATGGCCAAGCACCGAGGTGCGCGGAACCCGGTACAGTTGCCCCCACCGCACCTGGAACCGAAGCCGCCCGCACAAGTCGACGAAGCTGCGGTAGGTCGGAAACAGGGCAAGCTTCTGTAGCCCATCCACGTCAGAGAGCGCCTCCTGCCGCCGCTGCAGGCCGCGCTGGATCTCGTCGATCTCGTAGTCGTTCCAGTTCTCGTGTTTGATAATGTCAAACTCCCACTTGGTTGCGTAAAAGTGGGCGGCGTCGAGGATCTTTCGGTTGATGGAGTCCTGCGGATGGAAAAGATACGTCTCGAATCGTTCATCCAAGCCGTCTAGGTCGGCGATGAGGGGCGTGAAGCGGGCATAGACCTCTTTTTTGAGCTCCGTAAAGGTCTCTTCGTTGGCTTTGATCCGCTCGAAGACCTGTGGCTTGATGTCAGTGAGGGTGAGGCGCTCGAAGTACTCAAAAAGTCCGCCCTCGATGATCTCGGTCCAGCTGAAGCCGCCCTCATGTTCGGCGAACTTGCCGAGCACGTAGGCAATGGTCATCTTGTGTCCCTGTTTATCCAGCTCGGTAAGGGGGAGTGGACACAGCTTGTCGTTCCAGCGGCGCATTTCAGCCGCTTGAAAAAGCTCGATGAGAAAGTCTTTTCCTACCATTTTCGTTTGTTACAATTACTTCTATTAACGGTTGACATCTTTAACGTAAGCTACTGTCTCAATTAGTCCTATAGTTAAACGCATTCCCTGAGGGCATCAACGTAAAGAGTGTAATCTCCGGCAGGCAATTGATCCTTAGACGGATTATACTCGCCCCGATGCCACGGTTCGTGTAATGCGTCATGTTTCCCACGCGATATCGTCCAAGGGGGTACTTTCGAGCATAGATGCCGCGAATCGGGGGTCCGATTCCGGGCACGATCCACTGTCCTCCGTGCGAGTGTCCCGAAATCTGCAAGCTGAATCTACCAGTAGCAGAGCTTATATCTGCGAAATCAGGCTCGTGTGCCAGCAGGATTGCTGGGCCCAGCGGCGGAAGCTTATCCAGGACCGCATCCAACTGATGGTTCCCTGACATAACGCTGTCAACCCCAGCGACGTGCAGCGTCGCTCGTCCCTTGTTGATCGTGAATACGTCGTTACTCAGATCGATAACATTGCTTTGTTCCAAAACCTTGCGAACAGCTGCCGCGCCGGCCCAGTGATCATGATTTCCGAGAACGGCAACGCTGGCATCTTTTGGCTGCAGTTTGTTCAAAGAGGTGGCCATCTGCTGCGAGAGTCCGTCAACCTCGTAGGAGAAGAGATCGCCGATAATTGCCACTAAATCAGGGTGCTGCCGGTTGATGAGATTAATCACCTCTTCAAAACGTCGCGCGTTGGACCATTCATCCAGATGAATGTCCGCGATACTTGCGATCATATACCCGTGAAATGAAGGATCGAGGTCGGGAATGGCTACGTCAACGTGGCCGATCTCAAAACCGCTCGGCTTAAATCCGCCTCGACGTCTTTTTAGCAAGCGAATCATCGCTAGTTGCGTTCGTTTCTGGCGCTGCAAAGCCTTTGAAGAACACGAATATTTCATCAACCACTCCTTAATGCAATGACGTTCAAATCGCTCCCATTTTGTGCCGACCGCACTTTCGCATACAACTAAACTACTTCCCATTCGAGAACGAGCCAAATTGCTGTGACCGGACGAGTACTCTCAATAACGAGATACTTAAACATTAGTGACTTTGCTGGTACCACACCCCTTGGCCCGCGTACACTTCAACCCTTTCTACGATTCATCAGCACACGAAAGCTTTCGTGTCGCTTAGGTTGTGGCAATCACAAAATAGCATATCCCCCGGCCGGATTCGGACCTGGCTCTTTCGCCGTGTGAAGACGAAGGATTCGGGAGTTTTTTTGAGCATCACGCATCAGATGGGTCAATGATCACAATGTAAGAAGAAGAAAAAGTCTCTTTTTGCACAGTCGCTATCTTTTTATTCAGTTACAATGCAAACGTAAGAAAGGTGCCATTATGTGGTTAAAAACGAAAATTGGGAAACGCGTTACTATAAAGAGCATACAAAAGGATACTGAGTGGGAAGGAAACCTCGTCGACGTTGACGCCATCGGTTTGACCATAAGTTCTGCTGCTACGGGCTCGACGTTCATACCCTTCCGCAACGTTTGCTCCGTGCGCGTGTTAGAGCTTTGAAGCTAGATAAGGCTGTGAATTGCCTGGATTCGTTGGCACAAACCGAAAAGGACGTGGTACCGATTGTGCCATCAACAGGTCGATTGACCGGAAATAGCCGAAATGTTCTTTGATGGTCGAATGAAAGTAAGCGAGCGGGGGTGCAAATGAGCTTTAATGTTAAGCGAGGCGCAACGCCTCTTTTTGTTATTTTCCTTACGGTTCTTGTTGCCATAAGTACAGCAGTAAACGCACAAACTAGCCCAAGCGTTTCAAATCTCATTGATTTCGGCACGGTCGGACGAGGGGGGAGTGCAGAGCGGGACGTGGTCCTCACCAACACCGCCAACAATTCGACGCTTGCGTATTCTGTCACCTTCACCAATGTAGCAAACACGAGCGGTCAGCTCACAGCGTCGCCCTCATCCGGTTCAATCGCTCCAAAATCAAACATCACCATAGCTGTGAGGCTTGACGTGCCGAGCGATGCCAATGAGGGCACTTTCAGCTCACGCATGGTCGTTAATTCGTCAACGACTCAAAACGTGGGAGGCGGTTCGACGGTCCTCCGAGCACTAGCGACTAACGTGACGTATACCGTCCAAGGTAACGCGCCCGCATCAGCGCCTACAGACATAAACGTGCCTTTAGTTGCTGGCGTCCTTGGCGTCTTTGCGCTCATCGCTATTGGAGCCGTTTACGCCATCTTAAAAAGGAATTAGGCCTCTCAACTGCGCAAGCATGCTAAGATATATGCTGTAAAAGTCGAGTTTTATGTGTTTATACCGAAGGCGAAACTTATGATAAAAAAAACACCGGCGATTGTAGCGCTTATTCTGGTCGCATCGCTGTCAGCAGCCGGTTGTACGGTCGGCCTCCCTAGTACGTCGTCACCGACGCCCACGTCCACGACAACGTCCACGACAACGTCCACGCCAATAAAAACGCCTGCCGATTACAGCAGCGCCCTGACTGAACAGTATGAATCCTACAATCTCACTATGGAACGGCCGTTCGCAAAGTCAACCAATGCGCGAGGGAACGACGTTTACAAGGGAGTTGGGAGAAACGCGACTCCGGGCAGTCCACGCGTGACGATCGTCATTGAGAAGACCAAGTCGAAAGCCGCAGCGAAAAATGTGTATAATGCAACGATAGCTGCTAAACTGAAGGAAGGATACAAAGTCAACCGAACACATACGGCTGCGTACAAAGCTACGAAAGCTTACGAAGAGGTATGGGTGGGCAACCACAGTGCTAACTGGTTCATGTGCAATTACGGTCAAAATTTGATCTTCCACAGCTGGGCGTTCTCTCAAGAGTCTTACGGTTCTTCTTAGGCAGTCCGTTGTTAGCAGCAGTCAACAATATATAATCGAGCATAATCGAAGGCTGCTTTTTTTCCACGGAAGCAGATGACTGACTATAGTAGATTTGTGGGGGACGGTTCTGGCATAGTTCCAGCTCCGTGTAGCAAGTGCGTCTTCGTATATCGCCGCTGTAAACGTGAACGCGAAGCATACCGTACGGAGTCTAACGGCCCTATGTGCGCGTGGTATATGACCGGCGTTCCTATCGAGATACTAAAATGCAAAAATGAATGTTCGCACTACGTTAAGAAACTGAACGTTGACAGCAACAGAGGGAGAGGCCTGGAGATTCAAAACGTTACGTTACGCTCTGCTGCAAAGTTTAGTTAGCAAGTATTTTTAAAAAGGTGAAAAAGATGGCAGAAGGACTGTTATGAAACCTTCTGATTATAAGAGGTGAATAAATGAAAGAGAGGCTATTAGAGGTTCTTGACTTGCTCAACCATGAGAAAGAAGACCTAGACCAACTGTCTAAAGACGTTTCGTTCCCTGAAACGAAGCTGGCCCGTTCTGCTGCGATGACCAATAGGCGGGTGAGAGAGATCTTAGAAGAAGTTCTTGAGGGCATTGAGGATGATTAAATAAATGTGTCGATGTTGCAGAGCAACATCCAACAAAGGCGGGTGTTGTCGTTTTACTGCGAACGTCTCTCCACAAACGCTTACGGCGGCAGGTTGAAAAAACAAAACTAAATTTATCAGACCTTAGTGGCGCCCGATCTAATCTAACGCAGTCAAACCTTTGTGTGGACGTGATAGGCTGCCACACAGCAGTCGCAGCAGAAAGAGACATATTGCATGGACAGAGAAGGTGGTAAGACCCCTTGAAATTCCACATACCGGGTCGGGGGGTTTCCAGGTCTTGACCAGGATTCCCAAAGGAGCATAAAGTGCCAATCCCTCTGAATGGAATCGCGAGCCGCAACCAGCTGCGGGACCGTTTTCGGAAGGCGATAAAGGGCCCTCTCGGTCAGGCGCAGCACATAGGCGCAGCGGATATCGTTGTGGGGATTCCCTTCTTCAATGAAGCGGACTCGATTGGTCACGTGTTAAGGACGGCCGTCCAGGGACTGGATCAATACTATCCCGATGCGAAATCGGTGATCGTGGCCGCCGGGTCTCCGGCGGGCGGAAAAGCGCTCGAGGCCATCAACTCCACGCGTCTAAGGAAGGAATCCCTTGTGGAGCGGATCGCCTTCACATTCGACGATGACCTACTGGATGGGAAGGGTTGGAGTATCCGCGCGATCATAGAGATCGCGGATCGACTGGGTAGCGATCTGGTCCTGCTGGAGGCCGATCTGGCCAGCAGAAGCAGCAAAGAAGAAGTGCTGGGGCTTGCCCCGGAGTGGATTCGGTCTTTGCTCGACCCCGTCAAGCGTGGTCAGATGGATCTGGTGGTCTCTCGGTTCAATTTGCCTTATCCGGACGTCCTCACGCACGCCAGTCTGACGTATCCATTGCTCAGTTCAGTGTACAACTCTCCGGTCTATTCCCTCAGGAGCGGCCTCTGGGGCATTGCCCACCAACTGCTTCGGGTGTATCGGGATGATGCGCGCCGCAACTGGAACACAACAACCAGTGGACATGGGGTAGATGCTTGGCTTGTCACCAACGCTATCGTCACCAACGCCCGGATCGGCGAAGCCAACCTCGGGGTGAAAATCCATAAAGAATCAGGAGCGAAGCGGGAACTGGTGTTCCGGCAGATGACCCGATCGCTATTCGATCAAATTCTTAAAGACCAGGGTTGGTGGCAATCGACTCAAATCACTGAAGAGCCGCCTATTCTGAAACGATTACCGACAGTCGGCGTTCGGAAATCGCACCGGCCTGTGGATTCAGAGACGACTACGGATGTGCTGATGGCCAAATATCAGGAGGGTTTCAACCAATTCCATTGGCTGTACGACAAGATATTCCCGGCTGAGATCTACCGGCAACTGGAGAATATGGCTGACGTCCAAGCGAGGGAGTTCACATTCTCAGCCGGCCTGTGGACGACCATCCTGTATACTCTGCTTTTGGCTTATGCCTTCAATCGAGACTTTTCCCAGGATGACTTAGGCGATTCCGTCATTCCACTGTATGAAGGGTTCACCGGTTGCAACTTGATCGAAATCGAAGCGCTGAAGACTGAACTGGAGTCGACCGCCCCTGTGAATGCCGACCATCTCATCTCCATCGAAGCCGAGTCGCGGACCGAAGCGCTGGTGAATGAGTTCCTCGTTCAGAGGCCGACATTCATGGCAGCATGGCAGGAGCAGGCCGAAGCGCTCAAACCCCCGGTGCCCCATGTGACCTATCGGGAGTTCATTCCCGGCGTGCCTCTGGTGGTTCCGTCGCAGTTACGAGCCCCCGACGGCGGTATCGTCACGGCAAACGATGTTTATGATTCGGTGTTTGCCAGACGCCGCCAAGAATTCGAGCATTTCGTCTATGAGCGGCTGGGAGTCCGGCGCGAAGCCAGCTCTCAGGAAACGTCTCGTGCTGTCCACAAATTCCTCCTCTCTGTGGAGAACCGTCTTTTCCCCGATATCGATCTCTCGACCATCGAAGGCACCCAACAGGTGGTCGACGCTGTTTTTGCCGACTGCCCCCATCAGGAGGCCTTCTCCCTGGTTCCCGAATTGATCTCTGCGATATTGGCGCAAATGCCGCCGACGGTTCTGCCGATCATACTCGGTTTTGACACGCTGGATGAACTCCTGCAAAAATACGATCCCCGGGACGTTCTGGCATTGGTGAGCTGGGTAGAGGATCGGGACTACGTCGAGGGGCTCTGGGGCTTCATTCGGGAGGCCATTCGTTCCGAACATGCTGGCCCCTGCGATATTAAGTCGCTCGTGGTCAATGGCGATGATTTCCCGTCGCTGGCGGAGATGCAGGATTCTTCTGCCCTCGATAAATTGGGCTCCAGCATTTTGGTGACCAGCCTTCATAAGGGGATGGGCGGTGAATTACCCCGGCTACGATACCTGACGACCATTGTCAAGAATATCGTCGAGGCTGAAATGTTCGGTCAGGTGTGGCAGGGATTTGCGTTGGAGCGAAAGAACTTTGGCCGGAAGATCATTGAGTCGATTGAGGGCCACTGGGGAAGAAACCCTCTCTCGGCGCACTGTATATTCGAAGCCGCCATCCATCAATCAGTGGCCACGCGCCTGCGCCAGATGGCTGAGGCCATCGCCATGAAGAATCCGGGCAATAAGGATCGACTGGCGCTAGCCGATGATCTCAGATCGGTAGCCGATTCCTATCATCTGGCATTGTCGCTCCCTGATGGCGGCTTTGTGACGTGCTCCGCATGGTCGTGGGCGAGCTACAGCTTCAGAGGGGGCAGGACTTCTCCCCCACCCCTCTCAGCGCACGTAGAGACGGATTGGGCGTCCAGGGAGTTCCTCCTCGAATATTTCAAAGCTGCCGGAGGGAACGAAGAAGACTTGAGAGGGAAGGTGACCGAGTTGATGGGACAGGGAAGGGCACGGGAAGATTTGGCCCGACTGGTGCTGGGAACGGAAAAGGAAGCCAGCGAAATCATGCCCGAAGCAACAGCATGTCCCATCGAAGGGCAGTCTCCGGCCGGAATGCTAAAGCGGTATGCGCATAATCCGGCGCTCAAGCCCGTCAAAGACCATCCCTGGGAATCCAGATATGTGCTCAATGCGGGCGCGATCAAATTGGATGGCAAGATCTATCTGGTTTATCGTGCATTCGGCGAAGACAACGTCTCGCGGCTAGGCCTCGCCATCAGCGACGACGGATTCAGATTCACACGCCGGCTCGATCATCCCATCTTCGAGCCGGAGGGAAAGGCGGACGCTCAAGGGTGCGAGGATCCTCGTCTGACACGGATGGGGGATCATATTTACATGACCTACACTGCCTACGATGGCATGACGGCCCAAATCGCCTTAGCGTCAATTCCAGTGGATGCGTTTCTGCATAGACGCTGGAAAGCCTGGGAGAGACACGGTATGGTGTTCCCCGGAATCTTCAACAAAGATGCCACCTTGTTTCCGGAGCAGTTCAACGGGAAGTACGCGATGCTGCATCGCGTGGATCCGCATATATGGGTGACCTTCTCTCCCCACCTGAGCTGCCCCTGGCCCAGAAAGATGCATAAAATACTGGCGGGAGCCACCTGCGGGATGATGTGGGATGCGACCAAGATCGGCGGCGGCTCACAGCCGATCAAAACCAGGTTCGGCTGGTTGCTCATCACCCACGGAGTCGACTATGCGCATATCTATCGGCTGGGGGTTATGCTTTTGGACCTGGACAATCCCGCTAAACTGCTCTATCGTTCCCCCAACTTCATTCTAGAGCCGGAAGACGAATGGGAGCTGGGCGAGGATGAGCGGTCGTGGGTTCCCCGCGTCGTGTACACATGTGGAGCCGTCCCAAGAGACGGGGAGAAGGGCATCCTCGATGCGGATGATGAACTGATCGTCTACTATGGCGCTGCGGATTCGGTGATCTGTGCGGCCACTGCTCGCATTGGGGACCTGATACCAGAGCGGTTCCGTCAGAGATTGCTCCCGAACTCAGCCCTGTCTAAGATCGAGGATGGAGTCCCCTTGTCTCCTCCACTGTAGCGAGGCCGCTTCGAAAGCGGGCTCTAGAAATCGATCATTTGTGTACCTTCGCGTTGCGAAGGCGCCATGAATGTACTAGAACGGCATTGTTGTGCTGGATTTAGTAACCGGCGAACACCTTGATGGTACCGTCGTTCGTCCTCACTGGGAAGTTAACCGAGAGTCCCTGTGTGGCTTGGCTAGCGATCCTACGATCCCTCCATCCAGTCCAAGGACCGAAGCGGCGTTCCTGCTCTCCTCAACCGCCACCAGATACGGAAAGTGTTTGACCGTCGGACCGCTAAACTATATGTCGTGCCACTGAGTTCATGTGGACAAGGACGGTGTTGCCTTGGGATTGATCGAGATCACTGAATCTATCAAAAGCATGGAGCTCAGGGGAGCTGGGCTGATCGCCAGGAGCGCAGCTGAAGCGCTCCGGGAGCAGGCCCAGGAATATCAGGGCGATGACCTCGCGGAACTGCATCGGCGTCTGGAGGAGGGCAGGAGGGCGCTCATCTGCTCCCGGCCCACCGCCATATCGCTCTGGAACGCGGTCCAGGCCACCTTGAGGGGGACGTCCAAGGCGAGGGAGACGGAAGAGCTTCGCGCCTTGGTGATATCCAACGCCGACCGTTTCATAGAACGGTCGAGTAAGGCCGTCGAGACCATTGGGCGGATAGGCTCTAAGCGGTTGAAGAGCGGGATGACCGTCCTCACCCATTGCAACAGCAAGGCCGCGCTGAGCGTCATCAAGGCCGCCCACGCCGATGGCAAGGACATCAGCGTCTATGCCACCGAGTCCCGCCCGTGGAGGCAGGGGCTGCTGACGGTGAGGGACCTCTCCGCCGCCCAGATCCCCTCTACACTTATCGTCGACAGCGCGGTGCGCTGGATCATGAAGGAGGTCGACATCGTGCTGGTGGGGGCGGACACCATCTGCTCCAACGGAGCGCTCATTAACAAGATCGGCACCTCCCAGATAGCCATGGCCGCTGAGGAGGTAAGGGTACCGTTCATCGTCTGCGCGGAGACCTACAAGTTCTCCCCTAAGACCGTCATGGGGGAGCTCGTAGAGATCGAGGAACGGGACGCCAGCGAGATCGTGGACCCCCACCAGTTGCCGGCTGGGGTAAAAGTCCGAAACCCGGTCTTCGACTCCACTCCCGCCGAGCACATCGATTCCATCGTCACCGAGATCGGGCTGATCTCCCCCTATGCCGCTTACGAGGTAATAGTCAGGGAACTCGGACAGGAGTCCATCTTCGAGGCCAACGAGGGTTGAACATGGAATATTCGGAGAAATATCTGCACCTGGGAGAGCACGTCGACCCCGATGCCCATGTCATCTGCACATACAAGATCACGACCGACATGGACATCAGGCTCGCCGCGGCGGCCGTCGCCACCGAGCAGTCCACGGGGACCTGGACGGGCATCTCCACCCTCAACGATGAGATCTTCAAGCGATACCATGGACGGGTCATCGACATCAAGGGCAACGTCGCGACCATCGCCTACCCGGAGGACGATTTCAGCCTAGACATCGGGGGGGTGCCCCAGATCCTGAGCGTCATTGCGGGGAACCTGTTTGGCCTAGAGGGGCTGAAGGGTGTGCGTCTGGAGGACGTGGAGTTCCCCCGCGGCATGCTGCACGCGTTCAAGGGTCCCAAGTTCGGCATCCCTGGGTTGAGGAAGGCCCTCAAGAGACCGGACAAGCCTCTGGTAGGTACGATCGTCAAGCCGAAGATCGGGCTGCCTCCCCATGACACGGCCGACTTCGTGTACGAGGCTGGAATGGGGGGGCTGACCAACGGCAAGGATGACGAGACGTTATCCAACCAGAGGTTCTGCCCGCTGGAGGACAGGGTGGTCGCCATCGCCGAGGCCATCGACCGGGTCAAGGCGGAGACGGGGCACGTTATGATGCACGCCATCAACGTCTCCACCAGGGGAGACCGGGTCCTAGAAGTCGCTGAACGCGCCCAGGAACTGGGGGCTTCGGAGCTTATGGTCGATGTGTTCACGTGCGGTTTCGCCGCGGTCCAGGCGCTCGCCGAGGACCCCTCCATCCAGCTCCCTATCCATGTCCACCGCACCATGCACGGCGCCATTACCCGCAATAAGGACCTGGGGGTATCGATGGCAGTTTTCTCCAAACTGGTCCGCATGTGCGGTGGGGATGCCCTGCACGTAGGGACATTCGGGGTGGGGAAGATGAAGAGCAGCGCTGCTGAAGACCTCGCCAACCAGCGCGCATGCGTCGGGCCGGAGCTTCCGTACGAGAAAGTGATGCCAGTCTGCTCCGGCGGGATGCACCCCGCGCTCATCGAGCCGTTGGCGAAGATCACCGGCACCGATGTTCAGATTCAAGCGGGAGGGGGCGTTGCCGGACACCCTGGAGGGGTCCGGGCCGGGGCTCGGGCCATGGTACAGGCGGTCGACGCGGTATACCAGGGGATACCGCTCTTGGAATATTCCAAGAGTCATCCGGATCTCCGAGAAGCGATTAAAAAGTGGGGATAAACATGCAGCTCAAGGCGAAGTACATCGATATGGAATCCTCGGAATTCACCGTTGTCCTCCATATTGAGAATGCCCTGGAGATCGGAGTAAGGGAACAGGACAGGGTGCGCATCAAGCACGAGCGCAGCTCCGCGGTGACCGTGGTGCAAACCACTGACACGGTGGTGAATGAGGGGGAGGTGGGGATCCTGGGCAAGGCGTGGTCCGCGCTCGGACCAGAGCCCGACGAGCTCATCGAGGTGGTGGCGACGTCCAAACCCGAATCGATCGAGTTTATCAAAAAGAAGCTCGACGGTGAGGAGCTGACCACCGAGGAGATCCGGGCGATCATCGGCGATATCTCCTCCCACAACCTCAGCAATATCGAACTGACCGCGTATGTCGCCTCGCTCTACACCAACGGGATGAACTTGCGGGAAACCGCCGACCTGACCAAGGCGATGGTAGAAACCGGAGAGACGGTCGAGTTCGACCGTTCCCCGGTGTTCGACTTCCATTCCGTCGGAGGATGTCCGGGCAACAAGATCACCCTGATCGTGGTCCCGATAGTCGCGGCAGCCGGACTGCTGATCCCCAAGACCTCCTCCCGGGCCATCAGCTCGGCGGCGGGTACCTCCGACATCGTGGAGGTGTTCGCCAGAGTGGACTTCGACGGTAACAAGCTTCGCAGCATCGCGGAGACCACGGGAGGGGCATTGGTCTGGGGCGGATCGGTGAACCTCGCCCCGGCCGATGACCTCATCATTAGAGTGGAGTATCCGCTCGGCATCGATCCCCACGCCCAGCTCCTGGCCTCAGTCATGAGCAAGAAGAAGGCGGTGGGGGCGGAATACCTGGTCATTGATATCCCGATGGGCGCGGAGACCAAGGTGCCCACCATGGAGAAGGCGACGGTGTACGCCAAGGACTTCGTCGACCTGGGTGAAAGGCTGGGCATCCGCGTGGAGTGTGCCATCACCTACGGTGGGCAGCCGGTGGGGCGGGCTATCGGCCCGGCCTTGGAGGCAAGGGAGGCCATCGCCATACTAGAGGGCGAGAAGCATCCCAACAGCGTCATCGAGAAGGCCTGCGGAGTGGCCGGCATGTTGCTAGAGATGGGCGGGATGAAGCGTGGAGAGGCCAAGGCCCGGGAGCTGCTTATGTCAGGCAAGGCCCTGGACAAGTTCAGGGAGATCGTGGCCGCGCAGGGTGGAGACCCCAACATCAGGTCCACGGACATCAAGATTGGGCAGTACAGCTTCGATATCACGGCCAAGATGTGTGGCTACGTCAATGCCATCCACAACAAGGAGCTGGTCGCGTTGGCTCGCGCCGCCGGGTCTCCCCGGGACAAGGGGGCGGGCGTTCTGCTCCATAAGAAGCGAGGGGACCGCGTCGACGAGGGGGAGCCGGTGCTGACCATCTACGCCGACATCCAGGCCAAGCTGGACCAGGCTGTGGAGCTGTCCCGCAAGTTGAACCCCATCACCATCGAGGGCATGATCCTCGCCAAGCTCCCGTACAACCGGACCATGGTCATCGAGAAGACATTCTGTCCTGAGCCATCACCACCTCAGAAAGACTGATCCCCCCGCCATAACCTCAGCACGGCAATAGGAGACGGTAACCCTGCTTTCGATGCACGATTCAAAGTCCCTCAACGATCACCGCCGGTAACCCAAAGAACTTTCCGTATCGTTTAACCTCTGCCTCAACTGCTTCCTGCGCATCCTTGTCCAGTTTCCGGAAAGGTTTCAGCCTGATTTCCACTGAATCTTTTTTCAAGGCTTTCTTCCACGTCCCTGCCACCCTCCCGTTCAGGACAATGACGGCAGTCAGGGCATTTCCCATGGCTATCATCCGCTCAATATATCGCGCTTCACTGATATCGCTCCTGTCGTGATAGGCGACTGAGTATTCGTCATAAACCGACAGCAATAATGCAGAGGGTCGATCGGGAATCACAGCCTCTGCAAAAGGGGGGAACCAATAGGTCTTCTTATCAAATATCGCCTGATTCAGCCCTGATTTGACCATATCAAGGGCCGTTCGTGCATCTTTTGCGGCAAGCCCTGACCACCAAGAGAAGTCCTTCAGCTGGGCTGGGCCGTGGCTAGTAAAATATTTGAATGCCAGTTTTGCAAGTGATTGTTCCCGATCTGGCCTGTCCGATTCCTCCACGCGTTCATCCAGCAGGGCATAGGTAAATTGTTTCCCGCGCCGTGGTCCGCTGCAGATCAATCCATCGAGCTCCGCCTGGGTGATAATATGGGCCAGGCGCTGAACGTCAGTTTCGATACCTGCGTCTGCCAATATGGCCTTGAGTTCCTGCCTCGTGAGATAACTGTGCCCGTCCAGTGCATTGATGATCGCGGCGTTGCTCCTGGTAAACAACGCCTCATCGAGGCCGAGTTTCCGATTGTAATTTTTGAGAAGTGATTTCACGCGCGGTGCGGTCAACTCAAGCATCCAGCGGATATCCTCTGGCAGGACAAAATGCCAAGTGGGACGCATGACGTGAACACGCAGGATTTTGCCATCATTAAACGCACTCTCGATCTCTTTGCCGGTCGAATTCCTGACACGAAGCCCGAGCCCCCATTGTGCGGCAGGAAAATCCTGAGCTTGGACCGCCCCCAGGTAGGAGACTGCATCGACGGCATTTTCGAACGGGGAATGACTCAGACCAGAATTATAAAGACGGAGCCTGAGGATCTCTGACGTGTTCATCGCTCTTCAAATCCTGGTTTGGTCCTTGAATAGGGAGGTCAAGGTAGTTTCCGGGTGTCTACATCGATGAGCTCAATCATAAAAAAGGAGGGGTACGGTCAGTAAAACAGCAATAACAACGGCCACGCGTTTATCACTACCTTGAGCCAACGTTCACAGTCACGGAACCGCGCGAGGGAGCATACATACCGTCGCCGGCAAACTCGGCGTAATAGACGCGTTGGCCTGCGGAAGCATACTTATGAGTGAACGTGTAGATCCCGCCTACGCCGGTGTCGTGTGTTCCGTTCTCGTGTAGTTCTCCGTTAGGCAGGATATGCCAGATCCTGACCGGCTTTGACAGCCCGGCGGCGCCCTCCCTCAGGGTGACAGTGAAGGTCGCTGCGGAGTCGACGGCCGGATACTGGTTCGAGGCGGTGATCGTGGTGGTGGTCATGTCCAGGTACCTCATTATAAAGGTGCACAGCACCGTTTTTCGGATGCAAAGCCACAAAGTTATATGCGCTTAATTAATTAACGTTAGCGTTGGTAGGCGCTAAAAGCCTCCGTTGTCAAAATGGGGCGGGTTTCTCAGCCTTCTTCACCTCTCCATTGGTCGCATTTTGTCGCCGTTTAGTATCTCCGGTGATATGCGGTGCAAGTATGTATCGCAGGTTACATTCCCACTCAGCTTACAATGATAGTGAACGCATTTATTACAAATGGGAAAAAAACGCGATCGTCAGCTTCTTTATCGCTTTGCACACCTTCACCACAGGGCGCGCTTTGCGAGATCATTTGACTACATTCTTTGCAATGCACTGAATCGAGACCGATAGGTGCGCCGCAATTTTTGCACAATTGCCCATCTCTTATTTAAGAACGCACATGTATCTGAGGGGGGTATAAAAGCCATATTTTACTACGCTCTCTATTATCGTCATCGTTTACTCCTCCGGGTCGGTATCTTCCTTAAATGTGCACTTCATTAGGTTAACCAATATTTCGGGGGCGATTTGGTCATATTTAGCACATTTTATACCTTTCTCGTGGAGCTTACAGAAATAACATTGCGGTATCATCGTCGCCATAATCAGCGCCTCCTAACCGATGGCTAAGCGAATAGCAAAACCGTTATTGTATGCGCTGCACTTTATACATTTGGCGCCGTACAGGACTAACACGTGCGCTTATCGTGCGGCGGCTCAATGGGTTTGCTGCTTATTTTTGCGCGGCGTCGGCGGCCCGCATTGGTTACACTTCGCTTCATCATCAATTACAGAAATCGCAACCCTGGTTGGGTCTTGTTCGCCTTCTTTAATGACCTCGATGATATCGCCATCGTGCAGCGCGTTCTTCTTGCTCAACGCTTCCAATACCTTTTTTAAGTCATCTCTGTCTATTCCGCCCATATTTTACCGACCTCCGCACGTTGATAATGCGATGATGGGTGCGCTACTATTATTAAGCTGCTACATCTTCTTCCGAGAAATAGCTAAAGGGGCTCTTTTATGCCTTATCCTCTGCGCACGTCTCTCCACAAACGCTTATTAGCGACCTGTAGGAAAAAGAAAAAAAGAGCCGACCTAAATTTTTCGAACCGGCTGCGGCGTCTTTTCTAATCTAACGCAGTCAAACCCGTTGTGCGTCGAAACTGAGCATAACTATCCGCGATAGTGGCATCTAGCTGCTGAAGCGTCGTGTCTGCTAGCTCTAAGATGCGCTTTGTCTCCCCATGTTTCAAGCTAGCCTCTAGTATGACTGCTGCGCGTTGCTCACCGTCAAGCGCTTTAATCTCATCTTTGAGCATGTTGGCCGTCTGTTCTGTGTTGCCGATTTCAGTTTTCTTACTAGTTACATTCTTCGTACTGACAGCGACGCCGCTTGTCTCGTCTTGTTCTGTTTTTGTTCTCTCTTTCATCAAAGGTACAACGGCGGGTGATCGCTTATAGCTGCGCACGTTTGATACGTCGAAAAAGAAGGAAGTTATCAAGACTACCTTAGCCAGTTCGGGATTGCGATCTCTTAACTTAAGAACTTGCTACCATAATAGTGGACGCAGTCGGTGCCGCTCCCTTAATAGTGGTGATTAGCCGCACGCGACACAGATAGACTTACAAATGAAAAACACCACTCAATGCCCAGTTGATACATTGGTCAGAGCCCCAAGACGTTATACCGGATCAGAAATAAACAACCCGGTTTCCATGCTATAGTAGTGAAGCGGCATAACTGCCTTAAGGCCCTGATCGAACAACGTACTGTCTCACTAATACTATTTCAACACTTCGAAAAAGGCCGTTTTTTTAAAAAACGGCAAAAAATGCCTAATTTCGCCAAATTGGGCTGTTTAGCAACGTAGCATAAGACTATATGTGGTCCACACGTATGGTTGTACAGTAAGAAAAGGAGGTGAAACGTGTATAAATCGAATAACAGTAGTTTCGGCAGTAGTTTTGGAAGTTACGACACAGGAGCGTCAAATGACTCTCCAGTGAACGTTGGCGAAAAACACGACGTAAAAATTGAAGATACTGCTAGACAAGGAGACGGCATTGCGCGCATTAGCGGGCTTGTGGTCTTTGTTCCAAACACAAAGATCAACGACTCAGTTAAGATTGAAATCAAGGAGATAAAGCGCAACTGTGCGGTCGCCGAGGTCGTTGTAGTTCCTAAGGAAGTAACAACCTTAGGGCAAGTCGAATAGCCTCACTTGTTTTAATCGAGTTTTTTCTTGAAGGATGGATCGGCCGCATTGTTGTTCGGGGTTTCTGACCCTGTTATTTGACGAGGATGTTGTTTTTCCATCAGTTTTTCATTAACAACTGGTTTTTGAGCTAACTCTCTCTAGCTTTTTGCGGATCGAGTCTCCGCCTGATATAGACGAACACTTGATCAGACAAGGTGATTCGTGGTCAAATAAGACTAATTTCGACGTGTGAAGACGAGGATTCGCGCTTAGGGTGGCGTTTTCTGATTTCTCTCAGCACTTTTTTCTGTGGCCGTAGTGCACGCAGATGAAACAACAACAAGAAAGGCCAATGCGCTTCTTGTCCGGTTTGATACATTCGAGTGGGCAAACCTGCAAGTTGTGATCCCTATTAAGGTTTAAACCCCTCCACCAACCCCGTCATTCGTTCATCAGGCTGTATCAGATTGACCTTGATAAAACCAGCCGATTCGAGTGATGACTTAATTTCTTCAAAAGAATAGGTCCGGCCTCCTGCAGTGCCAACAAGCATATTCACGGCAAAAAGGGCCCCACTGGTCGGCTGGGTGTGATCCGAACTCATTATATGGTCACGGATAACCAGTCGTCCTTCTGGCTGAAGGGCCCTGAATATCTTCCGGTACAGTTCAACATTTTTTTCCGGGCTGTTTTGATGAATAATAGCCGAAAGCAATGCCAAATCGTGTCCTGTTGGAAGTTTATCCTTATAAAAATCACCGGCAATAAATTGGATTCGGTCGAGCAGACCTGTAGTGGCCAGACGCCGTTGGGCCGTGTTAATGACCAGCGGCAGATCAAAGATTGTGGCGGTCAGGCCGGGCGAGGCTTCGAGAAAGGCTTGTGTATATGCGCCGGAACCACCGCCGATGTCGAGTAGTTTCCTAGCCACGCCTGGTTTTATGGCGGCCACTATCCGGGGAGCCAGCTCATTGGCGATGGCATGCATGGCACCGGTAAAAGCCTCCTGTTCGCTTTCATTGAAGTCAAACGCTGTTCCTCTGATCCTGTCTTTTCCAAGGCGCACAATATCCGTCAAATACGACCACCTTTTCCATCCTCCCGTAGCCACCAAGATCATGGGCATTATCGAAGTTGGTGACTCCTTTGACATTATGGAGGCTACGTCGGCCGGACAATGGTACTTCTCTTCCTTTTTCTCGAGTAACCCCATGCTCACGACAGCATCAAGCAATATGGTGACGCCCCGCACAGTAGCTTCTAATGTATCCGCTATTTCCTGGGCCGACATCGGTTTTTTTGCCAGCAGCGAAAAGACATCCATTTCGGCAGCTGTCAGGAATATTCTCGATTCCTGGAATTTTGATACCAGGGACATGATAGCAAAAGGTGTCATCGGCATAGGCTGTCTCCACGACGTTTATTTGTCTGTTCGATTTACGGTGAATTGATAAGACATTGCTTTTTCGCAGGTTGGGGCTGGCTCCGGTATCGTTGATTCGCAAAAGAACGATGGGCTCGACCGGATTCGGACCGGTAATCTCCTCAATGTTCAGCGGCTACCATAATGATGCTGAGGTTCGTGCTGAGCACGTAATTGTTGTGATTAACCGCGCGCGATTCGGCGAGAGTTCATCTGCAACTCTTGCCTGAATTTTTTGGATTATGCAGGTTTCTTCATCTTCGCCCGTGCTGCAGTTTTTCATCACGTCTTTTTCCAGCATCCATATAAAGCTTTTTTACAGCCTGTAAATTCTTGTAGAATCGTGCTAGATTTGTTGTCTTTCCCTCGATGCTGGGTGGTTTGTATGATATTTGTCCCACTGCTCAAAAATCATCCTCCGAAATAAGGAGGGCGAATTTTCTATCTATTTCGGGTTCTATGACCTCATCCAGAGGGTTCTCTCCTCGGAAATCTACATCGATGTTAAGGGCATCCTTAAGCTGTTCGAGGGTAGTGGTGGCAAAACCTAGGACGATGATCTCACTCGGATCGAACACATTGACTAACGTGAGCATGCGGTTACTGCCTTCGTTTTCCTTGCCCTCCACTCCAAAACCAGTAGTATGGTACCAGGCCTTGCGGAAGTCCTCGTAGGTCATGCCTTCCTTCAACCTTCGCGAGAGGATTGCAACAGACGTGATAAATTGAGTTTTCTCTTCCATTGGATTCACCTTGCTTTTTGACTATGCCAACGTTATCATACGCGCCCTTAAATGCGCCGCTTGTACCGCTCTAAACTGACGTTTTGAGGGAGTAGCGTGGCATACCACGTGCTGGATACCTGCGACACCCATCACGTGCCTTCTTTTAGTCAATCCGTAAAACTGAACGCCATCCGCTTGCTCCTTGTCGAGTTCTTCTGCTGACTGGTAAGGCTCTTTCCACTCAGCGAGTGGTATGTCTCCTTGAAGCGCGCATACGGCGTCATTTATTATACTAAGCACGGCGGGTTTGTGGGAGAATACAAAGCGACGATCGTTTCCATATAGCTACGTAAATTACAACCTATTCAGAGTAAATCTGTTGATACCATTATACAGCCGGTCTCTCTAAATCAAACGGGCTACTGCTCGCACTTCCCTAGCTGGAGTTCACAACGAGTTAACCTCCGCCTGATACAGGCGACCTCCACCTCGCTATGGCGATATCTAGAATGCGTTATTGGCGAGACATCAGACTCGCAAAACCTGTAGATTAGCGACAACGATGTAGTTTGCGTAAGAGGGTGCGATCAGCGCATGCTCTTTAAGAATGAAGGCGCGCAGCGCAGTAATCTGATGGCGATAATTTAAAGTCGAACACAACCGTTGAATACTTGATCGAAAGGAGACAGATCATGGCAATCAAGACTTACAAAGATGGGACCCCGTTTACTGGCGTCATCGGACGCACCACAGAAGAGTCCTCGCCGGCCTGGCCTGAGCCGCCGCGCCCCCCGGAGGGTGCGCCCAATGTGCTTTTCTTCGTGTTGGACGACGTTGGCTTCGGACAGTTGTCCTGCTTCGGCGGGCTGGTCGAGACGCCCGTGCTGGACAGCTTGGCCGCGAACGGCCTGCGCTACACCAACGTGCACACCACGGCCTTGTGCTCGCCCTCGCGCGGTTGCATATTAACCGGGCGTAACCACCACTCGATCGGGCTGGCGTCGATTACTGAGACCTCCACAGGGTACCCGGGCTACAACGGCATCCTGCCCTTTGACAAGGGCATGCTCAGCGAGATGCTGCTCCAGAAGGGCTACAATACCTTCTGCGTCGGGAAGTGGCACCTGACACCCCCCGAACACCTTACAGCAGCCGGTCCCTACGACCGCTGGCCTTTGGGGCGCGGTTTCGAGCGTTTCTACGGTTTTATGGGCGGCGAGACCAACCAGTGGTACCCGGAGCTGGTCTATGACAACCACGAGGTCGAGCAGCCCACGTCACCAGAGGAGGGTTATCACCTGAGCATCGACCTTTCCGACAAGGCTATCGAGTTTATCCAAGATGCGCACGTCAACGCGCCGGAAAAGCCCTTCTTCCTGTATTACGCAACGGGCGCCGGCCACGCGCCTCACCACGTGTTCAAGGAGTGGGCGGACAAGTACAAGGGCGCGTTCGACATGGGCTGGGATGAGTACCGCAAGATCGTCCACCAGCGCCAGCTCGAGATGGGCATCATCCCCAAAGGCACCGAGCTGTCGCCGCATGACCCTGACGTGCCCGCTTGGGACACGCTGCCCGCCGATGCCAAGCGGCTCTATGCCCGGTTCATGGAGGTCTACGCTGGATTCGTGAGCTTCACCGATCATCATTTTGGGCGCATTCTCACGTTCCTCGAAGAGATCGGCCAGCTGGACAACACGCTGATCATCGTCATCTCCGACAACGGCGCCAGCTCCGAAGGTGGGCCAGTGGGCTCGCTTAACGAGATGTTCTTCTTCAACAATGCGCCGGAAACGCTGGAAGACAACCTGAAGATGCTCGACAAGCTGGGCGGCGTCGAGTCCTGCAACCACTACCCCTGGGGCTGGACCAATGCCGGCAACGCACCGTTCCGCCGCTGGAAGCGAGAGACTTACCGGGGTGGCACCGCCGACCCGTGCATCGTGTCCTGGCCCAAGGGCTTCCAAGCCCGCGGAGAGCTGAGGACTCAGTACGCGCACGTCATCGACTTCGTCCCGACGGTTTTGGAAGCCCTTGGCACCGAGGAGGCGGAGGGCATCCGCGGCGTGCATCAGGCACCCATTGACGGGGTGAGCTTTGCCCATACCTTCAACGAGGCGGCCGCGCCCAGCAATCACCACACCCAGTACTTCGAGATGTTCGGGCACCGCGCGATCTATCACGACGGCTGGCGGGCGGTCTGCCCGTGGCCGGGCCCGAGCTTCACCGAGGCCGCCAAGAAGGGCCGTCAGTTCGGTTCCCCCATTCCTAACCAGGTGCTCGTGGATATCGAGACCCATGACTGGGAGCTGTACCACGTCGACGAGGACCCCTCTGAATGCCACAACCTAGCCGCCGAGCACCGCGACAAGCTGATCGAAATGATCGGCCGCTGGTGGGCCGAAGCGGGCAAGTACAACGTGCTTCCCATCGACGGCGACGTCCTCAGCCGTCTCAATGTGGAACGCCCAACGATCGCCAAGCCGAGAGACAAGATCGTCCTTTACCCCGGCGGCTCGTCGATCCCCTTTACCGCCACGCCCAAGCTGTACAACCGACCATGGAGCATCACGGCCGAGGTCGTGATCCCGCCGGGCGGCGCAGAGGGGGTGTTGCTGGCCCAGGGAGGCCGCACCGGCGGCTACACCTTCTTTGTCAAGAACCACAAACTGTACTTCCTGTACAACTGGCTCGGCCGCGACAGGTTCTGGCTCACGTCCAGCGAGCCGGTCCCGGAGGGCGACGTCGAGCTGCGCTACGAGTTCGAGCCGACCGGCAAGCCCGACATTGCCCAGGGGAAAGGGGTGCCGGCACGCGGCCAGCTCTACATCAACCGTAAGCTGGTTGCCAGCATCGACATGCCCCACTCGGTTCCGATCATGTTTGGGACGCAAGGCCTGTCCTGCGGTTATGACGGCGGCGAGCCCGCGGCGCCGGAGGAATACAGAGAACCATTCTGCTTCACAGGAACCATTAAGCGCGTCACGCTGGATCTGTCAGGCGAGCTGATCCCGGATAAGGAAGCTGACATGAAGATTGCCATGGCGCGCCAGTAGGACAGGTTACGAGCATTCCCTCCTGCGGGCATGCACCATATGTGAGTGACCCCTCGCCTGATATAGACGATCACGAGTAGGTTGTTATCCGGTTTACGTAATCGTCACATATATCAGCATTTTTCACTAATTGTGTGTGGTTTAAAGAGCCATTATTATTGCAAAAAAAAACAGAGCCCTATGAGACAAAAACTGAATATGATAACCTTCGGTGTTGCCGACATGAAGAAGGCCTTGGATTTCTATGAAGAAGGCCTTGGCTGGAAACGATCTTCAGCAAGCACGGAGAACCTTATATTGTTTCCTCTGGGCGGCATCGTGCTGGCACTCTATCCTCGGCACTTATTAGCCGAAGATGCATTGGTAGAAGACGCCGAAACCGGCTTTTCGGGCATCACGTTATCATATAATGCCCTTTCTGAAAAGGAGGTTGAGGAGGTTCTGGAAAAAGTTAAAAAACTTGGGGCAACGATCCTGCGCCCTGCCCAAAAAGCATTCTGGGGCGGTTATTATGGCTATTTTAAAGATCCCGATGGCCATATCATTGAAGTAGCCTATAACCCGTTCTGGGAGCTGGATGAAAATGACAATCTCCAGTTGCCGTGAGAAAAAGGAACCCCCTACAGGCAAGCGCCGAGATGCTTGCCAAACTCAACGGTCACCGCACTCGAGAGCTGAGGCAATAGGCAAGCAAGCCGGCATAGTCTATGCACTTGACGCGACCGGAGTCGGCGAGGGCCCTCTGACCCAAAAGAAGGTGAGCGCTGAGCGGGTGTCAGCAGAGGCAAAAAACAAGAGGTGAACATCCTATGAAAGAAGAGCAGACAAATTTTAAGGTCGCAACCCTCGCGGGCGGCTGTTTCTGGTGTATAGCGTCCGATTATGAAAATGCATCCGGCGTTGTAAAAGTAATATCGGGCTATACCGGCGGTCAGAAGGAAAACCCCACTTACGAGGAAGTCTCAACGGGTAAGACGGGGCACTATGAAGCCGTACAGGTCTACTACGATCCTTCAAAGGTGAGTTATGAGCAGATCCTTGATATCTTCTGGCGGCATATCGATCCGACGGATCCTGGCGGGCAGTTTGCAGATCGGGGCCCTCAGTACCGCACGGCGATTTTCTACCACGATAAGGAACAGAAGCGCATCGCGGAGAAATCCAAGGCGGATCTTGAACAATCCGGGCAGTTCACGAAGCCTATCGTCACCCAGATTGTGCAATTCTCAAGGTTCTACGAGGCGGAGTTCTACCACCAGGATTACCACAGGAAGAGCCCTTTAAGGTATAAGCTCTACCGGTTAGGCTCCGGCCGGGACCAGTTCCTCGATAAGACCTGGGGAAAGGAGAAGAAGACGGGCACCAACCCCGGCGACAACCCCAGGGGAAAGAAAGCCTATTCCAAGCCCGACGACGCTACCCTGAAAAAGATGCTCACACCGCTTCAATACGAGGTAACGCAGCACGAAGGCACGGAGCCGCCCTTCCAAAATGAATACGATGACAACAAGAAGGAGGGGATTTACGTTGACTTCGTATCTGGAGAGCCGCTCTTCAGCTCGCTCGACAAGTACGACTCCGGGACGGGATGGCCAAGCTTTACGAAACCCCTGGAGCCGGAGAACGTCACGACAAGAGAGGAGAGGAAGCTCTTCGCGGTGAGGGTCGAAGTGAGAAGCAAGCACGGGGACTCGCATCTAGGTCACGTTTTTCCCGACGGGCCCGCGCCGACGGGGCAGCGTTACTGCATGAACTCGGCGGCGCTTCGGTTCATCCCGAAGGAGGACCTGGAGAAGGAGGGCTACGGGGAGTATCTGAAGCTCTTTGCAAGAAAGAGCGAATAATCTCCTGCTGTATCTGCGCAATGATCGGGTCCATGAAAAATGGTATGAGGGAAAGAGGGATAAGGGATGTGGCAGAAGAGAGGTGAAAGTGAATGGACGCCAATACTCCGGATCAACTTGCGACATTTGGCTGATACAGGCGGCCATGCGCCATTTTGACCGCGTTTCTAAGCGATTAGGCACGGTTTGTAGAGGGCGTAGCCTTGTGGATCCCGATGCGCTAATCGTTGTTTCAGAGAAAAGGTAAGCTGGTGGAGCACGCGGGAGCCTCGCTAAACGAGCACTTTCATTAACGCTTTCGTGCTGCTGCATATAATATCCGCCCCTGCCTGGAGCAGCGTGGCCGCGTGAAGCGGTGACGTGTTTCGTACCGCATAACAAAACAATCCGGCCGCCTTTGCAGATCGTATACCTAACGGGGCGTTCTCGACAGCACAACAGCGCGACGCTGGCAGCCCAAGTTGTTGAACGGCAAGCTCGTACGGTTCAGGCGCCGGTTTGCCTTTGTTCGTATCGCGTCCGGTCACAACAGCGTGAAACATGTCAAGCACAGCGCGCTCCTGCGCAAACTTCTGCTCAGGATTCTCTGACCCGGTGACTAACCCTAAAGCGGTGCCCTTAGTAGTCAAGCCCGTTAGCAGTTCTTTGGTGCACGGGAACAACGTCGGCTTGAACGACGCAGCGAAGGTCGCGTGCATGGTGTTCAATATGTCCTCTGCAACGCGCGTCGACGGTTGGTACCCTCTGTGGTTTTCAAAAATTCCTACGACTGATGTCATCCCTTGTTCCCCTTCTCGTTCGTAAACCTCGTTTCTGTCGATGACGATATGGTGCGCTGCAAAGGCTGCCCTCCACGCATCGCAATAGGCGGGCATACTGTCTACGAGCACGCCGTCTAGGTCAAAGATGACCGCGTTCGTGAAAGCCGCGTGTTTGGTGTTCATATAATCCGCTTGTGGACGTGTTTAATCTGTGCACTGTGTGAACTTTGCGCGTTGGAAGCCTGCACATGCTAGGAGCGATTAGACTTGGGTACGAGTAATAGCTTGTGATCAAGCCAGATTTCAAGACTTTTTAAAGCGAATATGAATGACGTTGCGAGCAAATAATCGCAAAAGATATGGTTGGATATTAGAGAAAAGAACTAACCTGTCTTGTCAAAAGCTAAATTACCCATTGCATAGGAGGATAATTCACGTACTGGGTGGATGTTGGCCGAACATAGCTCTTCCAGCGAGGCCCCATTCCGTTTTTACTCGGGTATTTCAAACGCTTATCTAAAAAAAGTCCAAAAAACATCAGCTTTTCAATGTACATGTGATTTAATGCGGTAATTATACCTAAGATAACTATGCCGTTAGCTCTTATAGATATCAAGAAGGGTGCAGCTATATGACGTTCTATGACTTTACTTTTCGTGATTCGTTCGGATCGACTATTAGCATGTCCGAATTTCGTGGAAAGGTTGTTCTCATTGTTAACACGGCGACCAAATGCGGTCTGGCGGGGCAGTTTACAGAACTCGAAAAACTCTACCAGGCGTACAAGGACCGTGGACTTGAGGTGATTGGCTTTCCCTCGGACCAGTTTAAACAGGAGCCAGAGTCAAATGAGACGATGGTCAAAGTGTGCCTGATAAACTTTGGCGTCACCTTCCTCATTTCCGAGAAAATACACGTCAACGGCAAAGATACCCATCCGCTCTTTGTTTACTTAAAAAAGGAGTTGCCCGGAGGCATTCTTGGGAGCAACATAAAGTGGAATTTTACGAAATTCCTGGTCTCCAAAGAAGGTGTGCCTTTTAAGCGGTATGCGCCAACAACAAAACCCTCAGAAATAGAGGGCGACATCATCGACCTCTTGGAGAAGTGATAACGCTTCAATCTCAAGTAGATGAGTGGATTTAGGATCTATAGTTTGATGAATTGCATTTAGAGCGATGGTGAGGCCCTCATCTTCGCCTTGCGAGTGGAATTAAAACTCGGAAAAACCTCTTTTTATAAGGTGAATTAACTGCACAAAGAGCGTTATCTCACTGGCCCAACGGGAATGGATAAGCATTATATTACTCTAGGGTGCTTTAATACAACTACTGGCGAAGGTGGGGCACTCCCTTCTTGGACTATTTTTTGGCGAATCTCCCCCCGCTTTCGCCTTACCGCCCACCTTATCCAGTCTTTTCGCATCGAAATCGTGGCATAGGCAGCACTGGAACATCAGCACTGTGGAACGCCCCATTTGCTTTAACGAAAGCAAGGGTGTTCGATGATGCAATTATGAGCTCACTTTTGCCATAACCTCCAATCAGTCGTGTCAAGTTATTATATTCAACGACGAAACGAATTTTAATCTTGACTTACAAAAATTAGACCTAATTAAAGGGGAAGGTCGAAAATGACAGCTCAAAAGAAACTGACCACCGTCGCGGGGGCACCCGTGGCGGACAACCAGAATACCATGACCGCCGGCCCGCGAGGGCCCCGTGCTGCTGCAAGATGTTTGGTTCTTAGAAAAGGGCGCACTTCGACCGGGAGGCCATCCCCGAGCGGCGCATGCACGCGAAGGGCTCGGGCGCTATCGGCGCCTTCACCGTAACGCATGACATCACCCGCTACACCAAGGCCAAGCTCTTCTCCGAAGTCGGCAAGCAGACGGAGATGTTAACTAGATGAGCAGCGAAACACTAGTATTCAAAGTAGCGCTGTTCAACAATTCACACCACGAAAGGAGTAAACATTATGAATGAAGATAGCAAGAGCCCGGTAACGGGCAGTGCGCACAAACACACGGCCGGCAGAGGCACGTCGAACCGGGACTGGTGGCCGAACCAGTTGAACCTCAGGATCCTCCACCAGAACTCTTCCTTGTCCAATCCCATGGGCGAGGCGTTCAACTACGCTGAGGAATTCAAGAAGCTCGATCTCGAGGCCCTGAAGAAGGACCTCTACGCGCTCATGACGGACTCACAGGACTGGTGGCCGGCCGACTACGGTCACTACGGGGGGCTCTTCATCCGGATGGCGTGGCACAGCGCGGGCACCTATCGCATCGGCGACGGCCGCGGGGGCGCGGGGTCCGGCACCCAACGCTTTGCGCCCCTCAACAGCTGGCCGGACAATGTGAACCTCGACAAGGCGCGCCGTTTGCTTTGGTCGATCAAGCAGAAGTACGGCAAGAAAATCTCCTGGGCTGACCTGATGATCCTCGCCGGCAACTGCGCTCTGGAGTCAATGGGCTTCAAGACCTTCGGCTTCGGCGGCGGGCGCGAAGACGTCTGGGAGCCTGAAGAAGACATCTACTGGGGAACCGAGAGCGAGTGGCTTGGCGACAAGCGCTACTCCGGTGACCGAGAACTCGAGAACCCCCTCGCCGCCGTGCAGATGGGCCTGATTTACGTGAACCCGGAAGGGCCGGACGGCAAGCCGGATCCGGTCGCGTCGGGCCGCGACATCCGCGAAACCTTCGCGCGCATGGCGATGAACGACGAAGAGACCGTCGCACTCACCGCGGGCGGGCACACGTTCGGCAAATGCCATGGTGCCGGCGATGACGCCCTTGTCGGTCCCGAGCCGGAAGGCGCCAGCATCGAACTGCAGGGCCTTGGCTGGATCAGCAGCTTCGGCAGCGGCAAGGGGGATGACACGACCACCAGCGGCCTCGAAGGTGCCTGGACGCCGAACCCGATCCAGTGGGACATGGGCTATTTCGACATGCTGTTCGGGCACGAGTGGGAACTGACAAAGAGCCCCGCCGGCGCCTGGCAGTGGAGGCCAAAGGATGTGGCTGACAAGGACCTCGCGCCATCGGCCCACGATCCGTCGAAACGGGTCCCGACCATGATGTCCACCGCGGACATGGCGATGCGGATGGACCCCATCTACGAGCCGATCGCGCGGCGCTTCCACGAGAACCCGGAAGAGTTCGCGGATGCCTTCGCCCGCGCGTGGTTCAAGCTGACGCACCGCGACATGGGTCCCCGCTCGCGCTATCTCGGCGCGGAGGTCCCGGCGGAAGAGCTGATCTGGCAGGATCCCGTCCCTGCCGTCGATCACGACCTGATCGACGCGGCCGACATCGCGGAGCTCAAGGCCAAAATCCTTGCCTCGGGGCTGTCGATCCCGGAACTCGTCTCGACCGCCTGGGCGTCGGCCTCGACCTTCCGCGGCTCCGACAAACGCGGCGGGGCGAACGGGGCGCGCATCCGTCTTGCGCCGCAAAAGCATTGGGACGTCAACCAGCCGACCCAACTGAAGACGGTGCTGCAGACCCTTGAGGAAATCCAAAAGGAATTCAACAGCGCGCAGTCAGGCGGGAAGAGGGTTTCGCTCGCCGACTTGATTGTCCTGGGTGGATGCGCCGGTGTCGAGCACGCTGCGAAGAATGCCGGTCACGATGTGACCGTTCCCTTCACGCCGGGACGTACGGATGCGTCGCAGGAGCAAACCGACGTGGCGTCATTCGCCGTACTCGAACCGGCTGCAGACGGGTTCCGTAACTACCTAAAAGCCACGTATGCAGAAACGGCAGAGGTACTGCTGGTTGATCGTGCGCAACTGCTGACGCTGACCGCTCCTGAGATGACGGTTCTCGTTGGCGGTATGCGCGTCTTGAATGCCAACTTCGGAAAGTCCCAGCACGGCGTCTTCACCAAGCGGCCAGAGACGCTCACCAATGACTTCTTCGTGAATCTGCTTGACATGAGCACGACGTGGAAGGCAACCGCGGATGACGATGATGTGTTCGAGGGCCGTGATCGCGCAACGGGCGCACTCAAGTGGACCGGCACCCGTGTCGACCTAATCTTCGGTTCGAACTCCCAACTCCGGGCCTTGGCGGAAGTCTACGGATGTGAGGACTCGCAGGAGAAATTCCTGCACGACTTTGTAGCGGTGTGGAACAAAGTCATGAACCTTGACCGATTCGACCTTGCCTGATCGGAGCATAAACGGTCTTCGAGGGCTTCTGAAAGGGCGGCGAAAAAACGGTCATTCCCCAAAACAGGTTAGCTTCATGAAAAAAAGGTAGAAGTTTCACACTCCCGTTGGATTACATAAAACGCACAGAATTCAGTCTCGGCTCAGGGGGGACATTTTTAACGTACCCGAGCATCGATGGCATAATCGCCACTATTGTTACAATTTGGACGATAGTGGCTCCGCTTATGATAGTGCAATGACGAATGAGCCTTCTTTTGCGCGCGAGGTACACTGCGCCAAAGACAAAGGCGATGAGCACGAGCTGAACGATAAGGCTTACTGTCGTTACTGTCCGTATATCAATTACCATGCAGCCTCTCTGTTCATATTGTGCCTCTATGAAAGCGTTGCGGTTCGACGTGTAGGGTCACCACCTCTAAACAATGGAGCGAGCGGCTGTTCTAGTGAGCGATAAAACGCTTTAAAGAGCCGTTTATCTGTTCTTTGCAACGGTTATGCCTCCAACGGTGCATAAAGATAAACGATAGTATGCATAACGCTCCTTTGGGCCTTATCTTTACCAGGTGTTCACTATGAAAAAATCACTTATCTTTTCCGTAATCGCCGCAGTTGTCGCGACCGCTGTTTTCGTTACGGGCTGCACGTCGAGCACACCAACAACGACGCCGACAGCTAACGCCACGGAGTCTACGGGGACAACTACTGCCAAGACCGGTCAAGCTAGTCCTACTGCCGAATCAGTCAATATCGAAAACTTTGCCTATCAGCCAGCGGAGCTCACGGTAAAAAAAGGGACGACCGTAAAGTGGACTAACAGCGATTCGGCCATGCACACGGTCACGTCGACTGATAGCCGGTTCCCCTCGTCAGGTGACATGGGCAAAGATGCGACGCATCAAGCACAATTCAGCGAGATTGGGACCTATGAGTACTACTGCATCCCACATCCGTATATGACGGGGAAAGTCGTCGTCGAGGACTGACTTACATCAAGTCGCCGTGCTAAGGAGGAAATCTCCACCTGGGTCACGTTTTTCCCGATGTTGGGGGACCTCATCAGGTAGGAAGCGATAAACCGCACATATGTCTCAACGCACGGTATGACTGGAGTGGATTGGGAGCACTAATTAACACCCGCTTCACTGAAGACGTCTTTGACACGTATATGCGGTTCTGGCGAGATATAGAGCCGGCAGATTAAAATTAACCTTTTTGAGGGCATCAAACCGTTTAAACGCGGTTACGGTAAACTGAGTATCGCGGTAGGATAAGGCACGCGCATCGGAAAGTCTAAGTGCGTAGTCACGTGCCTGCGAACGTTGCGTCGACTTCGAGCAAGCTCGCGCACGTGTATCCGTCCGCTTCGATCTGCGGGTGACAACTCGATGCAGCGCTGTACGACCTCGTTAAGCAGGGCGTCGCGCTTCTGAACAGGAATTCTATCGGCGGATCAATGCCACGTTTATCATGCATATACCTTGAGCGGCATCGGTGGCTTCTTTGCGCTCATCGCTTTGGAGCCGTTTTCGTTATCTTAAGAAGGACGTAGATCGCATACTGCGTAAGAATAGAAGGGCATAAGCTGCAAAAGTTGGTTTCGCGTATTACAAGGAAACTTGCCACGCGAGCGTATCCCTTTGTTCTCTGTAGGTTCAAGACTGCAACGTCGGACAACGCAATTGAAACCCTCACTATTAGGTGTCGAGAGGTTGCTCCTTCGCCCAATTACCCTCTTCTCATAAACATGTAGATGGCCCCGGCAATCGCCAGCGGCACGCCGATTCCTAGTAACGAGAACTCGAGTATAGGTTGTGGTGACAAGTCCGAACTATTGTCAATTGGAGCTGATGGAACAGATAGCTCCAGAACTGAGCTGTTCCTAAGCACATCTGAGGAGCTGGTTGTGCTGATTACCTCCTTAGCAGCGGTCATTTGAGTTGGCGTCGCAGTAGCCTTATTGATGGGGGCTGTTTTCGTCGGTTGCGGAGTCGCCTTCACCGTGCTCACTGCCTTCACCGTTGCCGTCGCCGTAGGGGTTGCCGTTGCCTTCACTGTGCTCACTGCCTTCACCGTGCTCACTGCCTTCACCGTTGGCACTGCCTTCACCGTTGCCGTCGCTTTCACCGTTCACCGTCGCTTTAGGCGTTACCGTCGCTTTAGGTGTCGGCGTTACTGCCTTCGATGCTGTCGTTCCAGAAGACGCTGCTGTTGTGGCAGGATACGTCTTTTGCAGCTCGTTGACGATCTGCTCAAATCCCAGTTGTTTGTATAAAGCTAGGCCGTTGGAATTTATGCTGCACCACACGTGAAAATGAGTGAAACCGACCCCATTAGAATAGGACCAGTCGAGCATTGACTTGTAACTCGGTGATCCCCCATTCTTCGAGTTGGTTAGTATCGGGTTGTGATCGACCCCTTTAGAACTCCCCCACACCCCGGCAAGGATTCCGTTCGTCTTACCTAACGCGGCTGATTCCTTTGCTCCCTGCTGGATGTACTGCCACTCTGACGGATAAAAGCTCTCCCAGCTGTTCATCACCGTGCCTGACTGGAGGTGCATGTTCTTCCATAAGCCGCACTGGTCACAGTTGTAGTTAACGTAGCCCTTGAAGTACCGCGCGAGATAGTTGGCGTCACCTTCACGACCGCCTTCGGACGCGACGTATTCCCATCCCGCAGCTTTGAGTGATTGGAAATACGAGGCAAAGTTTTCGATTGGAACGCTCTTCTTCTTGCCCGCGTCCCAAATGGGGATTTCGATATCAATAATCCCCTTCATACCGAGCGATTTGATCTTTGCGAGCTCTTCCTTGTACGGCTTCTGATCACGAACGACAAGATGGACCGTGGAGAACCCGTGCGCTTTAAAGTAGTCAAGCGAGCCATCCCATATCATCGCTTGGCCACAGCCAACATGATATTCAATCGAGTGCGTTGAGGGCTGAGTAGAAACCGCAGTTGCGGGCACCGTTGTTGTTGCTACCAAAAGGAGCGCTAGCACCCCTGGCAAGGCAAGACGCATCTTGTTCATGACAGTATACCTCCCTTTCAGATCGCTAGTCTTCTGTTAGAATCAAAATCAAATCGAAACAATTCCGCACGATATGAAGTGTAGTTCTTCGTAGGTCAGCAACAGCAGCTCTCATATGCCTTTTTTGGGCCCCGAGCATGCTTTTCCTGATAATAAAAGTTATGGCAGACCTCATATAAACTGTTCGGTGAGGGTTAAACGAAAAACTATTTATGTGGCTTATTCCGCATTTAAAAGTCACATTCGGTTCCACTGCAGAAATCATATTTAGATGATAGTGTGCGCTTTAGAGCTGTAACAAAGAGCTTTCACAGGTTAAATTTCAAAAATGAACGCTATCATACCTGAAAATATACTCAGAGGGTGAAGATTGTCCCCGTCACCGCAAAGAGCGGCTTTATGACGTTGACGTTCTCATACAATCCTAAAATCTCCTCCTTGATAATGGATATTAGATACTCGGATTTTTTCAGATTGACGAAGGAAATGGCCGATCTACCACTGAATTTCGATTCCGCTCGCTAAGTCTGTTATCGTATCTGCATGTCGATGTACAACCTTCCAGACGCCGTCTTAGGTCGAAAGATCATCGTAGCCCCACAGCGCGCACGCGACGATAGCTTCTGCTCAAATTATTAGACAACCAAACCCGAAATGCACTGCGAGAGATCCCTACTCATTTGTAGTCCAAAAAAAACTAGAAACGTATGGTGCAATTTTAGTCAAGCGTTATCTTTCTTTTACGCGAAGGGCAACACAAAAGAACCTGGTTATCATACTTGCTTAAAGCGGGAGTCTGGTACGGGGCTGCCCTATAAAAGGGGGTCCCGCGCCCTTCTAGGTGACAATCATATGTCTGCCAGCGTTGGTACATTTAAAAGGTCCCTGCTGATTGCCGCAGGCACCTTGGCCCTTGGCGTGGGGATCATCGGTATTTTTATCCCCTTACTGCCGACAACGCCCTTGCTGCTCCTGGCGGCATTCTGTTATATGCGCAGCTCGCAGCGGCTGTACGCCGCGCTGCTTCGTAACAGGCTGGTCGGCAGTTATGTGATGAATTACATGCAAGGCAGCGGCATGTCGATAAGAATGAAGCTGCTAACGCTCAGCCTGCTGTGGCTTACACTGGGGTGCTCAGTGGCCTTTGCTACCGACAAGTTGGCAATCAGGATTGTGCTGCTAGTAGTGCTGGCGGCCGTGACTATTCATATAATACTGCTCAGGAACGCGGTGCAGGATGGACCCGCGCCTTCCCGTGAACGGTATATCGGTGAGGAGTAGAGCCTTCATGAAAAAGCGGTTTCAGTCGCAATACCTGACGGGCATCCCCGGCGTTGGGAAATCTATCGCAAAAGATCTTAGGGCCATTGGCATTGACCGGATTGATGATTTAAAGGGCAAGGACCCGGAGCTCCTGTACGCACTTTCCAACGACTATGCGGGAAAAACTCAGGACCGGTGCCTGCTCTATGTCTTCCGCTGTGCGGTGTACTTCGCGGAAACGCCGGAACGTATGCAGGATCCTGAAAAACGTAAATGGTGGTATTGGAAGGGTTAGTGTAAAAAAAGCACGTGATTGCTAAATTGAAGGGCTAGAAACCCGTTAGAGCGTGAAGCAGCCTTTGCAGCGGACTGCCCTAACTACTGGTTAGATGAGGAAGTCTAAGATAAAGCCGAGGGCGAAGGCTAATACTCCGAAGGCTACCATCCTCACTCCTTTTATGAAGGGGTTTGTTTTTCCGATTCGTCCCATGTAGGCGCCTGCGGCAAACAAAGCGCTTAAGGCTAATCCCACAGATAACCAAGAGGCGACATCAATCTGCAGCAATCCAATCGCTGCAAAGACAAAAGGCGTAATCGTGATAGCGCATGCGAGAGGGGGTGTTGCAAAGTTTATTACTGTGGCAAGCACTATGGTATATTTCGCGGTTTTTTGGATGCTGGTGTCGTCGAGGTCGGCTAAGAGTGCTTTTTCCAAGTAGGAGATTTTTCGTTCTTGTTCTAAGCTTTCGGCTTCGTAGACGCTTACGCCCGTTGAGATGCCCAAGGCAAGGCTGGTCGTTATCATAGTGACTATGATGACGTTTAGGCCTGCGCCGGCGGCGAAAGCTGAGCCTACAATTATGCCCAGCAGCATAAAGGTCGAGTCAAACAGGGTGTTGATGAAGAACCTGCGAATTATGGGGCCAACATCTTCCTGCTCAAGTGTCTCTCTTAAACTATTCATTGACTGCACCAGTTTTGGGTATTACCTTCGGTCTCTCAATTTAGGGGACCCTCACGTCAGGACAAACGAGTTCATTGTTCGTTGTGCTTGCGCTAGATACGTATCGTAGTCGCTAAAAATAGCTTTGTACGTAATAATATACCCCACATGGTTATTAACGACGTAAGTTTGCGTCATTTTAACCGATTTGTTCGTCGCTGTTGTCTGGTTATACTGAATGGGAATCACTCCTACACAGCACCAAAACAATGAGTTTTTTTGCATAGGTACCACCTTTGTAGTTAAGGGCGGCTTAGGATTGAGTTTCAAGAATGGTCTTCAGGTTGCTAACGGCCTGCTTCAACTCTTTGCGCATTGCGTTGTTTATCCTCGATGAAAGTAACTTGGCGAATCCACGTACTTTCACATCGTACCCCAAGGTGAACTTCGTGCCGCCGTCTCTAGGATCGAAAACGAGCTCATCATCAATGGTGAAGTCCCCGAAGTCCATTACTTTGCGCGATCTCTTGTAGGGATCGTATTCCGTCATCTTTCCCGTAAACTCCGACGTCGGTCCCTCCATGCTTCCTTTACCCTTAAACGTGGTATCGACACCTAATTCTCCTGCGGATGTTTGCTCCGGGCACCCCGGTGAATGGACCAGCAGAGATCGCGTGATCATCCAATCTTACGGTTGCAGAGTTGCCCTTAATAGCCGGAGCACTAGTTTATAGAGGTCATCTATCTGCTTTTGCTGTGCCTGGAGTTCGCGCCACAACTCTTCGTGCTCTTCTACATTTTGCACGTGGTGAAGTAAGTGTAAGCTGGGCGTTGCGATAGATTCTTTAGTTACGCGCTCTACATCACTCATTTTTCATCCTCAACCCCGCTCTCTCGTAATCTCTAGGCTGTCACATGAGCACATCGATCTTAAAGAGATCACACTCCGAGGTATACGCTAGCGGACAAGTTCGGCGCCTCGTACATCCGAAACATAGCGGTATGATATACTCGGCAACGCATTTCTGAAACTCATTGCAAGGGCAGTTTGTAGAGCGCGGCTTGCCTCCGTGAACCGGACAGTCCTTACCCAAGCCATAATCCAACTCGCACATGCTCTGTTCTCCCTTTTTTAATCCAATATCGTCTACCGGTGTTCCACCACCATGTGTGGGGGCTTCGTAATAGAAAACGTTTGACTTTAACAAACTCACTTTGTTTACCGTATCTTGTCGCGCTTTCGCCTAATGCATTTCTTGAAGAGTAGTGGCGTGTTCCTTCCTTGTTGCTACAACCCTCTGCAATGGGGATGGTGTGGTATCTGAAAGGGCTTTGGCTCAGTCACGTCTTCTTCTGTTTCAGAACGCTTTGATTGGGTCGTTCACGGCTGCAAGTCTCGAATAGCTAAAATAGTTAAAGAAATGAAAAACGATAAACGTTGAGGGCGCTTACACGCTGTCAAAATGGACGGAACTGTAGCGCCGCAGGGCATCCACGAGCTATGAGCAGCAAGGATAACGAAGAAGAGTGGACACATCTTGAAGTAGATGATCTTTTTCGTGTGCTTGGTTCGCGTGAAACCGGGATTACTGCGGACGAAGCTACAGAAAGGCTTCAAGAATATGGCCTCAACCGTATCGAGGAACGCAAAAAAGTCAGCAGATTGCGCCTCTTCTTGCGGCAGTTTCGAAGCCCCCTCATCTATCTGTTGATTGCCGCGGCGGTCATCACCTTCTCGCTCGACAAACACGTCGACACGTTCGTCATCGCGGTCGTCGTTTTGGCCAACGCGCTGATCGGTTTTTTTCAAGAGAACAAGGCTGAAAACGTCCTCGAGTCGCTTAAACAGCTCACCGCCCCGAAGGCGAAGGCAGTTCGTGACGGTCAACCAACCACGCTCGCCGTTGATGAACTCGTTCCTGGAGACATTATCCTTCTCGAGGCCGGGGATCGGGTCCCTGCAGACGCACGGCTCTTTGAAGCGGCGAACCTAAAAGTTGATGAAGCGGCCCTCACCGGCGAGTCGGTGACCGTATACAAGTCGCCGCGCGCCGACGCGTCGAACATGGTATACGCCAGCACGGTGATTACGAGAGGCCGAGCCAAGGCTGCCGTGGTGGCTACCGGCTACCATACTGAGTTCGGGAAGATTGCTCAATCGATTACGGAAACTGAGCGAGAAGCCACCCCCCTGCAGAAGAACCTTGCAAGGCTCGGACGCTGGATTTTTGTCGTCGTCTTGTTCGCGAGTGCTTTGATCGTCAGTCTCGGCGTTCTGCGCGGTGAGTCGTTCTATGATATCTTCCTTATCTCTGTGAGTCAGGCTGTTTCGGCCATTCCTGAGGGACTCCCAGCAGTCATCACAGTCATTTTAACATCAGGCGTGAGAGCGATGGCACAAAAAAACGCCTACGTCCGGCGCCTTTCTGCCATCGAAACACTCGGATCAACGACCGTCATTCTTTCGGATAAGACGGGCACGCTTACGCGGAACGAGATGAACGTCGTAGCGCTCCGTGCAGGGAACACGTCAGTTTCGGTCACCGGCGTGGGATATTCGACTGCCGGCGAATTCTTGATTGATGACACGCCCGTCGCTCCTGATGACAACGTGCGCATACTCTTGAAGGTCTTATCTCTCTGCAATGACGCTGTCCTCACGCCAGAGACGGACGGGATGCTCGGGGACCCAACTGACGCGGCGATGCTTGCTGCTGGCGCAAAGGCGGGGCTCTATAAGGCGGCGCTTGAGGAGGCCTCTCCGCGGATCGATGAGACTCCCGTTTGACCCGGTCAACCAGTACATGGTCACCCTCCACCAATCGGTGGCCGACGGCCGCGTAGCGTACGTAAAGGGCGCTCCTGAAGTCATTCTTGCGCTGTCGTCTGCCGTCTATGTCGACGGCCAGCACCACCCACTCGATGACACGCAAAAAAGCGAAATCACGCAAAAAAGCGAGAAAATGGCTGCTGAAGGGCTTCGAGTGCTCGCTGCGGGATATAAGCCGTGGGAGGAAAAGCGGCTTTCGCCAGACGCCTTAGGGTCTGACTTCGTCTTTGTCGGGCTTGTCGGCATGATGGACCCTCCCCGAGAGGAGGTCAAAAGGGCGCTTGCCGAAAGTCGGAAAGCGGGCATACGGACGGTCATGGTGACCGGCGATAACCCGGTAACCGCACGGACAATCGCTGCGACGCTCGGAATCGCAGCCCCAGACAGCGAGGTGCTGACGACTGCAGACCTGCAAGCGCTAAGCGACGCAGAACTCGCCAAAAAGATCGATACGGTATCGGTGTTTGCGCGCGCAAAGCCGGTCGATAAGAAGCGCTTGGTTGATGCCTTCAAGGCAGCAGGCAACGTCGTGGCTGTGACAGGAGATGGGGTGAACGATGCCCCGGCCCTCGTCAGCGCCGACATAGGCGTTGCTATGGGCAAGTCAGGGACTGAGGTCGCGAAGGAGTCGTCAGACATGGTGCTTGCCGACGACAACTACGCGACTATCGTTGCCGCAGTCAAGGAAGGCAGACGCATCTTTGACAATCTGAGAAAGGTACTGCTCTATCTACTCGCCACGAACGCCGCGCAAGTGATGATCGTTATCACGGCCATCGTTACTGGTCTGCCGCTTCCCCTCTACCCAATCCAGATCCTCTGGATCAACCTCATCACCGACGGGATCTGTGTTATTCCGATCGGGTTGGAGCCTGAGGAGCCCGACGTCATGGAACGGCCGCCACATGACCCGAAGGAAGGGATCTTCTCAAAACTCCTCAAGCAGCGGATAATCTTCTTGTCCTCCATTATGGCGGCCGGCACGCTTTTACTCTTCTTTGAACGGTTGGGCGTGTACCCCGACATCGACGAGACGAGAACTGTCGCTTTTATTACGATCTCTCTTTTTCAGCTGGTAAATGCCCTCAACAGCCGTTCGGAGCGGCCGCTGCTCGGACGAGGGCTGTTCTCTAACCGCTATCTGTTAGGCGCTATCGGGATCGCGTTGCTCCTCCAGCTCGCTACCGTATACGTCCCATTTATGCAAGTGGCATTCAAGACGATTCCCATCGCGGCCGTTGACTATCTCTACATCGGTGTGGCCTGTGTATCGCTCCTCTTTATCGAAGAGGGACGAAAGAGGATCGCACTGCGGAGAAGACGGCGCCCTAACTAGAACAAGATGGCCAAAACACAGACGAAGGCCGTGAGCGACCGTGAAAACGTGGAGAGAGTACAAGTTCACGGCACGCGGTGTATGCAACAACACACGATATCAAATTTCAAGGAGGCCACGATGAGAAGCTCAAAAACAGAGATGCCGGTTACACATGAAGGAGAGGGGTACGTCTTTCGGGAAACAACATGGGGGGCAATGCACGTCGAGATAGATACCTTCAATAAGGACCTCGACGTGACTCCCTTTCTCAAAGGCTTGCCCGACGATATGGACCCTACTGAGCACTGGGGATATGTCTTTAAAGGGAGATTCCGCGTCATATACAAAGACCGTGAAGAGGTCTTTAATGCCGGGGATGTGTTCTACGCAGAGCCAGCACATACGGCGATTTTTGAAGCGGGCACGGAATTCGTGATGTTTAGTCCAGAGGAACAAGTTCAGAAGACTGGCGCAGTCGTAGAAACCAATCTCGCCGCTCTGCAGCAGAAACAATAACAAGCGCCTTGTGCTAGGTACGATTATCGATAGGCAAGGCCAGGCGTCTGCAGTTTCTATTAAGCGCAGCGCGCTCAGCGGTGGACGATATAAGCACAGGCACGACAGAGGGTGGAGCGCGTGGCGAGCAATGATCTATTGGAAGCCATTCTCGGGACGGATCCGAGCGAGCTGAACGCCGCGAGGGCACGTGTTCTGGCTTCGAAGGGCATGGGGTCGCCTCATCAACTAGTTGGCCAAACTAGAGTAACCTCACTCTTTATGGCCCCTACCATTCGTCGCTGATACTTGCTTGAAGAACCTTCCTTTCAGTTTATTGTGTGTATTATTATGGCTAGCAAACTAGCAAAACTCTTATTTTGCACCCTCAAGGCGGTTCATATGTCCCGCTGTATTCGCGCTGTAGGTTTATTTGCGCGTGTATCTGTTTGATAATTTGTCGGACATGCTGCCGTGCGCTGTCGGGTAACCATACATCGTGCACGCGATCCTGTAGATATTTGAAAGCTTCTAACGATTTATATAGAGTCACTATTAATTGAAAAATATGAAAGGATTTTGTAATAATATCGAAAAAGCAACTCTGGAAAATGGCAATTTCCGCAATGTACTCTATACGTCAAAGCACAGCCAGCTTGTACTGATGAGCCTCAAGCCCGAAGAAGACATAGGAATGGAAGTGCATGAGGAAAACGACCAGTTTTTCCGTTTCGAGAGCGGGCAGGGAAAGTGCGTAATTGACGGCAACGAATATGCACTTAGTGACGGAGTTGCAGTGGTGGTGCCCGCCGGAGCACAGCATAATATCATCAACACCTCTAAAACAGAAGACCTGAAACTCTATACGATCTATTCTCCGGCACATCACAAGGATGGAATCGTACGCGCCACGAAGGAAGAAGCCGAAGCCAATGAAGCGGAATTCGACGGAGTGACTACGGAATAAGATCATAAGAAGCTGAATTACAATTGAGTGAAGCGTCTCTTAAAGTAGATTGGGGTGGCTGCCGCTCCTTATAGCGACCGATTAATCTGAGGCAGTAGGCTTTTTCTTCACTATGGGTCATTTCTCCGGGAATACACGACGCGACACGGTCTCGTAGCCGGGTTTAGACGGGTAGGTGCACAGGGGGGGATGCTGGGATGAACGATGGTTCACGCGGAAGGTTCTGCCTACCTCCTCGCCCAGCGGACGACGACATACTCGATCGGTGGAAGGAGCAGGTAAACCGCCGTGCTCCACGTCTTCCCCGTCAGGGCGATAAGGATCGCGAGGAGGGAGACAAAGGGAACGACCAGGGAGCGGGTGCCCACCTGCCGGACGAAACCGGGGTCCATTCCCGGTTCAACCAGGCGGTCTTTCCCAGTGGCGTACTTCCATTGCAGGAACATCCCCATCCCGAGAGCAAAAAGGTTCAGCTCGAACACGATCTGACCGAGCGGGACACCAGGAAAATCACCCGAAAAGGAGGTGGAGAAAGGAAGGAGGGCAACGAACATGAGGGTCCCCATATTAAGCCAGACATACGTCCGGTCCAGGCGACTCACGGGATGGAGCTCGACATGGTGGCTAAGCCAGAATGCCCCGAGGATCAGGAAGGCCAGCATATAATGGAAAAAATCAGACCACAGCGAGAGGAGAAGGTTCGTGACGAAGGGTGTTGATTGGACCAGGGACGCCTTCTCCGGTATGTTGATGCCTACAACAAGCAATGTCATCGAGAAGGCAAAGATCCCATCCGTCAGGGCTTCCAGCCGGCTTTTGGTAAGGTGCATCGCCTCACCTTCCGGATACCGGCTTTTAGCAAGATGCATCGCCTCACCTTTCGGATCTTCTTTGTTCATGAAAAGCAATCTCAGCTGTTAATTCCTGAAGGATTAATCTTTTGTTTTTCTCCCGCAACAGGTCAGACATGCGGGGATTTCGACGCCTTTCCCCCGTCTCAAGACAACGTTAGGGCCGCAAGGGATCATGAGAAATGCATGCCACTCTGACTGCAATCCACTGAAGGCGGCATCCCACAGATTGCTTGGCGGGACCCTTCAGAAGCTGGTGCGGCGGTTGGAGATGTCGTCACCCGTCGTGTCATAAACCACGAGTCCGGCCCGTTATATCCCCATTCGTACACTATTTGCCTGCTCCGCCCGGAACACAGGATTATGACAAAGAAGAGCACCTGACGAAATAGGTCAATTCTAAGGGCAGAACTGGTAGAATGCCTCCGCTGCGTGCAGAAATACCACGCACCGTGATGGGCGGACCGAGAACAGGGAATGTGTAAACAAACACCGGCTGATCCACCATGGTGAGAAACTGGAATTGACGAAGTAATCCCCAACTCATTTCCTGTTCTTTTATATTTCTTGGATTCCCTTTAAACTCCATGATTTTAATATTTGTGAGGTTGATCCGGGCATGAGCGCCGTACCCAGCCCGTCATTCCTCTACCGGATGAGGGAATCACTCCGCGGCTCTGCGGGGGACATCGTATTCGGCATGGTGGATGGTGCGGTCTCGATCTTCGGGCTCGTGCTCGGTGTCGCAGTAGGCGCCCAGTCAGGAAGTGCCGTGTTTCTTGCAGGCGCTACGGGCGCCATTGCGGCGTCGGTCTCGATGATGGCGGGGCTTTACCTCGATCTCGAGTCCGAGAGAGACGAAGCCCGGGTGGAGGCAAAGCAGCGGGAAGCCGAGATCCGTCGTGATCCTGACCGTGCAGTGAACGAGATGATGGGCGTGCTGCAGGGAACAGGCCTGAGCAGTACATGCCTCGATACGATCCGGACTGATATACAGGCTAACCCCCTGGCGATTTGCACATTCGAGGATGCGGTCGCCAGTGAGGAGACCCCCACCTCCCAGAAAGACTCCCTGCTCGTGCGGGCCGGCTGGATGGGGATCACGGATTTTGGAGCCGGAATAACCCCAGTGATACCTTTCGCATTACTGCCGTTTGCCGAGGCCCGGACAATCTGTATCCTTGGAACAGCTACCCTCCTGATCCTGCTCGGTGTCGGCAGGGCAAAGATAGGCAACCGCCCGCTGGGAAGGACGGTACTGGAGACCATAGCCATCGCAACCGCGGCAGCTATCGCGGGTGTCCTGATAGGATTGCTGATCAGCGGCTGACAGCGTTTGCAAGTGATGCAGTGAAAAGATAAATCGGCGGGCGGCAAAGACGCTCAGGAGTGCGCTGCACTCCTATGGTGCCTTTTTCGCCTGTATGATTGCCTTCGCAGAATTCCTAGGGTCGCCGCTCCGGGAATGACGGCCATTTTGGCGCCATTATTGACGCTAGAAAAACCCGATAAAGCTATCCTGTACCGTGGGCCACGTAAAGAACATGAAAGTGTGAAGAGAACGAGACGGGCATGCCGGCCAAAGCAAGAACCCCGACCCGCGCAGATGCTCAAGGCGACCTTGATATGAAACAGCTCTCCTCTTTGGCTGAGGAATTGATTAATTTCATCATTTGGTACAATCTATAGGTGGATGTGTGGGAACAGTAACAGTACGTGATATTGAGGTTCCGTACCACGTGAAAGTCGGCAAGAGCTCTAAGTACATTCACCTCAGATTTACGCAAGATCTCCACCTTGAAGTCGTTATTCCACCAAATGCTCACGTGGATCCACAAAGCGTTTTGAAGAAGAAGCACGGATGGATAGAGCGAAAATACGGCGAGTTATCGAGCAGAAGGTGTGTTTTTGATGCTGGTTCTATCATGTATAAAGGGCGGTATCTTGAGATATATGCGGTTTCATCCACTAAAGACGGGATTGAGATAAACAGCGACAAACTCATCATTCACGTGAACGGAACGAAAGAGCCGCTTTCTTTATTGAAAGAATGGATGAGAAAAGCAACCTTAGAGCTTCTAACAAGCAAATTGCCCGTTTATGCGAAGCGGTTTGGCATCAGCGTGGGTAATGTATCCGTCAAAAATACAAAGCGATGGGGCTACTGCACGAAGGACGGTGATTTGGTCTTCACGTGGCAATTGATCGCGCTACCAGACAGACTGGCGAAATATGTCATGATCCACGAGTTGACTCACCTTTTCGAATTCAACCATTCGAAGAGGTTCTGGGCCAAGCTGGCAACTCTATGTCCGGACTACAGGGAGCAGCAACGTGCCCTCAACACCATCTGTACGACTAAGACTGCAGACCTGGATACTTATGAGCTACAGGACCTGACACTAAGCCCGCAAATAGAATAGCAAGACCGGATCGTTCTGCAGCTCTATCTCTAAAATAACGGATATTTTGACGTTATCTTCCCGACTGGTATGTATTGCTGCTTTTCGAGATCTGTAAAGCGTTAATTGATTTCTGATCGACATTTCGTAGGCGGGCCGCTCACGGTCGTGCTGAATGGTCGCGACCTCTCGCAGAGCGTCGATCGGGCCTGGTTGGGCGATCAGTGTGCACGCCGCGGTGGCATCCACCGCAAGTTGTAGAGATAGAAACTGACAGTAAGACTAGGCCTCCGTTGTCAAAATAGGGCGAGATTTTTAGCTTTCTTCACCCTTCCATTGGTCGCACGTTTCATCGCCGGTTAGTATCTCATGCGGTATGCGGTCGGGGTGTAAATCGCAGGTTATCTTCCCACTTCGATTTCGGTGATAGTGAACGCATTTGTTACAAATAGGGGAATAAAAGCCATGTAATGCTTAGCCCTGTAACTGCTGATCAATCCGTTCTTCTCTGCGTTGGCGAAATATCTAAGAACGTTCTCAACATCTTCTTTCGTGACGTGCGACTTGTCTCGTTGTTTCGAGTTTTAATCTTTCTTGGATTGTCAAGAAATATTCCAAAGGCATGGTAGCGAGTATTAAGTCAAACTTTGGCTCAATGCCCAAGCTCAAACATCTCCTGAATGACAACGCAGATATTGTCCACAGCACTTCACGTACGTTATTCACGTGGTTACGAAGCGTATCTATAGATAATCGCTAGCGGCTAATTGCTTCGCCTAATTGTGTTAAAAAAATGGAGGGGGTATAGCCCCCCTCACGAACCCTGCAACGCATTTAGCTCCTGTATCAGATTCTGCACCTGCGGATAGAGCTGTCCCTGTGCGGCACACGTCCGGACGAGATCGGCGGTATCCAGTGTGCCACGGAGTGCGCAGCCGTCCGTGCGTACGAGGAACTGATATTGGAGGGTGTATGCGGCGGCGCTGTAGTGGCCGTAGCGCATCTGCAGCTCAGCGGCGTTCAGCACAGCAATGAGGGCGCTCTTGGTGCCGGGCATGAAAGCTGAGTTAGGCTGATTGTTGAAGGTGGTTCTAAGGGTAGCGAAATCTTGTTGAACGGAAGCCTTGCTGACTACCTTAACGCTGACGCTCGTGCTGTTATTACCGACATAGGTATCGTCGCCTGCGTAGGTCGCGCGGTACTGGTAGGTACCGACAGTTGACTCACTCGTGCTGATGCGATACGTACCGCTTGCCGTCGTGGTTGCGGTCTTTAGGGGGGCGTCCTGCCACGTGCCGCTTATGTTCTTCTGGAGCTGTACCGTGGCGCCCGCGATTGGGGTGCCGTCGGTGGTGTTGAGCGTTCCGTTAATCGTAAAGGGGTTGTTGATCGCTACTACAGTACGATTAGGAGCCGCTGAGAGCTGCGTAGGCATCTTGTACACTTGTACGGTCACAACTGCACTTGTCGCGTTGCCGTACGTGTCGTTACCGTCATAGGCGGTGCGATAGTAGGAGGTACCTGCGGCTGACTCATTTTTACTAAACTGGTAGTCGCCCGTCGCGTTGGTCACGTTCGTCGTGAAGTTGTTCCACATGATTTTGTCAGTAGAACGCTGCAGGGTGATCGTTTGGCTGTCGACGAGCGTATTACCAGCGCTCAGCGTGCCGTTGATGGTGAAGTTCTTAGTAACGGATGCTGTGGCTGGAGCAGAGGCGTCAAGCGTGGTGGGTTTCTTTGGTTCAGTAGTGAAACGGGAAATGAAGTCAGTCTCGAGCGTAAAGGTACCATTCTTGACCGCATCGCGAGGGATAGTGACGGTATAGGTCATATCGCGCGTTAGGGCGTTCGTGGGAGTAATTGTAAGGAGGTCGCTTGTGATAGCTGTAGTGATGCCCACTTTCGTGCTGCCGTTGGCAAGGGTGATGTTACTGTAGTTCGTGCTTTGTTGGACGCTCTTGTTGAAAGTAACGTTGATAACTTTGTCATAAGGTACGTTCAACACATTATCAGAGGGGTCGATGGCGGTGACAGCAAGCGGGGTCGGCGGGGCGTTCGCATATACCGAACACGCCGCTGTGTTACTCGCATCTCCTTCGATGCCCGCTGTAGTGTACGCGGTGCAGTTGAGCTGGATTGAGTAGACCCCCGCAACAGCGGGTGTAAACGTGAAGGTCGTAGAAGTGACAAGGCCCACATCGATGGTCACGCTAGTACTCTCACCAGATGGAGACGTCACGCGCCAGTAAGAGCGGTAGCCCGCTACGTCCGGATCAGAACTCGGGTCCCATGCAGCGGAAATATGAGTAGGGGCCCCGATATAGACACTCTTGTCGCAGCCGTCTGTGAATCGCATGCTTTGCGGCGGTGCAACGCTCAAGACTGTGATCTCGACAACACCGCTCGTGGTGTTGCCGTATGTATCATTGCCGTCATAGGCTGTGCGATAGTAATAGGTGCCTGCAGCCGATTCGTTCTTGCTAAATTGGTAGCCGCCCGTACTATTCGTCTGGTTCGTTGTCACGTTGCTCCAGATCGCATTGTCTATGGAGCGCTGCAGCGTTATCGTCGCGTCAGCTATGCCCGTAGTTCCAACGCTCAGCGTGCCGTTGATAGTGAAGTTCTTAGTGGCAGTCGCGGTCTCTGGGCCCACGAGGGTTATAGAGCACGAAAAGACATGCACATTCAGCGGGTCGCTTTCCACCCCCGGGTGGGTGATGCTAGATCCCACCACAAGCGCACCGAAAACGTAATCACCGCCGGAGAGTGGCCCTACGGTCGTCTTGTAGACGCCACCTTCACCGGTAATAGCGCTGCCTATCTTAGTACCGGTATTATCGTGACATGCGCTGCATATCGAATCTGAAGTCACGTCGAAAATGTCCACGCTTATTCCTGCTTTCCCCTCGCCACCTTCCGTGTACACCCCGCTGACGACAAACGTCTGTCCGGCGGCGACCGTTTGGGGCCCGGCGAGGGTTAAAGAGTACTGGGTAGCGGACACCGTCGCTGCCATTGATCCAAAGATGATGAGTACGACTGGAATAATGATGATGATAGTTTTAACTCGATCATTCATTTTTTCACCTCGCAATGGCAGCGCGCGTGGCGCGCATTTAAACGAGCTATATTGAGGTGCGACTTTTATATAATTAACCTTATAAAAATTTGTCAATATTGTCTTGAGTCGTCAACAGGACGAAATCTAGGTAATTTTGCACCAGAATATACAAATTGGATTCTTGCACGAATCACAACGGTTAAGCCTTAACTTCACTAGTGCTCGATATGCAACCGATCTGCACGCACAAGTTCTCGCTCAAGTTCGGCGACAACGACCGATACGATCTCTATTGACCCCTAAAGATAACGCTTAAGTCACGTCAGCTAGTGTTACGTAGTTGATTCATTTTTTTGATAACGAACGACGAAGAAGGAGTAGATATGGTACGGGATTTAGGTCTTAGGATATTGTTAATCGTGATCGGTCTCTTCGGTGCTGGACTCGCTGCGTATGATATCTTAGTAAGTGGATTTGCGCTTAACGTGTCTGGCGTCCTGCACGTTATTAGTATCATTGCAGGCATAGTGCTGATTTACATCGGGATTTTTGTAAAAGAAGTCAGGAGAAAGAATTAAGAGACCCGTCTAATAACATGCTCGAAAATGGTTGCGAGACGTTGATTGTTATTCAAAGGGGATGTGCAAGGCACTTTCTGAGCTATTACTTGTTCCTTCTTGGTCATGGCGTGAAAGGAACCCGCTACGTACTTGAAATCGAAAAAAGAAATAAAGAGGGAGGAGATAAGGAGAGGTTAAAATGAACACGCTATGTCGCTATTTCGTTATCATTCTTGGAGTCTTTTCTAAGCTCCGTTATTGTTTGACGGAAGCTGTGGCGTCTTATGTATCTCATCCAGCATATTCATAAGAGATTCTATGCCCTTTGCCAGCTCCTCAAGAAGTTTTTCTATTATTTTAATAGTTTCAACCTTACCAATTAACTTCTTAAGACTCTAAGAAGTAGTTGCTGCGCTGCTGCTGAAGGGGCACCCTGTTACCGCCATTCACACTGGCCCCAAGAACAATATGGCTCGAGCAAGTTGCGGTTAAGAATGAAGCCGCTGCGAAAGCGCTGCAAAAACTATCAGATAGCTGATCGAATTACAGCTAATGTCGATGGCTATTGACCTCTATTCGGTTTTTCATAAAACGATCTAATTTAAGAAGTCCGAATAATCACTTGTTCAGAAATCACTTATTCAAGCTCAAAGAAGTTCCCGTTATCGTCCATTCCTAGCGGAAATGCACAACGAGAAAGCCATTCTTCTGTCGCCAATTCGGGTATTGGGGCTTCATTACATTTGTTTTTAAAGCTCTCTCTCGATGTTTTAATCAAGTCGCTTTCAAGACTGAAAACAATGTTTTGAAACAGCTTCCAATCCTCATCTTCCGGCAGGTGAAGGAGAAGTATCTGAGTTTTATTGCCATACTGATAGGTGTCCAAAACCTTGAAGTATGAGTCCGCAGTGGCTACGCACAGCCCCCAATTTATCGTTTTTTCATTAAATCGCAAATCACGCATGTGATTAGACAATATCGAATATCTGTGCGTGGTAATCATTCCCGTTACCCTGACAGAAGTATCAGTAAGGCCTTTTTCCCGTATGATCATGCCTTGCTTATACTTTGAAGCGATCGTATCAGGGAGGTTGACATCTCGCACAAACATTTTAAGCCCCGGAAACGTCTTATTTGCAAGTTCTATAGCCTCTGCATCTTTTTCTGCTACTCTAATACCACGATATGCGGTTCCCTCGAACTTTGGCGCACGGTCGATCAAATTTATCATTCGTTCTGCCTTTATCGCGGCCGCTTCCACATCAGGCCTTTCACTGTAGGGATGTTGGCCGAACATAGCCCGTCCAACGAGGCTCCATTCCGTTATTACTCGCTTCTGGATAGACGGATCGTCACTCGGAAAAACGGCTTGCCGATGAAGGAGAAGCACATCAATCAGGTATGAGATCATTTCCGCGTCTCTTTCAGCGCTGGTTTCTGTCCATTGTTCCGGGTCTCGATTCACATCTGCTTCGATCATCACGCACGAGTCACCTTCGTTAACGAAACGAACGACGTAGATGCAGTGACCTGTCCAGCTGCGGTGGAAGTATAACGCATCACGTTCCCAGAAGATAAACCACTTATCTTCCATCTGTTGAGGTACAAGCCCCCTGCGCATTTTGCGCATTTCGATTGCCGAGAACCGTCGATTGAGGTCAATTGTCGTGTACTTTGATGGCAGTGCTTTGGTGTTCCAGTGCTGTTGTTTTGCAGTTCTCATTTCAACTTCAAGGAGGTTTTAGTCGTAGAATACCAACGGTTGGCAGTCGTACTCTAACTGATCTACATTTCGGACGTCAAGAGCGCACCAGCACGTATAAAAACGCTGTGGATTAATACGAGTTTGCGCGAGCCAAAGTGGCAGAAGTGCTTGGCGAGATTTAGCCGGTTACGAAGCAGTAAACCACCCATACGGGTCTTGAAGATAAAAACGACGAGATTAAGCAACCAAAGTGATGCTAGTGGGTGAACTCAAGCGGTTATTCTCGAACGTCAAGAGAATGGCGGCGCTATTGAACGCGTTCATTGGACTAATCGTGCTCGTACGAAACTGGTACCTACCACTATTCATCCGTTTCTCTCCATCTGCATCGACGGACAGTGCGACACTGATAACCACGCGAAATGGTCTAAAATACGTTCTCCGTCCCAAAATGGGGGATTTGTCAATCCTTAACGAGATCCTTCGCAACGACCTATACTCACAATGGCCGGTCTACGGTACGGTGATAGACATCGGCGCACACATAGGAGTATTTGCTGTACAAGCAAGCGCGTCAAGCGACACCGTGATCTGTTACGAACCACATCCCCGTAATTTTAGGTTTTTGCAGAAAAACATTGCTCTTAACGGGCTAAACAACGTCAAAGCGCTCAGGCAAGCGGTCAGTGATTCACGAGGCATTAAGAGGCTGTGGATTTCTGAGAAAAAGAGTTACGGACACACGTTCTATCCGTCGAACGGCCGGGGCTTTGTCAGCGCCATTGACGTCGAATCTGTCACGCTCGCGGATGTCTTCAGTTCCAATGGGCTCGACCGCATCGATTTCCTTAAGATGCATTGTGAAGGCGCTGAACTCGACATCCTTTCGCATACCCCGCAAGATGTTTTGGATCGTGTCGGTGCCATCGTCGTTAAGTATGCCCGAGACGGCGCAAAAATTGCAGACGTGTTGACAGCACGAGGTTTCGAAGTAACGTGGGGCCGACGAGGTACATTAAGCGCGGTGAAAAAGGGAAGGGGGATTTAGTTCTAAGAATCGCTCCCAAAGGGACAAGCAATCTATCGCCTAAGACTCTCATAATATAATCTTTCGTTCTGCAATTGTCTTTCGTTGAACTGTTGAGCTGTATTGTACGCATCCCACATTCCGATGAGCCACACAATCGGAGCGAGTAGGAGACCAATCAGCACGAATATCAAGAGGACGCTGAACGCGTATAACACCATGAAACCGATCCCCTTCGCTAGTTGTCCGTTGTAAATTTGACCAAGTCCAGCCCAAAAGAAGGATAAGACTGCGGCAACACCGGGATTCTTTCTGTCTGAGAGATATACTGGCACTGGTGATGTTGGTGCCTGTTGATATTGTTGGTATACCGGTTGTGCAATCGGTTGTGCACCATAGTCGCCTAAATCAACATAGTCAATGTGTTGTATTGTAGATGCAGCAGAGGCTGGTTGTCCACAGTTAGGGCAGAACTTATGCTCTTTAAGGAGATTCACTCCGCAGTGCGTACAGAAATTAGCTGCCATTTCGATACCTTACACACTAACCACGTATGCGCGTTCGCCCGCACATCGCTTCGACGATATCAGTTACATCAAACATTCGTTGTCACGCTATTGTGCTTAGTCGTGCTTCTAGTTTGAGGAAGCAGCTTGGAACAACTTATGGAATAATAAAACTCCTACAAATGCTCCCAGTGTTCCCATTTTTTACCCTCCTCGTCTCTAACAAATTCCACGCTTTCGAATGGCTCGACATTTGAAATATATCCATTTTGATCAGTCGTAACTACAAACGTATTACTCGGAATCTCAGTTGTTACTGTGACCTCTGTTGTTGGACACTGATCGTTCTTTCCCGAATCAAAAATCCACCATATTACATAAAATATAAGAACCAAAATGCCAAATGGCGGCACCGCTATTATCAAGCAAATCAAGAAGAATGCTACAATAATACTAGCTAGGTTCATCATCGTCCTCCACGAAGTTTCCTAAGCTCTCAGTGTATAGGATGAGATCGAGACAGTGTCCATTTGCCTGAGATATTCGGGCTTGAATTCGTCTAGCCCGATATGAAACGCGAATATCTTAAAACCGCTCAGACGTTCAAGATCCTCTGAATCAAGCATTTCTAGAAAATGTGAATCGTTTGGCGTTTTATCTCCCTATAGCTGCCGCGCTTGTTGGAATGTCATATTCATACGCTTTGGGTATGTTGATTTACAACTTATAGCAGATCAAGTGGACATTCTCCATCTAGCCAGAGACATGCGCCTATTTTAGTTTGCCTACATTCATAACAAATGATGTCATCTATTAGCTCGAATTGATTTTCAAGCTCTTCAATGCCTCTTGTTTCGTTTTTCATAACACTCTCCATCAGTTAATTTCAGTCGCAGGGCTTTCTAAAAACGGTTGAGGCTCCAGCGCGTCCCTGGCTTTGGCATACCAATATTCCGCCTTCTTTTGGTCTTTCTTGACACCCAGCCCGCGCTCATACATTGCCCCTAAATTGTTCATAGCATGGGGTTCCCGGGCATCAGCCCCCTTTTTTATACCAATAAACAGCCTGTTTGTAATCCTGCTCGACCGCAAGTCCCTTTTCAAAGAACCAACCGATGTTTACAAATGCCAGGGGGTCACCTCTTTCGCCTGCCTGTTTATACCAGGACAAAGCCTTTTCGTTATCGACCTCTACTCCTAGTCCTTTGCCGTACATTACACCCAGGTTCATCATACTGAGAGAATCGTTGGCGGTTGCTCCCATTTCATAGAAATATCTAGCTGCATCGTAGTTTTGCTTAAAATGAAATCCATTCTGGAAGTACAGTCCCATGTAAAAGTATGCTTTTACATATCCTGACATGGCCAGCTCTTTATAGATCTCGGCAGCGTTTCTGTAATTTTTCCTGACCCCATGCCCATAGTGATACAGATTGCCAAGATTCAATTTGGCTTTTGGATCTCCCAATTGGGCGGCTTCTGTGTACCATTTCATCGCGCCTTTGTAGTCAGGATTGCCTTCGTCATCCAATCCATATGCCTCGCGTATGTTGCCAAGGTTGATCATGGCTCTCGTGTTATCAGATTGGGCTGCTTTTTCGAACCACTCGACTGCAGCTTTTAAATTACGCTTGACTCCCAGACCATTCAGATAAAGCCAGCCGATGTTGTTCATAGCCGTACTATTACCCTCGGCGCTGGCTAATGTATAAAGCTCCATAGCCTTGCCATAATCCTGGTCAAAACCAAGCCCTTTTTCAAGTCTATAACCGAGTTCTACTAATTCTTCGCCATATTTTGATTCTTGCCGCTCTTTTTTTATCGGACCTTTATCTTCTTTCTTTTCTACACCTCCTAACTCCATAGAGACCACGTCTGGCCTGCCATTTATCCTCATCCGATTCTTTTGCGCATAATTCTTCGTCCGACCCACCTCTTTTCTTCTCATCTTTGCGTTCCCTTACAAATGCTCGAAGCTCTTCCACACCACCTTTACGGCGGCACCATCCGCAACCGGAAGCAGTCCTCTGCAGCGTCGATGAATGAGGACATGATTCCGAGTTTTGCCGTGGATCTTCCCTGGACACCTGGCGAACCAATGACTGGGACCCTCGCCAGTAGGTTTCGGGGAAAGCCCAGCTCCCGTGCAACTTTTATAATTTCGGTCTCCCCTTCTCGTGCCTTCCGCCGGTTTTCTTCATGTTCATCATCGAGTCGTTTAAGTAGCCTGTCGTACGCGGACTTGTCGACGATTCCAGGGGCAATGAATTTCTCCGGGTGCTCGAAGCCGTACGTGGCGCGGAACAATAGTTCCATGAGTTTCAGACAAGCGGTGAGTTCTTCGCCTTTCCTTTTTATGGCAAATACGCGACCGACGGAAAAGTATTCACCTCTTTCAAAGTCTTGGGGAGAAGCAGTTCCATCTGAAATGCGTCTTACCGTGGGAAGGCTCTCACCAACAACAATCCATAGTTCATCGGTATTTTCGGTCCGGCGGAGGAATACAGCCCCTTCGAAATCAAGGGCTTGTATGAACAGTTCGTAAGCGCACGCGAAGCGGACGTCGTGAATCGACCAACTCGCGCAGCGCCTTCTGGTCCGCGACCTCGTCATCGCCGCGTAAGTCAGCGCCGGACACACCTCCTCAACGCGGGCGTGCAGTTTGAGTATTATATCATAAAGCTTCGGGGTCGGCACCCGGCGAGGTCGCGCTCTTGCAGCTCCTTGGTCAACCGCTTGAGTTCAGCGCCGTAGCGCTCGATTTTCGCCTGCATGGTCAGTCGGTCCGCTCCAGGAGCGCATTGAGCTCCATTGCTTTCCGATTCTCGATCTGTTCCTTGAGCTCGTGGTCCCATCGCACAGCTGTCTGAAGGCCGATTCCAAGCTCATCGGCGACTGCCCTTAGCGATTTCCTTGAGCCCGCAGCTCAACGAATCCGTGTCTTGTTTCTAATATCTTTCACGTGCTCTTCATCCTTTCGGAGTATTTCACGTTAGAAGCGGCGACTACGAGGGAAGACACAAAAAAAGCCAAAACTATTATACAAATAGTTCCAATAGTTTTAACGCGTCTACTACGTGCGAAGGCAGACCATATTGATGCTCATCAATCGCGCGGCCTGCTTTCGTTTCTTTATCGCTTTTTTTAACGTGAATTTTTCATCGTTATTCCTTACGACGCGATAGTAAATCAATGTTCGGATTTGTAACGCATTCACGGCCTCGGTTGAGAATATGTAGCTTCATTTTGGGGTTAATTTATCGCATAAAGTAGTGTTTATTTTAAACTGAAGAGCGCAAAAAGACGTCTAACTCTCTATTTTAACCGTTTCAACGAATAACAGTCGCGCACGACCCCATTTTCCAATAATAGCGGTGCAAAATACCGCTAAATCGCTATTTAGATTTCCGTATGTTACGGCATTGGCCGCTGGGACTGGACGCAGGGCATTTGGTGTCTATCTCTTTGTTTTTTAAAGTCAAATTGTGGCGTGGTTTGCCTCGCATACAGGAATGCACGTTAAATATATTTATATTATTTATATAATATTTAATTGATAATTAAAAAAGAGGCTTCTCGTTTGCCTACGGCGAGGCAGCGCCGTTGGAAGCCTCAACGATCGTAGGCTGGTTTTTTTTTAAAAGTGGCATGGTTTTGTTACCATTTTGTTACACTTTTTGTCACACTTTTTCCGTTTGATGTGACTTATCTCGCGTTCGAACAGATATGAAGTTTTCAAGGAATCTGGCCCCTGCTCGTGCCTGTTCGCACTTGCCAAGAGCTATGAAATGATCATAAGCATCACACGAGCTCTCTGGCGGGAGCCAACCCTTCATAGATCATTAGCTTCTACCCAGCCTCAAAAGAGGCGTTCTCGGCAACAGCGTAAGAAAGAACGGGACTATGCTTTTTCCTCAAGACTTGCCTGACTTGGCGCCCGAATGAGGAAGAAGGAGATCACAATGCCCGCGATGGCCAGCATCGCGACCGGATAGAACACTGCCACATAACTGCCGACGAGATCCCGCAACTGCCCAGCAAGAAGGTTTCCCACAATGGCTCCGGCCCCGAAAGCGGTAAAGACAAGCCCGTAATTCGGTCCGTAATACTTGGTGCCACAAAATGCGGCGGTGCACGCAGGCGCGATCGCCTAGCAGAAGGAAGGCGCATCGTGGCGTGCTTTAGCCACTTTTCACAAGCTTTAAAAGGGAATACGACATCCGCAGCATGTTGGTAACTCAAGCGACGATACGTGCTCGTGCGCCCCGTGGCGTGAGCGATGTACTGCTGGCGAGGCGGCCGCCCGCCACTTGATGGAGTCGGCGATCACATGTCAGCCCCTCGATTGACCTTTATCATAGTCACGCTCGTGACGCTTCTTTTGCTAGCGGGATTCATTCCCAGCCTGTGTGCGGCGCAACAGGCCCCATCAACGTCGAACGCAGCGGCAAGCGATACCACACGAGGGCTGAAGGACCCCGCCGAATTGGAGGCATTCCTCAACCATACGATTGTAAATGAACTCCAAACCTACCGCATCCCCGGGGCCACCGTGGCGGTGGTCAAGGAAGGTCAACTTTTTTTTGCTAAGGGCTACGGCTATGCCAACCTCGAGAATCAAACCCCCGTCGACGCTAACACGACGCTGTTCGGTATCGGATCGATCACGAAGCTCTTCACGTGGACGGCCGTCATGCAGCTCGTTGAAGAGGGAAAGATCGACTTGCACGCGGATGTGAACACGTACCTTTCAGATTTCAAGATTCCTAACACGTATCCGCAGCCCGTCACAATGGAGAACCTGATGACGCATACGGCGGGGTTTGAGAACAAAGAGCGAGGTTTTGCGGTAAGTAACGTCAGCGATCTCTTGCCCCTAGGAACCGCGCTGGCGCGCACCATGCCGGCACGTGTTTTCCCGCCAGGACAGGTCTGGTCCTACTCGAACTGGGGGACGGCCCTTGCTGCCCACATCGTGGAGCAGGTTTCCGGCATGCCGTTCGACCAGTACGCCAACGCAAAGCTCTTTACGCCGCTTGGCATGAACCGTACGACGATCGAGCAGCCGGTGCCGGAAAAGCTGGCACAGGACGTCTCAACGGGATACACCTATGACGGGAGCACATATACGCCAACACCAGAGGAAATACTCCAAGTAGCCCCGGCAGGCGCGATAATGTCCACCGCGCCCGACATGGCCAAGTTCCTGACCGCCCACCTTCAGAACGGGCGCTACGGCGATGTACGCATCCTAAACAACGCAACTGCGATAGAGATGCATAGCCCCCATTTCACCCCGGATCCTCATGCCTCGTGGGCGCTTGGCCTTGGCATGATGACGCGCAACAACGAGCAGATCCTTTGGCATAATGGCGATACGAACGTTTTTCACGCCTACTTCGTGCTGCTACCTGCGCGTAATGTAGGCCTATTCGTGTCGTATAACGGTCCAGCAGGGACGGCTGCCCGGGAAGACTTGCTCAACGCGTTTCTCGATCGCTACTATCCGGTTGAAAAGGCCATACCTGAGCTCGTGAATTACCACGACGCGAGTTCGGTGACGGGCACCTACCAAAAAACGCGGAGTGCGTATAGCACACTCGAAAAATACCTCGTAAAACCGCAGCTCGTCGAAATCACTGGGCGCCCGAACGGTACGCTACAAATGAGCATGGGTGGACAAGCCGCTGAGTACGTCGAGGTGGCGCCGCTTGTATTTACGAGAGCGGATGGCGCACAAACGGTCTTGCAGACGGCCATCTTTAAGAACGATGGCAACGGCACGCACCTTTTCTTTTCAGCTGCCCCGCAGTACTATAACCGGTTAGCGTGGTACTCGACCCCCGCCTTCGTCGACAACGTCTCGTACCTCAGCCTCGCGCTTCTCCCCACAGTAGCGATCTGGCCGATCGGCGCCGTGCTCGACGGCCATGCCAGCGGCGTAAACTCCCGTCAGACCCGCTGCGCCCATTGGGTGCTAGGAACGGCGAGCGCGCTCTTTTTAGTGTTCTTTGGCGCGATCTCCACGCTGGCAGCTGATGAAACGATCATAAACAACGTAATGTTCAATACGAGCGTCCCCTTCTCGATCATCGCTGCGCTGATCCTCTCGCTTATTGGCACCGTGCTGACCTTCGGCGCCGTGAGCTTCACCGTGCTCGCGTGGGTGAAGGGATATTGGAACGTCTGGGGGAGGCTACATTACACGGTCGTCACGGGAGCAGCGCTTGCCTTCATCGCATGGCTCAACTACTGGAACCTCATCGGGTTCAAGTGGTGAAGAAGCGGCCTTCCGGCTCTAGAGCTGGACTTCACGAAGAAAGAGCTGACAAGCTACACTGAATGCTGGTGCTTAATAATTTGCACAACGGTTGGATTGTGCTGATGGTAATAACCCTTGACTCGAGCAGCGTGTTCGCGACAGCGTTTTTGCCTTTTTTAACGTTTGTTTGGGCGGCGCCGATCACGATGAACGCTGTTTTTTATGTAATCGTCGTCGCCCGATGTGAAGGAGTGTGCATTGCAACGCTTAAGAAAGGAAAGGACTATGCCCCTCCACTCTCACGACGTCCCTGAATTGGCGCCCGAATGAGGAAGAACGAGATCACAATGCCGGCAATCGCAAGTATCGCGACCGGATAGAACACTGCCACATAACTGCCGACGAGATCCCGCAACTGCCCAGCAAGAAGATTTCCCACAATGGCTCCGGCCCCGAAAGCGGTAAAGACAAGCCCGTAATTTGGCCCGTAGTACTTAGTGCCACAAAAAGCGGCAGTGCACGCAGGCGCGATCGCGAGCCACGCTCCGCCACAAAACCACAGGGCACAGAACCCAACGATATACACGCCCGTGGCACCAGGAGCCGCCCCAAATCCAAGGAGTATCGCGGCTGCTGCGATAATGGCGAAGCTCAGCATCGCCGCATTGCGCGGGTGTATCCGGTCGGCGAGGTACCCAAAAATAGGCCGACCAATGCCGTTAAATACGGCGAAGACGCCCACCAAGGCGGCAGCGGTCGCTGCGTTCAACTTGAACACTTCTTGTCCTACGGGACTGCTGATACCAACTGCCATCAAGCCTGCGAGGGTCCCGATGAAGAAGCCAAGCCAGAGTCCAACGAATCCTCTCGTTCGGACCATTTGGGAGCTGGTAAGGTCTTCACACTGCACGCTCTGTCGCGACGGTCTCCGGCCTTCTGGCCGCCAGTTATGGGGTGGAAATCGCAGCGGCAATCCAAGCAGCACGATCAAGATCAAGAACGCAATGCCCAAAATACCAAAGCTGGTCAAAACCCCGTAATTAACGATCAGCCAGTTGCTCAACGGTGCGGTAATCAGCGGTGATACGCCAACCCCCAGTATCGTGAGTCCTACTGCGAGCCCTCTCCTATCAGGAAACCATCGAGCGCTCGCGCCAATTGTGGCGTTGTAGACGATTCCGACTCCCGCACCACCGATAATACCGTAAGCTAACGTAAGGAACGTGATATTCGGCGCTTGACTTGCAAGAATCCAACCGATCCCTACAATGATCCCTCCGATGATTGTCAGCCTTCGAGGACCGTATTTATCGAGGGGCGCTCCGGCTAACGGCATGAGCACGGCGAAAGATGCGAAAAAGAAGATAAATGGCAATAGACTGGCGGTCGCATCGATAGACCAGAGTTTTTGCAGGGGCAACCGGAAAACGCTCCACGAGTAGGTGCCCCCCAAACACATGTTGATGGCCAGTCCGAGCGCGACAAATATCCAGCGGCCTTTTTCTGGGCTCATGCCAAACAGCGTGAGCGCACTGCTGTCTGAAGCTCGATTTTCGCTACCCATGTGATCAACTGGCCAATCACTATTGAGAATGTCGTGCTCGAGCAGTCTACGATGATGGCTGCCATCGGCAGTAACGTAGAAAGGGAGGGCCTATGCCCCTTTTTCCTCAACACTTGGCTGGCTTGGCGGCCGAATGAGGAAGAAGGAGATCACGATGCCGGCGATAGCCAGTACGGCGACCGGATAGAACACCGCGACATAACTTCCGACGAGATCCCGCAACTGCCCAGCGAGAAGGTTTCCTACAATGGCTCCGGCGCCGTACGCGGTAAAGACGAGCCCGTAATTCGGCCCGTAATACTTGGTGCCACAAAATGCGGCGGTGCACGCGGGCGCGATTGCGAGCCAACCCCCGAGACAGAGCCACAGGGCACAGAACCCGACGATATAGACGCCCGTGGCACCAGGAGCGGCCCCAAATCCAAGGAGTATCGCGGCTGCTGCGATAATGACGAAGCTCAGCATCGCCGCATTTCGCGGGTATATCCGGTCGACGAGGTAACCAAAAATGGGCCGACCGATGCCGTTGAATATGGCAAAGACACCCACCAAGGCGGCAGCGGTCGCTGCGCTCAACTTGAATACTTCTTGCCCTGCTGGGCTGCTGATGCCAATCGCCATCAGGCCCGCTAAGGTGCCGATGAAGAATCCAAGCCAGAGTCCAACGAAACCTCGCGTGCGGACCATTTGGGATCTGTTAAGGTCTTCACATTGCGCGCTCGCTTGCGCCTGCTGTCCAGCCTTCTGGCCGCCAGTCAGGGTCAGGAAATCGCAGGGGCAATGCAAGCAGCACGATCAAGATCAAAAATGCAATGCCCAAAATACCAAGGCTGCTCATAACCCCGTAGGTGCCGATCAGATAGTTGCCCAATGGTGCGGTAATCAGCGGCGATACGCCGAACCCCAGCACCGTCAGTCCAACAGCAAGCCCTCTGCTGTCGGGGAACCATCGTCCGCTCACGCCGATTGGGGCGTTGTAGGCGATTCCAACTCCTGCACCGCCGATGATACCGTAAGCTAACGTGAGGATCGCGATGTTCGGCGCTTGACTTGCCAGAATCCACCCGATTCCAACGATAATCCCTCCGAGGATCGTTAGCTTCCGAGGACCATATTTGTCGAGGGGTCCACCAGCGAAAGGCATCAGAAGGGCGAAAAATGCGAGAAAGAAGATAAATGGCAATAAACTGGCGGTCGCATCGATAGACCAGAGTTTTTGGAGCGGCAACCTAAAAACGCTCCACGAGTATATGCTGCCCAAACACACGTTGATGGCGAGTCCGAGCGCAACAAATATCCAGCGGCCTTTTTCTGGGCTCATGCCAAAAAGTGTGAGCGCGCTGCTTTCTGAAGCTTGATTTTCGCTACCCATGCGATCAACCGGTCTATCACTATTAATAATTTATAAAAAGTTTTTCATTGAAAAAGGCATAACTGCTGGTTGATCCGCGCGAACAGGCAGAGCATCATCTCGTGCCTCGCCTCCAGGCTTCAGGCCGCTGAACTGAAGTTAGAAGCGTAACAAGCGTCTGTCACAACAATATTTATGTCCTTAGAGCGTCTTTTTACGTGTTTTAGAAAAAACGGCGGTCACTGCCACCGCCGTCAACAGTGAAAGGAGGTTAAAGAAATGGCGAAATTTTTGAACACGTGGCACATGAACCCGGTAGCGCCGTGGCCGGCTGACCCGGCGGAAATGATACAGTTGTCTGAGATGCTGTTCGCAATGCTTGACAAAGGGTTAAAGGAAGATGGACTGCTAGAGTTCGGCTACTTCCCAGATGGAACGTCAGGATATGCAATTGTTAGCGGAGAAGCCAAAGATATGTTCACGAGGACATTCTCATTCTACCCTTGGATCGTGAGCGAAGTGCGCGAAATGATACCATACGAAACGGGAAAGGAAATCATGAGGGGGGTTTTGAAAGCCGAAGCAGAAGCAATGGCAGCAATGAAGCGGTAATTCTGGGTGAACAGTAAGGGAGCGTTCGCGCTCCTATTCCTTCTATTTTTAATATGCTTGTAAAGTATGAGGAATGCTTAAGCGGGCGCTGAACAGAGCAGGTTCTGAGTAAATGGCGCCAATAGCGACGAAGTGGGATGACGCTACCTGCGAAGGCCCCAGTCTAAAGAACCTTGTTCAATATTAGAGTCCGCTCATCTTAAGATTGAGCACGCCGCAAGCCGACGTGTCGTTTTGCGGCAAGGAATGAAGACACGAAACCCATCAATGATCGTCAGAAATGACCGAGAGTGCTTTGGAAAGGTTGTCCTTCGAGCTCTGAATCGTCGTAATCGAAGTAATTTAGTATTCTTCCGACGGGCGGAAGAATTTGATGCTTAATGTAATATTCGACGTCTATCTCTCGTTGTCGTTTATCTGTATCAACCACTTTGCCTTCTTCTTGGGTAAAAATCTCAGCCGGATAAGATCGGTCTCCAATCGATCCAGACCCTTTCATAACGAGATACGCAATTTTCGCGCCAACGTCAGCGGAAAGGCCGTATTCTTTTGCTCGCTTTGCTGCCCTTACGTGAGCTTGGACGGATTCGTAGCTTGCGATCTTTTTAGTAAGCGTTTTGTAGATTATGAGCTTTGCTAACGGAATCTCGCCAGCTCTAAGTTTTTTGATCGTACTCGTGACCAGCTCTGCAGCAGCTCCAGGTTCTCGCCTCTCAAGAATGATCTTGATGACATCAGACTGGAGCTCCTTTGCGAGTGCGCACCAATCACCCCTGCGCACTTCAAGACCTCTGACAACAATGGTTCCATCTTCGGTAATCCCAGCGTAGCGCTTCTTCTTCTCGGTAAAGAAGATAGCCGTGTAGTGCTCCTGCACGTCGAGCCGAATTGGATAAATGGTCGAGAGCTCCTGGATGAATGTGCGGACTCTATCCATTAATTCAGCTGCCATTAGGTCCCTCCTTGTCGCTCATATCGACGACCGATTGTGAATGGTTTTGTCGCGCGATTAATCGGCACAAATCACTCTCGACTGCTCTTTAGCGCGCCTCCCTTTACCGCATGCCGCAAATCAGGCATTTTTGAGCTTCACAAATAAGCTGTCAGTGTCTCCGTAGATGACCTCGAGACCGTGCTTCTCAGCACGCTCAACCGCGTCCTGTATGATAGTGCGTCCCCACGCTGTCGTTGCTTCAGCACACTCTTTGCGGTACCACTTCGCCGCATGCCATCCAGTATAACCATAGAACGCGTTTGTCAGGATCTTGATTGCGTTCTGGTGAACATCAAGTGAAGTAAAATCGCGTGAACCCTTGTCAGTGTGAGTCATTTGTTCTCTAACTGCAGTTCTTCGTTCAATTAAGTTCGTGAGTATGAGTTTGAAGAATCCATCAGGCTGCTTCCTAAATCGATATTGCGTTTCTGGGGCCTCGTAGAATTCCGTAGACTTTTCATCTGGCGACATGACGGTGTCCGGCGAAATGTTGTAGCTAATCATTATTGAAGGGTACATAGCTGAAAAGTCAAGGCTGAGTACGTCTTCGTGCACGCCGGATTTTGGAAAGAGGACGAAGCCTCCGGCGTAGCTGCCCGAGCCCCCTCTTTTTGCAGGCACAATTTCATTTATCTTGTACGCCTCAGCAACTAAAAGTGACTCGACCTGCCGCCCCCTCCCCATTCTTGATACGTCGTCCAACGGTTGTCTTACGATGCGTGAAAATTCAAACTGAAGAGGGAGCAGGCGTTCTGCGACCCCCCACGTGCTCACCACATCGGCTTTGGAATAATCAAAAAGAACATGCCTAAGCTTAGGATCGTTCCAATACCGCGCCATGTCCCAACCCTGCACTTGCACGCGTTCCGACTTGCGCATGACCCCCAGGTAGTCGGCAACATTGTCCAACGTTTTAACGCTGAGCTCGCCAAGATCCCGTTTTACGACCTTATACAAATCGACGTTGCTGCGTCCGAAGATCCTGACCTCTTTCATGCCACCCCCGGCGCTGAACTTGGCAGGACTCTCGTCCCTTCCGATCGTCAAGCGAAGCTTGAATTTTTCTGCTCTCGTTTTCAAGTATTGCCAATCAAACTCGTCAGTATTGTAGCCGACGATAACGTCGGGGTCATATTCGTGAATGAAGGAGATGAAGTCGGCGATGATCCGCCTATCATCCTTGTCTTCACCAACCGAAAGGAAGGCTGTTTCATCAGCTCCGGTCGCTATGGAAATAATGATGATCGGGTCTTTGCTCGGAATTGGAACGCCACCGTGGCTTAACATCTCGCAGTCGAAGGCCATCACTTTGAGATCGGGATTCGTGTGGTGCTGTTCTGCTTCTATATGGTCGACGTCGATGGCGAAGGAAAAATGCGGATCTGCGCGTTCGCGGCCTTCCACCAGAACCTGATCCATGGGCACGAGTTCGCGATCGATTATGTACCGCACGGCGAATAGAATGTCTGCTTCCCTGACACTTACGCCAACCTCCGCGACCTTTTCTCGCAATATCGGCACGTGTTGCGGGTGATCGACAAACACCTTGAGCACGGTGAGCGGTTGCCCAAAATCCTTGCGCACGACACGTTCGACGCGATTCGGCCTAATCTCTTCTCCAGATCGCGTTGAAGCAACCGACATGATCGCCTCAGCGTCGTCCGTTACTGCGTAAAAATAGGGTTCAAAACCTGAATCGTAGGCGATAATATTTTGACCACGCTCATCTTTAAGCCACAGTCGAATAACTGCGCGACCGTTTAGCGTGATATAATCGACGTCGAGTAGAAAGGCTCGCAGGCGCATTAAGAAACGAAAGCTTTTGATATTAGATAAACATGGCGAGGAGCGGCAGTGGACATCAGCCCGCTATAAGAAAAAATCCATTTCTTTGATGTCGAGGTCATCTTTGTTTATTGCGCCTTCGTCTAGGATAGAGCGTCGTATGAGCACCGTAGTGTCTGATCGAATCGCGAGCGCAATGCAATCGCTCGGACGCGCGTCGAGTTGTTTTTCGGTGCCATTAACTTTTATTGAGAGTTGGGCATAATAGATGCCCTCTTCCATATCATCTATAATAACCGTCACTATGCTCGCTTCAAAGTTTTCCAGTATCGACATTATCAAATCGTGTGTCATTGGGCGAGATGGTATCTCTCCGTGTAACGCTGCGTTGATTGAAATTGCTTCAGAGATACCAATGTATATCGGCAAGAAACGGTCCCCGTCGTCCGTTAACAGCACTACTGGCGTATGGCCGGTAGTAGTGCTGACCATGTATATGCCTTTGATTTCGACGGCGGTTACTTCATCTCCCATCATTTATCTCAATACTTTAGCTGTATATTAAGCTGACTGCGGTTAAATACGGACTGACGTCGCTACGCTAACGTAAAAAAATCCATAAATACGCTGGTTTGTCGAAATACGCCCGTCTTGAGATTAGGCTTAACACCGTTTACGTGACTTAGACCACACGTATTGCAGGGTTATGGCTCACGGTTCAATACGTTTAGGTGAGTAGGTTGTTGTAGAGACCTAATATATACAGTTGGAAATATATTACTGAATACGACCGCAAAGTGTAGACCCGGTTTGTTTACAGCTGGCTATGAAACGAATTGTTGTAATAGATTATGGTTTAGGGAACCTTAGAAGCGTAAGGCGTGGCCTTGAACGCGTTGGAGCACAGGTTGAAGTTACTTCAGATTCCACTCGGTTTAGCAGCGCAGACGGGTTGGTGCTCCCAGGGGTGGGTGCGTTTAACAGCGGTATGCAGAACGTGCAAAACAAAAAAAAAGCGCTGCTGCATGCTGTTGACGAAGGTACGCCCGTGCTGGGGATCTGCTTGGGCATGCAGATGTTGCTGACCGTGAGCGACGAGGGAGAGCGTCAAGGGGGGCCAGTCGAGGGTTTAAACCTCCTGCAAGGTCACGTCAAGCGGTTCAACTTCGATACCACCTCTGAAAAGTTTAAGATACCTCATATGGGATGGAATCGCTTAGAGGTAGTGAACGAAAACGCAGTGGTCAAAGGTGTCGACGGCGGGTACGTTTATTTTGTTCATTCGTATTATGTAGAACCAGGTAGCCATACCATTGCAACTTCTAACTATGGCACCGATTTTACCGCTGTTATTGCCAGCGGAAGCGTTTTTGGCACGCAATTCCATCCAGAGAAATCTTCAACGGTCGGTTTGCGGATACTAAAGAACTTCGTGGAGTTGTGTTAGTGGATCTCGAAGGCTATGCGAAAAACGCGCTGAGGCGCGGAGTAGCAAAAGAAGATATCGAGCTCACGCTTGTTGAGCGACTTTTGGAAGTACGCGACATTCCTAGAGAGTCAGCGCTCCGTTTATCCCAAGCGGTCGTTGAGGAAGCGGAACGGACCCTTTGTGATCGAGAACTGTCTGGGGTTACCATGGGTAATTTCGGCGTCGGCTCACGAGGAGCCGGCGACTTCTTTGTGCACGAAAAAATAGCGAGCATTATCGGTAAAACAAGCGCTCTTGTTGGCTCCGATCAGCTTGATGATTCAGGGGTGGTGAGAGCACATGGGGACTTGATTGTAGTCACCGTAGACGGCATGCATTCACGCTTGAGCGATTTTCCATTTCTCGCTGGATTCCACGTAACACGCGCATCGCTGCGGGACATCTACGTCATGGGCGCGCAGCCAGTTGCGTTGTTCTCAGACATTCACGTGGCTGATGATGGAGATATTTCAAAAGTTTTTGACTACACGGCTGGAATCGGCGCGGTAGCGGAAGTCATGAACGTACCGCTCATCACTGGCAGCACGTTGAGAATCGGTGGTGACATGGTTATCGGTGATCGACTTACCGGATGTGTCGGAGCAGTTGGAGTGGCCAGTACTGAAGGCTTAACGGCGCGCATCAATGCACGTGTAGGTGACGTCATTATGTTGACAGAAGGGGCAGGAGGGGGAACCATAACAGCCGCAGCGTTGTACAACGGTCGTCCAGAAGTGGTGCAAGAAACATTGAATCTTAAGTTTCTTCACGCTTGTAACAAGTTGATTCAGACCGGCTTGGTCACCCAAATACACGCGATGACCGACGTCACAAACGGCGGCATACGAGGGGACGCGGAGGAAATATCAAAAACAGCGCATGTGAAAATCGTTTTCGAAGAAGAGAAGGTACGGCCCCTAATTAACCCAGCAGTTTTGAAGATGCTGGACGATCTGCAGATCGATTTCATGGGGGTCTCTGTTGATTCGCTGCTTTTGATTGTCCCTGCTGAGCTCGGACCGGCAATAAAAAGCGCCTTGAAGGGCATCATCAAAGTCGACGAGGTTGGTTATATAACACAAGGGCGCGGCGCTGAAGTGCTGCGGGGTGGTGAACCGTTTGCCCTTACGCCAAAGTTCCGCGAATCGGCGTATACCCCTTTGAAAAAAGTAGTCGGTGAACAGGCAGAAGATAATGAAATTGAGTTAATGCGTGCTCGGATCGATCTGGCTGCTGAGCGGGCTATAAGTAAGAAACAAAAGATGATTGAATATCTACGAACAGGAAAGAAACTCCCTGATGTGAGCTGCTGATCCCTCAGTCGATAACTAAAGTCGTGCTACAGCAATGGTCGCACGTCCTGATACCACGCGTTAATAACATCAATCAAACCTTCCTGTTCCGCAATTTCAACGGCAATCATATGGCTGCATTTTACTATATTTCGTGAAGTGTTGAACAAAAAGTCTTTGCAGGTGCACAGAGTCTCCTCGACGATGTACTCGTCAGTCTCTCCAACGACGACATAAAAGTCTTTATAACGTTTTACACGCCTTTCTCCAGCTATCTCAAGTCCTTTTTTTCCTCGATTGCCGTATTCGAGTTCAATTTGTCGTTTAAACGTATCTGAAAACAAGGATACCTCTCCTATGCATCACGACTGTGTCTTCACGATGGCAGAGGTCGTCATTTGTCTTTGCACCCGAAACTGTAGAGCTTCGGTATGTCATCAATGAAATCACCGCCCACACGCTGGGCTAGGACTTTCATTGCCGGCACTTCAGTAGCATAATGCGTTGCATCGACGAGAGAAAGGTGCCCTTCCGCGCGGCGAATAGCAGCATGACTCAGCTCGGCTGAAAGAAGTGCATCAGCACCAGCTGCAATTGCTTGGTCCGTCGCATCAAAGCCGCTACCGCCAATCACCGCTACCTTTTTTACGACGCGCGTTCCGACAAACTGGACGTGTGTATTCAGTTTTTGCGCTACGTGCTTCGCGAAATCTGATGTGCTGACCGGTCTGATTGTGCCAATTCGTCCGATGCCAAAAGGTTCGATGTCGTGCAATCCGACGAGTTTCGCTAACACGTCATTGACCCCCCCAGTTGCTGCATCGTAGTTGGTATGCAGGACATAAAACGATAAATCGTTCTCCAAGATGAGTTTGAGCTGTTTTTGAATACTTAAGGGGACCTTAGTGATGGGGTTCCAAATCAGTGTGTGGTGAGTGATCAGTATATCAGCGTTGTTTTGTATCGCCTTTTGAATAACGTTCGCTGTCGGATCCAAAGCAACCGTTATTACGTTGACGTTCTCCCGCCCGCGAGATATGAGCCCTATTCGTCCATCATCGATAGGATCAGCGAGTTCAGGAGGCGCAATTGCTTCAAGTGTTTCGACGAGCGAATCAAGCTCCATAAAAACTAATCGCTGTGCTTTATCTTTATTTCTGCGAGCTTCCAATCGTCGTCAATGCCGTGAATAGACAAGAGAACGCCACCTATTACTCCAGCAAAAACGTCTTGGACAAACTGGTTAATAGGTATCCGCTTTCCGTCGACTATAAGCTCCGTCAATTGGTCTTGGTTTGTAATATGGCTCCCTCCGTTTGACAGCTTTCACGATAATTTCTAACGCTTCGGCGTCTGAAACTTGATCGATTCCTCGTACATCGACAATATTGTCATTTCTGAGAAGACAAGGCTTAAGCTTTGCGTCTGAAGTCACTCTCAGCCTGGTGCAGTTCATGCAAAACTCGGTGTTGTCTACGGGGCGGACGATCTCAATTTCAGCGTCGTTGATCTCGAACTTCTTTCTTTTGTGCAAGGTATTCGTCGTCGTTCTATCTGACAGCCCCTCCAGGGTGCTTTCTATAACGCGAAGATTCGAGCCCCTGAGCTCCGAGTGTTTCTTGAAGTCCATTAGTTCGATCAGCTGCAAAACCATCTCTTTCCCTCGCACATACCTGATCATGTCTCCAATCTCGTGATCATTGATTCCGTCCATCACCACCATGTTGATCTTGATAGGTGTCAGACCTGCTTCGAGCGCCGCGTCGAGTCCGCGCACTACGTTTTCGATATTCCCCCCGGTGAGCTTCTTGTAGGTGGCTGGATTAAACGTGTCTACGCTAACGTTTACCCTGTCAAGTCCTTTTAGATCGCCTATCCGCTCTTCGAGGAGTTGACCGTTGGTCGTCATTGAAATATCTTCGAAAGGCGGCAGCGCCTTAATAACCTCGCTAATATCTTTGCGCAAAAGCGGCTCTCCGCCCGAAAACTTGACCTTCGTTACGCCCTCGTTGTGGCAGATTCGAGCGATTTTGGCTATTTCAGCCACAGAGATCTCATACGGCTGAGCACTGCGTAGCTCTCCCTCTTCGTGACAATATAGGCACTTAAGGTTGCATTTGCGCGTTAAGGAAATGCGCAGGCTTTTTATTGGACGATGAAACGGGTCAAACATGTTTCAAGTACAAATATATCGATATGATCATAAATAAACATCGATCTGGCCGGTCGCGCGGGCCATGCTCTCTTTTTACTGGCTGCATTTCTTGAAAGCCTTCGTTTGCAGGCAGGCCTCAATTCATAGCAGTGCGCCTCCCTTGGCATTGATGCTGCTGACTCGGGCTTGTGTTGCGAAAGCAGCGCTTACAAACCAGCAAAACGATATATAATATCCTCCACATACAATTTAGCGCTCCTAAGAGGACTGGTGCGACGCGTCACTTTTGTGTTTGGATGACTATCAGTGCATAAAGGAGCGAGAATTTCCGTTGCGTATAGGTCCTTGGTTGAGTTCCTGGCAAATGCCCTTCGATGATAACAAGACAACCCCGCAATGGTACAGGTCGCAATATGCCCTGGCACGAGGGTAACTGAAGGTGACAGCGAAAATTTCATTAGAATGAGCCTTCGGAGTTAGTGCGTCAGGGCACAGACCAACAAATCTCTTTATCAAATTCAATGCAGCTTGCAGATGCTTTGAGGACGGTTCCGGAAGGTGTAACCCTTCACGTTGAGGTCAGTCCAGGCTCGCGATACTCGGGTGTGAGTGGATACAACGCGTGGCGGCACACACTCTGCATCAAGCTTACTGAGCACGCCCAGAAGGGCAAAGCCAACGAACAACTCGTCAGATACTTAGCTCTGTTGTTTAATAAACCAGTAAACGACGTGCAACTAATTTCAGGTCAAACAAGCACCAGAAAAGTGGTATTATTGCGTAATATTGACATTGAAGAAGTTGAGACGGTTATCAACACGAGGTTAAAAAAGCAGTTTAGTTAAGAAAAAGACTTATCAACGTTTTGTAACACATCGGTAGTTTTAATAATTAGCGGGGCAAGATAGAAAGTGAACAAGGTCACGATAACCTACATTCACACTGCAAGCAGGAGCTTGCAATTATCACTAACTGCGACTTTAGCAATAATTGAATAGCGATAATTGAAAAGGCCTATTATTAACCCTTTTTAGCTTCTGCTGTTTCTAAGGAGATGACGGTAGATATGCAAAATTCTGACACTACAAAATACGTTATTTATGCTGATATCCACACTGATGGCGTCGTCGAGAAGCCTGACGTCGTTGGGGCGATTTTTGGACAAACAGAGGGGCTACTTGGAGACGATTTAGACCTACGAGAGCTTCAAAAAACCGGTAGGATCGGCCGGATCGAAGTAAACATTAGCTCCAAAAGCGGCAAGTCCGACGGTTACGTCCTCATCTCATCCTCTCTGGATAAGATTGAAACATCGATACTCGCAGCATCGCTGGAAACGATTGACCGCGTTGGGCCATGTATAGCGGGTATTACAGTTACCAAGATTGAGGACGTGCGGGCATCAAAGCGACGTCAAATCGTCGACCAGGCGAAACACATACTTCTGAACAAGTTTGACGAAAGCCTTCCTGAGAGCCAAGAACTCACAGAATCGGTTAAGCAAGCTGTTCGAGTCGACGAACTAGTTTCTTATGGAAAAGATAAACTACCGGCAGGCCCCAATGTTCAGGATTCTGACGCAATATTGATCGTTGAAGGACGGGCCGATGTTCTGAATCTACTACGGTGCGGCATCAAGAACGCTATTGCAGTTGAGGGGACGAACGTTCCCAAGGCGGTGATTGAGCTAAGTAAGAAAAAGACAGTCACAACGTTCGTAGACGGTGATCGGGGGGGCGAACTGATCCTAAAGGAACTCCTGCAAACAGCTGACGTTGATTTCGTCGCGTCGGCGCCCGAGGGCAAGAGCGTTGAAGATCTGTCTCAGAAAGAGATTGTAAAGGCGCTGAGAAACAAGATACCTATCGAGCAGGTGCTTGAGCAGAAGAGCAAAAGGAAGCCCGCACAAAGCGTTCGGAAGGGACCAGAACCCGCGCCGCGCGTAGCAACAGTGGAAGCTAGCGAGCCGTCTTCCGTTGAAAAAAGCTTCAGAGAGTATGCCGAGGCGCTAAATGGCACGTTGAATGCTTTTTTGCTCGACGCTGAGGGGAAAGTTTTAAAAGAGGTGGAAGTGCGCAATCTTGTCAGCGCACTAAAAGAGTCAAACGGTCTTGTTAAAAGCGTCGTTTTTGACGGAGTAATAACCCAACGTATTCTTGATATTGCGGCAGAAAAGGAGCTTAATTACCTAATCGGGGTTAAAATCGGCAACGTCGTGAAACGACCAGTGTCGGTCAAAGTACTTACGACCGAAGATATTAAGTAATCTAACGCTGAGGGACCGTTTTAACCAGTTCCGCACCCCCTAACTCTTTTTTGTCCTTCTTTAGCGCTGTAGAAAGCGCTATATTTAAATATAGTTTTTCGGAAGCTCTATTCCTACATAAACACTTTATACGACTTGATTTTAACCAGTTTAGCGTCTAACGACACCGAGGTATGGCCCATGCATAAAGAGGAATTGATTCAATTACATACGCTTTTAGTTCGCTGTAAGAACTATTTTGAAGAACACACATTTTGTAACGGTGAGTTTGAGCGGTACGCTTCGCTTCATATTGGCCCTATGCACATACATAGAAGCAAAGCGGAACATAAGCACGCTATCTTCGTACTTGGCAACGAGCTCGCATCTGTCATGGACTCCGAAGAGCTTTCGGGCACAGGGAGGATTTCCGCACGAATGCAAGAACTCGCCGAGCGAACTGAGATGATCAGACTCCGATAGATACTAAGTTAGCATCTTTTCCATCAAATAGGCGTCTTCTCCGTCCTGATAATACGAACAAATTACCTTTACGAGATTAAAGCCGAGCGATAGATACAATCTCTGAGCGCGAACGTTGCTCAGCCTCACTTCGAGGAGTATTTTTAGAATTCTTTTCGTTCGCACAACTTCGAAGAGACTCTGCAAGAGCATCGATGCAAGCCCTTTGCTTTGATATCTTCTATCGACAGCTAGCGATAAAATCTTCACCTCGTATAGCGAGACCGCTACTGTGGTTAAGAACCCAATCACGTCACCATCTTTGTCTGCAACAAGAAACCCCTCAGGAAACGTCTCGTAAGCTGCCATAAACAGAATGGGATTATATTCGTCGAATGCCTCTTTTTCGATACCGATAACCCGTTCAAAATCTGACGGTTGGAACTTACGAATTGAGTACACGCGACAACCCCGTGCTTATGGCTTGTGGATGTGGAACAAGTTTATGACACGTAAGAATAATTAAAAGCTGTGGATAAGCACGGATGCGTTACAGAAGTTCTCACGGAATTTATAAAGAACAACTATTCGAAAATGATAGTTGAGGTTGGTTGTGGAAGGTTTTCAGCAGTTGCTGTAGCATTACGCCCTTTTTTTACAGTTGCGGCAACGGATTTACTCGAACTCGACGCTGTCGATAGGCGGCTGGCGCCAATCTATGTTAAAGACGACGTAACCTGTCCAGCTCTGCACGTGTACCAAGGCGCTAGTCTGATATTTTCTTCTCGCCCACCACTCGAAATTCAACCAAATATCCTAGCTATATCTGGACTGGTAGGTGCTGACGCGCTTATAAAACCGTTTGGGTCTGAAATCATTGAAGACGCGCGACTAACCTTGCGAAGCTTTCGAGGGCTGCCACTATATCTCTTTAGAAACGAAAGACCGACAAGCACGTGACACCTCCGGTAGGTGAGTTACCGACATTCTGGCGGTAACAGCAGCGTTAGCAAGACGCTGAGCAGATTAAATCAATGCTTTTTGCAACCAACGAAGGGATCTTCGCGGGGAAGTTAGGGCTGAAAGCAGTATATCTCATCGATAGAACTATTCGTCATAACAACACCTATTGACTTGCGGACATGTTTTCGGGTTTTGAGAAACTGACGGCGATCGCAGGCACCGGTGAGGGAGCGGGGCTTGAGTTTAAAGAGTTTTTGACACGTGAAACGCACCTTAAGGAAGAGCGCCGGCAGACCCTCGCGTGTCAGATGAACGATAAACTGCTACAAGCTAATGGGAAAGCGCAATATGTCGTCGGAATCACTGATTCAGGCTATTTAAAGGGTATTTCTAGATCACAGCTAGAGGAGTCTGTGACTGTTTTGCAAGAAATCGCCCACGACATCGGCGCTGACATCAGTAAGCGGGAGGATTATCCAGTCCGCAATGGTCATATCGGGTTAGTGACGATCAAGAACACACATGCCGCTAAAGATCATATCCTTGTTGGAACGGCAGGCCACGTTGACCACGGGAAGAGCACGTTGGTCGGAACGATCGTAAGTGGAACTCCTGATGACGGCTCAGGAAAAACGAGACTCTATCTCGATGTGAAACCTCACGAAATAGAGCGGGGGCTCTCCGCTGACTTATCGTATGTCGTTTACGGGTTCAACGAACATGTCATTCGGCTTAAGAACCCCCTAAGCAAAAAAGAACGAGCGGGGGTCGTTCAAAAGTCTAGAAAGTTAGTGTCATTTGTGGACACTGTAGGCCATGAACCGTGGCTCAGAACCACCATCAGAGGAATTGTCGGCCCGAAGCTCGATTATGGGCTTCTTGTCGTTTCAGCTGACGACGGAGTTACGAACGTCACGCGGGAACATCTTGGGATCCTACTCGCAATGGAGCTGCCCACTATAATAGCTGTAACAAAGATAGACAGAGTCTCTGAGCACACGTTGGTAGAGGTCGAATCTCAGATCCACGATGTCTTAGGAATCGTCGGCCGCGTGCCATACAAGTTAAAGACGGTCGATCGGGTCGAGCGGATCTATAGCAAGGTCGCACAGGGACTGCTCGTCCCGATTATACGAGCTTCGCCTGTCACGCTTGAGGGCATAGAAATCTTGGATGAGCTTTTTAAGTGTTTGCCAAAAAGGAATAACACTGAAGACGGAGATTTTGAGATTTACATCGATCGAGTTTACCAGATAACGGGCGTTGGGTCGGTCGCCAGCGGAACGATCAAAAGCGGTAGAGTTGTTGTAGGCGATAAGCTCTATTTAGGCCCAGGAAAAGACGGCGCGTTGCGCCTAGTGAAGATTCAATCGATTGAAATGCACCACTGCAACGTTGAAAAAGCGTCTGCAGGTGATATCGTGGGATTGGCAATCAAGGGGGTTAAACCACATCAGATTGAGCGAGGCATGGTTATTTCCCGGAATAAACCTGTTGCTGTAAAGGAATTCATTAGCGAAGTGTATATCTTACAGCATCCAACGAGGATCGGACGTGGTTATGAACCGGTAATTCATATCGAGACTATATCGGAGAGCGTGACATTTTATCCTGAAAGCGAATTCATGATGGCTGGAGAATCCGGAAGAGCAAGGATCCGATTCAAATATCGGCCATATCACGTTTATGCTGGGCAGAAATTTATTTTCAGAGAAGGCAAAAGCAAAGGCGTAGGAACGGTCCTGAACGTTTTAAATTGACTTTTTGCAACTGCAGGAGCTTAAATCCCAAACGATTCGGCGAGCACGGTTTCGTTTAAGCGACCAAGTTTGTGCGTTTCGTTTGATTGCGTATCTGTCACTGTTATTTGGGCAGGAGCGAACATAAACTTGTCAATCTTATAAAAGTCATAGTCGGCTTCTTTGAACGTCTGGTAAAAGGGTTTGCCGTATGATGAAGACGTTTCCGAGGGCAGTTTCTCGAAAATCTTGTCATACTTTTTGACAGTCATGAAGACATTTCCATAATATATGATGCCGTCGTTTGTCATACCCATTGCTCGGAGCGAATCCTTTGTGACTGGTGCTATCGGGCACGAGCCAGCAGCGCTTTGTATTTGCAGAGTGTCATACCCAAGTTCAGCTGCTTTGTAAACGGCAACCTCAACGACCCGCCCTGCTACCTGAACCGTGCCGACTATCGAAGATGTCGGTGCATTTAACAGCGTTAGTTTTGACGGCTCAAGGTTACATTGCTCCGCTATCCCCTCTGCAACTTTCTCATCGGGTAGATGGTCACATTCAAGGGCGATTACCCCAAAATCATAATCATCTTCGTAATCTATCAATTCATACGTTTTCTTTGGCTGGCAAGATAATGCTCGCGCGGGTCCCGAACCCATTGCACTATATTTGTCGTGCTTAATGGACCAGCCCGCTTTTTGCGATCCGAGGGTTGCTAGAGCGGGATGATCGGTAAAAACGTGGATAAACACCAGAGGTGTATCCTTCAGCGTCTGTACAGTTAGCCTAACTGATCCCAGCCCGCCAAGACATATCTCTGTAAACATCTCTCCAGCTTCATAACCCCCTTCAACATTAACACCGCAATCAATTACTGTGGAACCGTTGTCAAGTTCGAGCGCTTCTATCTTTAGCTCTTCAGTGTAGTCGAGCATCTCTTCGACGATTCCCATAGAAATCTCATTAACGCTAAGCACGTGATCAACTCCAAGACGTAGATATGATAAAGGCTATATTTCTCTTACGATCAGCAGCCTTTGTCTTTATAGAACAACTATATCATTCTGGCGGTAATTCGGTTTTTAGCAGTTGATAGTTGCTGTAGTTTGTGAAATGCTGTTCGTGGTGGGAGACTCGCGAGGGTTTTATTCGGGGAAATCCAGACAGATTCATAACCAAAAGCGTCAACGAAGGCGATAACCCGCTTCTCGATCGAATCGACTGATTCTTTTTTTGCTGCTGACGAGTCGACGCATCCTAAAGAGATTTTTTTTTCGTGTACCTCAAAAAGTTCCTCAAATTTAAGAATCTCGCGACTCTGTGGGAAAGCAACAACATCAAATGAAATAACTGAGATTTTTGCATCAAGTAGCTGCGGAAACGCCATGCTGACGTCACCTTCGAGATGACATATTGGCGTTTTAACCCTTTTGAACAAAAACGACAGCAGATCTAAGAAAACGTCAATGTCCTTTACACTCTCGATGGGTTCGACAATTTGAATCAAGCGTGCCTTGCTCTCTTTTAGCGCTTGGATTTCGAAACGAATAATGGATGCGATATCGAACAGCAGGTCTACGTCGTGATTTGAGCTATATGGTGATTGGGGCTTCACTTTGCAGCTTTCAGCAAACGAAAATGGGCCCGGCAAGACTGCTTTTACGAGCTTGGCATCGCCACACTCGGCAGCAGCAGTTAGAAAATCTCCTGCCATCATCGGCCTTCGCGGAGCCCCTAGTTTACCTTCGATCCAAACGTAGTCATTAGTCTCCATTCCTGGAACGTTAGAAGCTATTAAGGTGATGGGGTCTTTGATCTGGCCGTCTGTCACTATATCTACTTTGGCTTCTATTTGGTCCCGCACAGCCCTCTTTACAGACGTCGTGAACGGGTTTTCACCGCCAACGTCCAAATATTTCCGAATAGAGTCCAGATCGGGCCTCTTCGGGTAGCCGCTTAGGTTTGCTGTTAACATGCTAAAAACCTGCGGTCAAGCTTTTTAGTTGCTTTGTATCTCGGTAAGTTCTGTACAAAGCAAGGGCGAGCCCATAAGCCGCGGGTCCTATTACGAAGCCGATTGGACCGAGGGCAAAAATGGGTGCCGTGAAAGCGAGAATCGTAAGTGCTTGTGGGACTCTGCCGGTACGGTGTGCCCACAAAGGAAGGATGTACAGGCCCGTTAGTTGATCGAGCACAGCCCAACTGAAGACTAGGAGCACTATTGCTCTGACGGGATCTCCGATGAGCAGGTAGTATAACGTGAGAGGGACATATATGATTGCTCTGCCTATGACTGGAATGAGCCCAAAAATGGCGATGAGTATCGCAAAAGTAACGAAATACGGCACTCCAAGGATTGCATATCCGACTGCAGCGAAAATGCCACTAACAAGACTCGATCCAAGGTTCACGACATAGAGCGAGTAATAAATGCTTTGGAGATGTTTTAGAAACCGATGTAAGTCGCTTTGATACTCGGCAGGCACTAACGTGATCATCTCATCTAAGAAGTCGCGGCCGCGTAGCAAGATATAGTAAAGAAGCAGAGTAATGATTATGAGCTCGACGACGTAGAGCGGAATGTTTGGGATAACTCTGGTAATTATTCCTGTTGAACTCGCAAGCGCGTCTTTCAGAATTGTGGACAATATCTGGGAGATCCTATCTTGTATGATTGTGACTCTAAGACTTTCGCTTATTCGAGCGCTAAAATTCTTGATAAGGCCTTCCAAGCCTTGATTGAGGAGGTCATTTATGTTCTCAGATGAGACAGAAAGACTCGTAATCTCACTATAGAGAATGTAAACGATGTCTAGCAATACGAAGGTGAGGGCTGCAAAAATAGACATTATGACGATCAGAATCGAGGTTCGTCGTCTATGTATGCGTTTTTCGAGCCAAGCTGTGGGATATTGAAGAATAAACGCAAGCAGAAGCGTCACCGCTATTACATCTCTGAACGGCCACGAGATAAAAATGAGGACCACTAAAACAAATGCTGCAAAACCTAGGAGAATTAACCTGTCGCGTCTCGTTTTGTCCATAGGTTGGATGCGAAACTCCTCCCTCAACTGACTGTTCACTTAAGATCAATTTTTCTATGTATATACATCGGTAGCGTTATTACCTTCGACCTCTTGTTGTCATCACCATGGATAGGCTCGAAAGGATCTTCGAACTACAAGCAAGCTTCGATAAATTTGTGCAAAATCGACCCCCTTTCAGTGAATGGAATAAGGAAGATAGGGTTGTCGCACTGCTCGGGCACCTCATACAGGAGTCGTACGAGGCACGCAATACGCTTGGGGTTGTCATCACTGGCGACCAAAAGTGGTGGAAACAGCGTACATTGACTGAAGAGAAGTGGCGGGATGTCCATGAGGAGCTTGTTGATTGTTTACACTTTTTGGTGTCTGCGATGATCAGTGCCGGTTTGACTCCGCAAACGGTCATCGAAGCTTACGAAAAAAAGAACCTTGAGAACAGAAAGCGGCAAACTGAAAACTATTAGATTTTAATTTTTCCGTACCAGCCGCCTCTTCCAACAAACTCGAATTCGATATCGTCTTTTCTAAATCGGGCGAGTATCTCGGCTAGTTGTGGGTGGTGTTGCTTTAGGCTAGCCAAAGGCGTGTCGATGAGAATATCTATCTCGTTGTCAAACTGTTGTATCAACGCTTCGTAAACCTTCTTAACGTTCAGACGTTGTGACTGTTTCATAGCTTTTAGTATCTCTATAAGCGGAACGGCGTGCATATACGGCGGCCTTCGGGCTAAGGAAACCTTGTGGCTCTTGAGCGTTAGGAGTTGTATTCGATCTTTCACTCCGATTTTAAGAGGTCCGCCACATGCAGGGCAGGTTTTCAGGACTCTCCCTTCAATGATGACATCTTCCAAATTGTACGCTTTTTTGCATCGGCGGCAACCTGTCAAATGGTATTTGCCCTCCCGGGGATCGAGACCAACGTTGAGAACTACCTCCCGGCCGTTAACGCCTTTAAAAGCCCTCTTGATTTCGCGAAAACTTGCACGGTTCAAGTAGAATCGTGTTACCTCTCTGCCTAGCTTATCTGGTGACGGTGAATGGGCGTCGCTGAAAGATACGAAGGCGCACGAGTCCAATTCCGCAATTTTACTCGCCATTTGAGTGTCGGCGCTCAATCCAAGTTCTAAGAAGGTGATGTGCTTTGCATTCTTTCCATAGCAATCGTCTAAGCTTTCAAAAGCTGCGTACATCGAAGTCCACGGCGTAAAAGCGTGTGAAGGTCCGATAAGCGCACCGACATCACGAGCCAAGCTGACAAGGCATTCGGGCGATATTTTAAGCTGAGGTCTGCCGCTTGTAAGCTGGGAATACCCGCCCTCCAAAATGATGTCGTGCAGTTTGTAAGCCGAAGAGAAACTTGGGAAGAATAACAAGTGGTGGATACGGCCCCCGATCGTTGTTTCGACTTCAGCTTGAATTATGTATGCCACTCCTTCAATCTCATAGCGGTCTCCAATTTTTTCTAGGGTCGATTCAAGCTCATCGAGCCAAGGCCTGTAAAGGCAATCACCCGTTCCAAGTATATCAACGCCCTTTGTATGAGCCGCTTCACTCATGTGCGGTAAGTCCATTTTGGGGCTCGTCGCTATGCTGAAACGTGAATGTAGGTGTAAATCCGCGTTAAAGTGCTTCATCTCTTGCCATTTCACGAAACAAATATAAATAGATCAACCAGCGCTCTTTCAAAATCAGCTAACGCAGTTTTTTTAAATCAAGAGAAAGAGTATACATAGCGAAAGCCTGCATATCTGAAGCATAGGACTCTATGGATCAAATTTTCACAGCAATAACAACGGCTGCTAATGATCTAGCGAAAATGGTCAATGCGACGCACGTTTTTGTGATCTCAGACGTGCCCTGCAATGAGATATCATTTGATGTCCCTGCAACCTTCATCACGACTTCTTCGCTTACCAAAGGTGTCAACAAAGAATTGCGAGACTTTTTGCGCGAAGGTGTCGCCCAAAACTTCAACACAAGCATTATTGCCCCCGCGTTAAATGATTTTGTTCTTGTGCAGGACGTTGCAACAGCTGCTTATGTTCACGACATACTCAATGGAGGGTTCGTTCTTGGGGTACTATGTCTACCTGAAGTGTCATCGATCGTTGTGTGTGATGTGAAGCAGCTCGCAACTGTGAAGACAATAGACAAAACGGGCGAACGTGTTGATCCAACCGCGCTAAAAGCCGTATTGCGTCTGGCTCTTGAATTGGGAAGAGAAGGGAGAGAAGGTAAGAAAGTAGGAACCGCTTTCATCATAGGAGATACCAACGAAGTGTTGAAGAGATCTCACCAGCTTATCCTCAATCCATATAAAGGTCACACTGAGGATACGCGTGACATCAAGAATCGCTCTCACTGGGAAACCATTAAAGAGTTTGCGCAGATTGATGGTGTGTTTATAGTTGACGACAAAGGTGTGATAATATCGGCGGGCAGATATTTAGATGTTAACACGAAGTCAATCGAGCTCGGTGGATTTGGCGGGCGGCACATGTCAGCGCTTGCAGTGACGCGTGAGACGCAAGCAATAGCGGTAACAGTTTCAGAAAGCGGGGGCACAGTCCGTCTTTTCAAAGACGGCATAGAAACCAAAATTGAATCGAGCGCCGATCTTTTAATGCTTTTGCCTTGAAATGACACTCTGAGCGACACGAATCTGACTGCCACTATCGATTTCGTAGCGAAGTGATCGGCAAACAGCTTCTTCCTCGCCCTGCTCTCGTTTTGTCGCTCTGTTGGCTATTAACCGAACGGTTAGCATCTAATTTCACCTATGCTGAGCCTGCAGATCATCATAAAGCGGATAGTAGCGTGAATAGTGCGGGGGGTGCGATTTGAACGCACGAACTCCTATGAGACAGGGTCCCTCACTCACATTGTGTAGTCCTAAGCCCTGCGCCTTTGACCTAGCTTGGCAACCCCCGCTATAGGTTTTTATGTGTTTTGCTATTATTTAAAAATCTAGCTGTATAGTAAGCTAATGCTATGAAAAGCGGCGTGAGCAGGAAAGTAAATGCAGCGATACGCGAGATTTCGCTTGTTGGAACGGTGGGGTGCGTGCCTAAAAAGTAGTCAGCGAAATCATTTGCAAGAAACCATACAAGGGCAATGGCGGCCCAGCGATATTTGAGCTGCCGAATCAAGAGCAGTGGAAGGATAAATTCAGCTGCCATCGCAACGTGCATGAGAACAAGCACTGTGTACAGGCTGCTGTCGACTGAAAAATAGAACGTGCTGAACCCCAAAACGACAGCTACAGTCCACGTTCCATATTTTGCCAATCCGACGGCTGTGATGAAGTTGATTAGATCAGAGCTACGCTTTGTGCTAACGTACACAGCGAGCACAACGGCTATTAACAAGGTATACAGGGGGCAATCTGGTATGAATATCCAGGCAAAGGGGCTCGCAGATACGAGCTGATCCCAGTAGTAGAATAGACCGACCAGCGAACCGGCAATGTTGATTATAATAATCAGAATCAGAAGTGGAATATTTTCCACTATGCCACGGAGCCTCACGTCCCGGATTCACTCCTAATCTCTCTAGCTGGAACCCCACCGACAAGGGCGTCTCCGGCTACGTCCCCGTTGACAAGCGAGCAGGCCGAGACCGTCGCACCACTTTCAATGACAACTCCGGCCAGAACTGTTGTATTTGCCCCTATCAAAACGTTTCTGCCGATTCTCACTGGGCCTTTTTTCCATTTATCTACTAAGAACTCGTGACAAAGCAGTGTGGAGTGGTATCCAATGATGGAATTGTCTCCGATGTCTATTAATTCAGGAAAAAAGATGTCGAAAGTGACTTCTAAACCGATAGCAACATTCTTGCCAACTTTGATGCCTATTGAACGATAGAGTGCGTTTTTTATTTTCAATGAAGGCAAGAAGCCAGATATGCGTATTACCAAGTAGTTCAGGGCCACTCTCAAGGGGTTTTTAATTTTTGACCAACCCCACATCGAGTTGCGCTCATATGCCTCATACTCTGTCAGTCGACGCACGAAATATTGAAAGTATAGCTCTTGATTTATAGTTTTACCAAAACATTTAATTTCAATGGGAAACGGATTCTGACTGTAATTTTTGCCATTTGCTGCATGATGAACTGCGGTGCGTAAAGGGGCAAGAAGCTTACCATGTTCGGATCTTCGGGAATTCGTGGGATAGCTAATAAGGACCTCAACTCAGAGCTAGCAGTTAGTATTGGACTTGCCGTCGGATCAAGGTGTACATCTGCCGTGATCGGCAGAGATCCTCGAATTGCTAGCGAAATGATTGAGTTTGGGCTTATTTCCGGACTCACCGCTTGTGAGTGCGACATCACACGAATCGGCCTCGTATCGACACCTACACTCTCTTACGCAGCACGAAATTATGATTGTGGGATTATGGTCACTGCTTCACACAATCCTTCTGAATATGTCGGCATCAAATTGTGGAATTCTGACGGAACCTCGTTCAATAGCAGGCAGCAAAAAGACATTGAATCATCTATTACCGAAGCGTTATCGCGTCCGGTGTATTCAGGAAGTCGGGCGAACTGGGACGCCATCGGGAGAATCACTTCTTATGAAAACGCAATCAATGATCACAAAAAGGAAGTGTTAGCTCACTTCAACAAGGTAAGCTGCAGAGTAGTTGTTGACTGCGGCTCAGGAGCAGGAGCAACTATTACACCATACGTGCTTAGAGAAATGGGTTGTGACGTGATTACGCTCAATGCACAGCTTGATGGGTTCTTTCCTGCAAGAGATCCCGAGCCGATCGAAAGCAACTTAAACCTTCTCACGGAAGCTGTGCGAAGTTTTCACGCCGACATCGGCATAGCGCACGACGGTGATGCTGATCGCATGATGGCAATTGACCGCGGCGGGAAGTACGTCACTGGCGACGAGATGCTCGCGCTGTTTGGCGTGAACGAAGCGAAAAAGATGGTAGTTTGTCCCGTTGATGTCTCACGCATGGTTGATGACGTGCTCCCTTGTCCTGTCCGTCGAACGCGCGTAGGTGACGTTTATGTCGCCGAAGAAGTCAAGCATTCAGGGGCGGACTTCGGAGGTGAAAGCAGCGGCAGCTGGATTTTTCCCAGCGTTTCATACTGTCCGGATGGCATCTACGCAGCAGCGCGAATCGTTTCAATTGCAGCCGAACAATCGATCTCTGAACTTATCGCACAGTTTCCTAAGTATCACATTTTGCGAGGATCCTGTAAGCACCAAAGTGACAAAGATCCGATGGTGGCGATTGCTCAGGAACTACGCGCGCTTAACTACGTCGAGATGACGACTATAGATGGCGTGAGGCTTGATTTTGAGGAAGGTTGGCTCTTGGTGAGAAAATCCGGAACAGAGCCAAAGCTAAGGATAACTGCTGAAGCGCAAGACTTGTCGGCGGCAAAAGAGCTCTACAGAACCGCTATGGCCATAGTGAAGAGGCACTTGTAATGCTAGCGATCATTCTCGGTGCGGGTGAAGGGACACGGATGAGGCCGCTTACGTACACTCGTCCGAAAGTAATGCTACCGGTGGTAGGGATCCCTATAATTGAACACATCGTGAACTCGTGCGTCGAAGCACGCATTAAGCACGTGATAATCGTAACTGGGTATCAGGAGGAAGTTATTCGCTCTCATTTCCATGAAGCGCAGTACGGGGCTCAAATTGAGTTCGTAACGCAAGAAAAACAGCGCGGGACGGCGGACGCAGTTAGCCAGGTTAGAGACCTCGTGGATGAGCGCTTTCTTGCCCTCAATGGCGACAGTCTGGTAAGCCCCCTTACGTTGAAATCGCTAGCTGAAGCCCAAAAAGATTCTGCAGTTGTTATCGCGGCTAAAAGAGCGAAAGACCCTACTAACTATGGCATAATCGACGTAGTTGGTGACGCAGTTGTAAAAATAACGGAAAAACCTGGTAAACCTGTTTCCGATTTGGCAAACCTAGGTATCTACGCTTTTAACCCGATGATATTCGACGCTATTGCTCAGATCCCTAAGTCGGCACGAGATGAGTACGAGATTACCGACGCGATACAGTTGGTGATTGACCAAGGTGACAAAGTGCGATATCTTGACGTCAGGGAACAGTGGATAGACATAGGGAGACCGTGGGATCTGCTGTATGCCAATGAGCTCCTTTTCCAAACACTTGAATGCAAAAACGAAGGTATTGTTGAGCCCTTTGCAACGATAGAAGGCGCTGTGAAAATCGGACGTGGCTCGATTGTCAGAAATGGTGCTTATATCATGGGCCCAGCAAGAATTGGAGAACGCTGCGAAATAGGGCCAAACTGTTGTATTCGTCCTAGTACGTGCATAGGAAACGGAGTCAAGATCGGCAACGCTGTTGAAGTAAAAAACTGCGTAATTATGGACGACAGCCGAATTGGGCACCTATCCTACGTCGGCGATAGCGTTATCGGGCAGCGATGTAATTTCGGTGCGGGGACGTTGGTAGCTAACCTCCGTTTTGACGCAAAGCCTATTACAGTCGCCGGAGTTCGCACCGGACGACGAAAACTTGGCGTCATTATGGGCGACGACGTACACACAGGCATAAATAGCATGATAAATGTCGGAACGTCGATAGGTCCCGGATCGATTGTCGGCGTTGGCGCACTAGCTGCCGGAGTCTATCCGCCAGGTTCGCAAATCGAAGGGAAAGGAGCCACGCACTGATAATGCGAACCGTTCACTTCGAGATGATAAGCTATTTAGCCGATGGCGCTTGTTAGCTCAAAGGAGACGAGCTATGCGGATTGCTGTTTTTATTGGAACGCGAGCGGAGCTAATAGGGATGGCTTCTTTTCTTAAGGAGATTGATAAGAACGAGGAGGTTGAACTCATTTTCGCTCATACAGGACAGCACTTTGACCGCGGGATGTATGAAGACCTGCTAATCGATTTGGATCTTAGAGAGCCCGATTATAGCCTCTCGCTTGGGAATATGAGTTACAATAAGCAGATCTCCGCTATGATCAGTCAGATCGACGATATATTAGAAAAAGCACGACCTGACTTCGTGTTCGTTCAAGGTAATGTCATCTCTTCGTTTAGCGCAGCTATCGCGTCTTCGATGAAATTTGTTCCAGTTGGTCATATTGAGTCGGGGTATCGTTCGTTACGCGACGTGCATAGTGATGTAAGAAGAAAGGTAATCGAAATGTGCTCGACGCTTTTCTTTCCCGTATGTAACACGGCATATCTGAATTTGCTCGAAGAGTGTTATGATCCTGATTACGTCCACTATTTAGGGGATCCTCTAATAGATTCGCTCCTCGATTATAAACCAAGAGCTTTGAAGGCGGATTCTTTTGATGTATATCGCGAAGGCGAAAGGCCGCTTGCAGCATTCGCCGTAAGGCTGCCGTGGAACATTGGAAACCCTGAGGCGCTAGGTCGAATCGTGAAAGTTGCGGTCAATCTCGACGATTATAGTGTCATCGTGCTCTTGCATCCAAACACGCGAAACCATCTCATCAAGTTTGGCCTGATGGACAAACTGGAGTCGTCTGAGCATATCCATCTGATCGATCCCCTTCCTTATACAGATTTTTTACGACTAATGATGGACTGCAATGTATTAATCACCGATTCTGGGGGACCTCAGAAGGAAAGCGCGGTTTTGCAAACTCCGTGTATCACACTGTCTGATAGCACCTACTATGTTGAGACTATCGAAAACGGATGGAACAGATTAGTAGGCAAGAGTCCGGATCCTGATGTCTTGACTGACGCCATACGATCGACAGCGTCAGGAAACACAATAGATGACACTCTTTACGACGGAAAATCGTCAGAGCGAATAGTTTCCAAAGTCGTTCAGCTTTTTGAAGAGGGGAACCTCAGGATCAGTCCGCAAGTACCAAAAACGGGATTTTATACTCACCTCACGTGTTTTTCGGAGGGTTTTATGGGTATGCGCACGCTTGCTGCATCTCAAGCCGAAGGTACTGTGCAGGCTATGTTCGACGAGACAGGCGCCATTACGCTAGACACTACGCGAGCTCAGATAGTGCGCACATTTGGGCCAACTAAGAAGACTTAAGAACCTTGAAAAAAGTGACATTCTAGATGATTGATAGCTATGCGCTATTTTTACTTATAGTCTCCATTCTTCTTTCATTTGTAGTTACATTTGCTGCAGCGCCGCCTCTCATCTCGAGAATGAAATCTGCAGGCGTATCTGGCATCGACGTTCACAAAGTAGATAAGCCTCAGATCTCGGAAATGGGTGGTTTTGCAATTTACGCGGGGTTCGCTACGTCGTTAATCGTCGCTGCTTTTTTAGGCCTAAGTTTAGAGCTGATTTTGATCTCGCTGCTGGTGGTGACCCTATCAGCAATGGTAGGGGCCCTAGATGATGTAATGCACCTCGGGGCTTGGGAAAAGCCCCTCCTCGGTTATTTCGCTGGCATTCCGCTCATATTAGCTGCTGGGCGTGACCCATATCTTTTAATACCGTTGGTAGGGGCCCTATGGCTTGGGCTCGCATGGATTCCTCTTGTACCCTTTGCCGTTACCGCTGGAGCTAACGCTGTAAACACATTTGCTGGATTCAATGGAATGGAGATCGGGTGTGGTGCTATACTGACTTCTTGTCTGATAATCGTCGGAGGGATTATGTTGTCGCCGACTAGTGACATAGCAGGGCTAATAATATTGGCGGCGCTACTCGGGGCACTTGTGGGTTTTTTTCCGTACAACCGGTATCCTGCCCGCATATTTGCAGGCGATATAGGGACGCTCTGCGTAGGAAGCGCTATCGCTGTCGGCGCAATAGTGCTAAAAATCGAAGTGTTCGCTGTTATTGCAGCGTTGCCGTACATCATCAACTATGCAATGGTGCTGTTCTCTGTTGGAAAGGTTACAGAGAGTCACCTATATACAGCCACCCAAGTTACGAACGAGGGGTACTTGATCCCGTCGAAATCATATTCTGTTCGAAAGAACTTGTCTGATTTTATCTTAAGCCGAAGATCCATGAAAGAGCCGAGACTGGTTAAACTGATGTGGCTGTTTTGCGGAATATCTGGCGCTGCTGCCATAATGCTCGCAGTGCTGTCAACATTGTGAACCTTTGGCGGGCGTTAGCAAGAAAAAAGAGTGCGGAACTCCCAGGATGTTGTAAGTGCTCAGAATGCCCTTTACAATAGTCTTCGGTTAGCGCAATTAATCGCGTAATTAGCGATTATATAAAAAACAAGATGCTGTGTTGACAATCCCTACGTCTCGGTTAAACCGCAGCTATACTAGCTGTTGTGAATTGATATTGACCGCATCGATGGGGTACGCGTATCTCGCGTCTGTCGTTGAGTTACTGATATTGGAGGGTGGATCCATCCACAGGCTCACGTACAACGTGCTTGTCGAGCCTAATGTGGGCATAAATCCGAATCTGCTCCCGCTGCTTTTTGGCAGGTCTATGGTCACTGGCTTTGTTTCCTTGCTGTTCAGGGTGACTGGCTTGTACCTGTCTTGCCAAGCGATGTGCAAGCTTATCGGGTCGCTCGCGTGATTTGTTACATAGACAACTGCAGAATCGCCGTTTACTTCGACCTTGCTAATCGACGCATATTGTGTCGGCGCTAAGGAGAGCTTGCTTTGGTCAATTTTGTACACTACGACGTCGCTGTTTTTGAAGACTTCCGTCATGATTCGTGTATCAGGAACAAAGTCTGGCAATGGAAATTTCCAAAGGTCGCTCGAATATTTTGCCTTTACACGATCATAAACGAAGTAGTCTACGTCCATTTTTTTCGCAATGAGCAGCTTAGTGGCGGAATCTGTAGAGCCGTTCATAAAGTTGGCAAGGTCGGTGAGGTGCGATAGCTGATGGGTGACGACGTACGAGTTTTCAGAATCGGTGGACAATACCGCTCGCGCGTTAGTGAAGGTGTTTACGTATTGTAGGAAAGTTGGATCTGACAAAACTCCGTCATTTGACGACGTACGATTGTTAAGCCACTTCAGCGCGGCCATTTCATTATTATTGAGCTTTGGATCTTGCGCATTCGTGGCAAGGGCGGTGGTGGTGGCGATGTGAAAGACGGGGGAGAGCACCGAAACAACCACAAAAACGATAATAAGAATCGAACGTATGGCCCTTTTGTCTCCCCTCCGGCGCAAGCCTTGAACGCGGGGCTGCGGCTCATATGCCAACCTGAAAACCAGGAGCGAGGCGAGTATGGACAAAGGGAGCACGAGATAAAGGATCGACCGCACCCCGTCTGCATTTTTTAGCGCGTATGGTATGACACGTTGCACGAGCCATGGCAAATTAGGGGCTGCTATCCCAATTACCCCTATTACGGTAGGCACCAAGGCCACGAGGAGCCAGCTTGAGACAAGCATGTTCCGCAGATTAGTCTCAGGGCGATCCCAGAGCGTCGTTTTGTAGACAAGAACGCCAAGAATTGGAATGAGGCCTAGACTTGAAATCATGAAAGCTAGCGAAAATGCTGTCTGAGCCGAAAAAACAAGAGAAATAGCAACAACTCCTGCAATCGCGACTAACACCAAAATAATGATCAAATTCAACACGTTTTTTGTCGAATGGCCGACAACAGCAAACAGTCTGTCGCGGCGTTTGTGTGCCGTTCTCGTATCGGCGCTTCCGCTAAAGAGCACGCCAACTACACTGAGTCCTAACATCCCTGCTGATAACGTTAAGACTTCTGGAATGCTCCACGGAAGGGTTTGATACTGGTTATACATGGTGAGCCACCAGGGGGCGCTTATTATGACTGGAAGCACAATCATAGCGCTGATCTGTTTCAAATGCATTCTGGTCCCGAGATTAATCAACACGTATAATATGATGAATAGGGTGAAAATATAGTAAAACGTCGTAGTGGAAAACCTGTGAGTAAAGATGAGTGTAGTCACGGTGAGAGCGCCTAACACTGTATATTTTGAGCTCAAGAGAGACTTTCCCGCATCATCATTGATCGTACTGTAAAGGTAGTACGTCGCGAGGTACATTAGGATGAGTCCGAAGCTTGACGGCACGATATACTGCGGTCCTAATATGGCCGGGTTCGGGCTAAACGTTGCAGAAAAAAATGATGCCAAAGCGGCTATTCGCGTATCGCCGGTTATCTTCTTTACAACTACAAACGTCGTGAGGATAAAAGAAACTAATATGAAAGCGGAAAATCCCTGTAGCAATAGGAGTAGATCAGAATTTAAGTTGATATTGACGCCGCCAAGGGTGGCAACTGCACTGAATATGATCGGAAGGCCAGGCGGTTGGCCGTTGTACCAGACGTCACCGGGCGCTGCGTTTGGATTGGTAGCGCTTAGAGCGCCGTTCTGTTGGATGTATTTTGCGAGCGCGATGTACGTTGAAGTATCATGATCGATTAAATCGGTGCCGCCATTCCAATATCCGGCGTAACCTACCGTAATAAGGAGGATGGCGAGAGTCGTTAACAGAATGCCGACTGAGAATTTCTTGCCTAGCTTTCTAGCAAGGGCGGGCGTAATCGCCTGACTGTGTTCTGCTGATGGAGACTGTGGGGACCTTGGTCTAGTATACTCTTGATTCTGCTCGTATCGCTCTCGCATTAGAAGGAGACTACCTCAAATTTTGTCAATCAAGCTTTCCTATTGAATCGCTATGTCCGAGTCACTTATAGTTTTTGGTTCCCAATGTCTGCGACGCGACGCTTGAACCAGCTCAGCAGCAAGACGCCATAAACGATCTCGTTTGCGACCATCCCGGTGGCGATTGCGAGCATACCGCCTACGTATGGGGTGAGTACAAGCATAACCGACAAGAACGTTAAGGTCCCAAATGCGATTCCCCAGCCGACCATCTTCGCGCCCTCGCACGCTGTTACTAATTTGTCCCAGATTCTGTTGTAGACGAAGAGCCCTGAATAAATTGCGAGAACAAGCAGAAGTGGGAAGATTAGCGGGACTCTAAAAATTTGCAGGAAGAACACGCCACTTATAAACGACAGAACAAACGCCGCGATACAAATTGGAATGCCACCATAGGCAAGATATCTCCCAACGCTTGGTCGCAAGCTCTGTTCAATTGAGCAGAAGCGCGGATAAAGGGCCATTGAGAGTACTGTTACGAGCGGCACGATCAGAAATATGCTTGATCGGTAGTGTGCGCCAAAGACTCCAACAGCGTAAGCTGTTGCTATTATGTTCAGATAGAGAAAGCTAATCTGTTGCGCTGAAATACCGAGTACGCTATCCGCACCTAGGTATACACTAAGTGGGATGAGTGACTTTATGCTTAGATTCGAGAAGCGTGCGAAACTGAGTGGTACCCGGTAAATGAGAATGAGAGAGCCGAGCAAAGAGCCAACACATATGCCAATCAAGCCTAGCGATAAGTCACGAAAAACTATGAAAAAGATGAGCGCAACGCTCCAATAAAGAACGTCCGCGACGACAACAAATCTAATCTTATACATTGCTAGTTTGAAGGATTGTGCGACGGTGTACAGTGTGAGAAGAACCGCTATGGTATAGCCAAAAACCAACTCATACCGCGTAATTCCTAGTAACGCTAAAGAGCTGTCCGAATACCCGACGATGATTACGGGCACAGACGTTACTACTGCGAGAAAAAAAGCAATAAATAATGCATTTGTCGGCACGTCAACAATGCGTTCATTTCGTTCGGCGACGAGCTTCACGACGGCCTTCGGAAGCCCAAGCATCATCACTGCGTTTAAAATGGCAGCTATAGCAAGAATGATGAGGTATGTACCATAAACTTCGACCCCAAGGTAACGGCCAATGAAGAGCTCCTCTGCAAGCGAGATGATTTTCGCCAGCGCATATCCGGCTCCCAAAACAGAGAGCCCTCGCACGATGCTGCGGATAAAGTGAAGAGAAAGCAAGTCTCGTGCTTTTTGGAAAGCAGCTGCAAATCTCGAGACAGTGTTGGCCATATCGGTCAACTATTCAGCCGGCTGTTGTTAAATATACTTTTGTAAGTGTATCTAAAAGATTATTAACGTCATCTGCTATAATCAATCGGATGACTCAAGACCGGTGTAGACTGCTTTTTGTCACCTCATTTGATGTTCGATTAGTTGATAGCGTCAACACCGACGGCAGTATGATTCGGCTTCTTAAGGATAGTTTGTTGCGATACGAAGGTTTGTGCGATCTTTTTTTAATTACTGGGGACACTCGCAGGTTTGAATTAGCATCAGCAATCGAACATGTTCCCTCGGCGCTTTTTCGCGGATTTGGCCTTTGGCACCTTTCCTACACCATCTTGAGTGCTTTCAAAATTGCCAAGCGATTGAAGGGACGATCCCTTGTAAGAGGCTTTAGCGCTGCCTGTCCAGGGGCAGTCTTGGCAGCTAAACTCAAAGAAAAGCCGTCAGTAGTCTTTTATGAATATAACTGGGCATATCAAGTTACGCATGTAAACAAAGGAAAAGCCTTAGGAACCTTAGCTAGCTTGATCGAAAACTATGTCATCAAAAATGCTGATGTAATGGTCACACGCAATGCATCTCTTAAAAATGAGCTTCATCAAAGAGGGGCTAGGAGAGTAGTTGTTATTCCATTGACTTTTGATGAAGACGTTTTTCGGCCTGGAATTGACGTCACAGAGCTTAAAAAAAGGTATGGCATTCGAGACGAAAAAATCCTCATGTTTGTTGGGAGATTGCATCCGGTAAAAAGGCTTGATTTGCTTCTAAGGGCCGTTCAGCAGCTTGATCAGAAATATAGACTGTTAATCGTTGGTACAGGTGATCTTGAAAATGAACTTGAGGAAATGGCAGAATCGTTTGGGGTTGCTGATAGAGTTCTTTTTACCGGCGCGGTGCCCTACTCAGAGGTGCCGAAGTTTATGAATATGGCAGATTTGATGGTGATGACTAGTTCAATCGAAGGTCAGCCAAGAGTTCTGATCGAGGCGATGTCTTGTGGAACGCCCGCCGTCGGTACGGACGTGTTTGGGATAAGAGATACGATCGAGGATGGCGTTACCGGATACCTTGCGTCTGATGATCCGAGTGAAATTGCGGAGAAGATTTCGAAAGCCTTGGAGAACGAAGAGTTTCCGCAAATGTGTAGAACAGTTGCGCTTAAAAAATACTCAAACAAACTTTGCGAAGCAAAAGAAAAGGCCCTGTTTGAAGAGCTTCTGAGCGATAGCTAGTAACGAGGGTGGCGCTCTTTCGTCTCAGAAGCGTTCGAGATCTAAAAACAGTAGTTGGACTTATGATCTGCACACTCTAACGAACGGCTGGACAGCGCATTATGGTAATAGGACGTTATGCGATCCACTAGATCCTCTGGCCTTATGCTTAATAAGAGCGGTCAGATAGAACGACAGCCGCTGGAATTTAAGCTTACAATAACGACACAATCGGAAAGAAAAGTATAAGAATAATATTGGAATACACAAAACCGCTTCTTTATATTGAAATAAACATGGGTACCTCTGGATCCTCGTTCTATACTAATAAGACCATATTGTTGACAGGCGGAGCCGGCTCAGTAGGGTCGCAGCTTGTTCGAGCTTTGTTAAATGTCAATCCTCGTGCTTTAGTACTTTTGGATAATAACGAAGGCGCTCTCTACGATCTTGAGCAAGAGCTCAAATCAAAAAAAGTGTCGTTTTTTGTGGCTGATATACGGGATAAGGAACGGATTGACCCTCTTTTTGAAGGAGTTGATTACGTCTTCCATCTTGCGGCGCTCAAGAATGTGCCGATGTGCGAGGACAATCCTTACGAAGCAGTCAAAACGAACATCATCGGAACCCAGAACTTGGTCGAGGTGTGTTTACGACATAATGTTAAGAAAGTCGTGTTTCCGAGCACGGGCAAATCTGTCAAGCCAACCACGGCATATGGTGCCTCGAAACTCTTCGCAGAACGCCTACTGACGATTGCTAACCATACGACAACGGGAACAGTTTTTGCCAGCGTTAGATTCGGCAATGTGCTCGGCTCGCGAGGGTCCATATTTCCGTTGTTCCGACGACAGATTGAAACGGGGGGGCCTGTGACAATCACACACCAGGAAATGGTACGGCCTAGAATCCTGATGCCCAATGCCCTTAAGCTGATTCTGCACGCATGTGAAATCGCTCGAGGGGGAGAAGTCTTCATCTTTAAAATGAAGTTAATGAGGATCACGGACGTAGCCAGCGTTATGATAGAAATATTAGCATCTAAGTACGGAAATAAGCCCGACGATGTTAGTACCAAAATCATCGGCGTTAAGCCCGGAGAAAAACTCCGAGAAGAGCTCTTGACGGAGAGCGAGCAGATACGCGCTTACGAAACAGAGGACATGCTCATTGTAGCGCCAGAGATGGAAAAGCTGTCACACGTCCGGAAGCATTACAGTGATTTAGCAGCTTGCGGAGATATCCAGCCTTACACACCTAAAGAGCCAATTTTCATCACTCGTACAGAAATAGAAGAAATTTTGCGCGGCTTGAATTATATTTAGCGTCGCCAAGCGCTTAGCGTTTGCCTAGCCCTTACCGAGGTCACGAATCCAGACGTTTCCAGTATGCAGACAACATACAACAAGTTGGAGCGCACTTTGATAGGCAGTCTGCGAGTGTGGCCCGGTTCTATAGTTGTCGCAAGTAAGGGGGCTTCTCTAAGTTGATGCGATAAAAAAGTTCACTACAGCTTGCAGAAAGCAAAATTTACTCAGCAGTGACAAGGTAGCTCCGCGATATACATAATAACTTCATATCATCCGTTTTAATCTGCGTGGCTCCAAATCTTAAGCGCTTAATCTCTGGGTTCAACTCGTTGTTCGAGTTCTTGCTCAAACATCTTAGTCAAAACATCTTTCATGTTTTCCCGAGGGATGGTGCCGGTGTTTTTGAGTCGACATTTTTCTAAATATTCTTCATATGTGCAAATAAATCTTGCAGGATTCCCCGCATACACCGTATTTGGAGGCACATCTTTGGTGACGACGGATCCAGCTCCAACGATACTGTTCGGGCCAATTACCACATTGGGCATTATTATTGAGTTTACGCCGATGAAGGAGTTATCGTGGATAGAAATAGGGCCAAACTTGGTGCCTTCGAAATCGTGATTTTGCTCCAAAACCCACTTCGCGCCGTCGTGGGTCATGAAGGTTACCCCATACGTAATTTTACAGTTATTGCCTATCGAGATCAGATACGGTTCGGTGCTTAAGTTGCAGTAATAAAGTTGACAGTTGCTGCCAATCCGCACTCCTAGTCTTCGTGCTAAGTAGACTCGCGCACTACCCGAGCAGATTCGGAATAAAACGATATTTAATCTGTAAAGAAATTTCTCTAGCCAGTTCATTTAATCATCGCTCGTGTATTCAACTGTCCGTGCAGCCGCAGATAGATACGCATATATGGTCTTTAACTTAGTTATTACCTTCAACTTTTCGATTGTCTGAATGCGAAGCTAGAACAACCAAAACATTCGTAAGCTCGCGTTTTGAGAATATTGCTTATTACTAAGGGTTGAATACATAAACATTACAAAGACGCAGCATGTTAAAAGCAGTCCCAATAGAGCGACGCAGCAGACTTATCCATGATTTCCCATATCGTATCAATCATCGGAAATGTCCGCACGCAGCAATTGTGAATGTCACGAAAAGCGGAGATTGTATTTTTGACTGCGTTTATTGCTATGCCAAAGGGTACCCGTGGTCTCGTGATGGGCGCTCGATTGAAGTATACGAAAACACACCGGAATTGCTCGACGCTGAGCTAAGTAGCGTGGCGATCTGCCCCCCACTCTATTTTTGCGCAGTTACGGACCCTTTCCAACCACTTGACCTCGTACATAATACTGCTTTACGCTCCATGAGCGTTGCTGTTAAACACGATGTCTACTTCACTGTCGTTACTAAGTCAGACCTCGTGCTTAAAATTCTTGACACCAATTGGCTCGACTACAAACGATTTCGCGTTTCGTTTACGTGTGAGAGCATTAATGAGAAGAAACTGCACGTGTTAAGCAAGGCACCACCTGCTTTTAAAAGGTTTAGAGCGATAGAGCAGCTCGCACACGCAGGCGTAGATGTGGTGGCAAGAGTCGATCCGATCATCTCTGGGTTTACAGACGATCACGACGAACTTACCGAGCTTTTTGAGACTTTAAATTCGATAGGAATTAGGAATGTGACGATATCAACGGGCACTTTCAATGGTAGGGTTTTTAACAGACTTATCTCTAGGATAGAGAATAGCCCATTCTCAGATTTGGGAACTCAAATACGAGCCAAATATGCGCTCAAAGAGGGAAATCACTCTCTCAGTTTTGTGGATCGGCTAAAGTTGTATAGGCAAGTTGAATCGCTATGTGGGAAGTACGAAATGACCCTGTCAATATGTTTGGAGCAGTATAATCCTGCCTTATTCCGGCTAACGCAATGCACAACGCTCGGTAAATTAACTATGAGGGACGAGCTTGGGCATTTTACGCCAATTTGTAACGGAGACTGCCTAACTTCGTGCCCAGACAAAGTCACCCCATTGTGCCACAACAAGAAGCTTGTGATGGAATATCCTTATAAATGGGGGACCCTCAGACGGCCCAAGACTAAGCGGAGCTCCTCCTAAAGAAAGCCACTTTAAGCCTGACGATGCTTTTAAATATTAGCCGACGGGAATGAACTTGTCTTGTGTTTTCGTGATATGATTGGGCTAGTTACAGGCGGATACGGATTTATCGGCAATCAGCTCGCTGAATTGCTTTCAAACGAGTTCTCAGAAGTGCGGATCTTGGACAATCTTAGCAGTGTAGCGCGAGTGGTCCGATTGCCTAATGTTCATTTTATAAAAGGTGACATTCGAGACGCTGAAACTACCTCTGAGGCACTCAAAGACGTCGATATAGTCTTCCACACTGCTGCGCGCGTAGATGTCGTTGCAAGCACGCGAGAGCCATTTGTGGATTTGGAAAACAACATTTTAGGGTCTCTCTCGGTATGTGAAGCTGCTCGGAAGAATGATGTATCTAAGATTATTTATTCATCGAGCGCTGCCGTTTATGGAAATGCAGATGTTTTTCCTATTGACGAGATGCAACCGATCCGGCCCATTTCACAATATGCAGCTAGTAAGTATTCCGGCGAGCTGTATCTGGCCGCTTATCACAGCTTGTACGGCATTGACACGATTTCGTTGAGATATTTCAATGTCTACGGGCCATATCAGCGACCCGAAAACGCATACGCTGGTGTGATAAGTAAGTTTTTCTACGATGCGAGGTCAAATGCTAAAATCCAGATATTTGGGGATGGTAAGCAAACTCGTGATTTCGTCTACGTGAGGGACGTAGTTCGGGCAAATCTGCTAGCGGCAAAAAGTAAAGCTTCGGGTACCGCCATTAACGTCGGAAGTGGGGTAGAGACGTCCATAAACGACCTCGCCAAAAAAATAAAAGAAATAGTGCCCACGAATGCACGTATCGTACACACAACGCCGCGGGTTGGAGATGGGAGGCGATCTTTGGCAGATATCAGCTTAGCAAAGAAGCTCATTGACTATGAGCCAGAAACTAAAATCACTGACGGTCTTGAAAAGTTAAGTCGCTTTATGAGTTAAAAAGATTGATTTTGTTGCTTCATTTTTAGAGAAAAAGGTTAGGTTCGTTCAACCTCTATTTGCGTAAAGCATGTCCTAGGGTCCCACGTTTATCTGAAGTATATGAGTTTGGAGGAGTCATGTCGAGCATCATACAAATTGCTCTTGCTTTCATTGCTGTCCTTGTCGTTCCGGGGTTCGCTATGTCGCTCGCATTTTTTCCACGATTAAATCAACTAGAAGTGACCGAGCGGCTCGCAATATCTATCGGATTAAGCATTACAATTGTAGTTACGATTGGGCTTCTCATGAGCTATTCTCAATCGCTCATAAGTCTCACAGGCGGAATCACTCCTTACAGCCTGCTGGCCGCTCTTACCCTCGTAACCATCTTTTTCCTAATTATATGGGCGTTAAGAGCAGCGGGCTTGGCGGTCAAAGACAGGCGTAGGGTGGTTAAACCTCGAAAAGGTGCTTAACCCTCTTTAATGTCTTCGCGGGTAGATGGTTATAAAGTTAATTTTGCTAGATCGAAAGCTTCAGCTTTGCTGTGATTATACGTAGTTAGCATCCCAGCCTGAAAAGCGCGATACTGAGCAAGAGCAGCGATCGCTTCTGTTCTAACGTAATATTTGTTATTCTGTGTTTCGTGGAGTTTTAAAGCCTCGTTTTTGACATGGAAGAAACGCGTTATATTGACAAAAACCCGCGGAGTGAACTCGTGTGACACGCTCGGGGACTCATAAAGGAATATATCGTCAACATGCCGGTAAAGCGTCATAGTTGCTAACGCAGCATTTCGATGATCTTGATGATTATCGTGCGGGCTGTGAGTGTATATCCTGTCCGGCTGTAATTCCTCTAACTTTGCCTGAATAAGCTCGATTGTCTGATAGTCAGTTGTAATCATCCGATCTCTTAGGTCGCCGATCGTGATGCTATCCGCACCAAGTACCCGGGCGGCTTCTTTGCTCTCTGTAATTCTTTTTTCACTTGGTCCCCCCGCCTCGCCTTTTGAGAGTATCATGAGGTGAACCGAGTCGCCTTTGCTTTTGTGATAGGCTAACGTGGCGTAGCAACCTAATTCACAGTCATCAGGATGAGCGCCGATCGCTAGCACTACTCTATTCAAACAAATCACCGACGCATAATTGTCTTGTCTCGTCGAATAACGCGTCCATTGCAGTATTGGTCTTCAGTAGCAACGTCTCGTCAAAATGCGTGTTTTGTTCCAGTGCGGCCAACCATTGTGCGGTGGTCGATTGCACACCGATGTTGACTGCATAATCGATGATAGAGGGAACCATGCTGAGTGTCTTTTTTGTGTTGGCCACAATCGAACGATCTCTTGCGATCTTATTCCGTTCAAATTGCGTCTTCAACTGAGTTTGCATGTTGACGATGAAACCTATTTTCTCTTTAAAACCATCAACCTTCCTATTTGCAACGGCAATTTTGAGATTGTCGAGCGCGCAGATCGCCCCATCTAGGTCCGCTAACATGTCATCCAACTCGCGCTGCAGAATTGCTACGTCGCACTTCTCGTCGTCCTGAACAAGATTGTATTGAGCCTTAACCCTTAAAAGTTCTAGCATTGCATCCAACTGGCCGACGCCTCCGTAAACATCTTTGGGCCTCCACGTTGAGACAACTGGAAAACGTACGCCAAGGGCGTCAGCGATCTTTGCGGCTCTGCGGAGATATTCGGTACCTCCCATGCCTCCAACATAGAATGTAATGCCGATGCCGCTGAAAGCGATGAGCATAGCTTCTGCTCGCAGCGACACGTTTGGCAACATCTGCTGCAACGCTGAGCGCAAGTTGCCTTTAAACTCGGAGGTCGTGTTACACGCACGACACCTAGTGACGAGCGCGCAGTCGTGAGTAGACCTTGCCTCGACGTCTGCCTTTCCGTTGCAAGGGCAATGGTACCAAATCGGGGTGTGAGGTGCGAAAGTAGGCTTTTTCTGTGATTCAGCCATCAATCTTGCGTATTGGTCGGCGTTTTCTAACATAAAAGCGATTTCATCACGGAATACCTGTTGACATTCAGAAAAGCGTGCGAAAGCAGTTTTATGACCAGACTGTTCGATAAGGTATGCTAAAAAAAAAGCGTTAAAATCAGCAGCGTTTGTGCTTCGCTCTCCTGCGCGATCAATAAGTTCGAAGACAGATCTTGTCTCTAAGCAAACGTCGGGGACATCTAACCCCAATCGCTTCGAGCTTTTTAATATTGACTCTTTTGATTCAGAGACCCACCGCTGAATTTCATTTTTTATTTTCTCAACTTCATCACTTTCAGGTTTCGGAACAGCATGGAGGATCTTGTTATTGTAAATGTCAGCGACCTTTAAATGGAGGCTGAGAGTTCCGTTTTTGTTTCTAACGCTCGGGAGTTGCGCTTCTCGGAACCATCTTTCATCTGCGAAGTCTTGGTCAGCAAAGCAGAATAGCTCCGCTACAGGACAGTTAAGCCGCTCTCGCAAATGTTCTGCCACAGCGTGAAGTAGTACTGCCTTTCGTACAACTCCGCTGTACGGAAAAAAATTTGGCTGGTGTGCAGTCATCACGACGATTCCATCATAGTCTATGCAGAGTGGGATTTGGGAATCGTTGTGGAAAGCTTCGATGTGTTTGGCAAACTCTTTTCGCTTGCCTAGTATTTCGTTATCAGGGAAAATGGCGTTGTCTACGACAGCGCTTGTAAGCTCCTCAAGGTTCTTGCATTGCTCTCCTTTCATAAGTGACCACATCTGCAAGCGTTAGCACCTGCAACAACAAGACTTCAACTTCTGCGTCCCAATCAGCATGATAAGTAACGGCTATATAGTTATTTTCCGTATAGATGTGCGAAGGGGTACAGTGAAAGCTATTGTCCTAGCTGCAGGGGAAGGAACGCGTTTAAGGCCATTTACATTGACTCAACCAAAAGCGATGGTGCCTGTAGCTAACCGTCCCATCCTTGAATATGTGATTGACTCTCTTGCTAGGAGCGGTGTTACCGACATAAGTCTTGTAGTTGGCTACAAGAAAGAAAAAGTAATGAACTACTTCGAAGGTGGGAAGAAATTCGGCGTAGAAATAACATATGTTGAGCAGCCACAACAGCTCGGAACGGCCCATGCGATTAAGCTAGCTGAAGATTCAATCGAAGAAAAATTCTTAGTTCTAAATGGTGATAACTTAACCAGTCCGGAGGCTATTGAAGAGGTCTTGGATAATGCATCTGGCGACGTAACGCTACTTTTGACTGTAAAAGAAAACGTCAAGGGTTATGGGGTCGCAATAACGGAAGGAAACCGCGTAACGCAAATAATCGAAAAACCGGGCACGGATATTAGCCATTATATTAACACAGGGATCTATGTTTTCACGCCGGCAGCATTTAACGAAATTCCCTATACCAAGATATCCCCAAGAGGAGAATATGAGATCACAGACACCATTCAGAGGATGATTGAGAAGCATTACGACGTTACTGGGGTTCATACGACGTCTATGTGGATCGACGCGAGCTATCCGTGGGATCTACTCACTGCAAATGCTGCGGTGCTTTCTTCCATCAAAGATGTATCCTCGCAACAGAATGGCCAGGTAGAAGACGATGCGAAAGTGCGAGGAAGCGTTATCGTAGGAGAGAATTCGATCATAAGATCAGGATCGTACGTGCTTGGACCAGTTGTGATAGGCAGAGATGTTGAGATTGGACCTAATGTCACCATTTTACCGTCAACGAGCATTGGCAACGGCGTTACGATTGACTCTTTTACTGAAGTGCGAAACTCTTTGATAATGAATGATGTGCGGTTAGGTTCTCATTCGCTTGTCGCAAACTCAATCATAGGTAAAAATACGATGATCGGTTCGCATTTCATTACCGAGCAAACAAAGATTGCGATGCCGTTTCTCGATGGAGAGCTCCACCACGTAATGAACTTGGGCGCTATAATTGGAGAGAACTGTCGTTTTGGGCATGGAATTCTCGTCGAGGCGGGAAAAATCGTTGGAGTACATTGTACCGTTGAATCGGCAACGACAATCAGAAAGGATATCGACAATTACAGCAATATTGTTTAAGGCGGTAAAAGGCCGTCAACGCAATCCTGCGATAAAAATTTGAAGTGAGTTTTACGTTTTAGCTGTAGGACAAAGGAGAATTGGAGCGACTAACCAGAACGACTAGATGTGAAAGTAGAACTTAAAAAAAAGGCGCACAGACTCGATCTTTTTCAATTTAGCTCTCTTAAGAGCTTTTATATAGAAGTGCAAACATATAAAAAAAATACAGTCTTTTTCTGGAGGGGGTATCGCCGATTCCACAAGATGATGACCAAGAGCTTATCGAAGTCGAAATTCCCGCTGCGGAAACAGCTCTTTTAACGGAACTTGACAGCGTCAAGAAACAGAATGAGGAATACTTCTCGCGCCTACAAAGGCTTCAGGCTGACTTTGAAAACTTTAAGCGGCGAACTAAGACACAAAGTGAGCATCTCTCAAAGTACGCATCTGTTGAACTGATTAAGGAATTGCTTGTCATCTCTGACAACCTTGAACGAGCTGCTCAGGCACTGCGGACTGAAAGCAACCAAGGCATTTCTGAAGGAATCGAATTGATACACAAACAGCTATGCGATATTCTTGGCAAGAGCGGCGTCACGAGCATAAAGTCGGTCGGAGAGTTTTTTGATCCGCATTTGCACGAGGCAATTATGACTGAAGGTGATACTAGCCTACCAGATAACGTGATAACTGAGGAGATTCAAAAGGGCTATAAGCTTCATGAAAAGGTGGTTCGGCCTTCCAAAGTGAAGGTCAACAAAAGCACAAATAGGGTGGACAAATGAGCAAGGTAATAGGCATAGATTTGGGAACGACTAACTCTGTCGTCGCAGTCATGGAAGGGGGCGAACCAGTAGTAATTCCAAACGCAGAAGGAAATCGAACGACGCCCTCTGTGGTAGCTTTCGTGAAGAATGAACGAGTTGTAGGCGAGATTGCTAAAAGGCAGGCGATTACTAATCCAGATCACACGATTTCGTCCATAAAAAGGAAGATGGGCTCCAACTTCACGGTCGCTATTGAAGGTAAGACCTACACACCACAAGAAATCTCAGCAATGATCATACAGAAATTGCGGCAAGATGCTGAGAATTATCTTGGTGAGAAGGTGAGCCAAGCCGTTGTCACTGTCCCTGCGTATTTCAACGATAGTCAGCGTCAAGCCACGAAAGACGCAGGTACTATAGCAGGTCTTGAAGTCTTGCGGATTATTAACGAACCAACAGCATCAGCCCTCGCGTACGGCTTAGATAAAGCAGAAGACCAGAAGATTTTGGTTTTTGATCTTGGCGGGGGAACTTTTGACGTGTCGATATTGGATATCGGTGACGGGGTATTTCACGTAAAGGCTACTAACGGCAATAACCTGCTCGGTGGCGATGACTTTGATCAAAGGATTATCGACTATCTTGCCGATCAGTTCAAGAAGGACCACGGCATCGATCTCAGAGACGATAAGATGGCTTTGCAGAGACTCAAGGAGGCGGCAGAGAAGGCTAAGATCGAGTTGTCAACGTTGACCAGTGCCGCAATAAACCTCCCGTTTATCACGGCAGATCAAAATGGCCCAAAGCACCTGGACATGTCGTTAACGCGGGCGCAGTTTGACAAGCTGACGGAGGATTTGGTCGAAAAGACGATGGGGCCGATGAGACAGGCTATGAAAGACGCGAAGCTTGAGCCAAAGGACATCAACCGCATCCTACTAGTCGGGGGCTCTACTCGCACTCCTTCGGTGCAAAACGCCATAAAGCAATACCTTGGCAAAGAGCCCGATCGTGGCATTAACCCGGACGAATGCGTGGCAATCGGCGCTGCAATCCAAGCCGGCATTCTTGTCGGCGAGGTGAAAGATGTGTTGCTGCTCGACGTCACTCCCTTATCCTTGGGAATAGAGACTCTCGGTGGCGTGTTCACTAAACTCATTGAAAAGAATACCACTATTCCTACCAAGAAATCTCAAATATTTTCGACTGCAGCTGATAGCCAGACCTCTGTTGAGATTCACGTGCTTCAGGGTGAACGTGAAATGGCTGTCGGCAACAAAACCCTCGGGCGATTTCAGTTAGTCGGAATCCCCCCTGCGCCGCGAGGGGTTCCCCAGATCGACGTCACCTTTGATATAGACGCTAACGGTATTGTGCACGTTTCGGCAAAGGATTTGGGAACGGGTAACGAGCAGAAGATTACTATAACGGCAACCAGCAGCCTTAGTGAAGAAGAGATTAATCAATTAGTCAAAGATGCTGAGGCCCACGCTGATGAGGATCGAAAGAAGAAAGAAGAAGCGGAGATCAGAAACAGCGCGGATTCTATGGTATACACGGCCGAAAAAACATTGAGAGAGTCTGGAGATAAGGTCGACGCTTCTAATAAGAGCAAGGTTTCGACCGAAATCGAAAAAGTGCGCGAGGCCCTCAACGGTACAGACATCCAAGCCATTAAACAGGCAACAGAACAACTAACGAACACGATTTATCAAATTACGACCGAGCTCTACGCTAAGACTGCAGAAGAAGCAAAACAAGAACCCCCGACCGAAGAATCGGACTACGAGGTAGTCGACGAGAAGTAGTGCGTAAATAGACCTCATGAAACGTGATTATTACGAAGTGCTAGGAGTCGACAAGACTGCCACAGAGGCAGAGATAAAGAAAGCCTATAGAAAACTTGCTTTAAAATATCATCCTGATGTTTGCCCCGACAAAAGCGAGGCAGAAGACAAGTTTAAGGAGATTACTGAGGCTTATGAGACACTCAGCAATCCAAGCAAACGCTCAACCTATGACAGGGTTGGCCACGCAGGTTTCGAGCAAGCTTCGTCTGGAGCAGGATTCAGCGATAGCGGCGGATTTGGCGACTTTTCAGATATTTTCGAGACATTCTTCGGAGGGGGCTTCGGTACCAGTCCATTCGGAACCCAAACAAGGACGCGTCCGACAGGTCCGCGACGAGGTCCCGATTTGCAAGCCGACGTCGAATTATCATTTGAAGAGTCAATTTTTGGGGCTGAAGTCAAACTAAAAGTATCTCGATATCAACGCTGTGATAACTGCGCAGGAACAGGTGCCGAACCAGGCAGTGACATAAAAACGTGCCCTTCCTGTGGCGGTAGAGGCGAGATACAGCGTGCTCAGAACATCTTTGGGGGCCAGGTTATCAGGATCGAAACTTGCCCCGAGTGTCAAGGTGAAGGTAAAATATTCGAGACCAAATGCAAGCATTGTAAGAGTACCTGGAAGGGTCAAATCTACGAAGACAGTCCCTATCAAGGTTCCAGAAGGGGCATATTCAGGCTTACACATCCGAAAAGCGGGTGAAGGTTCTGTAGGGGTCCGTGGCGGGCCCCCGGGTGATTTGCTTATAGTTATTCACGTTAGACCACATCCCGTGTTCAAACGCGAAGGCGATGACATCTATTGTGACGTAACTATAAGCGTCTCAACGGCAGCGTTGGGCGGGAAAATTGAAGTGCCGTCTGTATATGGCGCTTTAATGGTAGATCTTCACGCAGGAACGCAAAGCGGTACAACGATACGTTTGAAAGACAAGGGCGCCCCAAGCATTCACGGGCGTGGTCGGGGCAGTCAATACACGACGTTAATCGTTGAGATTCCAAAGAATCTGACCGAAAGGGAAAAAGCGCTTTTTCAAGAGCTTGCATCTATAAGCGGCGAAACAATCGTGAAAGCCAGCCGAAAGTCCAAAGTCTTTAGCACAGTCAAAGATGTTTTTGGCGCTAGCGATTGACCACTTTCAACCATGTATTCGCTTGCGTTGAATGAAGATGCTTTAGGCAAAATCCTGAGGCAGCTCAAACGCTTCATAAAAGCTAGAGTACAATCTGCCAATGCTCGAGGTGCAGTTGTTGCTTTGAGTGGGGGAATTGATTCGTCAGTTGTCGCGGCATTGGCGCACGACGTTGTAAATACGAAAGCGTTGATATTGCCGGAAAAAGGAGTTACGTCAGAGCAAGACGTGCTCGATGCAACTTCTATCGCTGAAGCGTATAAGCTCTCGTTTACGATAATTGACATCAATGACCTAGTCAACTGCTTCAAAGAATCGGCGAAGCCGATCCTGCCTGCTCACACACTCGACCAACTTTCGATAGCCGAGGCAAATTTGAAGCCTCGAATTAGAATGGCTCTCAACTATGTTGCATCGAACGCTGAACGCCGACTAGTTTTGGGAACAGGCAATCGAACAGAGCTGCTCACTGGCTACTTCACCAAGTACGGAGACGGCGGTGTGGACGTTCTGCCTATCGGTGGCCTCTACAAGACTCAAGTTTTTCAGCTAGCGCGGCATCTAAATATTCCGGAAAGAATAATTTCGAAGGCGCCCTCAGCTGGACTATGGTTAGGACAAACAGATGAGGAAGAACTCGGCATCTCCTATTCGCTGCTCGATCGAATTTTGTGTGAACTAATAGATAAGAAGAAAACTGTTGAGCAAACAGCCCAACTGCTGGGCGTGGAATTGCGTCAAGTTCAAGCAATCTCCGAGCAAGTACAGCGCGCTACACACAAAAGGCAAGCCCCTTTGGTTGCACAGATAAGGTGAATGTCGCTTTCGAGTTTGCGTCGAGCTCAAACGCAGAATCCGTGCCAAGTCAACGTGGAGCGATTTTTAGGTCAATTGCGATATGATATTGATGTGGAGCGTATGATCTGACCTTCTTAAGATAAATCGTTTCAACGGTCCTATCACGATTTTGGACAAACTCATTGACTCTTTCAATGGTTTCAGGAAACTCGTTTTCAGGTTTCACGTCGTAGTAATGGACAAAGCCACCGCCGCTGCTGAGTATGGTCAAGGCTTCGCTCAAGAAATTGAAGGCACTGTGCGGCAAATTCATAATAACACGATCTGCTGCACCTGCAAATCTGGGTGCTAGGTCTTTTGCGTCGCCCAAGCAAGCCTTGACGTTATCTAACTTGTTCAATTCGATGTTCCTTTTCAGGTAACGAAACGCAGCAGGGTTCAACTCAATAGCGATTGCTTTTTTTACTTTCTTTGCTAGTAATACGGTAAAGGGCCCGGCCCCGGCAAACATGTCAGCAACGGTCTCATCCGACTGCGCCAATTCAACCAAGCGGTGTCTTTCTGTCGCTAAGCGCGGGCTGAAATAAACTCTCGAGACATCGATCAGCAGTCTGGAGCCGTACTCTTTGTGTTCTGTCTCCGTCCGTCTCTCGCCAGCAACGAAGATGAGATCTTTCAGTCTGTACTCGCCACTCACACCGCTAACCGCAGCGAGAACAACTTTGATGTGATTTTGCGTCTCCAAAAGTTCGGTCGCGGCGGCTCGAGCGCCATCGAACCAACCGATTATAGCAATGTCCCCAATTGTATCGTAACTGATTCCAAGCCTCTTCCGAAGCGTTTGCGGCCGAAGGTCAACGGAACATGCTTCCACGTTATAGCGGTGTTCGTGCGGCCCTCCTTTGAACGGTATGTAAAGCCGTCCGTTTCGTTCTTCTATTTTATATCTCTCATCCAAGAGGCTAAGCTCCTTGAGCTCTCTCCTGACCCGCTCGCCTTCTTGTTTTGGCGCGGTGACGCACCATTTTTTCTGCGACACAACCATCTGCTCGATAAGAGAACGCTCGAAGTTATCTTTTTTCTGGTCTTCGACAAGCTGCGCTTGTATACCACTAACGCGGTCAATCTGAGAGAGAAAAAGCTATTGCATTTGACACCAAGCTATTTGCCGAATTCTTTCTCGGATCGGGGTAGTTCAGTGCTGACATTCGTTGGTCTGGGTCTATTTGATGAAGACGATGTATCAGTGAAAGGACTAAAAGCGATCGAAAATGCCGATGTGATATACGCTGAGTTTTATACTTCAAAGCTGATGGGAACGACAATTGAGAAACTTGAAGGATTATATAAGCGCGAAATACATTTGCTTGGTAGAGAGGACGTAGAGCAAGCTCCCGACAAGAACATTCTAAGAGATGCTAAACACAAGAACGTTGCCTTCTTGACTGCGGGCGACGCGATGATTTCTACAACACATGTCGCTTTGAGAATACGGGCGCACAACCAAGGAATAAGCACCCAAATTATTCATGGTGCGTCGATCACTACCGCAGTTTGTGGATTGACCGGCCTTCAAAACTATCGTTTTGGCAAGTCGGCGACCATTGCTTTTCCTTATAGAGAAATTTCAGATATGCCTTACAATACAGTCGCATTGAATCTAAGGAATGACCTCCATACGTTGCTCTTTTTGGATATACAAGAAGAATTCATGACGCTTGGACAGGGAATAAAATTGCTACTTCACAGCGAACACGAGAAAGGACGAGATCAATTGGCCTCTTTACAGGGGGTTGGCATTGCGAGGGCAGGGTCACGCTCACCAACTGTGAGAGCAGACACGCTGGGGAAGCTTAAAGAATACGACTTTGGTCCTCCGATGCACATTCTTGTCATTCCGGCATCACTTCATTTTGTAGAAAAAGAGGCGCTTCAAACGTTTGCTGGTACTTAAAATGTCAGAAATCGTAGAGAAGGTGGCACGTTATGAAGCAATGCTTCGCTTTGACCTAGAACACGTAGAAATCATTTCCAACGATAAGATTTCAACAGATTTTTTAGTCATGGCGCGGTCTTACTATAAAGATGGGCTTCATTTTCAAGCTATCGGCGATTTAGTCAATGCTTTGGTGTGCTTTAGCTATGGCCATGGATGGCTTGACGCAGGAGTTCGCGTAGGGGCCCTTCGGACTGAAAAAACAGCTTAAACGGCAGCTCTTCGATCGAACAAGCGATAACGTCTTTGGAAGAATCGCCCTATAAGAATATTAATTAACAGTGCAGGCTTAAGAGAAAGTATGCCCGACTTTTATGTCACACTCGAGGCAGCATGGCTTGTAAAAGACGTCAAATCGGTAGACGATGCTATAGGTATAGCGATAGCGGAGACTGGTAAGCGTTTAAACCCGAAGCTCAGCAAGGTTGAAGTCGCAGTCGGGTCAATATCTTGTCCCGCGTGCGGAGAAACATTAAACAGTGCGTATTTAGTGGCGAAAACAGCCCTCGTCGGATTGATACTCGAAATCAAAATATTGAATGCCGAAAACGAGTCCCACGCAGCAAAAATCGCAAAGTCAGTAATAGGCAAAGCTTTGGTAGATGTGCCGCTTAAAGCAATTGACGTTATTCTAAAAGAAGACTGACACTTGCCTGTTCTAATTAAGCGCGGAGACTGAATGCGTTTAGCTGCTTTGATTTCGGGGGGCAAGGACTCAATCTGCGCACTAACGTGCGCGTCGTATGCACACGAAGTGGTGCATTTGGTGAACATTCAACCTGTAGAAGACTCATTTATGTATCACACACCGTGTGTACATGTCACCCCTCTAATTTCACAAGCTGTCGGTATCCCACTAACATCGGGCGTATCTTCTTCATATGAGGACGAGTTGGTCGTACTAAGAAGCTTGCTGCAAGATCTAGAAGTAGACGGGGTTGTAGTGGGTACGATAGCATCAAACTACCAGATGAGTCGATTTAAAACGCTCTGCGACAAGCTGCAATTGGACCTGTATGCACCCCTTTGGAACAGAGGCAGTGAACATCTGCTACGGGCAATGGCGCGCTTAATGCAAATTACAGTCGTTCAGGTAGCGGCGCAAGGATTGGATGAATCGTGGCTAGGTCTGTACAATCGATGAAGAAGCGGTTGACGATTTATCTGTTTTGCATCGAAGATACGGAGTGCATATTATGGGGGAAGGGGGAGAGTACGAAACGCTCGTCCTCGATGCGCCGATCTTTCACAAACGCATTAAGATAATCAGTTATGAAAAGAAGTGGTTTGACGGACAGTGCAGAGGGCATATAGAAATTCGTAAGCTAGAACTTCAAGAAAAGAGCGGGGCGAATCGATGAAGCTTAGGTTGTTTGGCCCGAAGGAGAAAGTTGTAAAGGGGATGGAAGAGCGGACTGCTGGACTGATGAAATATGTCTTTACAGCGCCACGATGGAAAAACACGATCCCATTTACGCTTGCATTATCTCTCGTGGTCGGCGCGGGCGTCTTTAACCTTGGGTTGAGAGAGAATCTTCTCGCTGGCTTGGTCCTTATTGGTATCCCAGCAGTAATGGCCGCCGCTTTTACTCATCCGCTGGCTCGGTTGTTGCAAGGAACTATGACCATCAATCGTTCCGCTTTGTTGGCGTTCGTTGGAGCCATAATTATTAGCCTTTTTTGTATAATCGGTGCGGTGATTTCGTTTGTTACAGGTTGGCAGCTGACGTTTTCAGCGTACGTCATGTCATTAGGCGTAGTTTTTGCTTTCAGGCTTTTAGTGTTGATGGCCACAACGATGAAGAGCGTTGCCCGAAATGTAGGCCCTGCTTCACTTCAAACTATATTTGGGGCTATTTTCTTGCCGTTATTCGGGGTCACGGGCTACGTCGTGAATTTAGTCATAATAAGCATCATTTTCACGGTGGGGACGCTAGTATTCATACGGTACATCGATGCACCTTTAAGAAAGTCGTTCGGCGTTAGCGGCATAGATTTCATTCGTGGCTACATTGCACAAGCAGTCGACGGCGCCCCTGGGATGGAAGACTTCTTTAAAAAGATAGGCGAATCTGTGACAGTTCCCGTCACTACCCTCTCCTTTAGGTCCAAAGAACAGCTTAAAGCCACTTTTGTTATCCCAGCCGTACATCCAGGTCCAGTCGGTGAGCTTGGCGGCGGAAATCTGCCCGTGAGGATAGTAGACAATCTCGATGGCGGAGAGGTTTTGGTTCCCCACGGAACCGCGACGCACGATTTCAATTTAGTTTCGGCAAAAGAGTCACTGAAAATAGTTGAAGCTGCGGCACGCGCGCTGGAAAACACCCAATATGGCACAGACGCATCAAAATCAATTAGAGTAAAGAAAGGCCAGGTAAAACTTCTCGCTCAAAGATTTGGCAACTCAATTCTGTTTATATCGACTTTGTCGCCCGAATCTACAGAGGATATTGAATTTGGGCTTGGTCTGGTTGCTAGTGCTGAAGCGAGAACACAGGGTGTTCGATTTTCTGTGTTGATTGATGCACACAACTGCACGACTCCATATGCGTCATCCATCTGGGCGGGCACGAAGAATTCATTCGATCTGATTGACGCGATTAGGGAGGCCTCGTCACGACTGATGTTAACAGAACCCCTTGAAACTGATATAAAGCTTGGAATAGCTAGTAAGGGGCCTATTTTCAGACGAGACGAGGGTATGGGTGATCTCGGAATTCAGGTTGCTTTGGTTGACGCTGGAGGACAGCGAACAGCGTACATCTTGGCGGATGCTAATAACATGGTCCCAAATTTGCGGGAAATGGTTGTCAGCGCTTTGAAAGTCGATGAAGCGGAAATCATGACCACTGACAACCACGTCGTGAACTCCTTTGGTGGTGCGAACTGGTTGGGGCTCAGAGCCGACAACGGCGTTCTGTTGAAGACGATCATAGAGCTTGTTGATGAGGCAGAGGAGGATCTAGAGCAGGTTTCGTTTGGGATGAACACCCAACAAGCTACAGGTGTATCTGTTTTTGGCTCGCAAAAGACTGCAGAGCTCGCAAGTACAGTAAATGCTATAATGGCAATGGGCGGCGCCTTAGCAATCTCTGTGATTATTGCGTCTGTAGCTATATCGTTGTTACTCGTTCTGTTCAATTCTTAACGCGGCACTCGTTCACCGTTTAGAGATGAGGTGTCGCTTAGATCTACCGATGGGTAAAGTAGCACGTTATTTTTGTCAATCCGTCTCGTTCCACCCTATCAACTCTAACAAATCCGTAACGTTCAAATTGCACCACATTGTCTAGTTCATTTTCAATGCCAGCTTCGCCAACTCCTACATCGACTCCGCTCGGCGTGAGCACCTGAACCATAGGCCCGTCAGGCGGGGCCCAGTGGATTATTTTCGTGCCTTTCACTATTTCGTGGCCGGCGTATTCTGCTTCTAGAGGTTCTTTGCGCACAATTCTAACGTTATAAAGGTCCTTCAATCGCACCAAATCGCCTAGAGAAAACGTATTGTCTTTTGTACTTATGCAAACGTCTGCTTCGACGGGAATCTCTCTGTACACATTAGGATCTGACGGGTGCAGCGGTGCATGGGCTATGGTAGGGGCGCTTTCGGCTATGTGCATAAGGACCGGATCATCTACGAAGAAATATCTATGAGCAACCGGGTCCACGATTTTTCTATTCTCAGCATAGAGGTTCTCTAGGCTCACGCTAATATCCGATTCGTTAACGCCAAGCTTCACAATAAAGCGCTTGATCGCTTCTGGAGTAAAACCTCGCCTCCGCAAAGCCCTTAGTGTTGGGAGTCTAGGGTCATCCCACCCACTGTAAAGTCCTTCGCTAATCTGCTTCTTCAGTGCACTTGTTGAGAACTTGCCGAATTCGTGCACACTAATCCTTCCCCAGTGTAAGGTGAACGGGTACTCCCACCTTAGATGGTCGTAAAGGAACTTCTGTCTTTTTTCACTATCACGCAAATCTTTTCCTCTGATTATATGCGTGACCCCTAGCTCGTGGTCTTCAATGGCCGATTCGAAATCAAGCAGCGGCCACACTCGAAATGTGAGCCCTCTGGGGTGCGTCAGATCGACAATTCGGAAGCCTATCCAGTCGCGTAAAGCAGGATTTTTATGGGTTATATCAGTTTTAATTCTTAAAACCGCTTCTTTTTCGCTAAAATGACCGTCGAGCATTTGTTTCCAAAGCTTCATATTCAGTTCAGGTGCATTGTCGCGATTAGGACACGCCAATCCTGCTTCTTTAAGCGCCTTAAAGTGCTGTTGGGGGCAAGTGCAAACATAGGCCGCACCCATTGCGATGAGTTTTTCAGCGTAACGGTAATATACCTCCATTTGGTCGGAAGCGTTAACCACGATGTTTGGGGTAGCACCAAGCCATTCACAATCCTCGAGGTACCACGCGTACGCTTCAAGCATTGGCCGCTTCGTTTGAGGGTCGGTATCATCAAAACGCAAAATAAATGTACCGTCATATCTTCTAGCGTATTCAGAATTGACAACAATTCCGCGTGCGCTGCCGAGAGTAGCGGGCCCATTAGGATTAGGTGCGAATCGCATGATCACGCGTTCGCAGTGCGGCAGCTCCGGGAGATGGGTTCTCTCGCCTCGCTGCTGTCCTTCGTGACTTAGCAGTTCTGGGGCTATTTCTTCGAGCAATTCTCTCTGTTCATCGAGTGTCAGGACGTTGACCTCAGCTATGACGTCGTCCATTGAGCTTGATATTGCTGAAGCTTGCTGTCTAAGTTCGGGATAATCGCCAATAAGCTTTGATATGACGGCACGTCGGTCTGCCTTACCTCCGTGTCGAATCGCATTTTGGAGCGCTCGTGCTTTAATCTCTGTGCTTAAAACCTGAGGATCCACTCGATCGCCTCGACTGATAACAATCAATAGACTCTGGAAATCATATGGTCCGCGAGTGCGAGTAAATTATCTTTTGCCTCTGAATCGGCTATAATAGAGAGTCGCGACTTGCCGACTTTTAGAAGCTCTCGCGCCTTTTCCATGGCGTAATCTATCGATCCAGCATTCTGCAAAGCTTCAATCGCTTTGTCGATTTCATTTTCTGTCGTAAGTTTAGATGGGTCAAGGGTTATCCCATGGTTAAGCCCGTGTATCATAATAAGCGTCATCTTGTCTTCTGTGAGGTCGCTTGCTCTGTCTTTTCCGAGCACTTCGTATGGTGTAATGAGGTCGAGCACGTCATCGCGGATCTGAAAACTGATACCGATGGCAATGCCAAATTCCCAAAGAGCGTGCACTTCATCGTCAGTGCCGCCTCCGAGTATACCTCCCATGGCAAGACTCGCTGCATAAAGGACAGCGGTCTTTTTTTGAACCATGTCGAGGTAGTCTGCCTCCGATACGTTCCGATTATGCTCGAACGCGATGTCGAGCCATTGCCCTTCGCAGATGCGTAAACATGCCTTGGCGAGCAGCCGAAGACATTTTGTCACCTTGTCTGGTTCTTTTCTCGTATACGAAAGCACTTCAAAGGCTTTGGCGTAAAGTGCATCGCCTGCTAGAACGCCTTGTGACATCCCCCACTTTGTGTGAACGGTCTCAATGGAGCGTCTCGTCTCATCAGCATCCATGATATCGTCGTGAATTAATGTAAAATTGTGAATGAGCTCCACGGAGACCGCGGCGGGAATTATCGTGTCTATAGCGATGTCCGGGTCAACCGTTTGGGCAGCCATTAGTAAAACTGAAGGCCGCAGCCTTTTCCCGCCCGCTTCAATGAGATGGCGGGCAGCTCTGTACAATTCTTCGGGAAAAACTACCTGGACATAGTCATCTAGCGCATTGTCGATCATATCCTTTCTTTTGCCTAAGTCGTTGCTCAAACTGTTCATTTTTGGCATCTCCATGAAAGCGCTGCGATTTCGCTAACGATATGCGGCTCTAGGGGCGGTTTCCTCTTGGCTTCTAAGGTTTTACCGAAATGTTCTGGCCGTTCCTCAAAAGGTGAATATTGTCCCGCAGGCTGTAACCAGCTTCTTCCGCCAGTTCTACGTAAGAGCTCGTCATCGTCAGATCTCCGTGTGTTGGAAAAATGTGGCTTGGTTTGAGCATCTTGATCATTTCCCAATGGTCTTCACGGGCCGCGTGTCCTGAGACGTGGACGTTGGTATAAAGCCGCGAACCGTGCATTTTGAGCTTTGTTTCGAGCGAATATCGGTTGCCCGCATTGAGCGGGTTGGGGATCACGTCAGCAGAAAACACGATCTTGTCGCCAGGCGTAACTTGATAGGGCGTCAGGTCGCGTGCGACCCTCGTGAGCATAGCTTCGGGCTCTCCTTGATGACCCGTGATTATCGGAAGGTAATTGTCTTTGCCCTCCTGCATCACTCGTCTCAATATTTTATCTACCGATCTCCTGTTTCCGTACACACCAATGTCATTTGGAAGCTCTACATATCCCATCCTTTCAGCTGTTCCCAGATATCGCTCCATAGAGCGGCCGAGGATCAGTGGGCGTCGGTCCATCTCTTGAGCCGCTTCGAAGATTGTCTTTACGCGGGCGATATGTGACGAAAACGTCGTGACAAGCACCCCTTTGTCTTCTTCTTCAGTTCCAAGCAGTACGTCGCGAACTAGGTCTTTAGCAATCTGTTCTGACGGGGTTTTGCCGACCTCCTTTACTCGAGTGCTTTCGACGATCAAAGCGAGCACTCCCTCTTTTCCCAGACTTTTAAGGCGATTGAAGTCTGGGGGTTTGCCAATCACAGGAGTTCGATCGAGCTTGAAGTCGTTCGCATAGACGAGAGCGCCGGCCGGCGTATGTAGCACGGCAAATATTGGATCGGGTATGCTGTGTGTCGCTCTTACGAATTCAACTGCTATATCGGGAGTTATTTGGTACACTTGTCCCGCTTCAAGCGTATAAAGGGGATTTTCGACGCCGAACTTCTTCTCGGCCTGGATCTGTTGTGCTATCAGCTCAGCGGTAAACGGTGTCGCGATTATTGGGGCGTCATATCTGTGTGCGAGCTTCGGCACTGCGCCTATATGATCAAGATGTCCATGCGTGCAGACTATCGCCTTTACAGCCCTCTTGGATTGACTCAGCGGTGCGTCATTTGGTATCGCTCCCATCTTGATTAAGTCAATAGGATGCATCTTCTCTATTTCTGCATCCTCGTGAATCGCTATCCTGTCTAGCCTGAGCCCCATATCTATGACTACGATGTCTTTTTTCACCCGAATAGCAGTCATATTGCGCCCGACTTCTTCGTAGCCGCCAATTGCGTTAACTTCTATCTCCACTAGACTACCTCCTTGTCTGAAGCTCTGTTAGGTTAAATCCACGTTGCTGCAAGATCTCTTTGGTTTCGCCTGAGATAATAAGTGAGCATCTTTTAAGATCAGCGAGTGTCCTACATCCCGTGAGCAACATAGCAACTTTCAATTCTTCAGTTATCGTTGTGATCTCGCTTATTACATTTTCTGGACCTTCTATTGCGAGTTTCAATAAAGGCAACCCTATACCACACAACGACGCTCCAAGAGCAATTGCTTTGGCCACGTGAAGGCCGTGCCTAATTCCCCCGGTTCCGATAACGGGCAGGATCAAAGACTCTAAAATGGATACCGTAGTAGGTATACCCCAGTTGCTGTATAGTACTCCCAATCTCTCGAGCAGAGGGTCTGTCTGTGCACGATACGTCTCAACTTTAGCCCAGCTTGTGCCTCCAGCACCACCCACGTCAATCGCAGACGCTCCTGCCTTTTTTAGAAGAGTTGCTGCCTCTCTAGAAATGCCAGCACCGGTCTCCTTGGCGATAATCGGCACCCGCAGGGATTCGCTAAGTGATTTTATGGCGTCGAGGCAGCCTTCTGCGTCGGTATTCCCTTCCGGTTGTACAGCTTCCTGCAGGAAATTGAGGTGAATTGCCAGCGCGTCTGCGTCCACCATTTCGATTATGCGTTCGATAATATCTAGGTCATACTCCTTGATTTGAGTAACACCAATGTTAGCTACCACGAAGGCATTAGGCGCTCGCTCCCTGACTATGCTAAATGACTCGATTTGTTCAGGGTGTTCAATCGCTGCGCGTTGGCTCCCGACACCAATGCCGATTCCTAGTTGCTCTGCTGCCGTTGAAAGCGCAGCATTCACAGCGGTAGCTTCCCTGTGTCCACCTGTCATTCCTGCAATAAAGATAGGGGCTGTGAAACGTCTTCCTAAGAATTCAGCAGTCACATCGATTTTTGACTTTGCAATTTCCGGAACTGCATTATGAATGAATCTAATATCTTCGAGGCCTGTTTTTCCTGATTCTACGTCTTCAGCAGCGCAAACCATTAAGTGTTCTATTTTTCTGTTCGTTGTCATTTTGTTTCCATGGATATAATCGTCCCTACCTGTTGGTTTGACATCAAGAACTTAGCTATGTTGCCATCACGAGTAGCGTTGAATATTTCAGATTGAATGCCAGCTTTAGCGATTTCCACAAGTTCGGAAACTTTACGGAGCATACCCCCAGTAACGTCTACGACGCTTGAACCGGCGATATCTTTGCGGTAATTTTCAAACTCGCTAGCGTTGAGATGGGAGATTTTTTCGCCTTTGTATATAATTCCGTCAACGTCGGTTCCAATACCTATTTTTTCAGGTTGCATCCTTTGCGCCAGAAATGCTATTATTTGATCTCCTGATAATATGTTGAAACCGTCAGCGCTGTCTATAACGATGTCGCCATGAAGCACCGGAATGGTACCGTTTTCGAGCATCAGGCTTAACACAGTCATGTCGAAATGTGCAATTCTGCCAGCATGTAGCGTGATGCTATCTAGCGGGTGAATAGGCAGTGCAGGCACACTTTGGGAATGCAACTCGTTTATAAACAAAGTGTTCAGTGAGGATACCGCTCGATGGGTCTTCCACACGTCACTAACGCTTCGGCCTTTAGACAAGTACGTCGCTGCTTGCGGGTGGCCGAATGAGCCAGCGCCGTGGACAAGCACTAGATCAGCTCTATTCGCGTTGGCTATCTGTTGAGCCACCGTGCGCACGAAATCTTTTCGCACAGTGCTCGCTCGCGCTTTGTCCGTCAAGACAGAGCCACCGATTTTAAGCAGAATCACATTGAATCACGCCTTTTTCACTCTGTCTGAAGACCTGAATCAGAGAACGCCGTGTTTAACACTTTGGCATCGTGCTTTTCGATAGCTTGCGAGATATTCTTGACGTTTTCATCTTGCGTAATTGCCAGCATACAGCCCCCTCGTCCGGCGCCTGTAATTTTTGCTCCGAGTGCTCCTGCCGCCCTCGATGCGTAAATAAGTCTGCTCAGCGCTTCATCACTCACCCCGATTGACTCGAGCAGTCCTTGATTGATGTTCATCAATTCCCCCAAGCCGACAAAGTCTTCGTCAGCAAGCTTCTGTTTTCCTAAGCGCGTTATGTCTCCTATTGAAGACAAGACGTCCGTAATCAGAGTAGGATACTTCTGTTTTAATCTTGTTACTGAGGCGATGACGTCACTGGTTGACCGTTCAATGCCTGTTGCGCCGATTATGAGCGGTATATTGAGCGATGAAAGATGGCAAGTTTTAGTCTGCTCTATTAACACTACGCCACCGGTTGAAGAGACAAATGTGTCTGCTGGACTGGCCATCCCCTGAACAGCGGTCTCTACTTGATGTCCGATCTTTGCTACTGCTTCATTTTTTAGTTCTATACCTAGACATTCTGCAAGAGCCTTTATCGTCGAGACTGTCACGGCCGCTGAGGAACCTAACCCTTGACGAGGGGGCAGTTGCGATTTTATCGTGATTTCTGCGCCAAAGTCTGTATTGAATAGTCGTTTTATGGTTTGAGCAGCACAACAGGCATACTTGAACTCCTCACTCATACAGTTTAAGCGCTTGCCCATCGCATCTATCTTGATTTTTCCTGAGGACACGAGCTTCACTGATGTGCTTATTCGCATGTTAATCGCGCAAGCTATCGCTGGCTCTCCGTAGATAACAGCGTGCTCACCAAACAGATAGACCTTACCGGGCGCCGAACACGTTACCATCTTTAGGTTTATGTTGTAAACTCGTCCTTCAAAGCTTTCTCGAGCGTTATGCCATAACTATTCCGGCATATCCAACTACTGCCGCCGAGTTACCGCACGTGTCTGCACTAGTTGAATAATCGACAAGTTCCCCCAGCTCGCTGTCCTTATATTTAGCGAACTCAATTGCGACTGCTATAGGTCCATAGCCGCAAAGAGAAGTTGAGCGAGACCGTGCTAGAAATTCTTGCGAGTTCAGCTCTAAAATGGGTTCTATTACCCATTTATCAACTGTTTTAGCAGTAGACTCTGGCTCGTAATGCGTAAAATCGCTGGAAGCAATGACCACAGTGTTTTCGTCTGCACCCCTTCGGACGGCGTCGAAAACCTGTTTTATGCTTTCAGGCCCTTGAACCCCCATAGTAATTGGGACGATTTCAAAGTCTTCGAAAAGAAACTGAAGAAACGGTAGCTGAAGTTCTACAGAGTTATCCTCTTTGTTAGCCTCATTATTTATTTCGATATCGAGTGCTTCAATGACACGTGTATTAACGCGCACTTTGCCGAAAGGAGTAAGCCACGGTTCGTTCGATACTGAGACAATTGGGTATTGGTGGTTGGGCCCTATGATAATGTAAGTATCCGCCTGAGGAAGTAAGGAGAAAACTTTTCCTGCGGTTATACCAGAACAAGCGTAGCCAGCGTGAGGAACCACTACGCTGTTGATTTTACGCGGTTCTCTCTTTTGAATAAAACTATGCAGGAGTCCTTCCAGCGCTCGAGGGTCACTGGGATACCACGATCCTGCTTTTGCAGGCTTCCTCATTAGTGCTCTTTAAATTTCGATTTCGAAATCGGTTACGACGTAGTCCATCGGTTGGCCGCGAAGCTTAGTAATCTCCTGTGCAAGTAGCCAATAGATGAGTGCTAAGGCTTTCCGCCCTTTGTTGTTGGTCGGAATAACGACGTCAATATGCATCGTCATGTTATTTGTGTCGCACATTGCGACTACCGGAACTCCAATGTCGACGGCCTCCTTGACTGCCTGTAAGTCTCCGATAGGGTCTGTGACAACCACTACATCAGGCTCTACAAAGTCCCTGTACCTCAGGATTTGTAAGCGTGCCCGGAATAAAGCGTCCTACCATTGATTTTGCCCCTATCACTTTGGCAAACATCGTTGCCGGGAATTGGCCGTATTGTCGTGCCGAAACTACCAGTGTACGTGCTGGGTCGAATTTGCTGAGAAACTTAGCTGCAGTTTTTATTCGGTCGTCTGTAGCCTTGACATCCAGTACGTAAAGCCCATCTGCTCGGACGCGGTAAACAAAACGCTTCATGTCCTCTGTTTTTTGCTGAGTGCCAATATGGACCCCAGCGGCTAGGTACTCGTCCACCGGTATGAGTGATTCGTATTCCGTGACTTCTTCCATCGCTCAACCTCTTGTTAAATCGGTTTAGTTGCCATTCTATAGTTTTTTCCTTCAAATAATTCTTGTTCTATGCGTATAAGTTCATTCGTTTTTGCTGTGCTCTGCCTGCCTTTAACGCTCAGCTTAATGAAGGGGGCAGACAATGCAACTGCGACGTGTGAAGTTGATGCTTCGCAGGTCGTTGAATTGTCGGTGAGCAACGCACAGCTGTGTCCTTTAGCCTTCTCACTGGCATAATTCTCAAAAACGCTCGAAACTGTTTTCGTTGGTACGATCAATGCTAGATTCGCCCTTCCATCGCTACTGACGACGTTTGAGCCAGTAACGCCTTTATCGTGATTCTGCCCAGATGCTATGAGACACGTCGCCCGAAGCTCATCGGCCAACTGACTCTGAAATTCATATTCTGCTTCGTTGAATGGGTCTTCAATGAAGTAAAGACCGTATTGAGTGGCGAGGGTCAGAATATGTTCTAATCTATCATTTGCCATCATTTGGCCTTGTTCATTGAAACTGAGCGTATTTTGGGCCTGTTTCGATGCTTTGAAATCAACACCTAGCTTCACATCGAACCCAAATCTTCTGCTAATTCCTTCTGTGATCATACTCAACCGACTTAAAATGTCGAGTTGAGTGGGATAGCTTGGCATTTTTGATTTGTTAAACTCACGATAGGCGCTAACCGAAGCAGCAATTGCGTTCGCAAATGAACCTGCTCCTGTAGGAACGGCGAAATAATCAACTTCTGCGCTAAAGATCTTCATCAAAGGGTAGGGCATAGAATTGGCTGAAAGGCCACCCATGTAACGATACAGCGGCATTCCTAGGGAAGCCGCTGCTGCATTAGCCACGGCAACCGAAAACGCCATGCTCATATTGGACAACGAAAAGAGTTCTTTGAGTAACTCGTCGATTTCTACCTGCTGATTCACTTCTGAACCGATAAGCGCGGAAACTTGTTCTCGTGCTTTTTTGACTGCGTCGCTTGGGGCCGGATAAGAGCATCGACCGTAGCCGCTGGTCGTCACTATCTCCACTTCTATTGCATCTGTCGAGTTTACATCAAATATCTTGCTGACTGATACTGCTTCGATCAAGTTCATTTCGGGGTCCCGCGGCGCTTAATTGTTATTGGAATGACCCCTTTCTTGAGCTCATCAAGCGCCATGTCGATTGGATCTGTTGTGTTAGACTCAATCAACGTTGGAGCGCCCATGGAAATCTGCAAAGCGCGCGCCCCGATGATTCTGGCCCTTTCATAACGAGTAAGTTCTTCAACAACTTCTTTCAACGACTCTCCTCCTTTCTAGGGCCTCTGCATGGGGTTGCTGAGATTCGAACTCAGGTTACGGCGTCCCGAACGCCGTAGGATATCCAGGCTACCCCACAACCCCTTATCATTGATACGGAGCAAAAATATCAACAAGTTCCTTGTGTGTTAGGAGCATCCTGCGACAACAATATCGCTTTACGCCCAGATCGTCGAGCACCGACTTTTTGTCTTCCCCGGCACTTATCCTGTCTTTATATTCATCCCAGTGTTTGGATATCACCGCGCCACATGTGAAGCATCTTACGGGTATCATCGTTTGCCTTGTTATCTATAGGATTTTTGTCGCCGCGCGCGTGCCCCTTTGCCGCCAAATTTCTTCGGTTCTTTCTGTCGGTAATCGTTGACGAGCAAAGAACGATCTTGTTTGAGGAAAAGATCCTTCAAACTTAGGTCGTTTGTCCAGTCGATTAACCCCCGGGCGATTGCTGTTCGTGCTGCATCTGCCTGTCCCATCACTCCGCCACCCCGAATGGTCACCGATATATTTAGTCGTTTTGCGAGGTCACCGGCGAGAGTTAGCGGTTGTTGAATCTTCTCTCGTACAAGCGCTGGCTCAACGACGTCTAAAAGTTGCTTGTTGATCCGTACAACGCCGATTCCTTCTTTAAATGAAGCTCGCGCTATTGAGGTTTTGCGTTTTCCACTTGAACTAATCGTTTTTTTCGCCAATTATCTCACCCGATTTTTCGCCCCCAGTCGTCGGGAAATCTTCTCTAAGTCAGTGACTTTAATAGTGCTTAACCTCGATTTATGCGCGCTGTTAAGCGTTTCTGCATCTACGTCTTCTAGCTCTTTTGGCGTACCCATATACACGCGAAGTCGACCGAATGCCGTCTTGCCAAGGGCTTTCTTATAAGGCAACATTCCTCGAATGGTCCGCCGTAAAATCATATCTGAACGTTTGGGGTAATATGGTCCTCTTTCTTTCGAACCTTTTCTACGCATCGTCTGGTACTTTGAGACCGTAGTTTCTGGCGACCCTGAGACGACCGCTTTTTCTGCATTAATGATATCGATCTGTTCTCCTGACAACAACCTATGAGCTACTATGCCTGCGAGACGCCCGAGTATTAAACCGTTAGCATCGATTACTGTCACAAATTCACCACTCCTACATATATATCATCGCATAATCTTTACATTGCTGCCTTTTGGAGATCCGTTGAGGATCTCGTCGATCGTCATAACAGTTCCTGAAGCTGCAAGGAGTTTAAATCGTGCGTTAGCGCTGAAATTGAGCGCGCCAACAGATATAGGGTGATCTATTGACCCAGCGCCAAGGACCTTGCCTGGGATTATGACGACGTCGCCCGAATTCGTATGTCGGTTAAGGCGACTCAAATTTACTTTTGCATAGTTGCTAGAAGGCGCTTCCAACCTTCTAGCGACCTCCTTCCAAACATCTGCTTGATGCTCTCTCGCGTACGCTTTCAGCTTCTCTATCAGCGGTTTCAACTGGGGGTTGGCCTTCTCTGTTTTTTGCTTTGCCATGCTATCTCCTATTGGGCATCTTTGATCACAAATGCGGGGGGTGCGATTTGAACGCACGAACTCCTGTGAGACTAGGCCCTCAACCTAGCGCCTTTGACCTAGCTTGGCAACCCCCGCTAACCAAACGTTCCTAGAAACTCTGCTAATTCGCTCGCCGTCTTCATCAAAGACTCAACTGAACGAAGCAATAGATCTTTGCAGCTCATTGAACCGTCTGACTCCGTATAAAACACAAAGGATTGCGGATCACCAGTTACTGTAATCGCTCCAGCTTCACACGCCTCAACGCACAAATTGCAGAGGGTGCATTGAAGCTCGTCGGTAACGTGCACCGATCCATCTTCATATCTTAAGATGCGCTTCGGGCATGCTTCCACACACTCCTTGCATCCGTTGCATTCCTGTATAGCAAACTTTGGCAAATACTTGTAACTTGTGGCGATTGCAGACTGGAATTTCGCGTGCGTTTTGGAACGACCTTTTCGTGCAATTGCTTCAAGCATCAATTCTTGATCCTTGAATAGTTTAATGATGGGTATGTTGCCGTCTGCGGGAACCACTTCGGCGTCGGCCGACGTCAAATCCCTTGAATAGACTGTAGCCGGCCCTTGCAAGTTTAGCGTCAAGGATACTTGACACTGAAAACACCCTTCTCCTTCGCACGAACACTCTGACTGAGACATATAGTGTTCCCCTCCTGTGAGCGGGATAAGTCCTAAGCGAAGTGCCAACATCTCGTCGAAGAGGACAGACGTATTGTTGTAGAAGTTCACATCATCAATCGACATCGATTGGATGTCAGCTATCAAGCTTCGTCTAATGCTGTTCACAAACGCTGGTGTTGTGCCTGAGATTATGAACCGCGCTTGTCTGTCTGTAAGCTCGAGGAATTTCAAATCCATGGTGTACGCGAAGTTTCTAGATCCTGCGTCCCCGTCGTCCTCCGGGTGATCGAGTGCCATCGTGAGGAATGGGGGTTACATCTTCTATTCTCCCTATTTTTAATCCAGCTCTTGAGAGTGCTCTAATCGAAGCTTGCGCTCCGGGACCCGGGCTTCGCTGTCCGTTTCCGCCCGGTGCTCTAACTCTTACGTGTACGCCCATCACCCCTTTATCGAGTGCCTGTTCAGCTGCGCTCGTAGCAAGCTGCATGGCGGCGTACGGTGAACTTTCGTTACGATCTTGCTTTACTACCATGCCACCTGAGGATTTGGCAATCGTCTCCGCGCCGCTTAAATCTGTGATGGTGATGATCGTATTGTTAAACGACGCAAAGATATGCGCTATTCCCCACTTTCTCTCAGCCATGATTCACATCACCCTCCGTTGCTCATTTGCTTTTCGGAATCGCCAACCTGTCGTAGCGGCGACCCCTCGTAGTACCCAATCAGTTCCTGCTCATTTGTTGACAGGATATAGCTGGGGACAGTGACTCTTCGTCCTGCCACCGCTATATGTCCGTGAACAACAAGTTGCCTCGCTTGCTTCGCTGAATTGGCAAGACCTTGCTTCTGCACCTGTGTTTGCAGTCGCCTTTCCATTAAATCCTCGTTTGCTAGCGTAAGCACGTCATCCAACGTAGAGTCATATTTGATGAGCCCTATGCGTCTTAATCTGTCGAGGAATTTCTCCGTTTCAAACTTGGCGTGCTCACCGCGCTCGCCTACCTCTTGAATGTCGAAGAGCAATTGTCGTGCCTCGCGCCTATATTTCCTCAATGTCGTGGCGACTTTCCAGACCTCTCTTTTGTTCTTCAACCCGAACGTCTTTACGACCTCAGCTTCTTCGCTGATTCTTGCTCCCTGCCATGGGTGACGTGGCGTGTCAAACGCTTTTCTGCTTTTCCCTGGATACCCCATAAATCGCACCTTTTAGACTAGCGTTTCTTACGCTGGACGCCGACGGTGGCACCTCTCCTTCCCGTCGATTTGGTTCTCTGCCCGCGGACTTTGTGTCCCCGTTCGTGGCGAATGCCAGTATAGCTTCGCGTCTTTTTCATTCGATTGAGAGTCTCTCGAAGCGTCAACTCCACTTGAGGCCCAAGCAGGTGTTGGTTCTCGCCAGTAACGGGATTTTTTCGATAGTTAAACATCCACGCAGGAACGTTCTGATTAAAGTTAGCAACTGATTCCCTTAACCGTTCAACTTGTTCGTCATCCAAATAACCCATACTGGCGTTAGGGTCTATGCTGGCGCGTTGAGTCAGAATCCGCGCTGTCCGTATCCCCACGCCTTTCAATCCTGTGAGTGCATACTGAACTGCTTTTTTGCCATCCAGGTCTGTTTGGGCGATTCTAACTATATATTTAATCTCGTGTTCAGCCGATTCCGTGTCACCCTTGGGCACATTAATACCTCGTGTGTGTGGTTTTTAACCTATCATCGTATTTATAAGTAGGCACGTTAGGTGCGCCTTTTTTGCGATAGCTCGAAGGAGCGCTGCAGCAGAGCCGAAATGGAGCGCGCAGAAAGCGCTGGGGGTGGGATTTGAACCCACGAGTCCCGGAGGGACACTGGTTTAGCAAACCAGCGCCGTAGACCAAGCTTGGCTACCCCAACAATGCTATATGGGCGCACAGAAAGGTCGTCACTTCGCAGCTTGTCAGAGCTCCCAACTCATTCTCTATCCCGCACCCCTCCGAGCGTCACGCGTCCGCAATAGGTTTGCTCCCTTCCGGGCCTGAACCGGTGCTCACGGTAAGCGTATATCCCTGGTTCTCCAATCAGTGGTATACTGCCGTTGACCCCGCAGGACGGAATTTCATCGTCTGAATTGTTAGATGGTCAAACTGTCAAAATGCCTTCCTTCTGCTTCGCTCCCCACTTATCGACGTTTTTGGGTCACAGATGACGCCGAGCCATCCAAGCTAGCCCAGCTAGTATGTGACCACAATCATCCATAAAATTATCGCTGAACGTGTTTCGAGATCTTTGGTAAAGTTCTAGTCGAATTTGACCGGCATAAGCGCAGCGATTGCTCGTTACCCCTTGATGACACCTATAGGGACGAGCCGTGCAACGGTTTTCGAAATGCCGAGCTTAGAGACGACTTCAATGACATCATCTATTGGCTTGTACGCTTCCGGTGCCTCCTCAGGCACAGCCGACAAATGATCCGTTTTTATTGTGATATGTTTTTGCTTCAGGTTTTCTGTAACTGCTTTCCAAGTCAGTGAGCTTTTTGCGGCCTTGCGGCTGAGAACACGGCCTGCTCCATGGCAAGTTGAACCGAAAGAAGCGGCCATTGCTTTTTTTGTGCCTTGTAGGACGTATGAAGCGGTTCCCATACTGCCAGGGATGAGCACTGGTTGCCCAATTCCGTAACTCGAGTCCTTGTCGAATGCCCTTGTAGCGCCTTTGCGGTGCACATACACTTCCTTACGCGCTTCCCCAACGGAATGTCTTTCAAGCTTAGCGATATTGTGTGCAACATCGTAAACGAGGGTTGCAGTTGCGCCAAACTTCTGTTCAACGACATTTCGCACCCAAAAAGACATCATTTGTCTATTTGTCCACGCATAGTTTGCAGCTGCCGCCATGGCGCCGAAATAATTTCGACCTTCTGGCGACTCTGCAGGAACACAAGCAAGTTGCTTATCAGGAAGTTTGATGTCATACTTGCGGCTCGCCCCTTGAAACACTTTCAAGTAGTCTGTGCAGATTTGGTGGCCAGCTCCTCGTGACCCTGAATGAAGCATGATACAAACTTGTTCTTCTTTCAAACCAAACAAGTTCGCGGCTTGCCTCTCACAAATCTGATCGACGTATTGAATCTCTAAGAAATGATTTCCGCTTCCTAAACTCCCAAGTTGCGGCTTGCCTCTTTTCTTCGCCAGCGGGCTCACTGTTGAGGGATCGGCACCATCCAAACACCCATCGCTCTCGCAATGTGTAAGATCTGGAGCGTCTCCGTATCCATGATTGACGGCCCATTTTGCACCGCTAGAAAATACGTTGTCTAGCTCCGTTTCGGAGAGCCGTAGCGGTCCTTTCGAACCGAGTCCTGAGGGAATCGCTTGAAATAAAGCTGTTAGGAATTCATCAATTCTTTGTTCAATTTCTTCCTTAAATAGCGTCGTTGCTAAAAGCCTAGTCCCGCAGTTTATATCGAAACCGACCCCTCCTGGGGATAATACACCTTCGGTAGCATCAAAAGCAGCAACACCGCCAATGGGGAAGCCATACCCGGTGTGCACATCTGGCATCGCTAGTGACCATTTCTGGATCCCAGGAAGAGTCGCAACATTAGCTACCTGTTGGATCGCTCCAGGCTCGAGGTATTTAATAAGCTTGTCTGATAAGAAGATTCGCCCAGGGACGCGCATTCCTGGCACGGTACCCTCTGGCACTTCCCAAATGTACTCGCCTTCCCTTCGCAATTCTGCGAGCGTCATTAAACCTCCTATACGTCGAGCGTTATTTCTGCGTGGTAGACGTTATTCTTCTTTATTTGTAGGTTGTGATATGTCACCGCTTTCACTTCCGTGTTTAACGTGTGTTTGGTAGGATCGATTCGCTCGCCCCAGCACTCCGCATTCAATGATAAACCAGCGATATTAACGATACACTTTTTAACGGCAAAGCGATTGACTTCGAACGTAACGAGAAGCTCAACAAGCCAATCGTAAAGCAAGTCCTCACAACTGTCGGAAGTCATCTCGATTGTGGTAGTCTCTCTAAGCGCCACGCCTTCAAGCATAATAAGCGTGCTTTCAAGGGCTTCTGCCGCATTCTCGAATAGTTTGTTCAAGTCTCTTCCACAAGCTTTAAAAGTGAGATCGGCTGTGTGCTCAACAAACTCGTATTTTAGCATGCTGTTATCGTGTAGGATATGAACCACAAGTTAATATACATTCATCAGCTGGGGCGAATCAATGAGGCCATTTGTCATTATTAATTCGGCTATGAGTGCTGACGGGAAGATCTCAACGGTAGCGAGAAAACAGGTGCGAATCTCTGGAAAAGAGGATTTGCAACGCGTTGATGCGTTAAAGGCATGCACCGATGCGGTTATGGTGGGAGTCGGAACAGTGCTTGCGGATGATCCGAAGCTGACCGTTAAGTCAGATATGCTCAAGCGTGAACGAGTAGCGAAGGGAAGAACTGAAAATCCGCTACGAATCGTTGTTGATAGCAATGCACGAACTCCATCGACGGCGGCAATTCTGGGGCCAAACGCGCTAATAGCAGTAGCGCAACAAGCTCCTCGTCATAAGGTTGAAGAACTGGGCACAAAGGCTGAGGTACTTGCTGTTGGAGAGCGCAAGGTGGATCTGGGCGCGCTCCTTGCGAGATTGAAAGATCGAGGGGTAGACTCTGTGCTGGTTGAAGGCGGCGCAACGCTCAATTTCGCCCTTCTGAGTTTGGGATTAGTCGATGAGCTCTATACCTATGTGGGGAATATCATAATCGGAGGCAGTTTAGCGCCGACGCTCGCCGATGGCGATGGCCTGACCTCTGACTTCGTTAAGCTCAAACTGAGGCAAATACGTCAAATAGGGGATGGTGTGCTTATTAAGTGGGAGGTCCTCGCCCCCATGCATTGAGCCATCTTTATACCGTTAGGTGACGCCGTCAACTGCGCCTTCCACTACGGCGCGACCTCGTAAGACCCTTATACTGACCAGCCCGCCCACGACTATATTCAGATAATAAGTGACGACTCTCCACCCGAGAATAAAGATGCCTAATACGGAGGTGCTTACGAAGGCCGAATAAATCGTAGCAGTACTCAATTCGGCTATGCCGCTGTTTCCCGGGGTAAGCGGGATCGTGGCGATCATCATCAGGACTGTTTGGGCAGAAAAGGACGCCAAAATCCACGGAGATGATCCGAGGCCAACGAGGATGAGAGAAGCGATAGAAAACTGCAGAAGCCAAAACGCCGTCGTAAAAAGAAAACCTTTGGCTAAAGCTTGACGTTCTTCCTTCAGGTACCGTTTTGTGCTATTGTGAAAGACATCAATCTCTCGCACGAATTTTTGCATAGACTGGTCTGCCTTGTCAGCGCCTTGCACTTTGACGAACAACCAATGTGCTTTTCCAACGAGAGACTTCAATTTTCGTGGCTTTACGATGACGTAGAGGAGGATGAAAAAGAGCATACCGAAAACTAGGGCCGCACCGCCAAAAAGGGCTATCAAACCTGCACCGGTCTCGACGTACCTGGTAAATAACAGAAATCCGATCGGCGCAGCTATGCCTAAGAAAAGCGCATCCAACATTCTCTCTCCTAGAACGACAGCAGAGGCATCCCCCACAGAGAGGTTGCAGCTTCTTAACAACTGCACTCTAGTGATTTCCCCGCCAGCGTGCCCAGGGGTGATTGCCGCGGCAAACAGATTTGATAATATTATCTCGACTGATTTTTTGAAAGGAACCTCGCCTCCGAGTGCTTCTGACATGACCTTCATTCGGGCGCTCCAGACAAGCCAAGAACAGAGCTGAACAATCAACGCGGCAGCTAAGAAGGCTGGATGGATTTGAATGAGGCTGCGGAGTTGGCCTGGTGTGATCGTAAGCAGCAGCAGCGCAAGTATTGAGACTATGCTGAAAGTTAACGAAACCGCAAGCCACTTACGTAAGCCCTTCACGATATATCTCCCCTCAATTAGACCTCTGATCGGGTCACAGCAGCCCACTCGCTTTTGCGGGAAGTGAGATGTTGTCCGACTGCTACTACGCCACAGAGTGTCATTAAGCACGTATAACCTATTGTGCCGAACAGGATCTGCAGTAATTCTGATAGAGTGTCACTTTCTGCCTTAATTGCACGTAAGTATAGCGGGACTAAAGGTGCTAGCAAGAATGAAAAAAATGGCACTGAGAGCGAGCTAAGCCACGTAATTTTTACCAAGATCGGCACGTTCGCTGTCAACATCTGAGCAAGATATTTTCGCAATCCTTCGACTGCTCCGCGGAACCACCGTACTCTTTGATTGTATAAGTCTTGAATAGAAGTGGGGGCTTGTTCGCCCACGTTTGCATTAACGAGAAGCGCAGAGCTCCCCGAGAGATATATCTGTTCGCTGACGTCTAAGTCTTCGCAAGCACAGCGTTCGTCAAAACCAGTGCTCCGAAGAAAGGCTGCTTTTGACACCCCTATCAATCCGTTGAATTGAATGAAACCCCCCGACCACCTACAGAGGCGATAGATGTCACAAAAGAACTTGTACTCGACAGAAACGATCTTCGTAAGTGTGTTCTCTTTATTGGTGACGAAGCGGCAACCGCTTGCAAGCACGCCGTTGCTCGTTGCTGTCAGCTCACGCACGCATTCAGTCAAAAAATCTATGTTGGGGCGGCTATCAACGTCAAACAACGCGATGTAGTCCGCACCCTCCGTGATACTAAGAACGTCATTGATAGCACCTGCCCGCCGGCCTCTGTTGTCATTTCTGAAAACTAAATGAAAATGCGGCGGCAGCAGCTGATACAGATCGTTACGATCTTCTCCGCCGCTATCAATGACATAGTAGGCTTCAAAATCTAGCCCACTGCAGTCCAGGTCATTTATGCTCTTGATCGATTTTTCGATAAGTGTGAACGGTTCAGATGGCGCTATTGGTACAATGGCGCAGATTTTCATCTCAGAATGGAATTCGATTAATATATATTAAATCGTCGCAATCGCGCCTTGCCTACGGTCTTATGGGTGGTCTTGGACAGTTGCGTACACATTCAGGACCTCCTGCGCCACTATTTTCCAGTCATACTTCTGTTCGACAAGCTGCCGACCTTTTTTGCCCATTCGTCTTGCATTTTCTGGATTTTCAAAAATCTCTAGAATAGCTGTTGCTAGAGATTGTGGGCTACACGGCTTTACTAAAAAACCTCCCTCGCCGATCACGTCGAGCACGCCCGGAATTCGCGACGCAATGACTGGCGTTTCGCATGCCATTGCTTCCAAAAGGACGACGCCAAAAGCTTCAAGTCGTGTGAAAGATGGGAGGACGAGCACCGCAGAGCTCTTATAAAGCTCCACGAGAGCACGTCTTGGTATATGCCCGCAAAACTTGATGCAATTTTCATAGCCTTTGGCAAGCGCCTTGAGGCTTTGTCGCTCTTCTCCATCGCCAACGATCAGGAAAGTTGCATCCTTATGCTGCTTCAGTACGATTTTCGCAGCTTTGATGAGATAGTCGATGCCTTTGACAGAGCTTAGCCGACCGACGAAGAGCACTTGCTTAACCTTTCTCTCGCTTGTGTCTTGTAGGCTGTTAAAAGCCTGCAGCCTGACCCCATTAGGCACGATTTTGTGCTGATAGTTACGCAGAACCGGGGAGCTTTGTGCGTAGGAGCGAGTTGTAGCAATTATCTGGTTAACCTTATCGAGGACGGGTTTTGTGTAAAAGCTATTGTTGACCCATTGAATAGAGTGTTTTAAGACGCTCGGGATCCTTAGGTTTGCGATATGATCAGGGATCTCTAGATCACAGTGATACGTAAGGACGTGTGGGACGTGGGGCAACCCCTTAACCGCGCCATAAGACATGAATGGAGGCGGATAATGCGAATGGATAACATCAGCACTGAACTGCGCAATCCGCCGTCGCAGAGCATAAACGAAGGGAACATACGGGAGATCTAGAGCGGGAAATCTGTAGATGCAGAGTCCGTTCAGAACCTCCTTAGGATCTGATTTCGGAACGGCAGCGCATAATACAATGACTTCATGACCCATATCCTGCAAGCTTTGAGCTAGCTCAAAGACATGAGTCTCTACGCCACCAATATGCGGATAGAAATACGAGGAGGCTTGAATGATTCTCACGCAAATTCACCTTATTGTGCGCGTAAGAGTTGAATAATTTATCGTGAAGTTCAATCGCTCGCGTCGACTTTTATTGATTTGAACAGCTCGAAATGAAAGAAGTTAGAAACCTTTTCGCACCATCGAATGGATCGGGTCGCACTTACATCGCTTTTGGGTTCTCTAAGGTCCAGTATTGGAAGAATTAAATAGCACAGTGATAGTGTACATAAGTATGTCATTCACAATTCGTTCTGCAACGCTATTATCCGTTCTTGCTCTACTTCTTTTAACAATAACCTGCTCTCTAACGGTCAGCGTCAAAGCGCAAAACGAAGTCGCGTGGGTTTATGATTATCCAACGGGGATGAAAACAGCAGCCGAGAAAAACAAGCCCGTGTTGATATATATACACGAACAATGGTGTCCGCGATGCAAAAACATGGATCAAAACACATGGAATAACACAGAAGTTGTTGCGCTTTCATCAAGCTTCGTAAACATCAACGTGCTTGGGACCGAACAAGGTCACTTATACAATTACAGCAAGCCGCCATTGGTCGTGCTCACTGACCCGCAAGGAAAAGTCTTAGAGAAATACAATACAGAACTATCGGCTTCAGAGGTGGCTGCACTGCAACGCAAGGTACTCGCGGAAGCTCCGTTTGCCTCTCATTCTCCGACTGCGAATCCTTCAAACACCCCAGTGCCTACATCGAGTACCTCAACCGTAGGCCCAAGCAATACAGGCAAAGCTGCAGGAGTGCCTGGTTTTGAAGCGATTCCTTCATTCGCTGGTATAATGATCGCTGTTGCCCTAACGCTAGTCGTTCAGAGGTTCCGGTAGCACATTCCTGACCACAATGAAGTAGGCTTAAAGTTGTTCGGATTGACGTCTAACGAGGTCTAAATGTGTCTAATAGGGCACTCAAGTCGTTTTTTGAGCACCACCGTTTTTTTGCGTGTGGTCGCGTTAGATCGATCAAGTTGCTAGACTACGATCTATTAACAACTAATATTTACTATTACGATCCAACAGTCATCCTATGCTTTTCCGCGCTGAGATAACCGTTAAGCTCAAGAATGGCATGTTGGATCCTGAAGCTGCCACAATAAAAAAGGCCCTTAAGCATCTTGGATATGATTGTCGATCCGTGAAACAAGCGGCAGTCTTCGAGCTTGAGTTCGAAGCAGATTCGCGCCAGAATGCAACTGATGTCGCTCAAGGAATGTGCCAGAGACTGCTCGCGAATCCCATCATACACGATTACAGCGTAGTGCTCGTATAGGAGTTACGAAGGTGCTAATGAAGATTGCAATTGTTCGTTTCGGTGGCAGCAATTGCGATCTCGACGTCCAAAAAGCTTTGAATAATTTAGGCGTTCATGCAGAACTCGTTTGGTACAAAGAAGCCTTGGAGGGTTTTGATGGCGCGGTCATCCCAGGGGGCTTTTCATACGGGGACTACTTAAGAGCAGGTGCCATTGCCGCGCGAACTAAGATTATGCAGTCGGTCCGGGAGATGGCTTCGGATGGGAAACCCATCTTGGGTATATGTAACGGGGCTCAAATCCTCAGTGAATCAAACCTTGTGCCGGGTACGTTTACATTAAATCAGTATCCGAAGTTCATTTGTAAGTGGGTGAAACTCCTTAAGATTGGTAGATCCCCCTTTACGTCACTCTCAAGCGATGTGGTGAAGCTTCCTATAGCTCACAAAGAAGGACGATACGTCGTTCCCCCTGAACTGCTCAAAGAGCTTTACGAAAATGATCAGGTCGTTTTTAAGTACGTCGATGACAAAGGACGCCCGACTTCTGCTGTAAACCCAAACGGATCGCAAGATAACATTGCAGCGGTTAGCAATTTGGAAAAAAACGTACTTGCTATGATGCCGCACCCGGAACGAGCCTCAGAGCAACTTCTGGGTTCTGTGGATGGGAATACAGTCTTTGAATCGATGATCAGACATATTAACTCGCTCTGAAACTCATCTCCCTAGGAACCTTTTTTTCCATGAAAACCCGCTCAAGCGTTTTTTTAAACTAGCGATGACCACCACGGCTCGTTCTCTTGGTACCATCGAACAGTCTGGGCCAATCCATCTTCAAATGAAATTCGGGGCTGCCATCCAAGAGCCTTAATCTTCGAACAGTCTAGGGAATATCTAAAGTCGTGTCCCAGACGGTCATTTGTGAACGTCATGAGCGTTGAAGGCTTATCCAGAAGCTGTAGGATAGCTTTCGTTACGTCCAAGTTGCTCTTCTCGTTACCAGCGCCAATGTTGTAAATTTCTCCAGTCTTGCCCATCTGACGAACGTAGTCTATAGCTTTGCAGTTATCTTCAACGTGGATCCAATCTCGGATGTTGTCTCCTTGGCCATAAAGAGTTAGCTTGCTGTTTCTTATAGCGCTGGTAATAAAGTGCGGAATCAATTTCTCGGGATGCTGATATGGCCCATAGTTGTTAGCACTGCGGGTTATGACACAAGGAAAGTTAAACGTCTTGAAATAGGAGGACATCAACAAATCTGCCCCTGCTTTGCTCGCCGCATAAGGACTTGAAGGATCTAACTTATCAGACTCGCCGAAGGATCCGCTACGAGTGCTGCCGTAAACTTCATCTGTAGACACTTGAATGAACCGCTCAATCTGGTGCTCTTTCGCCGAGTCAAGCAAGACTTGAGTGCCCAAGACATCTGTTCGAACGAATGCAGCGGAGTTAAGAATAGACTTATCGACGTGCGTCTCAGCTGCAAAGTTAATCACGCAGTCGCAGTCCTTCATTACCAACTTTACGGGTTTCTCATCGCAAATGTCACCTTTGACGAATTCGATACTAGCTAATACGTCTTTCAGGTTGTCCACATTCCCAGCGTACGTCAGTTTATCTAGAACCACAAGTTCCGCCGATTGGTGTATGCTGAGCATGTAGCGTACGAAATTACTACCTATGAATCCAGCGCCGCCAGTTATCAATACTCTCATGATCCCTCCTATCGACTTTAGCTAAGTTTTGAATGTTAGCTGTCTTGTACTAAGCTGCAGCTTGAGGAAACATTGTGCCGTAGTTTCTTATTTTTTTTGATAGAAATCGTTTTAAAACTAGTATGGCAAAATTTAATAAACCTCTGTGAAGCATTGCCTTGCAAGCCCTTGAAGAAAAGTCAGAAAAAAATATATTTTATAAAGCGTATCGTTGTCATCGATCGGGTAAAAACGCGCAGCGATTTCGCTATATTCTCCCGAAGATGAGACATTGCTCCGGTAGTGTAGTCCGGCCAATCATGTTGGCCTTTCGAACTTAAAAAGTGAAGCAAGCCAACGACTCGGGTTCAAATCCCGACCGGAGCATCCTATCAGTTTGTCGTTACATCCGGCCTGTCATAATCCGTAGTGCGTCTTTTTTAACCCTGAAACATGTATAGGTGGACGATCCTTGAAGCATCATCAAAAGAGCTGAATGATTGAACTTCGTCAAATGGCACGCACAATGTGGACGCTATCATTTGTCGAATCCTCGCTCACGGTCGGGAAGCACGGAACTGGTTAAACTAGTACGCTTCCGATTGAACCGTATCAAACACATATTTATGTTATTTCACGTGCTATTAGAATTGTGGATCGACGCCCCTATAGAAAATGGAACTATCAGGTGTGGCGAGCAGCAGTTCGAGAGCTGGATCACAAAGCCGGAGGACAGTTGAACGTCACTTTCGACGGCGTTTTTGCGTTGGATAGAGAGGCTCTTGGACGGGCGTATTAGAAAACGCTCTCAGCAGGTCAACCTCTCACAGCAAAACGAGTTGCCAAAATAAGCTTTTATATGTTTATGGATTAGTCAACTTACAGCGGAGGTAGCCAAGCCAGGTCAAAGGCGCAGGACTTAAGAACTGTTGTTTGAGACATCCTGTTGCGAAGGCATTCGTGGGTTCGAATCCCTCCCTCCGCATTTCTCTAAGCAGAAGGGCTGAGCTACTCCTGCTTGACTCCGTCAGTATATCGCGTTATGAGATCCCTAATAGCAGAGACGACTTCGTACGGGTTTGCCCCCCAATGAACGATGTATCCTTGTATGCCAAACAGTTCAATAGGTCCAACTCTTGCTGACCTGCAACATTTTGCGATAAAAGGCTTGCGCGGCCTGATGGTTTTTGTTGGACATATATTCTCGTGTTCGAAGTTTGACGCTGGAAATCGCGCTTCGAGTACTTGTCTTGAAATGTCACATCCCACAAGCACCGAATCCTCCTCAATTTGAACTCCGGGCCTGTTGAGATGGCTCGATCCAATGCCTGACGCTGAACAAGGGAATATAGTACCTGCATTAAGTCTTCTAAGATCTTGTACGATCGGCTTGAACTGAACGGACAGGTCCCCAAAAATGCCTGCATCTTCAAGTTTCTTGATAAGCGTGACGAGATAGGGTGGGTCTGGGGGGGTGATGTCAAAAACCTCGATCTCTATGACGCTGTTCAAGTCCGGATCGTAGACAAACGTCCAATGAAGATCAAATCCTTGAAAGATTACAGCTTTTATTGGTGGCTTGCACAAACGCTTTGCTTCTGTAATTAACCTGCTTCTGTTGAAGATGTCGACTTTCTGTTCGTACACAAAAGTCTCGGCAAAGCCTGCAATCTCGTTGACAACCGAGATGGATCGTAGTAGTCCGTCTCCATTTGAATTGACTTCGTAGATTGCAGCCTGTCCTTGCCAAAATAACACGATATAGCGAGAAGAGAAATAGATAGCTTCACCGGCCGATGGTCGTGTTGTCTTATCGTCGCAGTCTCTGACTGCAACATACATACAGTGTTCAGGAAAAATCATTTGATCATCAGAGACAACTTATTATCGATCGCGTCACTTCTTTTGTCGAGTTCATACCGCCAAGATCAGGGGTCATTACGCCTTTTTCTATAGTCTTCTTGACTGCGTTGTCTAGCAGGATAGCTTTACTTTGTTCACCGGCCCACTCAAGAAGCATTTTAACACTTAGTATTGCCCCGATTGGATTTGCTATGCCACGCCCAGCAATGTTAGGTGCAGATCCGTGTATTGGCTCAAAAATTGCATAGTCAGGCCCGATGTTAGCGCTTGGACAAAGTCCGAGGCCGCCTGTAAGTCCAGCAGCCTCATCTGACAAGATATCACCGAACAAATTCGATGTCAGGATGTGGTCAAAAATCTCTGGGTGTTTAATTAGATTGTATGCCGCGGTATCAACGTACATTTCATCGTAAGAGATGCGGCGCTCATCTAACACATGCGCGCAGACATCTCGAAAGAGGACATCTGATTTAAGTACGTTTGCTTTGTGAACTATTGTAATTTTTTTTACGTTCTGTAACGCGCTAGCGAAGGAAGCGAGTCTTTCCGTATTATAGCGAGTAATCACACGTTTAGTGACTGCAATATCAACTGAAACTTCTTCTATGCCTGCATATAATCCTTCAAGGTTTTCTCTGATTATTGTCATGTTCAATTTATGAGGGGTTAAATCGTACGATCGAAAAGGCCGAAGATTAGCAAAAAGATCAAATGTTCTTCTTAGTCGGACGACGACGCTGCTCCCGGGAGCAGTGGTTACTGCACCTAAAAGCATACAATCAGTTTGTTTGATCAAATCAATGTCTAAATCGGTTATAGGCGCGCCTTCTCTTACCCATTTGGAGTAACCTATATCCAAATCAATGAATTTTGGGCCCTTTAACAGCAGATTTAGAATCTCGATACACGGCGGTATGATCTCCTTCCCAACTCCATCTCCTTGAGCAACGGCGATTTTCATATAGTTCTAAGGAAAAGCTGCTTAGCTACGCGCCTACGTCTACGAAACATCAGATTCCTCCAGGCTGGGGCCACGCGGATGTCTCTGTCTATATTCAACTAGGCCCCCCTCTTCGAGGATTTCCTGTAAGAATCTAGGAAGCTTCGAACCTTGAACGACCTTATTGCGCGTTTTCACAAGCCCTGCGGAAAAATCGACTTCAATCTCATCTCCCTTGTGGACAAAATCAACGACGTTAGCTTCGACTATTGGCAGACCTATATTGATTGCATTTCTGAAAAAGATTCGACCGAATGATATCGCAACGACGCATCCGATCTTAGCGTGTTTCAGCGCGAGAACCGCTTGCTCTCGGGATGATCCACAGCCAAAGTTCTTGCCGGCAACTATTATGTCTCCAGCACGGGGTGAAAAATTTCTGTCAATCCCCTCCATTGCGTGCGCTGCGAAAACGCTGATGTTAGTTGTTCTCAAATATTTGCCAGGTATTATCAGATCAGTGTTAACATTGTCACCGTATTTCCACACGTTTCCCCTAATGAGCATTATAGACTAATTGAAAACGTAGCGATATAAAGTATGCGGGGATTGTGGGGGGCGAACATATCTGTATGAGCGCTAAAAGACTGAAGAAGTGTTTAATAGTTCCGAAACAATGCAGGATTATGTCAGTGGCGTTGTCCTTACAAGAAGAATACCTAGTTAATCAAAAAATTGCGTTTTTGACTCACATGGCGAAGCATCTGGCGCAAGAAATCGAACAAGAAATTGATGAAAAAATGTGGGACCTCCAAATTGAAAAAATCGCCGCAAGCGAGTTCAAAGCAGATCTCGTCGTCCGAGAACCAATGATTTCAATTGACGCAGGCGACACCGTGACCTACAAAGGAATCCCTAGAAAATTCACAGTCAGAAGTCCCTCGCTCGAGTATTTGCTAGACGCCATTGAAAAGATCTTGATTGAACAGATTGAGGAGATCAAGAGATCTTCCAGCATTTAAAAAGTTAGGATTATGAGATAGTACTCGACAAGATCTAGCGCTGTCGTGGGTCAGCGATTTCGCCCGCGAGTGCTGTTGCTGCGGCTGTTGCCGGGGACGCAAGGTAGATTAGCCCATCTACACCCATTCTGCCCTTGAAGTTTCTGTTGGAAGTTGAGAGACAAGCTTCTCCGTGTCCCAAAACGCCGTTTTGCGCACCGAGACACGGTCCACATCCTGGACTACAAATAGTGGCACCAGCTTCGATCAATGTCTCTAAGACACCAGTCCGTATGCAAGTTAGCAAAACGTGCTTCGACGCTGGAACGATGATCGTTCGCACGGCGACCGTCTCGCCGCGTAGTATGGTTGCGCCCTCTTTTAGATCTTCAAAACGTCCGTTCGTACACGAACCGATGAAGACCTGGTCGATCGGCGTTCCCGCTACATCTTCTACGTCTTTCACGTTATCCACTTCGTGAGGACACGCGACCTGAGGTCCCAAATCATCAATTGTAAAGTAGAGCTCATCTGTGTAAGCAGCGCCCTCATCAGCATAGCACGGCGTAAAACTCAAAGGAGGTTGAATTCGGTCGAGGTACTCAATGGTTTTTCGATCTGGCGGGATGATTCCCACTTTCGCCCCAACTTCGATTGCCATGTTGCTAATTGAGAGCCGCCCGTCCATCGATATGTCAGCGATCGTCGAACCGTAGAACTCGAGTGCTTTATACGACGCACCGTCGGCACCAATCATTCCTGCGATTTTGAGAATGACATCTTTTGCGCCAACATAAGCGCGGAGTTTTCCATTAATGACAATCTTGAGCGTTTCAGGCACTTTGAACCACAACGTTCCCGTTGCAAAAACCTCGGCAATGTCTGTTGCACCGACGCCTGTCGCGAAGGCTCCCAGAGCTCCGTACGTGCACGAGTGTGAATCCGCCCCAACGACTACGGTGCCTGGCAGGGCAAGGCCGTGCTCGACCATGAGCTGATGGCATATTCCCTCGCCAACATCGAAGAAGTGAGTAATTTCCTGACGTTTTGTCCACGCGCGGATCGTATGCTGAAGGGTTGCTGCTGCCTCCGTGCTGGCCGGGGCAATATGATCAAAGACTATAGCGATCTTATTTGGGTCCCAAACAGAATCCGCGCCCATCGCTTCAAATGCTCGCACTCCGAGTACGCTGGTACCATCGTGAGCCATTGCTGCGTGAACCTGCGCTAAAACAAAGTCATTAGCTCTCGCTGGTTTTCCCGAAGCGTTAGACAGTATCTTCTCGCTAATAGTTCTTTGAGTATCCAAGATTTATTCACCAGTACTATTTGCCGCTCTCGATATTATCAATTTATGGATCTTCTAAACTATGCCCGCTTGGTTTGTGCATAATAAGCTGATCTTGACGTTAACTCAAGCCTCCAAACTCCACAAGTCGGGCAAGTAATCTATTTAAGTGCAGACTGTGAGTGTGCTTATCGAAGTCATTCAGGTTGACTATGGGTAACTTTGAATCGCCTTTTACATTGCCGAGAACTGGTATTCACAACATTGAAATTTGTGACGTTACACTGCGTGACGGCGAACAAGCGCCTGGCGTCGTTTTTGGTATGGAAGAAAAAGTTGAGATCGCCACGAAGCTGGACTCGATTGGGGTCGAGATCATCGAAGCTGGATTTCCCGCAGTTTCTTCAAAAGAAAAGGCGATGGTAAAAAAAATTGCGAATTTGGGGTTAAACACTAAGGTATGCTGTCTTTCGAGAGCGATTTTTCACGACATAGATGAAGCGTTGGACTGCGATGTGGACGTTGTGGGGCTTTTCATGGCCACTTCCGCTCTGCATCTCAAACACAAGTATCATCGCACATTTGATGAGATGTTGGAGTGTGCCCTTTCGACGCTAGAGTATGCAAAAGAACATGGCTTAATAGTGCGATTTGCGGCAGAAGACGCGACTAGAACCAATCCAGAGGTACTTAAGCGTTTTTTTAAACAGGGTGAAGACCACGGGGCCGACTACGTCAGCATCGCAGACACGGTTGGCGCCCTCAGGCCGGCATCGTGCTACGACCTAGTAACTGAAATGAAAAAGGTCGTCGATATACCGTTTTGTATTCATTGTCACAACGACCTCGGCATGGCTGTCGCCAACACTATCACCGCAGCAGAAGCTGGGGTGTTTCAGTTGCACACAACTGTCAACGGAATAGGGGAGCGAGTTGGAAACACTCCGCTCGAGGAGTTGCTTGTGGCGCTGCGTGTCCAGTTTGGCGTTGACTCGTACGACCTCACAAAACTGATGGATTTGTCGAAAATAGTCGAATATCACTCACGCTTTCGCCTGCCGAAAAATAAGCCGGTAGTAGGTTTGAATGCGTTTTCACACGAGTCGGGTATACACGTTGCTGCAGTGCTAGAGGAGCCAGAGACGTACGAACTGTTCTCACCTGACTTAGTAGGCAACAAGAGACGAATCGTCATCGGCAAGCATACAGGAAAAAAAGCACTCCAGTACGTGATCGCACAGCTAGGCTATAGACCGACCCGCGCTGAGCTGTGCCAAATTCTTGACGATGTAAAACGCGTTTGTGAAACAAAGAAATCGGTCTCTCAGGAGGAGCTCGAGGACATCGTTCGAGGTGTGATGTACACCTGACTAAGCTTCGGCATTTCGAGGAGGCTTGCTGTATTTGGGGCATGAGGCCCTGACAACGACAACTAGGGCTCCTGTAGAGTTCTTCGTTGCTCGCAGGAGGTCCTCGAACGATTTTTCGCCCATCTCTATTGCATTCACTATTTTATAGCTGGCTCCGTAGTTTCTACATAGTGCGCCGACCAAGTCGGAGACCACAGGTGTTTGCTGTCCCCCTGTTATAGCTGAAATTCGATTTTCGAGCACAAATACCTTGACGCTGCGCTTAAAGACTAGCGCGCTTATTAACGCGACAACGCCACTGTGTAAGAACGCGAAATCTCCTAACACTGCTATGCCACCATGTTCAAATCCAGAAGCCACTCCAATTGCTGAGCCGAGAGAATAAGCCACGTCGATAACGTTTAATGGCGGACTTGCCGACCTTATGATACAGCCCAGATCTCCGGCAATCATCTCGTCGACTTTGGCAAGAGCGTGATAGAACGGCAAAAAGGGGCAGTCTTCACAGATCTCTGCTTTGTAGTGTCTGCTCTCGAGTGTTTCGACGTCAAATTGTGTGGAGATGCAATCAGCATCAACGTAATTCAACGCTCGATTGACGTCATCTAGCGTGAGTTCTCCAAAGCGTGGCAGATGTCCTGAGAGCTTGCCGAGGACTTTACCGCGGATCGACTCCTCGACGAGCGGTGCACCTTCTTCAATGACTAGCACGCGGTCGTGATCTTTTAGAAATGAATCAACTCGCCGCTGACATAACGGGTTGACTATTCCAAGTTTTAGGTGCGCAAAATCACTTCGTCTGTCGATTGCATCATCGACCACAGTAGATGCAAAGCCCGTGGAAATAATTCCGATAACGCCTGTGCCGTTTTCTTCATTTAGTTCTGTTGTCTCAGCAAACTCGAGCATCTTGGGATATTTGTTTTTAAGAAGGTTTTGATGCCTTCCTAAAAGTGTAAGGTCCCAGACGCCTTTTCCTATTCTTACAACGGGAAGCGACTCAACGGGTACGCGCTCAACATAACCCTCCACGTTCAAGAGCCTGCTTGTCACCCTCATTATTACTGGCACTGAGAGTTGTTCAGATAGTTTAAAAGCCCATAAAGCACAATCATACGCATTTCTGGCGCTATGTGGCTCGAATACTGGGATCTCCGCTAACTTTCCGTAGTATCTAGAATCCTGCTCATTTTGCGATAATTTAGCGCCGGGGTCGTCTCCTGCGATTATGACCAGCCCGGCACCAACGCCGTGGGTTGCTGCTGTGACCAAAGAGTCTGCTGCCACGTTTAATCCAACGTGTTTGGCTATAAAAACAGATGAAGTGCCTGATGCTGAGGCTCCTAACGCCAAATCGAGCGCTACCTTTTCATTAGCTGTGAATATCCAAATAGGTTTTAAATTGTCGATGATTTCAGTGACAGGATACCCTATAACTCCTGTAGCAACTCCGACGCCAGCGTCAAGTATCCCATACGTAAGCGCATTTAAGCCGTCTATTTTTAACATTTTCGTAATCGATAGCGTTGTTTTTCCTAGAAAATAACGCGCATATTCAGAGCTAAGGGACTCTTTTCTTACGTATTTTGTTTTCTTTCTGTCTGAGTTCTTGTCGAAGCCCTACGTGTTCAGCTGAACGCCCTGCCGCAAGTTTAGAACGCCGCCACTGGCAATTGGCACCGCTGTGTTTTTCGCTGTTTAACACTTCTCCACTACAATCCCGCACGATAGTTGGGCAGCGCCAGTTATTAATTTTTCCAGTTTGAAGCGTTTGCGGGCAAATTGTAGCAAAGTGTGTAAGACGCTAATCACAACTTTTTTATGTGTGACGGCCTTAGGAGAGAGCGGTAATTATGGCAGAGATACCACTGGCAGTCGTTTTGCGCATTATGAAGGTTGCTGGAGCTGAACGAGCTAATCGCACGGCGGTAAAAATAATGGCAGAGAGGGCGGAAGACTTTGGTGCAGCCGTTGCCAAAGAAGCCGTTGAGCTTACGAAGTACGCAGATCGAAAGACGGTCTTAGGGAATGATATAAAGCTCGCAACTGAACGAGTAAACAGACGCTAAATCCGTCACTTATTTCGCTTTTGACTGAGGCAGTCCCTTCATTTTTCCTCGTTTTTGATGACCCGTCGATTTGTATAAGGCCCTTTTTGACAGAACTACAGCAACATATCTCTGCTGTTGCAAAAGTGCGCACCTAAGTAACGTAGGAACGACTTTATGTTCTTAGCTTAGACAGTGCGGTAGCCGGGACTCGAACCCGGGTTAAAGGCTTGGGAAGCCTTTGTGCTGCCTCTACACCACTACCGCGACAATGCGGCTACATACTCCGTTCTCTAGCATAAAGGTTGTTACAAGGTTTATTACGTAAAATGCAGCCTGAACGGAAGACATTTAAGCGCAGATGCCGATGTACGATGGGGTTTTTATGCCAAATGATCTGAGGACACCTATTGTAGCAGTACTCGGTCACGTAGATCATGGGAAAACCACCATTCTAGACAAGATTCGCGGCACAACCATTGCTGAAAAAGAACCAGGGCTAATTACTCAACATATAGGTGCAACTGAGGTTCCGCTAGACATTATATCAAAGCTTTGCGGGTCACTCTTAGAGGGCATTCGAGTTCCTGGGTTACTTTTCATCGATACGCCTGGTCATCATGCGTTTACGACACTGCGCGCTCGTGGAGGCGCTTTAGCAGACATCGCGATACTAGTCGTCGATTTGAATGAAGGCTTTCAGCCGCAGACCATAGAAAGCGTCAACATCTTAAAACAGCATAAAACTCCTTTCATCGTCGCTGCCAACAAAATTGATAGGATCCACGGGTGGCTACCCTACGACAATATGCTTTTCACTGAAACCTTCAAGCTTCAGAGCGAGAGAACTCAACGCCTTCTTGACGACAGAATCTACGCACTTGTAGAAGGCCTTTACAATGCGGGCTTTAGTTCGGATAGGTATGACAGAATAAGAGATTTTACTCAAAATATAAGTATCGTCCCTACAAGCGCACGAACAGGCGAAGGAATCCCGGACCTGCTCATGGTTTCGCTTGGTCTTGCTCAACGATTTCTCGAAAAGGATTTGCGGCTCCACGCCAACGGCCCGGCTCTAGGTACCGTTATTGAAATTAAAGAAGAAAAAGGGTTTGGCATAACGCTTGACGCCATAATATATGATGGCGTTCTCAAGACCGGGGACCAGATTGTGGTTGGGGCTTTTGAGCAACCAATCAAGACAAAAGTGAGGGCGTTGTTAAAACCCGAACCGACAGGGGGCTTCAAACGGGTTAAAAAAGTGATCGCAGCTGCAGGAGTTAAGATAGCCGCCCCAGGCATTGAAAATGCACTTGCTGGGTCACCTATTAGAGTCGCTGCAAACGATACCGACAAAGTACTTGAAGATGTCGAGAGAGAGATGCGTGAGATAACGATCAGCACTCAAGACGTTGGAGTTGTAATCAAAGCAGATACTATAGGCGCTTTGGAAGCGCTTGTGGGAGAGCTAAGCCGTGCTGAGGTCCCGATCAGCAAAGCCGGGTTGGGAGAAGTCTCTCGACGAGACATCATCGAAGCAGAAACAATAAGTGACCCATTATATGCAGTTGTTCTCGGCTTCAATGTCGATGTCTTGCCAGATGCTAAAGATGAAGCTGAGAAATCAGATGTGAGTGTGTTTGTAAGTGACGTGATCTACGGGCTAATCGAAGAATATCAGACTTGGTTTGAAAAACAAAAAACATTGCACGGAAAAAAACGCTACGAGACTATCGTAAGGCCTGGGAAATTCAAAATATTGCCTGGATTCGTTTTCAGGCAAAGTAAGCCTGCGATAGTAGGAATTCAGGTGCTCGGAGGAACGCTTAGGAATGGGGTCTCTTTAGTGCGAGAAGACGGAGTCCGAGTTGGAACGCTAAAAGGTATGCAAGACAGAGGCGAAAACGTTAGCGAAATACGCGAAGGAAAAGAAGTTGCGGTCTCGATTGACGGACCAACGGTCGGAAGACAAATAAATGAGGGGGACTTACTTTACGTTGAAGTGCCAGAAAAGCACGCAAAAGTTATGGAGCAAGAACTCTACGATGCGCTTAGTCAGGGCGAGAGATTGATGCTTGATGAGTTTTTAACGATCAAGCGCAGGGATAACCCTTTTTGGGCTAAGTGAATCTACCCGTCAAATCTTCACACTGCAAGATATCAAAACAGAGGATAGATGAACCACTAAAGAGGAGAGTAATACGAATGGCAGACTTTAGGTTAATCATTTCTGATCCAAGCAAAAAGAGCGCGTTTAAGATGGAAGTTACAGGGGCGCAAGCAAACAAGCTATTTGGTTTAGGTATTGGTGATTCGTTACAGGGTGAGGTGCTTGGCCTCAACGATTACGCGCTCGTCATAACAGGTGGTTCCGATAAAGATGGCGTCGCTATGCGTCGAGACCTTCCTGGGACGGTTCGAAAGAGATTGCTGTTAACTGGCGGCGTAGGCTATCATCCAAAGAGAGCGGGGATTAGAAGGCGTAAAAGCATCCGAGGTCGAGTAATTTCGGCAGAAACTGGTCAGATAAATCTCGTTGTAGAGAAAAGCGGCGCTAAACCACTCGATGAGATTTTTAAAGCGACAGAGCCTGAAGAATAGTGATCTAAGCTCTATTTGATTTAGCGCGTTTGCCTGCGCTCTACCATGCACTGTGAGTTCGATTTTTTCAAGTAGCGACACAATTCTATAGCGCGTGGTCAATCGTGCGCCCCAGCTGCTGCAAGTCTCTGAAAATCTATTGCGATCAAACTGGTATAGAATCTCAGGCAAAACACCGCTTGGATTCAAACCTTTGTTGCTAACCAAGCAGGGCAGCGTCTTGCCCCCTTACAAGACTACGAAATTTGGCGTGAACTGCTGCTATTTGCTGCAACTGCTCGTCAGTTTTGCTTGTTAGAACGTTCAAACGTGGGAAGACTGTTTTATCGGGAGCGATGGCAAAAAAACGCGCTAGCTCTGGTGTGGTAGCGTGTTTTGGAATCAAGCGCGGGTCGCGCAAAAATTCACTAAACTGATCTTCCCACAAGGTAACTATGTCAAAAGCAGAGTTGACGCCACCGGCTCGGAACTTTGTAAGGATAAGGTACAAGGGGCGGATATCAACACACGCAATTCCAATATTGGCATGGGGTAGCGAATACATATTTCCATTGAATGCCACGGAAAGTCCCCCAGCGCTACCAATCCGCTGAAGCATTTTGTAGTCAGTTATACTATCCCCGATTGCTGCAGTTTGTTTCGCATGTGCGCTGCCGATCACTGACATTAGGGCGTCAACCTTACGTTTGCCACCTACTACCGAAACCCTTTTGAAAATTTCATTTATTCGTGTGTTTGGTATCTTTTCGAAGAAGAACTGGTTAAGCTGGGTGGCCAGTTTCTCAATCCCAAAATTGTCACAGCCGTCGCAAGAACAAAACGAGAGTATTTCGTTTTGAATCTCGCTTATCAATTCTGTTTCTGTTTCGTCCAGCAAGTCATAAAACAAATCCAATGGAAAACGGGTACAGTGTACTTTGTTACGTTCAATGCCAAGCTGCGATGCGATGTTGTAAGCGTGTTGTTCGTAGCTTGTTGAAATGACGTGAACATTCCACATATCCTCTTGCAACCACTTGATGAGCTCCTTGGCGCCGCTTACCAGCTTTGCTCGCTTTGAAACCTTTACGATATCTACTTCTGTTATGCCATTAACTAGCAAAAATGGTACGATCAGCTTTAGCGTGTCACCGGGCTCGTAATCCGGAGTGTTTTGTAGAGCGAGATAATCATCATACTTACTTAAAATTTCAAAAAGAGATGGTCCATCTTTGATCAAATGCATTACTTCATACGCATTGTCTTGCGGCGATAATGGTCCTTCTAAATCGAAAGCAGCTGTGAATGCGCGTGCCACGCTTGCCAAGAGCCCTTTCAACCTAATAAACGTTGCTTAGAAATGGCGTGACGGCAATTGGCTTTATATGTTTGTTTGTGTTCCGACCTCTTGTGATTCACCGTGCAGAGGCCATGCCCACGCTGTTCGTGCGGCGATTGAAGGGCCAAAATGAGGTGAAAGACGTAGGCCGAACTCGCCGCCTTAGCTATTATCGTGTTGCATGCAGGCTACCATCATTCGACCGGGAATAGTAGGTTCGTCGCTGATGTCTAGTTAATCAACGCCGTTGTGGTTTCGTCGATTTCACTTAGGTGCTGTATTCGGTACTTAATTAGCCATCGGAGCTCTGAGACGTCGTGTTTTTTGGCACTTATAGGCACAACTCGATCGATCCACTGCCTATATGGGGGGAGCATCCCAAGTTGTGATACTATTTTGTTTAAGTTGGCTTCGTGAGCTTCGATCTTATCCATCTTGTTGATAGCAATAATAGGGTCAATCTCGAGATCTAGCAAATATTCAAAAAGGTCAATGTCAAGCGGTCTAGAATGCCGCTCAATTATTTTTAGGAAAGATTTCGCATCGATGATTTGCACTGCTAATGGAGGTTGTTGACGTTTCTTATGTGTGTTTTCGGTAATATCGCGCAGCATAGACCGAAAACTGATCAGCCCGCGCCGAAATCCGATCCCGGGCAAATCTGTGATCATCAAATTTCCAAGTTCATACCGCACAGGCACGTTAGTGACACCAGGATTTTTTCCCATCCGCGTTTTCAGTCCGAAAAGTTCCTTAATTACGGTAGACTTACCTGCGTTTGTTCTTCCAACAAAAAACAATTCAATGCGCTTCATAGTTGAGCTGACGCTGCGGTAGTTTCTATTTACCTCTCTGTATTTATGTCATCCTCGTGTCCTTGAGCCTCGTGTCTCTCTTTTTTTCGCCTATATTTCAGGTACCACCAGGCAAATACAATAACTAATACTGCCGCGTTGGCTAGCGCGAGATTTGAGGCCGTCAGACCTAAACTCCCAGGCAGACTAAGTACGATCGAAATCGTCGTTAGTACTCCGACGCCGATGCCGAAAGACACCGTCAGTGTCTCAATAATGTCAAAATTGTGCATCTTTGTGCCGGCGAGAATCAGATAACCAGGGAGCATAATCAAGTAAAGCAGCCCTAGAATGAAGAGTAAGATGCTTGAAAACTCGATGTTCACTTTTGTTCTCCTTGCCACAATAAAGCTAAACTGTTCGCTATTTCTGACGCATGCTAGGTGCCCTTCAATTTGTAAATGATGACCGACGGATTTGAGTACACAATCTCAAAGTAGTTTGGATCTTTTACTGTCGTCGCGATCTCATACTGCTGTTCATGCGAGCCTACGAAAATGTAGGACACGTTGTTTTGTTTGAGGTTGGGACTTAAAATCTCTGGACTGCGCTCGTTCATCAACCCGTTAATCTGTTGCTGCAAGTCGATTCCGTTATACTGAATTGCATAAAGCTCGCCTGCAAAAGCAAGCCGCCTTCCGGTCTCAAATGGAATTCGAGGGAATGTGGAGGGTTCTTCGAGAAAGATTGCGTCTTTGGGTGTGTTTGCTCTAATCCACTGCATTGCTTGTAATTCGTCAGACGAAGCGAAGACATACGTTTCGCCGTTGTAGAACTCCCATAACATAACCGACGTGGGAAGTGCGAGGCAAAGCGCTGCTGAAATAGCAAGAATTTTGAGAGCTTTAGTTTTTTTCCAAAAATGTTCACGAGGCGCCTTTACAAAAACGGTTGCTATATAATAACTGGCAAAAATGGCTACGGGAAGCCATAGATAAACTAAGAAGCGATAGCTGTTGGTAGTGAGCGGAAGTGCGATAACATTCGCGGCTACTAAAGCGCATAGCGCGAAGGATATGAGTGGTTTGCCTGTTTCTTGACTCAACGACTTGTAGGCTCCGACGCATGCTATGATTCCGACTAAGCCATAAACGACAAACCAGAAAAAAAGTGGAAAAGTGAAAAATGCAATTTCAGCTTGATTTGGGCCCCCTATAAGAAGAGATAGGATCGGTGACGCTATAACCCCTCCAACGACGAGTACACCAAGATGATATTGGGCGCGCTTACGTCTTCGTTTTGCAGACTCATACACCACAAAAACCGCTACTGCAACGAATAATAAGAACGCTGTGATGAGATGATAATAGGGGAGCAAGCCGAGGATAAACCCGAAAATCAGCGCATTTCGCACGCTCAGCTCCTTTATCAACGTTATCCACAAAATAAATGCAAATGTAAGGATGACTAGCGCAAATGTTTGCGTTTGTGGCAGCAAATAGAATAGCAAGGTTTGGTCGTACTTGACGGCCGCTACGTCTGCAAAACGGTAAATAAGAGAGGGAAACAGGTCGCTTGGACTTTGTGCGATTATTATAATCCACGCAAGCCCTCCACCAAGCGTGTACAGAATCATCGCGATCAACGCTGTTGCGTTGTTGAATGCCCTCCGACAAAGCACGTAGATATTCATAGAAAGAGTGAAGAAGAGGAGGGGAACTGTAATCTTGAAGATTGTAAGTGAGCTGATGCCAGTTAGGATACTTAGTGTCCCCACAAGAAGATGCATAAAAAAATCATAAACGATGTAGTGCGCAGGAAAATAGGGGTTCTCAGGCGGAATATGTGGGGATTCAATGAATCGAGCTATTATAGAAAGGTGAAAGTTTAAGTCAGACGCTTGAGTTGGATTCATTACGAACCCTTCTTCGTCAACGATCAACGATTTAGAGAGCGGAACGCTGACCACGAGTGCCAGCGACAGTGCTAGTAGGAAGGGGGGTGCGAGAGAGACCAACTTATGGTCGCGCTTGTCTTTTTCGCTGGTGACCTCGGGCGGCTTCAAGCCTTTTTTTCTTACAGCAAATGACAATATCGACGCCGCGATGATCGCGAGACCTATGGCCGCGCCAGTCAGTGCGATACCGACCCCTGCGAAGTAAGCGAACGTTGCAGCAGTCGGTATGACTACGAGTGAGAGAGAAAGGGAGTAGGTTACAGTCTCCAAAATATCAGTCTGCTTGGCGCCCTTGTAAAGCAGAAAAAAAGCTAAACCAGGGAGGAAAAAAAGTAATGGAAGCAAAAAGAACTGCAAAGGAAGCAATAAGACCACCCCTGTCACAGCAGTCAATAGCTGAATCGGAAAATTGAGCGGCCTAACCATAGTTCGTTTACGCACCTTGGGTTTGTTTTATTGAACCTAACAAACGAGCATCGAGGAAATGTAGGACCACAAATGCTCCAATTCCGGCTGCCACGACCAAGGACTCAACAAAAAAAGTCAGAAATCGGTCCATGAATATTCCTATTCCTAGCAAATCGTTTTTCGTGAGCAAAAGGGAAGCTATGACCCACGAATAAAGCAGGAACCGCTTTCTAGTTTTATTTCGTTCGAGCCAACCAAGCCCGATAGCAGCAAAAGGAAGAAGAAGCACCCCAGCTCGCTCGAAGAATCCTACGCTAAACTCACTTGCCAGGAAATCGACCGGCGTGCCTTCGTGATACTTAACTTGAGAAAGTCCCAAGATGCTCACCGTATGCAAAGTGTATACTTGCCATAATGCATAAACCGCTAGGACCGTTATGAGGGGGACAAACGCCTTTAGAAACTCGTTTTTGTGCTTCACTTGCGTAAGGGCGTAGGCTGCTAAAACGAGGGCGAGCGTGAGCAGCGTCATTTGATGCGTTAATGCCGTTACTGCCGCAGAGACAACGGAGAGTCCTACGTATGCGTTGAGTTTAAATGGTCCCTCTGTTCTATTGGCCAGAACAAACACGAGCGTAAGCGGTAACATGAAGAGTCCGAGCAGCTCTGGCAATGCGCGGATCGTGAATATCGTCATTTCTGGCGACACGATTAGGAAGAACAAAGCACAAACGGCTGCGCTCGCATGCACAAGTTGCTTCGTGAATGTGTAGATGACACAGAACACAGCGACGGACAGCGTTATCGTGACAAGCCCCGAAACCACCATAGGATCGATTCCGGAAAATAATGACTGTGACGCTATTAGTAGGCGATATGCCGGAACATAAAAGTTAGGGAAGCCGCCGTTGTACGACAGCTCTTGCGTTGGGTAGTATCCAGATTCAATCGTCAGACGTTCTATTCCTACATGATATAGGGTGTTTCCGTACGTTGGTATTACATAACCTCGTAGGATATTCACGTGATAGCTAAACCACAGGACTAACAATCCAATAATAAACCCATATCTAAGAACAGCGATAGCATCAAGTGACGTCAAGCGATTGCGGATTTTTGCTTCGTTAAGCCACTTCATAAATTCGTACATCCTCGTTTGAATATTGGAGCTTGAAATAGTCGCTATTGTCAAACTTTGTAGCATTAACTGATATCCATCCAAATCCGCAAAAAACCAGTCTGTTAAGTGGAACAAACACGTAACTCAAGTTGTATTGTTTGCACAGTGCATATGCTTCGCTCGCGGAGCTCGTTTGGTAAATCTGTTGGGAATCTTTCATGTTCGCAATAGGATCTGGCGCGTTAGCCCAGTCACCACCAACGATAGGTGTGCGGGTGGTCATGCCCATTACCAGCTCGCCGCCAAAGATGTCAGATTGGAAGTGATCTGACGCGTGGGTGTTCGTTTTTATCCACGTTGTAGATTCTAACTCGCCCTTGGTTACTACTGGATCGAGCCAGAGGTCGCCCTGTTTCTGCACATTTGCCATTCCATATGTGGCTGTTAACAGCAGCATGACGACTAAAAACAAGATTCGAACGAGATTTCGCGTTACGTTAACCATGAACCTTCGTTTGAAATTGTGTTTCTAGTATTAAGTTTGTACGCCCTCATCAGCTGCACATGAATATGCGTGAAAAACAGCTTATTATTTCAAAGCAAAAGCAGTCGGCCAAGTTTTTAACTGCAGCATAGATTCCGATGCTATTTGATCTGTTTTCTGATATGCTTCAGTCAGGACATCAATTTGGCCATCAGCATGTCGATAAGTTCTACTGTTGCTGCGATGAAAGAACAGTTACGCCTACTAGATCAGATTCGAACGCTTGTTGAAGAAACTTCCTGCAAAATTGAAAAAGTCAATCAAATATAGGGCAGACCGTTCATTAACTAAATTTTCATTTTCGATATTGCAGCAGACAGGCCCGATGTCCCTATTACGGCTGCGCATTCGATCTAATTACGCCCAAATGCGATGTTTGCTAGCTTGCAAAGATAAAATTTAGCGCTATTATTATTACAGCAGATAGAATGCACGCTACGATAATTGATCGAGGAGGAATGTGTATGGCGTTCTTGTCTTCTGATTCATAGTACCGTACCAAGCCAGCGCTCGACATAGGTCCGCCTGTTTCACGTTTCCCTCTCGCCATAATTTAAAATACAGTCCGCTACGATTTATACGTTGTGATGAGGGATTACGTTGTCGGCGGACGCATTCTAAATGGCGATGATTTTGATTTAATAACTGGTTATGTCCACGTTGAGGGGGGGAGAATCGTCGAAATAGAAGAGCGATCAAACGTCAAACCCGACAATTGTGAGGCAAGCGGCATCGTTATGCCTGCTTTGATTAACGCACATACACACCTCGGCGACTCCATAATCAAAGATGCCCCCTACGGTGACTTAGACACTCTAGTGAGACCCCCTCACGGTTTGAAACATCGTGCTCTTCGTGAGGCAGCACTGGGTGTAATAGTCGAGGCTATGCATCAGTCACTTTTAGACGCTTTTGTTACGGGAACTGCCATGTTAGCAGACTTCAGAGAGGGCGGACTATATGGCATAAACGCGCTAAGAAGCGCGATGGACTTTGTAAAACAAGTGAGGGTAATGATTCTAGGCAGGTTAAACGATGCACGAAATTATATAGTAGAAGATGAAATTGATACCATTCTCGATATTGCGCACGGCCTAGGGGTAAGTGGAAGTCGGGATTGCGATAGTTCAGTCATTGGTGCGATGTTCAACAGGGCACGAACACGTGGGAAGTTTGTTGCTATACATGCAGGCGAAAAGGACGCCTCGGATATTGATTCTGCGATATCACTCAACCCGGACTGCCTTATCCACATGACGTATGCTTCCAAACACCAGATTGAAAGCGGGGTTCCCATTGTGGTATGTCCTAGGTCAAACCTCGTAACTGGTGTCGGTTCGTCTTTTCTGCGGCCGCCAATCGGAGAAATGATGCAGGCGACCACTGTTGGGCTGGGTACTGATAATGTGATGCTCAATTCAGTAAATATGTTTGCGGAAATGGAGTTTGCGTCAAAAGCATTTCTGCATGACGACATCAAGGTGCTCGAAATGGCGACACTCAACAATGCCAAAATTTTAGGAATTGACAATGAACTTGGCTCAATTGTCGCCGGTAAGCATGCTAATCTCCTAATCATTAACAACCGATCACACAACCTCTTTGGAACTCAGAATATTATCAGCAGCGTGGTCAGAAGAGCTCGTCCAGACGACATTGTCCTCCATACTCACGGGGGCTAGATGCTTAGTTAGCGCGTCGAACTGCGCTATTTGCTGCTACAACGGGGTCACAAGCGACATGCGCACAAACCCGCAACGGCGGATCCGGCAGGTCAAAGCTTGGCTTGCTGCATGAACCTCACGTGACACTAGAACGATCGCGTACTAGAGGCTTAAAAAATGATGAACGTCGAAGATGTCATGACAAGGGATGTTGTCTTCGTTGAGGTACCTGGATCTCGAGACACGGCCATCAAAATTATGAAGGACAAGGGGATAACAAGCGTTCCTGTCGTCAAGAATCGCACGCTTGTCGGTATAATAACGCGCGGCGACATATTTAGGAATCCTGAGGAGGATCAAATCGCCCTTCTTATGACAAGGCAGCCCGTTTTTGTATCTCCGACGGCGACCATCAAAGATGCAGTCCGTTTATTTATTGAAAACGCGATTAGACGTATGCCTGTAGTCGATGATTCTCAACTCGTCGGTTTTATTACGGTAACCGATATCGTGAGTGCTATAGCAGATATGGATATCAAGACTCCTGTGGATGACTATTTCATACGTGAAATCGTTGCGGTTTGGGAAATGACGCCCGTTGACGTTGTCGGTGAAATTATGAAGCTCGCGAACGCTGAAGCGAGTCCGGTACTAGATTCGACCAACAGGGTCGTGGGTATTATTACTGAGGGCGCTCTGCTGAAAGCTAGTAAAATTGAAGATACAATAGAAAAGGCAGACCTATCTGCGGGTTCGGACGAAGATGCTTGGACATGGGAAGCGGTCAGGGATACGATGAGTCTGTACTACGGCGTATCTAGAGTAGAGCTTCCAAACTCACCAGTGAAGGACATAATGATGGCTGAATACGAATCGCTATATCACAAGACAGGTATTAGTGAATGTGCTAGACAGATGCGGCGTTTTGACGTCGAGCTCTTGCCTATAGTGACGGCCGATGATAAATTGGAAGGGATCATAAAAGACTCGGACCTCATTAGAGTACTAGAGTACTAGTTTAGTGAGGTCTCTTGCAGCGATACAAGTGTCCTTATTCGCAATACTGGAAAAATTGCCACATTCGGTTTTTTTTGTTCGGTGAACTTAAGACTTCTGCGCCCATGGTAGGTTTACGTATAGTTATTAGGCATTGGGACTCGCACATGCGTGTACAAATCACGAGGGTTAGTTAGGACATGCGTCGATCAGCTTTGCTTGTGCTTTCGCTAGTTTTGACGTTTACAGCGCTAATAATATTAGCGCCGCTATCAGAGGCAATAGAGCTTTCCCCCCACCAATCGACTGCTGCGCAACTCGACAACAATGGCGTTTTCAACCAAATTGACAGTCTATTAAGTAATTTCACAAAGCGCTTTGACCTTAATTCTTTGATACCGCAACAAACAACGACCCCATCGGTCAACATCACCAGCGTCAAAACTGTTAACACAGGTCAATCGACTGCAACGCCACAAGTGATAGTTACTGTGCAAAATGGGAAAGTCGCACTCGATGGCGTCAGCATTGACGTCGTATATAAGAATTCGGCTGGCGCGAACGTGCTCTCAAATAGCACGGTGTTAGCACTAAAAGCTGAAGAAACACGCTCAATCACATTTACGCCCCAAGGCTTGTCAGCAGGCAGTTATGTAATAGGGGTTGTTATTTATAAAAACGGCACTGACCCATCCAGTCAAGCAACGCCCCTTTATGATGTGCAGCAAAATGCGGCGACACTCACAATTGCAAGTCTAACTCCTACTAAGGCAGCAGCGGGAAAGGCGGCGGACGCAGAAATTGGGATCAGTAACGTTGGTGATGTTATAAATCATCTCAGCCCGTGGGCGTATTTCATAATCGCAATGACTGGGCTTATTACAGTTGCGCTGTTTTTCGTCTTCTCACAAAACAGGTCTGGTGAAGACCGTTATGATGATGACCATTTCAAGGGAGACGACTATGGAGCAGGAGATAGCAGTATACCCAATCCCCCCGCACTCAGCAGTGCGTCTGCGACAGTCGAGGATCGCTCAGATTTAGGTGTTATCTCAAAGCCACAGCGATCGAGAAAGATAGAAGTAACTGCACCTGAAGATGCCTCTGAGGGGGCCGGGGTGACTACGACGAAGGATCCGCCTCGTTCGACTGAGCAGATGCTGCAGTTTGATGCTGACGGATTTGTTTTGGGGGATGTAACCTCAAAAAAGGCGTTGAGGAACAAAATGAGGGGCAAAAAAGGCGCCTAGTCGCTCTTTCGCATAAACCGCTATTTTTACAGATGATAATGCACGATTTTGAAACCATCACCCCCATATTGCTTCTGTATCGAGGTTCTGTCTTACGGTTTCCTTTATCAAATTGATTTTTTGGCTGTCAAATGGATCTATGCGCGCTGTTAGTCTCTCTAATCGTTCAGCAGCAGTCAACGTATCCAAATTCACAAGAACTACGCTAACGCCGAGTTCTTGTGCTCTTGCAATAACGTGATTGGCTGGGTACAATCCACCAGTTAGCACGAGGCACGATGTCGAAGTCGACAAAGCGGCAAGTTGTATATCTGCCCTGTCTCCTCCGGTTATGACCGCTTTAGCGGGCGCCTTTCTGAAATATTTAAGTGCAGATTCGGGCGTCATCGCTCCGATAAGGATCCTCTCTATAGGGTGGTCTTCTCCAGCGACTATGATTTCTGCACCGAGTTCTTCAGCTATTTCGTTCGCGTGAAGTGCTTTCAGCTCCGTTAGGAACGGAATTGACCCGAGGATTTTTATCCCTCGTTTTATCATATAGTTTTCAAATTGTGGATCTTGTGACTGATTTAGCACCACACCTTTGAGCTTTACCTTGAGTTTGTCGAGAAGTAGTTTGGTCATTGCTACCATATCAAGCGAGTAAATGTCGGTCACTAGCAAGATCTCAGCGTTCAGTAATTTAGCAATCTGAATGCTTGAAACGTTGTGTAAGAACCCAGTGCTGATGTCTTTCGTCCCCTCGAGCAAAACTGCCTGCTTATCGCGGTAAATGCGGTTCAAACCGCTAATAATGTCCTCAGCTTTAATGCCTTTAAAGAGGTTATAGGTGAAAGGCGATAGCAGTGACTCATCCTCTAAGTTGAGGACGTGTTTCATTAGATACGCGTCTTCCTCAACCAAATTTCCTTTAACGGGGATAAGATTTTCACGGATCGGCTTGTAGAACCCTAAAACTCCTTTAAAGTTTAATGCAAGACCTAATGCGACAACGGTTTTTCCGCTTCGTTCTGAAACGGAACTTATGACGAGTGCTGGAATCTCGCACTCAACTCTCAAGTCATCCACCTCCGCTATTTTTAAGAGCATTATCTCTCCTCTCTATGACAACTAGCGCATCTACTGCAATGCAGCCCACTTCTTGTACCATAAGGGGGTTAATCTCTATCTCTAGGATCTCTTTGAAATCTTGGCTGATTCTGCTGACGCAGACTATAGTGCGCGCTATGGCATCGATGTCGAGCGCTTTTCTACCGCGCGCGCCAAGGAGAATCGGGTATGACTTGACTTCAGAAATCATCCTCTTTGCCTCGGCTAGGGTAATCGGAGCTAATCTATGCGATACGTCTCTTAGCACTTCTACGTAAACCCCCCCTAGGCCAAAGGTGATAAAAGGTCCGAATTGGGGGTCGCGGGTGACCCCGATTATCACCTCTACTCCGTGCACCATCTCTTCTACCGTAACTCCTCCGATTAGCGCTTGCGGCATTCTCTTGTTAATGTTAGTGTAAATTTGATCAAAAGCGTTGTTGGCTGCCTTGTCAGTGCTAATGCCTGTAATTACCCCTCCAACATCGGTCTTGTGGGAGATATCTGTCGAGTTTACCTTCAACACGACAGGGTAACCTATTTCGCGCGCCGCTCGTATCACGTTCTCTCGCGAGGTCACAATCTTGTCTTTCGGGGTCCTGATGCCGTACACCCGCAGGACGTTCATACCTTCTTCTTCTGTCAACGACGTTCTCCCCTCTGCTTGAACTCGTTGAATTTGCAGCAACGCACCGCTTTTTTGGCTGGCCTCTCTGGGTGGCATCGATTCCAACTCTTCTGACATTGCGATCTCTCTAAATCTGATAAGGTTGCTCGCTGCTCGGACGGCAGTTTCTGGACTTGTGAAGTTAGCTGTTTTGCCTTGTTTCAACTTATCGCGCGATTTGGCCAGCTCTTTTCCGCCTAGAAAGGAGGTCAATATGGGCTTGGACGCTTTTAAGGCGAGCTTATTGAGCAAACCTGCGGTCTCTTCTGGTTCTGTCATAGCTAGCGGAGTGAGAAGCACAATAACCAACCCGACGTTTTGATCAGCCAAGACAGTTTTTAACGTGTCGACGTATCGTTGTGGCTTTGCATCTCCGAGGATATCAACTGGATTGTAGATATTGCTCTCTCGGGTTAGTGCGCCCCGAAGTGCGATGATCGTCTCTTTGGTAAAGTTTGCTAGATGGTACCTTGTACTCAACGGCTGCATCGCTCGCAAGCACGCCAAGTCCCCCGGCGTTTGTTATGATAGCCATTCCTGAGCTTTTCGGAATTGGACATCGCGAGAAGGCGTTTGCTGCATCGAACAACTCGTCAATTGAATTGACCCGTATAATCCCCGATTGCTTGAACGCAGCGTCATAGGCTGCATCTGATCCCGCAAGCGCGCCGGTGTGGGAGGAGGCTGCCTTAGCCCCCATATCAGTCCGACCCGCCTTGAGCACGACGAGCGGCGTCATCCTAGACACCGCTTTCGCAACGCGCATGAATTCGCGCCCGTTATCAATCCCTTCGACGTAGAGCGCAACGACGTTCGTCGACAGATCGTGTGCGATATATTCGAGTAACTCAGCTTCTGTTACGTCGGCTTTGTTTCCGACGCTTGCCAATTTATCGAAGCCGAGGCTTTCGTTGGCGGCCCAATCAAGAAAAGAGGTGCAGATTGCTCCACTTTGTGATATAAGAGAGATATTGCCTTTGCGTGGATATTCGCTCGCGAAGGAGGCATTCATATTTGCGCCGGTGCTGATGAGACCTAGACAGTTAGGGCCGATTATTCTAATGCTATGTTCTTTAGCTATCTCCCGAATTTGCGTTTCCAGGATCGCGCCTTGTGGTCCGGACTCTCTAAATCCCGCCGATATAATTATTGAGGCCTTAACGCCGACGCGCGCTGAATCCTCGAGTACAGAAGGCACGATGCTTGCTGGTACTACGATAATTGCGAGGTCTACCTTTTTTACCTTAGGATATGCTTTTAAGCCCAAGATCTCGTCGGCGTTTGGATTTACCGGGACAAGCTCTCCGTCGTAGTTGGCGTCCATAAGGTTTTTTAACACAGAATATCCAACTTTGCCACTCTCTCTGGAAGCGCCAATTACCGCAATCGATCTTGGAAAAAAGAAGTCGTCCATCGTAATCTTTTTAGCTTTTTTGACGGTTATAAACGTAACTCGCCGATTTAGGAATTCTGCGGCTTTGGTTCTTGATTATAAGGATTGTGCCGCATTAGGATACTCGAATGTTTTATATATGAACTTGCCGATAATTGTTCACAACTTGTTCGAGGTAATCAAAATGCCACCATCGACCCATGGAACGACATTGCTGTTGCTATCTGTCATTGCTGTCTTATTGCTAGTAAGTTCTGCTGTAATCAACACATCGGCAACCAAAATTGTACAACCTCAGCCGAATACAGTAAATTCCGGAGACAGGGTTCTAATATCAGCCGACATGGCACGAAACGGGAGTTCAGTTGCACTTTCATATTACGCCGATTCCAACAAGAACGGCAAGGAAGACGACGGCGGCGTGTTGGTGAAAATAGCGAACGCAACTGATGGGGGCGTGAATGACGCTGATAACTCTACCAATGGTTTCATACTTTTCTCGTGGCTAACCCCACCTTTAGCCCCTGGGCAATATATTATCAAAGTTGAAGATCCATACGGGCCGACTAGAACAACTGTGTTGACCGTGCAGAGTGCTAAGCTTAAGCTGATACCAACCATAGTCGGGCCAAACACGGTGAAGGACACCGGTCTTGTCAAACCAGGGGACTCTTTTTCTGTGAGTACCGCTGTGACTGGCAACTGCCGTCTTTGTCATACGACAGATAAGCCAACAACGCAAAACCCAGGTGTAAATGAAGAAAAGGTGAAGAAGGCTTTTTCCGCCGATTTAAGTGGAATTACGGGACTGTCAACTGATACCGCTGTTGCGCCTGATTATGTGCATCACCTGCTAGTGCAATGGATGGGTATTACGAGCAAGACGCTTGCTGACAATCAGACGGTCAATGTCACTGTAACTGGCACAAATCCGGCTGGCAACTTAACAACACAATCGACAGCATTTGCCGGCGTCAACAAAGCAGTTAATATACCCCCCAAGTCCACAAACGAAGATAACACTCAGGGCAACACGTCTTCAGCAAAATCAACTGGTTCGAGCAATCCACTGCCTGGCTTTGAAGCCGTTTTTGTCGTGTTAGGATTGACTTTTGTTGCATATTTGGTTAATAGAAGGCGATAGGCTGCTTATCTCAACGAGATCGATTATCTAGCTTCCGACCCCAATCGCTCCCAAGCGCGCTAGCATTTGAGGCATTTGGCAACAATGAGACAGCGTAAGCTTGAAATCATCCTCGAGCACGTAAAAGTCTTCGAATCTCCTTCAGCAAAGCTCGAACAATATTACACGCCTGCAACCGTCGCTGCCCGACTCCTCCACTTCGCGTTCTTGCGAGGCGACATTGTTAGCAAGCGCGTGGTTGATTTGGGCTGTGGGACGGGCGTCCTTGCTTTGGGGGCGGCCTTATTAGGGGGAGTTGCGACCGGCGTCGATTCAGACGATCGAGCGTTAGAGATCGCCCGAGCAAACGCCAAGTTGCTCGATGTAAAAGTAGTTTGGCAACAAAGTGACATAGAAAGCTTTGCGGGTTCTTACGATACCGTCGTAATGAATCCCCCGTTCGGTGCCCAGAAGCGGCGCAGTGACAGGCCGTTTCTACGTAAGGCAGTAAGTGTGGGCCAAGTGATTTACTTGCTTCACAACGCCATTGTAAACGGCTTCGTGCGGCACTTCGTTGAGCCGCATCGCGTTACTGACGCAATTTCCGTGAAGCTGCCCATTGCACATACCTTTAAGTTTCATAAGGATGAAGTACGATATGTGGATGCGATAATCTATCGAATTGAAGTCGCTCATTAATTTACTTATTTGAATCTGGGACAGGAAGGAAAGGGTAAGAAATGACCGATATAGTCGTTCCAGGGGACCTTATAGGTGCCTCAGAGGAATACTTGGCAGAAGAAGGGACTTATGAAGAAAGAGGCAAGATATTCGCTGCAATAACAGGGAAAGTTGAAATCAACAAGGAAGACAGAACAGTTCGGGTGCTGCCTGTGATGAAGACCCCGCCGGTCTTAAAAGTGGGAGACATTGTGGTCGGGCGTGTCGTCGACCTCAAGAACGCTGTCGTCCTTGTCGATATTGCTCGAATAAAAGGCCAAGAAAACCGCGAAATTGCGAACGCAGATCAAGGTGCTATTCATATTTCAAACGTTAAGGATTCTTACGTTGCAAAACTTGATACGGAATTTAACCAACAGGATATCATAAAGGCGAGAGTAATAGACGAAAAGAGTTTAAGGTTGAGCACTGTTGAAAAGGATCTAGGCGTGGTTAAGGCGCTCTGTGCGAGATGTCGAACGCCGCTCGTGCGGAAGCAACACAAGCTTGAATGTCCGAGTTGTGAACGGATCGAAACGCGTAAGATCTCAGAAGACTATGGAACGGGCATAATCTAAACATCGATGACTGTTTTTGCGGTACGCATTCTTTGACAGGGCTTTTTACAATGAATCTCAAGATTATTCGCGTCACAAAGGACGAAGCTGAGATAGAATTTCTTGATCAGGGCCATACATTCTTGAACGTCTTAAAACACTCGCTCCTTCAAGACCCGCACGTCGAAAGTGCTACTTACGATATAAAGCACCCGATGATAAGCAATCCAATATTCTATATAAAAACCGAATCCAAGGATCCGTTGAAAGCGCTGAGGGATGCTTCATTAAGGTTAAAAGACGAGTTTGAAACGCTGCTGGGACTTGTGAGGCTGCAATCTGAGTGGCTTGCCTGATTGCTAAATCAGATCGATGAGACACGTCACACTTGATGATGGGACCATTGTTGACCTAAAAGTCGCGCGTGAGGATGATTACGACTGTGGGAGGTATGAATACCTATACGCGTGGCTATGCAAAGTCGATAAGTTTCTTGCTAAGCAATATAAGTTGGAGGATCTCATCGACAACAAGGCACAGTGGCTGGACAACCTCGACAGAAACAAGGTTACGGTGCTTAGTCTCCACAAAGACAAAATCATAGGTTCTGCGACTCTGAACTTAAACGAACCTCAGTCACGATCCTCTCACGTCGCTTCTTTTGGTGTTGCAGTTCACCCTGATTTTCAGCGAAAAGGTCTTGGCAAACAGCTGATTGCTGCACTGGAGCAGATCGCTCGCGATCAGGGCATTAAGAAAATCGAGGTTAATTTTTACGATGGAAACCCGGCAGCGGCACTGTATAAGTCCTTGGATTATGACTATGAGGGGAGAAGACTAAAGAAAGGACGATTGAACGACAGCACCTACGTCGATGAAATTCTGTTATCTAAGTTTCTAAACCCTTTTTGAGTAAGTATTGACAGTTTATTCTTGCTCTGGCAACGTTCGTAATTTAGCGCCTAGGAGTATATACAGCGTCTCAAAAAAGACCTTGCGATCAGCAAGACTTCTCACAATCTCAAACTGCGCTTTCATTCTCTCCGTGACTTCTCGGTAACCTGTGAGCGATGAGATCGTTATAAGCACGCTCCCTCGGTTGGTTAAGTGTCTGTTAACTTGTGTGAGAAAACGCATTATTACCTCCCGACCTGTGGGGCCACCATCCCAGGCCCGGGTTAGCCAGTTACACGGCACATTGGTATCTGTGGGGAGGTAAGGCGGATTAAAGATGATCAAATCAAATCGACGATTGAGGTTGCAAAAAAGATCGCCCTGAATTGCTTCAACGCCGTTTAAAGTGGCATTTTCGACAGCTTGTGGATTTATGTCAGTCGCTATCACGCTATGAGCTAAACCTGCCACAACTTTGGCGATTAGCCCGCAGCCAGTGCCTACTTCCAAGACCGAGTCAGTGGGACGCACCACGTCGAGCGCGACGTCGGCGAGTAGAAACGTATCGTCACACGGTTCATACACGTTCGCCAGCAACTCTAATTGTTCTCCACGGTAGCCTATCCTTTTGGCTGTTGAGTGGGTATCTAAAACCATAGCTCCAATCGTGACCCACAGACTATGTGGTTTTGGTTCCTTTTTTTATAGTTGGCTCAATGTTAAAAAAATCATCCGACAACGCTGCAATTTTTTCGGGAGGTAGTTCATACGGCCGTAGCTGTAGACAACGTTGCGGAAGCTTAGCGATAAGTTGGTCCACGGCTTGCACGTTTAGCAGCCGTGCTGCTATAACGAGTGCAGCTTTAAGCCGTTTACGTCTCTGCGTAAAAAGCGCGCGAACGAAGGCGTGGAAGAAAATCTCATCAAGCACGTCAAATTGTGGTCTCACTGGGGTCAGTTTGACGATAGCTGAATCGACCCGTGGTCGCGGAATGAATGCGGTGCTCGGGACGTGCTCCAATACTTCAACTTGTGACTTGTAACTTAGGCAAACAGTAAGGCGGCTGTAATTCTTTGTGCCGGGCACTGCCACCATTCGTTCTGCAAACTCTTTTTGGTACATCAGAACTCCGCATACGAACGGATGCTCCAGTAGTTTGAAAGTAACTTGAGACGATATCTGATATGGTAAGTTTGAGACCGTCTTGTCAAACGGTGGAAACTCTAGCCTCAGAGCGTCGCCATGAAGGACTTCGACGCCCGGAATTGTACGAAGCCGCTCAACTAGGCGCCAATCTGCTTCAATGACCGAAAGTTTTCGGCATTTTCTTGCGAGCTTCCTGGTTAAGTTTCCGGTACCTCCACCAATTTCTAAGATCGTTTCAGTTGGCTGAATGTCAGCATAGCTGAGTATCCTTTCAATAATCAGATCATCTACTAAGAAGTGCTGACCCCATTTAGCCTTATGATTTTTCCTATCGACTTCACGGGGCATTGAATGTTTGAGCCGTCGCGCCTATCGTTATTTCGCAAAAAACTTATATTTAGCGTGTTCGTCTTTAAGTTCTTCTTCTATTCTTTTCGCGATTACTTTTTCAGGGTGATATAATCCTTTGATTCTATGCGAGATATCTTCGAAACTATCGAAGGGCCTTTTTTTGCGTTCCGAGAGAATCTGCCACATGAGCTTCTTACCTACACCTGGGAGAAGCGCTATGGTGTGTAGACGCGTTGTTATAGGCTGCGCTTCATTGAAGAAATCCACGAACCTTGGCTCTTGCTCTTTAACTATCATCTCAAGCGTGTACGGCAATTCCACTTTCGCGCCGTGTGTGAGCTCTTTGTAGCTCACTCGCCTTTTGACGTGATCAATCTCGCTTCGGTCCTCTTCCCCGATATAAAGGCGGTCATAAGATTGCGGAAAGAAACCCTCACAGGGTACGAGTTCGAGGAGTGTAAAGTTGCCCTCACCAACGACGTGCACAATTGGTTTCTTCTTATAAACTGGATGAGGATCGTCAGGGTGCCCGTGCGGTAAGTAGTCTAAAACGCGGACATATTGCTCCCTCTCCCCTCTCATCTTCCTCGCCTCACACCTTAATAAAAGCGTGCGATAATATCGAGTATTTCGTCGAGTTCTGCCTCTGTAAGCGAGAACCGTTCTTTTGCGTAAATAGACCGTACCTCATCTTTAGAAAGCGGTATGATATCGGCAATTCGAATTGCGATCTCCGCTTTCATCTTTTCAAGGCCCTTTAGCTCGTCAACGAGTTGCCTCGATTGTGAAGCCGTGAGTTTTGCGAAAGTATTGACGTGGTCTAGCGCTCGTCTAAATTCATACGTGAACTCTTCTTCAGAACGGGGGGTCGTTAGTTCAACGAAAATCTCTTTGACCTCAGAAAGCGTTAGCCCCTCCTCCTCCAAAACGGTCTTTACGATCATAATATCTGCTTCTGCACTTTCAAATGCTGTGGACGAGCAATTATCGTTTTAACTGCGTTGCCGTCAGTCACTTTCACCACGTAGGCGTTGCCACGTTGCTCCACTACTGTACCAGTCCTTCCATGGAATTTTGGATTGGGCATCCCTTTGTGGACGCTTGGGTCGAGGTCGATATGAACTCTCTGTCCAGATTCAAAGCTCCGTATTGCGTGACTAACAGGAGCGATACCCCGTTCACGTATGCTCTTCTTCAGTTTGTATCGCGTCTTTCTTCGCTCACCATGTGACCTTGGCATTAGAGACCCCCTCTAACTTCCAGAACATCAAGCTCTTCAACTTTTGCATTTACGCCTAAAAGGGCTGAAAGGCTTGGGGTGGTGCGTTTGTCGTCACCAGATATCAATTCCTTTACGTAAAGCCCACCCTCACACCGAATGACTATATCCTCCCCTCTCAGTTCAGCGGAATATACTTTTTTGATCCTTTTTAACTCTGCACGACGATGAACCACTCTTTGAGGCGTGGTTTGTTCAACATCGCCTTCAAGTTGCAGCAAGGCTTTTTGTAGCTTCTCCGGTTGGATCGGATGGTCGTATGTCACTTTAAGCCTATAAACTTTATCCGACCGCGTGTTCTTCACTTTTACAACCGTTTCGTGGTCGACAAATGCGAGCTCGCTAACGGCAACTTTTTCCTGAGATGAGTTGACAGCGTGTTCTAGCTGTTGTAGGTCTATTTGTCTCTTACGGGGAGACCTCACCTCCAAGACAAATGGCCGGCCGTTTCCAAGCATGAGCGCGTCAATATCTTCTCTGCCAGCCCCGTGAAGAACGACGTCCTTTCCGAAGCTTACGTCAAGAACGTAAGTCCCAATGAGTTCCTGAACAGATTCCTGGTATGTTTTACCCGTTAGGTTGCACTTTGGACAGCCTTTTCCGCCACAATCGCGGCATGGCCATCTCGTCTGCGGGATGCCCCGTACGAACTTTTTATACCGCCCATACAGGAATAGCGGATTAACGTGGAGTTCAATCTTGTCTCGTGCCAAGTCGACGATGAGCAGGATCTCTGGCTTGCTGAATTCGGCCCTTTTGCCAGTGAGAACCTCGATCCGCTTTCCCAATTCTCTGTTTAAGGCAGATTTAAGTGGTTCTGCTGCCGTTGTTTTGGATTCAGCCCATAAGATCTCCTCATTTTCGGCCAACCTGCCAGACAGTTTGGTGCCCACGAGAAAAGTGGAGAACTCGTAGTCTTGGAGCTGCTCAAGGCAGCGGTCAACCCACGAATCGAGACGCCCAAACAGACCTCCGCAAACCCAGCAGCCGTCGTCTGCAGCTTCCCATTCTTCAGCGTTGACTGGTGTGTTATTCAGCATTGCCGCAACAACGCGGATTGCCTGCCCCCGTTGTTTGTTCGTAAGTTGCGTGGAGCGCTCTGCAAACTGTCGCCCGAGACAGTCAGCGCAAATGGGTCCTTCCCCCATTATCGAGGCGACTATGTCGAACATAATCTGTCCAATTCGTTGTGTATTAGCGTTATGCACTGATCTGTGTGGAGCTTAGTTGGCCCGACTCGTATCGTTTGCGCTTCACCGAGCTGTGCCTCTTCCTCTTCAAAAAGGCCTAGATGATCTCCGAGTATGAAAGCAACGTTGTTTGCGTGCAGATCCACGCCTCGAATGTCTTTGCCGTGTTCGTGAAGGTAAAAAAGGACAGATGCGTCGCTGTTACGCAGTGCTTCGACGAGGCCGGCGCGCTCAACGTAAACTCCCTGCGTCGACGGTCGCGGTCCCGTGCCTAGCCTCACTTGGAGGGCTTTCCTAATGAGCGCGCCAGCACTCCTTTCGTCAGGATTGAGGTATCTCAATTCAGCGCCCTCAAAACGTATAAGCTTCGGCGGATCGGGTTCCCCCAACAGTACAAGGCACACTTGGGTGTCATGGCGTATATCAAACGACGTGACAAATGCAGCGGTAACGCAGCGCGCCAATATATCAATACGGCCTGCCGAGCCCGGCATATCATCAAGCGTAAAATCTCCCGACGTGGCGGCTTTATGTCCAACTACAATGAACTGCCGCATAGTCGTCTCCGGACTGTGTCAGCTCAGCACTTTTTCGGTAAACGCGAGGGTGCCTGAGATCTTTTTGACGCGGACCTTTACGGTATCCCCCTTCTGAGCGCCAGGAACGAACAGCGAGTATTTGCCGATCTTGGCGATGCCATCGCCTCGTTTGCCCACTGCTTCGATGCGTACTTCGTAGATACTCCCCTCTTCAAGCGCACTCGCCGCGCTCTCTTTCTTCACGTAGCGTTTCCGTATAGGTCTGTGGGCTCCACAAGCGTCGCATTTCAACATGACCGTTCTATCACTTTTCGTTAAATGTGTGTCCGGTCTGTTGCACTCTGAGCAGATGACATACTCGGAGACGTAGTCCTCGATGATGCCGGCTATCATTTCCTGCGAGAATCTGCCTTGAAAAATGACCCGCCCCCCCTCGACTTTGCCAGCGGTCGCAAGCTCTCGCAAGAGAAACTTAAGCAGGTGCTCGGGGTTTCTATTCAGCACGTCGGTGATCTCGCCGAAATTCTCAAAAACAGTCATTCGCCCTTCAATAAACACGCGGGGCACAGGTATCGTAAAACGCTCGGCGTCTACCGTGGTCTGAGGTAGGTTTTTCATTCCCCGGTTCAAGTAATTTTCATAACTATCCGTACTACTCACCTTCTCGCTGTTCGCACCATATTGAAAGAAATGAGGCCGTGGCTTAGCTTTACACCTTGACTAGCTCACGCCCTTCGTCTACGACGATTCTGCACGGTGGCGGGACTTTCATCGAAGCGCGGCGCAACGCTTCTTTGGCTTTCAAGAAGTTGAGCGGGTTTACGTACACGGTAAATACTCTTTGGTCAGTGCGAACACGCGCGGCAGTTCCTACCGCCTTACCGAACGCTCCCCTCATTCCATCTTGAACCCGATCAGCGCCAGCACCGGTGGCCATCTTGTTTTCTCGCAGCACATGGTGCGGGTACAGCCGCAGCTTAAGTCTAAAATTCAACCTACCCGTTGATTTCATCAGGTACCGGTTAGCGGCAATTCTGGCCGCTTCCAGAGCAGTATGTCTTATTTGGCATTCTTCGTCAGCGGTGAGCGATACCGCCACTTTAAAATCGCCACTGAGGTTGCCCGTATCGTACTGTGATATCCTGCTACCAGGGATTCCCCCCATGTAATACTTCCTCGTGTAGGCGGGCCCTGTAATCTTCCTGTACATCTTAGCTGGTTTGCGTGCCATTCTATCCTCTTTATGTCAGCTGTATCTAGCATACACGTGCTTCATTAAAAAGTTTTGCTGGGTTAGAGCAAGGCGTAAAAACTAACGGCACCGCAAAAAAAGACCTGATTTGTTATCAATTGCTTATGCGTCACCTAAGCCAAGCGAGCAATGACTGCTGCGTGTGCCTTATAAAACGGATCAAGCTCGTGTACGCACATAATGTCCAGCAGCTCTTCAAGTTTCTTCACTTCTCCTTTATACACTGCCTTCGGTTTTGCAGTGACGTCTATGCTTCGTGCTTTTATCATAATGCAAGCGTACCCGCCTGTCTTCAAGAACATTTCAGCGTTGGTAATAGCGATTTCAGCTTGTCTCGGCTGTGCAATATCTTGGTATAGGAAATCTACCAGTTCGACAATGTGTCCGTAGTCAGGCTGGAGCGCATCAGCTACTAAGGGCACGACATTTTTCACGCGCTCTGACAAGCGAACAAGGTCCCGAGCGACACGCGGCGCAAACTCTACGGCATAGACGAGTGAAACGATGTTGGCCATGTATGACACCGTCGTACCAGACGCGGCCCCCAGGTATAGTACAATCTGGTCCGGTCTCAGCGGCACATTCTCCTCTTTCTTCAATAATGCCGCTAGCTTACTCCTTTGCGGATTCCACAGCCGATATTCTCCAAACATCTTCTCGCCATAGAGAGCCTCACCTTTCGTGGCGAGATGCGAGTTCAATAAAAAAACTCCGGCAACTTTGTGGGCCCTTATCGTCATGTCTGGTCGTGTATCGTGGGCTTATTAATCTCGCTTGCTCGTTTTTCCAATTGAGCTAAAAGTTCTGGATACTCTTTTTTTGAATAAAAATCTAGGCGAGCGGCGATAGCTAGTTTTGCGGCCATTGTCCTTGCAATCTTCCCTCTTTTGTCTAAGGGACTGCCGCGGACCAACGGATGTTGAAATATGAGTCCATGCTTAGGCGGTTTTGCGCCATACTGGAGATGTTTGAACAGCGCCTTAGACGCACCCATCACTTGAATCTTGCTCGCTGGCATTCTCGCGAGTGATTCTAATCCGCCGGCTCGAGCGATCAGTCGTGCGCCGAGAAGTTCACCAGCGAGAGAACAGAGATTAGGAGCGATGTCGCGCATCTCAAGTTTAATGGCACCGGCAATTTTCCTCCTCAGTTCGCTTAGTCGCTCGATGGATTTGACAAACTCGTGCTTAAGCGTCAGGTATGTGGTTGCCGGGGAGGCGTCAGTTTCTGTTAAGTCCCCGGGTCTCGATATTTCAAATTCGAGGACATCCCACTCCAAAAGGCGTTCCGAGAGCAAGTTTATCGACTCGTCGATATCATCGATTCCACCGATTAGCTGTATAATTCGTGCGTCTGGGCGAGCAAACGCGGCGGTTATCTGCTCTTTCGCACGCTGTATCGCAACGGTGCGTAGGAGCGAAATGTAGTCGTGCTCCGACGTGACCAATTGGAGTTGAATCGCCATCTCCCTGAGACGGCCCCTGGCATGCTTTTCAAAATCGGCAAATTCTCCTCTCTGAAGCTGCAATGCCATCGCGACGACGTCCGCTTTCAAGACGTTTGAACGAACGATCGCGTCATTGTGCAGCTCGACCTCTCCGAACCAAGTTTTGAGGATTGTCATACCCTATTTGGCTATTGATGTCGCTATTCCTAACGAAGAACAGTGATGCCTCTTTAGCTTGTTGATAGATATCCTATATATCTTGAGGCAGAATAATAGATTATCGGCTGGCTGTGATAGAATTGAATATCGAAATCGGCAAAATAACGCTCAACAATCCAACTATGCTCGCAGCTGGGATCATGGGATCCGCCGCATCTTCTCTAAGGCGGATCATGTCGTGTGGGGCAGGTGCCGTTGTTACTAAGTCTATTGGACTTCTGTCACGCGAAGGTCACCTAGGACCGGTAATCGCTGAGGTTCCGGGTGGGTACCTCAACGCACTGGGACTACCCAATATGGGCCTTGCGTTTTTGGACGAACTTGAGACGCTGAGCACTGAAGAGGAGCGAACGCCGATAATCGTAAGCATATTTGGCGACTGTGCCGACGACTTTGTGGAGCTGGCCGAAAAGTTCTACCATTACGCCGACGCGATAGAACTCAATTTGAGCTGTCCTCATGCTCAGGGTTACGGAATCGAAGTCGGATCAGAGCCTGCGGCGGTTGAAGCGATTACTAATTCCGTGAGCACACACGTTGACATTCCGATATGGGTCAAGCTCACGCCTAACGTGACCGATATCACGGCACTTGGCAAAGCAGCAGAAAAAGGCGGAGCCGATGCGGTAGTGGCTATTAATACGGTCAAGGCTATGGCGATTGATGTCGAGAGCGCGACGCCAGTTTTAGGCAACGTGTTTGGCGGGCTGTCAGGAAGCGCGATAAAGCCTATCGCGGTGAAATGCGTTTATGACTTATACAGCGCCCTTACCATCCCCGTAATCGGTGTCGGCGGGATTCGCAATTACGAAGATGCATTAGAATTCATTATGGCAGGAGCTAGGGCCGTTCAGATCGGGTCGGCGGTCGCCAGAGATCTGTTGGTATTTGAGCACGTCGCAGTCGGAATAGACCGTTACCTGTCCACGAAGGGTTTAACACTTGAAGACGCAATCGGAATCGCACACAAGAGTTACTGACATGGATCTGAAGCATGTGCTCAATACTACAAGCGTCTTGCTCGTTGACAATACGTACGCTGGCTTGAAAGACACCACATTTTCGAAGTATCTCCTTGCAGAGATGCTTGATTCGGCGCTTGACGCAACTACAGCGTTTATCTGCGACGATCGAATTCGTGGAGTCGCCTTTAAGCAGGACTTTTGGACGCTCGTAACTGATATCGTCAGGTTTGATCCTGAATTCGAAAGCTATGCCGAAGCGCTACTTCAGGAGGCCAAATGCAATAAAAAACAGTCCTATATGGTCGAGGCGGCTGACTTTCATCGAGCTATAGTCACGCTTTTGTGCGATTTGCTGGTAAGCGGTGAATCTTGCGACTGTCCTGACGGTAGACGTTCGCGTATACTGGCATACTCATCAGAGCGTCATGAACGCTTACAATTGCTATTTAAGACGAAAATTGAGCTTCTTTTTGATCTAGGCGCTGCAGAGATGCTCGAGATATGCTGTGGAAATGGCATGGGTACCGCTGCGCTCTACGATCTTGGATACAACGTTTATGCTTTAGATAACGACAAATGCGCCATTTGTGAGGGGTTATTCCATGGCGCTCTGCGAAAAGAAAATACGGCCGTGTTGGACGCCCGTTATCTCTCAGAATATGATTTCGCTCAGTACCACGAGTTTAGATCCGTAGTCGGCTTTATGTTGGGGGCTATCTACGAGTTTAACAAAACTGATTGGCAAAAAATACTGTCGGAAGCGGCGGCGATCGTCAATGAAGGGCTTTTTCTGTTCACTGTTCACAAGAAAGAGGAAATTGATTTCATTGACAAAACAATGAAAGGTTTAGGCATCAAAGGCCAGATAGTAGACAACCAAGACGACACCAGCATTTACGACCAATGGGTGTATATCGGCGTCAAGGAATCAACAGTTCCTGGCGTTCAGCTAAATCGTGACTAAACGCAACCACCGGCAGCCGGGCATACCTTCGATGGGTCTTGCTGGGCCTTGTTCGCCGCTTAGCCTATATCATTGTCGGAATTCTAACAAACATGTGTTGAAAAAAGAAAACAGACACCAATCATTGAGATAGCCCAGATACCGCACCCGGTATGCAATCTATGACGTCTGTTGCTAACAGGCCGTACCCCAAGCGGGAAAATGCTAAGTCACCCGCACAGCCGTTGAGGTAAGCAGCAGTTGACGCTGCTTGCATTTTGTCTAGACGCGTTGAAAAAGCGCCAACAAGCCCCGCCAAGACGTCACCTGTGCCGCCGACCGTCATTCCGGCATTGCCAGTCTTATTTAAGCGATACTTCGCCCCATCTGAGATGATGTCAATTCGACCTTTTAGCAGTGTAATGACGTTCCATTCTCGTGAAAAAGCCTTGACCGCCTCTATTCTTTCTTGAAGACTGCTCGGAATTGTGGCACCTGTTAGAGCTGTGAACTCACCCTGATGTGGGGTAACAGTTATGCTGTGTGCCTTGTAATCAGCGGTTGCCAGGGCACTAAGCCCGTCTGCGTCAAGCGTTATGTTGTCAGAAGCAGATAGTAGGGCACTTACCGCTCTTGTCGTTTCTGGGTCAGCGCCGAGACCAGGCCCGAGCACGACGGAATCGTGCCGGGCGATGAGATCGATGAGGGTTTTTACTTCTTTTGAAGTGATTCGTTCAGTGCCTATCTGTTTGACTATAAGGTTCGGACTGAATCCAGCTATGATTTCAGCTTTTGGTGAAGCGACGGTCACAACATCGATGCCGCTTCTCAAAGCTGCCATAGCGGCCAAAGTCGGTGCGCCTGTAAAAGGCCCGCCGCCAATAATCAGCACCCTTCCGTTTTCGCCTTTGTGACTTTCAGCCCTCCGGCGAAAAGATATATCGCCCGGGCCTGTGTAGAGTTCTGCCTCTAGGGGAATCCCTATGTCGCAGATTGTTGTATTCTTAACAATTGTTCCAGTTTTAAGGCGATGGAGGGCTATTACGTAATCTGCATTTACCGTCGTTTCTGTGCGATCGCCGCTAGGGACATCAATCGACAGTTTCTTGATTTTTGATTGATTTATTAGTTGAATAACCGTTTTTTCTGGTTCGCGCACCGATCCGGTCAGTCCTGTCCCTAGAATAGCATCGACGAGTATGTCAAAACCCGCTAGGTTCTCAAGTGGACTTTCTGGACTAAAAATTGCGGGACCTTGGTGAATGGACACGGAATAATCCAGATGCTTTAAAGCGTCCCAGTTCTTTTGCGCCTCGTCACTTTTCAGGGCACTCTCACAGCCGACGAGCACCACATGAACAGTAAACTCGCTTGATAAATGTCGAGCCACGACGAAGCCATCACCTCCGTTATTTCCGAGACCGCAGATGACAACTACCTTGTTGGCTGGGATACGTGAGCTTTTATGTAGGTGCCTTACTCGTTCCGCGACAGCCTTACCGGCGTTTTCCATAAGCTGTAACTTGGAGATGCCGAGTCCGACGCAGTTCTCCTCAATGCGGCGCATGTCTTCTACAGACAGTGACTCGAGAGGCATAAACCTAAAATGCTTAGTGTTGAAATATAACGCTTGTGCTACGACGCGTCAGGGTTATTGCAGATTACCAGTTCGGGCCTGGAGCAGGAGAAGCCCTCTTTTCAGACTCGGTGAGGTTCTCTTTGTCGCGAACGCGACGGGTTAGTCAGGTGCTAGACGGAGATACGAGGGTCGCAACTCTACGTGCTTCAGACGGGCTTTTCACATTAAGTCAACTAGGGGCACGCCGCTTGCACACGTGTTTTCCATATCCAAAGCTTCGGGTTATAGTCAATTCCGAAGCGACGCCATTCGTTGGAGCGGGAAAAACTGCCTTTGCTAAACACGTTGTGCACGTGGATTCTGACTTGAGGGCACACGACGAAGTGTTGTTGGTTGACGAAAATGATGCGTTGATCGCAACAGGACGGGCGCTTTTGAGTCCACTGGAGATGAACGCGTTTAACAAAGGAGTCGCAGTTAAAGTGAGGCAGGGGTTTCTAGGTGCTTGCGAGTATTCGTAACCTAAGCAGAGCGGTTCGAATGCGCCTTAAAACGTAAAAAAGCCCTGTAAATATTTCGTTAAAGTGGGTGGTTTCATGATTCCCGGAATGCGAGGAATGAGTCCCAAGAAATTGCAGCAGATGATGAAACAAATGGGGATCGACGTAGAACAGCTAGAAAACGTCGAGAGAGTGATTATACAGCTTTCTGACAAAGAGCTCGTTTTCGAAGACGTGGCGGTCACGATAATGAAAGCTCAAGGAACTAAAAACTATCAGATATCAGGAGAGCCTACTGAACGTGCGCGGATAAATGAAGAAGACGTAAAGTTGGTCACAGAACAAGCGGGAGTCAGCGAGAATGATGCGCGAGAGGCGCTTATGGCAAGTGACGGGGACCTTGCCGAAGCAATTCTGAAACTGAAAGAGTCGTAATAGCAGGAAGATATGGTTGAGAACGCCCTTCTGGTCTCGATCGCGAATAATAAAAAGCAGTTTTTAGTTAGATCTGAGGGGGAGCTCCATACTGACGTTGGCATAATAAACCTTGGGGCACTCAAAGCTCTAGAATTCGGAAGTACCGTAAGCACGCACCTTTGCTATGAGTTTAAGGTGCTGGAACCACGTGCACCCGACTATTTTACCCATTTGAAGCGCACCGGGGCGCCCATGATGCCGAAAGACATCGGCATTATTGTTGCCTATACTGGGTTGAACAAAGATGACGTTGTGCTCGATGCAGGCACTGGGTCAGGGATAACCGCTATCTTTTTGGGCAATATTGCTAAACACGTTGTCTCTTACGAGATTAACCCGGATTTTGCAAAACGCGCTGCGGAGAACGTAAAAAGGGCAGGGCTGACAAACGTCGATATTATCGAAGGAGATATACTCGAAATAAAATCAGAAATTGAGTTTGACATCGTCACCCTCGACTTGTACGACATCAGCAACGCAATCCGTGTAGTAACAGACTGCTTGGCACCTGGCGGGTTCATAGCGTCATTCTCTCCATTTTATGAGCAGGTATTTGAGGCGCGAAATGCGCTTACGAGCTTCACTCAAATCAAAACTTTCGAGGGAATTGAACGAGAGATACAGTTTGGGAAAAGAGGCACTCGTCCCGCTACTAGAGTTGGACACACAGGTTTCGTGACAATAGCTCGAGTTTGACTTCGTTAACCAATCAGAAATACTCTGCCTTACGAAAGCTGCGCCAACTTATAAATAATAAAACCCAAACGTTCTTTAGAGGCAGACAAATGGGTTTAGGAACCGGCACGACCGAACCCGACGTGGACTGCGTGGCGTTCATGGGATACGAACGGTACGGAGCAACCAAATACGTCCGTTGCGGAGCGTTTGGAATACTCCCAGTTGATTCCTGCAAACGATGCGTCGAGTTCCGGAAAGCGACAGTGCCTGATTACTACCGCTAGTCTTTCGATTACGCAACTGCAGTCGCGTAGGCGTTCTCAGTCTGTTGGGCGATTTTATCCCACGTAAGCGTTCCTCTTACTGCTAAACAGGCCTCACTTGCTAGATTGTCTCGTAAACCCTGATCAGCAATTAGTCGGTTTATAGCTTGGGAAAGGGCGAGCGTATTTCGTGGGGGTACAAGTACGCCGCAGCCTTCGTTTAAAATTTCAGGAATCCCACCCACGTTAGTTGCGACAATAGGGCGTTTACAAGCCATAGACTCAATCAGGAAGAGACTTGAAGCTTCCATGAGGCTTGGGATCACTACTATATCCGATGCTGAAATTAATTGTGGCAACTTAGAATGCGGCACCGCCCCGATAAACGAGACATCGTTTTGAAGGTTGTGGTGCGCCACTAGTTTTTGGAGGTGCTGCTTGTGCGGTCCGTCTCCAGCTATCACAAGCTCAGCATCATTTTGTGCAATAATGTCTGGCATCGCCAAAATAAGGTACTCTAAACCGTTTTTCTCAACGAGCCTCCTCGCAGTGAAAAGAATAGGTCTCTCCCCGACGAGATCGCTGGATGCAACGCCGGGTTTAAACACGTGCGGATCAAAGCCGTTGTGAATCGTTACTATCTTATCGGGTGGGGCCCCCCAGTTTATGACCCTGCGTGCAAAATAGCCACCTGTGTGAATTTGTATTTTGGACATCCGTGCAAGCATCGGAGCGAGTGTGCGCTCAGTTAGTCTGTACATCGATGAGATGATCGGAGGCTCTATGTAACGCCAGATGTCATAATACGAGCCGTGGATTGTGTTGACCGCCGACCCTCCATATTTTCGAGCTAAGACGTTTGCTGCTACGCCTGACGTGTAGAAATGACCGTGATAGACATCAAAACCGGGGAGCTCTGCCGCAAGCGCTGCAAACGGAAATGCGACCTGTCTTGCAAACCTTAGGTTTGTAGGATCCCAGGTACGTCTCATGGTGCCTGCGAGATCAATGGTTTTAACCATCACGTCTTCTATATGAAACTCGGCAGCTCCATTGCTTGCCCCATTGATGATCGTTACTTCGTGCCCCAGTCTCGTAAGTGATTTTGAAAGTTCAAGCAATGCAACTTCAATGCCGCCTAGCAGCACGCCCTCTTGTCGCGGACCGAGTTCGTAGATGTGTGCAATTCTGAGCGACTTCAAGCACGCACCTTCCATTGTTGCGCAATTTGGGCTAGTGTTAAAAATGTAAAGCGTGAATCTTCGCGCAGATCTCGTAAGACCGAGGAGAATAACTCCTTGTAGCAGCCGATTTCGTGCGCTGGGTGAGCGTACATCACGAACGGTACCATTTTGTTGTGCCAAACATCTCTGTTCTTGTGAATCTTCGCTTTAATCTCATCTTCAGAAAATCCTGCTATAAAGAGCTCACCAATCGAATCCATCGAAACCGGCACTTGCAAGACAGAATCCCTTTTAGTCTCTGTTTCTGGGTAGAAGGGGGGTGTCGGCTTATTGCTTTTAAAATCACTTGAATAGTCAAAGCCAAGCGCGTCAATAGCCCTTAACAAAGCGCTTGTAACAGCAAATCCGGGAGAGGCAAAGCCCCTTATGTCAGCTACAGTTATCGCGTGTAATGCCCCCAACCCTCGGCTAATTAGCTCAGTGATCTGGAGTTCATCCATGTTGCGCAAGTTACGTATCCACGCATAGTGATCGTATCCGTGTAAACCGATTTCGTGTCCTTCTAGTTGGGCTCTCAGTAATACCTCTGGGCATGTGGCTTCTACTGGCGTTTTTCTTAAAAGCCCATTTAGACTGTGGGACCCATACCGCAGCGGTTTCGATTTAACGAATCTGAAGAAACTTCGCGGATCTGTAAGATAATTGAACAGGTTAAGCGCTAACCTGTCAGGGCCAGTCGTGATAAAAAAAGTTGCTTTAACGTCAAGAAGCAGTAGCAAGTCGAGCAATTCAGGTAGGAGAGCAATATCTCGCGTGCTGTCGACATCTATTCTTATCGCTGCGGGGGTTTCAAGCATCGTCAATTCCACAAAAAGTATATCTACAAAAGTTTTCACAAACCATATTAAATATTAAGGCTGCTGTAGCTAGAAGCTATTTTAAAGTGCGTTTTTTTAATCTGATCTCTCAGAGGCAAATAAACCGTGGATCGTTCAGTGCTCAGAAAGGACCATAAACTCGTGTTGAAGCTAGGCTTACTATGTGTCTGCCTTATTTTTACGTTTGCGGTGTTTAGAAGCGTTTTTGCTGGTGCAGCGCTTCTTTTTGATTACGCCACGCTGAAGCAAAACGGGTTCTATTTTTGGGTAGTTCTAGCCCTATGCATCTTGTGGACGTACATCAAGCGAGCGGACATCGTCGAGGCATCCCGAGGAGGGACCGATGCTAAGTGGTTAATCTTTGGCCTGTTATTGGTGAGTGCTTCGATTGTTCTCCTATTCTACGTTTCGGCATTCTCAGCTTCGCTCCCACTAACCCTTTTTGCCGTGGGGTTCGTCATCGTCGCTCAATTCTCACTTTTTTTTGGACAAGCGTCAAAAATACCGCTCTTGCTCTTAGGATTGTTCGGGGTTGCCGTAGGTTTTCCAGTGCTGCTTGAAAACACGACAGCTTTTTGGTTTCCCCGGGTAACTGCGGTGCTCTGTGTGTCAACGCTGCAATCTCTCGGAGTGCCGATCACTCTAAATGGCGTTACGGTCACGTTGACCAGTCTGTTGGGCTACGATATCGTCACGAAGGTTGATGCAAGATGCGCCGGAAGCGATTCGCTGGCCATATTTCTCGCCATTTTCGGACTTATGATCATCGACCGAAAACCGCAGAACAAGCTCTTGATTGGGCTACTCATTTTTGGTGTGATTGGTACGTATCTCCAGAACTTCGTGAGGCTGTTGTTGCTTTTTGCCGCAGGCTATTTCTACGGCGCTGAAGCGCTTTGGACCGTACACGACTACGCCAGCTATGTGCTCTTTCCGGTCTGGTTTCTTGGCTTTTCTGTTATTTACTTGAGATACGCCCGAAAACCTGAGAACTCTGCGATGGAGCGGAAAACGAGCACTAAAAGTACATCGAAGCTTTGATACGAAAACCGCGCCGCGTTCAGGCATAAAAACTATTCTCCGCTGTCTCCGCGCATATCATAACGAAAATAGAGGTAATATGCTGCCGTTTGTTCCAGCGATGGTTGTGGAAGGCTTGGACGTAAACAACAAAGGTTAAGTATTATTGAAAAAAAAGTTACGCAGGCTTTTAAAAGGAAGTAATTCACATTTAACTGCTTAGGCTGCAGTTTTTTGCTGTTGATAAGGATTATGTTGACACCTCCTGACAAAAAACGCCCGCGGATGCAACGTTTACGTCAGTCCAATAACAAATTTGCGGTTATTTTGGTTCTGGCTGCGTTTTTGTTCTCTATTATAGCTACGACACCACCAGTCGGAGCCGCCACTACCCACCCAATTCAGTATCACATTGGCTGCGCCGCGTCAATGGTAAATGACGGCTCACTTGACTATTTTAAAGCGCATGGATTCACCGCCGTTCATTTGGTCGTTCTGGACAAAGGAACGTACCAAACTGAGCTTAACAAGATCAAATCGCTTGGTATGCAGCCAATTATCGACGTTGAAATCCCTATTTGGGACGGAGGACGGCTACAAAGCACACCGATTAGCAATTTTGCCAGCTACTTCCAATCGCTCAAAGCCGCCGGCTGGGAGTACGTCTCTTCGGAAGGTGGCAGAGCTGGCGATCTTGACTATTTGTCAAAACATTTCAAAGGGTACGTGAACTACAACTGTGATCAATGTGGCCTCTGGAAGGATATGTACAAACACTCCTTTACAGTAGCAAATAGCTGGGAGAGCTACTATACTCAGGAGTGGCCGTATATCCAGCAAGGAGCGACAGAGGCCGCTTCTTTAGGAAAGCAGAATGGCATACTAGCAGGGGTGTGGGAATATGGTTCTGATGGGAAAGATTACAATCCAATTCTGACCAACTCGAAGACTGGGGGATCACCAAGTTATAAGTCAATGCTTGATTGGTCGTATTCCAACGGGATTGGCTTCAGCCATTTCCACGTGTGGTGTGGTAGTAATTCGCAGGGGCTTAGTAGATATAAAGAGCTAGGATTCGAAAAGGTAGTGGCAGACTTACAGGTTTATTACCCAGCGACTAGTTCAACTCAATTTTCTTCTGGCCAAACCACTTCTACTACGCTTTCCGTCACCAACTCTACCCCCACTGTCGGCAAACCAGTCACCTTCACCGCCACCCTCAAGGGCACCTCTGCCCTCTCCGGCAAATCCGTCACCATCTACCACTACCTCAACAACGTCCGCTACAACGACTTCACCGGGACCACCAACGCGAACGGCCAGCTCACCCTCACCCAGACCTTCAGCTCGACCGGTCAACGCCCCTACTACGCCACCTTTGCCGGTGACAGCACCTACGCATCATCAACGAGCAGCGCCGTCAACATCAATGTCACTGGCAGCCAAACTGCCCAACTCTCCCTCGCCGCGTCCACCACCACCCCCGCTATCAATGATAAGGTCACCTTCACCGCCACCCTCAAGGGCACCTCTGCCCTCTCCGGCAAATCCGTCACCATCTACCACTACCTCAACAACGTACGCTACGACGACATCACCGCGACCACCAACGCTAACGGCCAGATCACCCTCACCCAGAGCTTCGGCTCCACCGGTCAACGCCCTTACTACGCCACCTTTGCCGGTGACAGCACCTATGCCACATCAACGAGCAGCGCCGTCAACATCAACGTCGGCAGTAGCAGCAGCCAAACCACCACCACCGCCCTCAAAGCGTCCACCACCACCCCCGCTATCAATGATAAGGTCACCTTCACCGCCACCCTCAAGGGCACCACTGCCCTCTCCGGCAAAACCGTCACCATCTACCACTACCTCAACAACGTCCGCTACAACGACATCACCGCGACCACCAACGCTAACGGCCAGATCACCCTCACCCAAACCTTTAGCTCCGCCGGCCAACGTCCCTACTACGCCACCTTCACCGGTGACAGCGCCTACGCCTCATCAACGAGCAGCGCCGTCAACATCAACGTCGCAAGATTAGCAGCCAAACCACCACCACCGCTCTCCAAGCGTCCACCACCGCCCCCGCTATCAATGATAAGGTCACCTTCACCGCCACCCTCAAGGGCACCACTGCCCTCTCCGGCAAAACCGTCACCATCTACCACTACCTCAACAACGTCCGCTACAACGACATCACCGCGACCACCAACGCTAACGGCCAGATCACCCTCACCCAGACCTTTAACTCTGCAGGCCAACGCCCCTACTACGCCACCTTCACCGGTGACAGCGCCTATGCATCATCGACGAGCACCGTCGTTAACGTAAACGTAAGTTAGCTTGGATGTTGTCGTTCGTAGTTCGTACTCTGTCGTTACGTTGTCTTATGCATCGTCGACGCTCTGAGTTTGTTACGATACTAATCAGGCCATCATAGTTATTTAGCACTAGATGCCTGCTATTAGGAGTCGCTCTGCTGCGTGAAATGGGCTTGAATTAAAACTGTGAAACAGAACGTCAATGAGCATATCGTCGTTTTTATATACGGGCTACGTCTAGTTTAACTATCTGGTAAAAATGAGGAAGGGTTATCTTTATTTGTTAACGGTCGCGATGGTGATCGCTTCCATTATAATGACTGGCTGCACTACATCTGATCAAGCTAATGTAGGGTCTAGCTCAGAAACAAACACAAATACTTCGACGTCTACGGCTACTACCGCTACGACTTCAACACCTACGCCCACTCCAACGCCAACACCAACGCCAACCCCAACGCCAACACCAACGCCAACCCCAACGCCGACGGTATCAGGGACGACAGCGACCTCAATTCAATTCGTCCGCGATCCAAGCGGGGGAGACAACATAGGAATCAATGTAATTGCTTCAGGGATCCGGATTTGTGGCCACGGAGCGGTCACTGCGACAATTGGCACAATAACTTCAGGAGGCAGTGACTGTTATTATACCGCGTACCTCGACACAAGCGGTTTGAATCCAGGCACATATGACGTCACACTGAAATTTGCAGGTGATAGTACTTATCAACCTTCGCAACTTACGTCAAAGATTACTATCACATAACCATATCAGACTGCGTTCTGATTCGAAAAGGCGTGTAGACCTGTTGTGTCTTTAGTCACAACGTCACAATAATCGGTTTAGGTAGGCCTGTTGACTTTTCGGTAAATTGCGGAATTTAGATATTCTTATATCTCTCAGCAACGGAAATACAAGCCGAGTGGCACCGCACAGTTTGATAGGGGGAGATTGACGAACATTTAGTCTCACTATAATTATGAAAGCTGAAGAACTATTAAAGTTAGTTATTGTATCCGTCGTTTTGGCAGCGTGCGTCTCAGCTTCAATCCCCTGCGTCAGTGCTAGTGAACTGAAAGTCGGCGGCGGGGGTAAGTATAGTACAATTTCTGCAGCAGTGAAAGCTGCAAACGCTGGAGACACTATACTTGTTAGCCCTGGGACTTATGTTGAAAACGTCGCGGTAGACAAGTCTCTTAAGATACTCTCCACGAACGGAGCTCAAGCGACGATAGTAAAAGCTTCAGACACGAGCAAAGACGTCTTTCTGCTTGGCAGTTCCGACATCAGCATACAAGCGTTCACTATTACGGGGGGCAACAGAGGAGTAACTTTTGGACAATCGAACTGCATACTTACTAACAGTGTTGTTAATGGTAACGTTTTTGGAGTTTACCTGGCTGCCGCAACATCCAATCTGGTAAGCAACAACAACCTCGATGGTAACGGTTTTGGCATCTATTTGGACGGATCGTCCGGAAACAGATTGTCGAACAACAGCGCATCGAATGAAAAAGGTGGCGGTGGTAAAGCCTCTCTAAGTGATGGCATTTATATGTATAATTCAAACAATAACAACGTAACGCAATGCGATCTGAGCAACAATGACAACTTTGGGGCCTCTCTTTACCAATCAAAGAACAACGTTTTTTCACATAATACGATAAGTGCAAACGCACAGTTTGGTGTGCGGCTTCGAGAAGGGTCGGACAATAACAAGTTTTCGTGGAACACTTTCAAAGCAAACGAGGAAAACGGCGTTCTGATCGGGGACTCAAGAAGCAACACGTTTTATTTCAACAACTTCGTTAATGAAAAGAGCCATTTCTATACGCAGGAAGATAACAACATCAATTCGACAAAAAAGCTGAATTATACGTTTAACGGCAATCCGTTCAGCAGTTTTGTAGGCAATTACTATTCGAATTACGCAGGAACCGATTCAGACGGAAATGGAATCGCAGACTCTTCTTTTGGGGGAGACAAATATCCTCTTGTTAAGCCGATTGAGAACTACGGTTTAATTCAAGCGACCCCGACCCCTACTACAACGCTTACCTCTACGAGTTCTGTTACAAACGAGAATATGACCGCAACCGCCGCAGCTCAGCGTGTTCTAACGCCGGGATTCGAGACTGTATCAGCGATGCTTGGCTTGCTATTTGCCACAATTATCGCTGCGATGTTAAAGAAGCGTGCTAGCTGATCAAGTTTTGCTGAGCTTTATTTAATTTTAGCTCTGTAATAGCAGTTCGACGCTAGATTTTTCAGTTGGCATCGTCTAGTCGGCTTGCGCCGTCAAGGGAGCTCCATCACTATTTTTGCAAAATTGGTCGAAGGGAACGTCTCAGTTATGCGAATCAGCACCATGCCGTGACTTATAATATCATAGGTGCGCGACAACATGGGTATGTCGTGAGCAACGTCAAACAAGTCGCTAAGCTCTTCGTTTAACGTCGTAGCGATATGTCTGATTTCGCGTCGTGACTCTATTTTTCGTTGTGCCATAATTCGTCCTATCGGTATATCAGCTTTCATCAGGTCGTGTCTGAACTCTTTTTGCAGACGTGCGATGGGGGTGTAGGACTCTGCGTAAATCAGCGGTCGATCATCACCCTCGTTTTTCAGAACAACGACGCGATAGTTTATGTTGTCCCCTTCTGCTACATCTAAGTCCGCTGCCTTGTCGGTATCTGCTTTGACCACCTGCTGTAGCAAAGTTGTCACGACGACAGGTTTGCCGGTCAATACTTCAAGCAAAGTCGTAACTGAGCCGTCTGTCATCAGCAACAGCCGTTGAGCCTTTGATAATTTAACGTCAAAACGTTCCATGTGAATCGTTTGATACTCCCAATCCAAAGAAGACCTTCAGCTCTCCACGATCTCTTGAATGTAAGCACCGGTGTTTTGCGCTTTTACGATACGTACTTTTCCGCCGATAGAGTCATTTAAATAGCTCTGAACTGTTTTTTGCAGCTGCTTTCTATCGGTTATCCCGTAAACGACGGGACCAAAAGAACTCATTCCAGCGCCGATCGCTCCATTTTCGCGCATGAATTGAACGAGATGCGTACAAAATGGCTGTAGTTCAAGTTCACGACGCTTGAAGCCGATCGTCTGAACTCGGTTGATCGAACGGCCGAAACTTTCGATGTCGCGTTCTACAACAGCTGGCAGCATCTCCATCAAAATGACGTGACATAGCTCCTGAATTTCGTTGAGCGGCAGCGGACACTGTTTTTTGAAAACGTCGATCTCGTGTTTGTCGCTTGCTCCGCGCAGGTTTGGAATTGCGAGAACGATGTCCCAATCTGGAAAATCGTGACGGGCGATTATTGGTCCAGGACCGAATTTGCCTGAAGCCGATGATGGCAAGAATTCCGTTTTGCCTTTGTGACCCCCATCAACGAGGAAGCCGCCCAACTCGTAAGCTGCTACACCTATGCCTGATGTACCCCCCCTCCCCGTCAATTTTGCGATAGTCGTCGGATTGAGGTTAAGATCATAGAGTTCGCTTATAGCAGTCCCTACGGCAAGTGCGACCTGTGTTCCTGAACCAAGTCCCACATGGCTAGGGTATTCTTGAACCACGTCAATCGCGACGCCATTGATGCTATATTGTGTTAGAACTGCAGAAGCAGCACTCGTGATCCTCTCTGCGAACTCTGTGGTTCCTGAAACTGAAAGTTGTGCATCTTTTTTTGCGTTGATTCTAATTGATGGATAGTCGAGAGTAAGTCCAACGCCACCGTCAACTCGTCCCAACGCTCCATTTAAATCAATGAGCGTAATATGAAGCCTCGAAGGCGTTACTACTTGAATCATGTCACTTGTCGATTCGACGTCCCGTTTTTTTAACAATAGATTTTGATTACAGAGCGGTTTTTGCTGTTTCGGCCTGGAGCAGCAAACTGAACCGACTCAACTTCCGATTGAAGGAGAGTCAGTTGTTGCCAGCGTCAGTTTGTTGAGCTGCAGATACTGTACGTCTTTGACTTTGCGTTTGAGCTATTAAGTCTTAATTTTTACAGTTATTTCTTTCGGTGGGCATTGCCAGTCGCAAACCGTATGACTGATTTTGTGTAGTAACTAGCGTTTTATAAAATTGCAAGCATTACCCGTTCAGTGACATCCCAGAGCCGCTTGCGTTGTCTACTGGGGGTATCTTGCGTAGCTTCTGCGACAAGCATTCTATCGGAATCCATTGACGCGCCGTAATCGAGTCAGAAACCTTTAAGTAGCTTTGTTGTAGTTCTAAAGACTACACGGGTTTACGCGTTATTGCGAAGAACGAGCGAAGATGTACCCTGAGATACAGCTCGCTATACCGTCCTCCCTGACCATCGAAACGGCTGATCAGAAAATCAAGACGTATAAGGTCGGACAGATAGCTCGGGCGGCAGCAATATTCAAGGTAAATCGCATCGCGATCTTCCGCGACGCTGCGCACGATGACAGTCGATTCATCGCGGCGATATTGCAGTACATGGAGGCACCGCAGTACCTTTCGAAAGCTGCTTTTCCCGCGCTCAAATGAATTGAGATATGTCGGGGTTGTCCCCCCGTTAAAGACTCGTCATCATGTGCACGAGCGTGATAACGTTCGTGATGGAATTGTGATAGACGTCGGGACTGACTGCGCTTGGGTTGAAATCGGTTTGGATTGCCCAGCCTTTTTGTGCACGAAGACGCTGCACAAAGGGGAGCGCGTGACAGTCAAGATCTTTTCGCGAGATCCGCTCGAAGTTGAAGCGATTCAAAAGCCGCCTGAATATTGGGGATATTCGGTTCGGGTGGTGGCTAGCATCAAAGACGCACTGGAGGGGCTGGTGGTGACCACCGCGAAGCGCGGAAAGGTAATAAGCCCTACAATGCGAGATGACATTAAAAGGAGAGGCACCGGCTTGACAACGTTTGTGTTTGGCGCTCCAAACCGCGGAGTAGAAGCGCTTCTTAACGAAGCAGGGCTATCGATCGAGGAAGCGTCAGACTTTATCGTTAATACGATCCCTGACCAAGGCACAGAAACGGTGCGAACAGAAGAAGCTATCATGGCTACGTTGAGTGTGTTTAACGTCGCGCTGCACGAATCAACGTGAGGTAAAATAATGACAAAAAGACATCGTCCAAGGCGCGGATCGCTCGCCTACAGCCCGCGAAAGAGGGCGAAGAGCGAAATACCGAGAATCCGTTCGTGGCCACAGCAAGGCGAACCAGAAATTCAGGGATTCGCAGGCTACAAAGCTGGGATGACGCACGTTATTATTGTCGATGACACGCCCAATAGCCCAACAGAGGGTTTGGAGATAAGTGTGCCCGTCACCGCCGTAGAAACTCCACCAATGAAAATAGCGGCTTTACGAGCGTACCAAAAGACGTCATATGGAAAACGAGTTGAGCTTGAAACGTGGGCTAGCGATATCAGCGGGGATCTGGCAAAGCTGAGGCCGCTTCCAAAGAAGGGAGCACTTGATGCAGGAAGTCTCGACGGTGCTGATGAGATCAGGGTGCTGGCGTACACCTCGCCGGCGGACGTTAGCGGGATACCCAAGAAGGTGCCTGAGCTGATGGAAATGCCTGTTGGTGGGGACGATGTGAATGCTGCGTATACATATGCGCAAGGTATGCTTGGAAAGGAAATTGAGGCGGTCAACGTCTTTAAGGAAGGCACGCTCATCGACGTCACCGCAGTAACAAAGGGAAAAGGGGTGCAGGGACCGGTCAAAAGGTGGGGTGTTACCATCCAGGACAGAAAGGCTTTCAGGGGTGGCAAGGGGCGCCATATCGGGAATCTTGGGCCTTGGAACCCTGCGCGAGTTAGATGGACGGTCCCCCAACTTGGCCAGATGGGCTATCAACAAAGAACTGAGTATAACAAACGAATACTTAAGATCGGATCGGACGGAACCACAGTGACGCCCGCGGGCGGATTTATAGGATATGGAGTCGTTAAAGGCGCTTACGTTCTACTCCATGGTTCGATTCCTGGGCCTTCCAAAAGGCTTATTAGGATGAGACACGCAAGCCGGCCAAAAAAGACCACGCGCGCGATTCCGGAGCTGAGCTACATAAGTCTTCAGTCGAAGCAAGGAGTGAGATAGATGAAAGGCAAAGTGCTGAGCCTGAAGGGAAAAAAGAAAAAGCAAGTCGATCTCCCCGAGCTTTTCGAGGAATTTTACCGCCCAGATCTCATAAAAAAGGCAGTCGTTGTCTCGCAGGCAAATCGGAGGCAAGCATACGGACCGCAGCCCACGGCAGGTCTTAAGACCTCAGCAGAATCGTGGGGCTCCGGGCGCGGGGTCGCACAAGTTCCGCGTTTAAAGAACTCGAGTAGAGTCGCGAGGGTGCCACAAGCCGTAGGTGGAAGAAGGGCGCATCCGCCGTCTGTTACTAGGGTTTTTGTAGAGAAGATAAATAAAAAGGAGAAGCAGAAAGCGATAAGGTCTGCAATCGCAGCAACGGCAAATCCTGATTTGGTAAAGGCACGAGGGCACCGGTTTGACGCAACGCTTCCACTCATCGTAGAGGATGCCTTCGAAGACTTGGCATCAACTCGGCAAATCGCTGAAGTATTGGCTGCGCTCAACGTCTGGCAAGACGTGGAGAAAGCGAAACGTGGTAAACATGTGCGTGCCGGGAAAGGTAAGCGGCGCGGCCGACGCTACAAAAATAAGAAGAGCGTCCTTATTATTAGTACCAAGCCTGTATTAGCAGCGCGTAATCTTCCTGGAGTTGACGTAACTACTGTGGATAAGTTAAACGTGGAGCTTCTGGCACCAGGCACTCACGCTGGGAGACTTGCAATATGGACACAATCGGCGATAAATGCCGTGGGAAAAGGTTAGCGTCATGCTGAAATATGCGTATGTTACAGAAAAGGCGACTGCTCAGCTTGACAGAGAAAACAAGCTTACTTTCATCGTCGATGTGGAAGATACAAAAGACGACATAAAAAAAGCGGTAGAAGAGATCTATGAAGTGACAGTTGTCGATGTGAAGACACTTGTCACGCCAAAAGGGTTTAAGAAGGCCACCATCACGCTTTCGAGCGATGATTCTGCTGAAGAAATTGCGTCAAGACTTGGTATCTTCTAAGGGGGTCGTGCTGTGGGAAAGAGGATTATATCGCAAAATCGAGGCAAGGGCACACCAACCTATCGTGCACCTTCTCACCGCTTCAAGGCCGCTTTGAAACTCATAAAAGCTGACAAGAACGAGACCGTGAAAGCCCGCGTAGTTGAAGTGCTACACGACCCTGCTCGGAGCGCTCCAATCGGGCGGGTTCAGTTGGCGGATGGGACTGAGCGCTTAGTGTTGATACCTGAAAGTCTATGTGTAGGCGATGAGATCGCGTGCGGCGCATCGGCGGAGATCAAGGCGGGCAATATCCTGCCGCTTGCTGAAATCCCCGAAGGGGTCCCAATCTGTAACATCGAATCGCAACCGGGCGACGGAGGTTGTTTCGCACGAGCGTCCGGCGTGTACGCGATGCTTGTCGCGCACGATGTGCAAAAAACTGTCGTGCAGCTCCCCAGTGGGGAAATGAAATGGTTACATCCGCATTGCCGGGCTATGGTAGGGACGGTGGCGGGCGGAGGCCGCCTTGACAAACCCTTTGTCAAAGCAGGCAAGAAATTCCACAAACTTCGTTCAAGAGCTGCTAAATATCCAAGGGTAAGTGGAGTTGCAATGAACGTAGTCGATCACCCATTTGGCGGCGGCGGTTGGCAACACCCGGGTCGTCCAAAAACAGTTAGTCGGAATGCGCCTCCAGGCCGGAAAGTTGGCAGCATAGCCGCACGACGTACGGGTAAACGATAACTAAATTGAGGCTGGTGAATGAATGGCTAAGAGACGAAAGGTCGAGGCGCCTCGCAGAAAGGAAGAGTTCTCGTACAGGGGTCTCTCTCTTCAGGGGCTCAAGGATATGGACCTTGACGGACTAACTCAGCTCTTTCCTGCGCGGCAACGCCGGAAGCTTACAAGAGAGCTCACTGAAGAACAAAAAAAGCTTTTGCAGAAAATACGAGACGGAAAAGCGATCCGGACCCACCAAAGGGATATGATCGTTCTTCCTGAAATGGTTGGCACCACCATCGGAGTGCACGATGGAAAAACATTCGCTAGCTTTGAGATAATGCCGGAAATGATTGGGCATTACCTTGGTGAATATGCGCTGACAAGGAAAAGGGTATCGCACGGCAGTGCAGGGGTGGGAGCCACGCGATCGAGTAGATATGTTCCGCTGAAGTGATAAAATGGCATTCACGACGTATTCGGCAGAGTTTCAGAAGGAAAAAACCGCCCGTTCGCAGGGGCATGAACTGCATGTATCACCTCGACATTGCGTGGAAATCTGCAGGGAGCTGCGTGGAAGGTCTCTCGTAGAAGGCAAATCCTATCTGGAAGCGGTCACGAAGATGGAGACGCCGGTGCCTTTCAAGCGCCATAATTCGGGGGTAGGGCACCGAGCGGCAATGCACGGATGGGATGCAGGGCGCTACCCGCAAAAAGCAGCTCGAGAGATATTGATAGTCCTGAGGAACGCTGAAGCGAATGCTGAATACCAAGGGCTCGATACGGAGCAAACGTTCATTGTCCACAGTCTGGCGAGACGTGGTCGGGTCATTGAAGGCCGAATGCCCCGTGCGATGGGTCGCGCTACCGCAAAGAATACGGCTACGGTAACCGTCGAGATAGTGCTGCAGGAGTTAACAAATGGGGATTGAAAAAAAATTTGTGGAGGAGGGCTTGAAGCGGTCTCAAATGAATGAGTACTTCAACCGGGAACTGGAGCGCGCAGGCTACGGCGGTATGGAGATCAATCGCACTCCTATGGGAACGCACATCACTATATATGCAGAGAAACCTGGTATGATCATTGGTAAGAGCGGTAAAACGATCCGAAGGGTTACCAGGGAGCTCGATGCAAGTTTCAAGCTCGACAACCCGCAGCTCGATGTTCAAGAGATTGAGGTTCCCGAGTTAAACGCCCAGATAATGGCCCATCGGTTAGCCAACGCGCTTGAGCGTGGCTGGTACTTCAGAAAGGCAGGCCAATCTACGCTTCAGCGGGTCATGGATGCCGGCGCGCTTGGATGTGAGGTGATCCTTGCCGGAAAAATCACAGGCCCGCGATCACGAACGGAGAAGTTTCTAGCTGGATACATAAAACATTGCGGAAAGCCTGCAGAGGACCTGGTAATGAAAGGCTACGCCGTGGCAAAACGAAAGCTTGGTATCATCGGGGTCAAAGTCTTCATAGTGCCTCCGGGAGTCAGGCTTCCCGATGACATACGACTAGTTGAACAAGTTGACGAAGGGGTCGAATCGCATGGCAATATTGAGGAGCCAAGAGATACGCAAGATGAAACCGGATGAACGTCGCAAGCAGCTGAGCGAGCTGATTGCGGAGCTCTTGAGAGAAAGAGCCCTTGTTTCTGCTGGCGGCGCTCCCGAAAATCCAGGAAGATCAAAGGAACTTCGACGGACTATTGCTCGAATTCACACAATCATTAACGAGGATAAAAAGAAGCCGGAAGGACTTGCGTAGGTGCTAGATGAAAATTGATCATCAAAATGTCGTAAATCACGAGCTGATTGGGCTACGCGCGACAGTGGTGAAGAGCACCAACAGGGACAGCGTAGGCCTGAGCGGTCGGATCATTGACGAAAGCAGAAACCTCTTTACGCTAGAAAGCCGCAGACGTGAGAAAAAGGCCGCTAAGCACGGCAATACGTTTGAATTTTGGTTATCAGATGGCGACAAAGTAAGAATAGATGGAAGTCTCGTCGTCGGACGGCCTGAGGATCGCGTCGCGAAAAGGCTTCGAAAATGGCACAACAGGTGAAATATGGGAACGAACATCGGATTTCAGGTAGTCCCCCCGACAAAGGAGTGCAAAGACATAAATTGTCCCTTTCACGGCACGCTATCAGTACGTGGACAAGTGATGGACGGAACGGTTGTCAGCGACAAGGCAGCGCGAACCGTTGTCGTGCAACGGGAGTACCTCAAATATATCCCGAAATATGAAAGGTACGAAAAAAGGAGGTCGAAGCTGCACGCTCATAATCCAGATTGCGTCGCGGCAAAAACGGGAGACCGCGTGAGCCTGGCAGAGTGTCGGCCATTGTCCAAGACTAAGTCATTCGTGGTGATTCAGGTACTATGAAGAGCTTAAAGGCAAAAATTCCGCGATCTCTGTCAACGAGCTCGAAACTTGACTGCGTCGACAACACGGGGGCAAGAACTCTAGAAATTATCGCTGTCAAACGGTATCGGGGAGTCAAGAAGCGACAACCTAAGGCGGGATTAGGTGAGATGGTGGTCGTGTCGGTCAAGAAGGGGGCGCCTGATATGCGGAAACAAATCCTCAGGGCCGTCATCGTGCGGCAGAAAAAGGAATTCAGAAGGCCTGAAGGTACAAGGGTGAAGTTTGAAGACAATGCAGCCGTTATAACGGACGACAATGGGGAGCCCCGCGGAACAGAGATCAAGGGGCCCGTTGCCCGCGAAGTCGCGGAACGCTTCGGCAAGATTGCTTCGATGGCCCAAATTATAGTGTGAGGGATCAGATTGGTGAATAAAGTGAGTTCTGGACAACCGAGAAAACAGCGGAAGGCACGATTCGTCGCCCCCCTCCACGTGCGTCAGAAGTATTTGCACGCCCGTCTGGAAAAGAAGCTTGCAGACAAATATAAGCTTCGAAGCGTTCAGATACGAAAAGGGGACACAATAAAAGTGCTTCGCGGGGATTTTCGGGACCGGGAAGGAAAAGTAGCGAAGGTCAATCTTAAGGACGAAACCATAGAAGTAGATGGGGTGACGGTGCACAAGGCCGATGGGTCTGAAGTATCGAGGCCCATTCATCCGTCAAACGTGATAGTAACGAAACTTGAAGTCAAGGACAAGCGCCGAATGAGCAAACTAGAGGGGGGATAGCGTGCATCAAAAACGGATCTCAGCACCGAAGAGTTGGCCAATCGCAAAAAAAACAAACAAGTGGGTTGTTGCTGCGTCTCCTGGCGCACACTCGAGCGATGCAGTTCCAATATTGGTTGTACTAAGGGACATGTTACACCTTGCTGACAACGCTAAAGAGGCGAAGCGCATTTTGCATAGTGGAGATGTCACGGTGAATGGACGCACAATAAAGAAGCACAAGGCGCAAGTCGGACTGTTTGATATAGTCGCCGCTGCAGGCAGACACTATCGTATGCTGCCTAATCCTCGCGGAAGGTATCAACTCACTGAGATTAGTGATGAGGAAGCGAAGCGTAAGTTGGCCCGAATTGACAACATTACGGTCGTGAAAGGGGGCAAACTGCAGTACAACTTGCACGACGGGACCAACATGCTTCTCGAGAAAAAATTTGGCACAGGTGACTCACTTGTGTTTTCATTACCTGGTTACGACATCATCGAACATTTTGAACGCAAAGCCGGCAACAAGGCAATGATTGTTGGAGGAAAGCACTCAGGTGAAACGGGCACGATACTGGAACTAAAAAACGTAGCGAGTTCACGTCCGAATATGGTAAGAATTGAACGCGGTGACACACAATTTGAGACGATACAAGATTACGTCTTTGTTATTGGTAACGGTGGTGGCTGATCGTGGCTGATAACCAAACGGCGCGAGCGCTAGGTGACAACCCCATGACGACGCCGACACTCGACAAAGTTGTCGTTCACGTCAGTGTCGGTGAAGGCGGACAAAAGTTGATCAACGCGGAGAATATCGTCAGGACGCTTACAGGACAAGCAACTGTGCGAACGTCGGCTAAGAAGACGCAGCCGATATTCGGAATCAGGAAGGGGCAGGATATAGGCTGTAAAACGACCCTGCGAAGTAATCGAGCGAGCACATTTCTTCATCGCGCGCTTGAAACTAGGCAGAATCTTGTGCATGAGTTTCAGTTTGATGAAAATGGCAACGTATCGTTTGGCATCGTCGATCATACAGACTTTTCAGAAATGACGTATGACCCTCAAATTGGCATATTCGGCATGGACGTTATTGTCTCGCTTAAGAAGCCAGGCTACCGCGTCGCGCGGCGCCATGCGGTGCAACGTCGCATTCCTATTCGGCACAGAGTAAAACGCGATGAAGCAATCGCTTTTCTACAAAACAATTATAACGTGGTGTTGGGGTAAATGGCGGAAAAAACGCGGCGTGAGGCGCACGAATGTAGGCGCTGTGGGCGTAAACAGGGCCTAGTATCTAAGTATGATATCTATCTCTGCAGACAATGCTTCAGAGAGATTGCCAGCGACATGCAGTTCGCTAAGTACAACTGAGGTGACAAAGAATGGTCTTGCTAGATCCGCTCGCAAACGCTCTTTCATCGATTAAAAACGCTGAAGGCGTCGGAAAAAGTGAGTGTTGTATAAAACCAGTTTCAAAGCTCATCGGCAATGTGCTTCGGGTTATGCAGCAAGGTAACTACATTGGCGACTATGAGCTCATCGAAGATGGGAAAACAGGTATATTCAAAATCGCGCTGCTCGGGAATATTAATAGATGTGGTGCCATAAAACCACGATTTTCCGTTCAGACTAGTGATCTAGAGAGATGGGAACAACGGTACTTACCAGCGCGCAATTTTGGTTTTCTAATACTTACGACTTCCGCAGGAATAATCACTCACGTCGAAGCTCGAGAACGCGGTATCGGAGGAAAACTCATCGCTTACTGCTACTAGGAGAGTCACATGGTTCAGGTTATACAAAAAGAGATCCCAATTGTAGCAGGCGTCGAGGTTAACGTCAATAACGGAGTAGTAACGATAGAAGGCCCTGGCGGAACTCTTAAACGCGACCTGTGGTACCCGAACATCGAGATTCGTGTCGAACAGGACAAGGTATATATCGGGACCAGTGTTAATAAGAAAACTCAAAAGTCTATCGTAGGCACGTATACCTCTCACGTCGCCAATATGATGAGTGGGGTCGCCTATGGATTTCAATATAAGTTGAAGCTTGTCTACTCACACTTCCCCATTCAAGTCAAGGTTGAAGGAAAAACTATATCCATCGACAATTTTTTGGGTGAACGCAAGCCGAGAAGTGCTCGAATTGTGGGGGACTCAAGTGTTGTTGTTCAAGGCGACGAGCTAATCGTTACGGGCATCGACAAGGAAGACGTCGGGCAAACCGCTGCCAACATCGAACAAGCGACTCGGATCAAAGGACGCGACCCTCGCGTGTTTCAAGATGGTATTTATCTCGTTGAAAAGGGCTTAGGTGCGCGCGCATGAAGGCTTTAGATGAATTGAATGATGATCAGATCAAGGCACTCATCGGCGCAGGATACCGAACCGTAGATGATCTTAGGGATGCTACAGTCGATGAGCTCGTGACAAATACGGGTCTCGACGCCGACCTTGCACAGCAAATCGCTCAAGAATTACCTTTGTTTAAACATAAGGACTTCAGCGCGGAGCATAAGCACTTGCTCGTCGTCAGGAAGCGCCACAAAAAACCCTGGTTCAAGCGCGACGATTACGAAAAGAAAAAGAAGCTTAGTTCGAGCTGGCGGAAGCCACGCGGACTTTTCAACAAAATGCGGCGAGGGTTTCCCGACAAAGGAGCTGTCGTCCAAGTTGGATATGGTGCGCCAACTGCAATACGGGGTTTTCATCCCTCAGGATTTGAGGAAGTGCTTGTCAAGTGCTACGCTGATTTGGAAGAGGTGCTGCCTGACCAAGCAGTGAGAATCGGTCGGACTGTGGGGGCTCGTAAGAAGCAGATCATCCTAGAACGCGCCTTTGCTAAGGGCCTAAAGGTCCTCAACCCCAGAATCGAAGGCCGATCCTTAGATGAAGAGGAACAAACATCGGGGAGATTGACGGAGGAGAACGAGTGACCGGCCTTTCGAACCAAAAGCGAATTGCCGCTGAAGTACTCAACGTTGGGTTAAGCAGGGTGTGGCTTGATCCTGACAAACTCACCGACGTTGCGAACGCTATTACTCGTGAAGACATTCGTGGTCTTATTGGGGAAGGCACAGTCAAAGCAAGACAAGCGCAAGGCATCAGCCGCGGGCGTGCACGCGGGAACGATATAAAGCGCAAGAAAGGGCACAGAACTGGACAAGGGAATCGCAAAGGAGGAAAAAATGCTCGAAGCCCTAAGAAGCACCTATGGATGCGGAAGATACGAGCGCAGAGAAGGACCCTTCGCGAATTGAGGGACGATAATACGCTGGATCGGACGACGTATCGTCGAATGTATCGGAAGGCTAAAGGGGGAGAGTATCGAACCTTGAGCGTTTTGAATTCTCAGATTGAAATCGCAATAGCGGCAAGGAGGCAGGAATAATGGCCACAGGTCCGCGCTATCACGTCCCATTTAGACGTCGCCGCGAAGGAAGGACGAATTACCACAAACGGTTAGGTTTATTGCTTTCAAAGAAGCCCCGGGTGGTCGTGCGAAAAAGTGGCTGCAACTTGACAGTGCAGCTTGTCGAGCACAGCACGGCCGGGGATAGAACTTTAACGTCTGCCAGCGCCCTTGATCTTAAAAAAGTCGGCTATAAAGGTGCCACTGGTAACACCCCCGCTGCATACCTGACGGGCGTCCTTTTTGCACGTCGTGCGCTCGCTGCTGGTTATTCGAACGGTGTGCTCGATCTCGGTCTGAACGCTAACTCACGCGGGTCGCGAATATATGCTGCCCTGCTAGGCGCCGTCGAAGCAGGACTGGACATCCCTCTCAGTCAAGAACCGCTCCCTACGCATGAGAGGGCACGCGGAGAACATATTGCTGCTTATGCAACCGATAACCGAGCACGGTTTTCACAATATGGCATCGATCCGAAAGATCTTCCCGGTCACGTTGATTTGGTTAAGCAAGAGATACTAGATCGTTTTACGCAGAAATAAACAAAGGAAACAGGGACAGAATGGCTGAAATGATAGAAGGATGGACACCAAGGACAAGATTGGGGCACCTTGTTTATGAGGGTAAGATAGCCACATTCGACGATGCTGTAAACACCGGATTTCCTGTCAAAGAACCAGAAATCATTGATGTGCTCTTACCTGATTTAAGCGACGAGGTATTGGACATAAACATGGTGCAGCGAATGACGGATTCTGGGCGGCGTGTGAAGTTTAGGGCAGCGGTGGCGATCGGCAATCGTGATGGATATGTGGGCTTTGCGGAAGGGAAGGATCTACAAGCGGGACCGGCCATAAGAAAGACCATTGAGATTGCTAAGTTGAATCTTATCAAGATAAATCGAGGCTGCGGTTCGTGGGAATGTGGTTGCGGCGAATCGCACTCCGTTCCCTTTACGGTTAAAGGCAAAGCGGGCTCCGTGAGCGTTGTGCTAAAACCAGCGCCACAAGGGCTTGGTATAGCGTCAGGTAGCACGGCACGGAAAGTGCTCGAGCTCGCAGGCATAAAAGACGTGTGGACGAGATCATCTGGACAAACGTGTACCACAATAAACTTTGCTCGCGCTACCTTTGAAGCGCTCAAGGGCACAACCACGGTTAGAATTGGTGGGGGGACTCAGTGACGTACGCCGTTGTTAAGATGCGCAGCATAGCAAAGACGAAGCCGGACATACGGCGCACGCTCGAACTACTGAATCTTGACAGAACTAATCATTGCGTTCTCATAGAGGACAATGTGCACTACAACGGCATGCTGCAGAAAGTGAAGGATTATATTGCTTGGGGCAACATCGATGGTGAAACTCTCTGCGTGCTCCTCGATAAAAGGGGCATGCTTGAAGGTCATCAAAGACTCACCAGCGCTTACGTCAAAGACCAAACTGCTTTTAATGATATAGAATCGCTCGCAAAAGCTGTTGTTGATGGCGAGGCGACTTTACGGGATGTACCAAAGCTGAAACTTGTGCTGCGGCTCCACCCGCCACGTAAGGGCCATAAAGGAATAAAAAAACCGTTTCCTGAGGGCGTTCTCGGGTTTCATGGCAGCGACATCAACAGGCTGCTTTTAACGATGAGGTAGGCAATGAGCGCGAAAAACAAAGCCAAGAAGTTTCGAGGAAGTCGCACGTGTGGCGGCGGCACTCATAAAAACCGCCGCGGTGCAGGGAGTCGAGGAGGGCGTGGGCATGCGGGCGGTTGCAAACATCATTTCGTCAGGGAGCTCTTGCTCGGTCGTGGTTACGGTAGTTACGGGTTCGTGAGGCCACAGACCATGCTAAGCGATCCCACAATCGTTGATGTAGGTGCCTTAGACGAAGCTGCCGACCAACTCGTGGAACGGAAGCACGCCAAGGTGCGTACAGGCAAGTATTACATCACTCTCGATGTAGACAAAGTGCTTGGAAACGGCCGCGTAACTAAACCACTCATAGTTACTGCCAGAAGTTTTTCGAAACGAGCACAAGAAAAACTGGAATCAGCCGGCGGGAAAGCAAAAGTTCTAGGACAATAATCTGTTTTCTGTAGTGACCACGTACACGTCTCCAGTTTGAGCGCGGTGAATTATGAGTGAGCATCCACTAATAGACAGAATTGAGCCTTTCCTGCAAAGACTCCCCGCCGTCTCCAAGCCCGAAGGGCACGTACACTTCAGACGGAAGCTCACGTGGACGATCGGCATTCTTATCATATACTTCGTTTTAACAAACGTCCAACTTTTTGGGCTTTCACCCGCCTCTCAGGACCTTTTTGGGTTTTACAGGGCAATAATGGCAGGAAGCCAGGGCTCTCTCGTTCAGCTCGGCATCGGTCCGATTGTCACGGCCTCGATCATACTTCAGCTCTTCAAGGGCGCAGACATCATAAAGCTTGACACGAGCGATCCGCGTGATCAATCAGTATACCAACAACTCCAGAAGTTGCTCATCTTCGTCATGATCATCGTCGAAGCCTTGCCTCAAGTGCTCGGAGGCTTCCTCGGTACCTGATCCGGCCCTTGCTGCTTCGACTGGTTTGACGCTCGGAAGCATCTCATTGCTTATATTCCTCCAGGTCTGTCTCGGGGGCGTCCTCGTTCTGTTCTTAGATGAAATCATCACCAAGTGGGGAATTGGCTCAGGAGTCGGCCTGTTTATCGTGGCCGGAGTTGCACAAGGGTTGGTGACTGGGACTATCAACTGGCAAACTGATCCTACGACTGGGTTGGCCTTTGGGATGATCCCACGTTTTATTCAGATCTTCCAACAGTTCACCGTCCAGCAGCTGCTAAGCGCTGAGGGACTGATATTCCTCCTGTTCCGTGGAGATATCTTAGCCGCAATAAGCACGATAGCGATATTTGCCATCGTCGTTTACGTGGAAACGACGCGTATTGAGATCCCGCTTGCGCACAGTTCTGTCAGAGGCGCGCGAGGCAGGTTCCCAGTAAAGCTCGTGTATGCAAGTGTCTTGCCGTTAATATTAGTGCGGGCGCTGCAAGCGAACATTCAGATGATTGGGATTCTGCTTTACAACGCGGGATTTACGTGGGTGGGGACGTATGTAGGCAATACGCCGACAAGCGGGCTGATGTATTATCTGGCGCCAATTAATGGTCCACAAAATTGGTTCCCAACGTTAACAACCAACCCGGGATGGCAAGTCGCACTGCGGTGTGGAATAGACATTGCTGTGATGGTTATTGGCGGCGTCATATTTGCCCTCTTTTGGGTTGAGACTACTGGTATGGGTCCAAAGGCCGTTTCAGAGCAAATACAACGCTCAGGAATGTCCATTCCTGGCTTCCGTCGTGATCCTAAGATCATTGAACGTGTCATGAAGCGATATATTCCGAAAGTTACCGTCATTGGAGGCGCGTTTATAGGCTTCCTTGCGGTCATTGCGGGTTTTTTTGGGACGATCGGAAACGTGGGGGGGACTTCACTGTTGTTGGCTGTAAGCATCGTGTACAGGCTTTACGAGCAGCTCGCCAACGAGGAAGTTATGGAGATGCATCCTATGTTGCGGAGATTCATAGGGGAATGATCTGCGAATAGCCAGACTGGTTTTTTCGCTCTCAGTTGGCCCGGTATCCTTTCTGAAGCTTTTTGTTGGATAAAAAGCGCAAACAAGAGCTATGCTGCTCTACGATTGCGTAGTTTAAAGTAGGATGTTTGGAATAGTTCGTTGTATAAGTTGGGGGTAAGAATGCGAAAAGTCATAGTGCTTACCGGAGTGCCAGCAAGCGGCGGGACGACAGTCACTAAAAAAGCCATCGAAAAGCTGGAAAGGCAGGGCCAGCCGTTTAAAATGGTGACGTACAGCGATGTTATGTTAGATGAAGCGCTGCGGCGCGGCTGGGTTAAAGTGCGTGATGATATCCGAAAGCTCGAGCCGGTTCAGCAGCGCGACCTTCAAAAGATTGCGGCACGTGCAATAGCACAGATGGCGACAACAGCTCTTGTCGTTGACACGCACGCAACAGTCAGAACCCCCCGCGGGTACCTGCCTGGGTTGCCTACGTGGGTTTTAGACGAGTTGAAGCCAGAACTTATCCTTATCGTTGAAACAGCACCCACTGATATCATTCGACGCAGAAAAGCTGATAAATCACGCCAGCGAGACGTTCAAGATGCGGTGGCGGTTCAACAACACCAAGACGTCAATAAGGCAATTTGCATGGCATATGCTGCGTATTCAGGAGCTACAGTCAAAATACTGCAGAACCCTGACGGAAAACTCGATGAGGCAGTCGCCGAACTGGTTCTTACGTTGCAGGAACACTAGACCAGTCATCGCAGTGCCTAACGGGGTGAAGTGTGTTACTAACTATCAGCGGACCTTCAGGCAGCGGCAAGACGACGGTGGCGAGCGGTTTGTCGCAGAGACTCGGTTTTACTCACATTTCGGCAGGAGAAGTCTTCAGGGAACTGGCACGCGAGCGTGCCTTAAGCTTGGAGCAGCTGAGTAAGCTTGCAGAAAAAGACCCGGAAATCGACCAAATGGTTGATGCGCGGCAAGCCGAGCTTGCTCAGTCACACGAAAGTGTAATCGTTGACGGTCGGCTATCCGGCTGGGTCCTCAAAGGGGGTATAGCTGTTTGGCTAAAAGCGCCGCTCGAAGTGCGAGCAGACAGAATTGCACGAAGAGAAGGCAAGGACCGCGCGATCGCTTTGCGCGAAACAAGGGCCCGCGACAACAGCGAGGCAGCGCGGTATCTCGCGTTCTACAATATCGACACGGCGAACCTTGACATCTATGACCTCATCATAGATACGAGACACTGGAACCAATTCGCAGTTATTGACATTATTACACAGGCTGTGAGGTCACGTCGGGAGGTTGGCTAACGATGGCGGATTCTGTAGACAGTCAAAGGACACCAGAAGAGCTTATTCGAAAAGGAGTCATCATCCTCGACAAGCCCGCTGGGCCGACCAGCCACGAGGTTGCTGCGTGGGTAAAACGAATTTTAAACATAAACAAGGCCGGTCACAGCGGGACGTTGGACCCGAAGGCTACCGGTGTGCTTCCGATCTTGTTGCAAGACGCCACCAAGGCGGTCGGAGCACTCGTAAGATTACCCAAAGAATACGTCTGTGTGCTCCATTTGCACAAAATGGTCGCAGAAGGAGAGTTCCTTGACGTGTCAAAGGAGTTTACCGGCGTGCTCTATCAACGTCCGCCCCTTAAATCGGCTGTAAAACGTCAGATTCGTAAACGCGAGGTTTATTACATCAATGTGCTCGAGCGGGAAGGCAACGACGTTCTCCTCCAAATTGGCTGTGAGGCGGGGACCTATATTCGCAAGCTGTGTCACGATATAGGTGAGGCGTTAGGTGTCGGGGCACACATGCAAGAGCTTCGAAGAACGAAGGTGGGCCCGTTTGATGAATCAAAGCTGACCACCTTACACGATTTGACAGATGCATACCACTTTTGGATTGAAGATTCCGATGAGACTCCACTGCGCAACATCATTATGCCTCTTGAACGCGCATTAGAACATCTCCCAAAAATTATTATCCGAGATACCGCAGTCGACGCCATTTGTCACGGGGCTCGCCTCGCTGAACCCGGCGTTATTTCGCTGCCTCATCTTGAATCAAAACAGCTCGTGGGGATTTATTCTGCAAAGGATGAAATAGTGGCTTTAGCCATCTCGATTCTTGAAGGTGGAATAGTAGCCGAAGTCAAAAGAGTGATGATGGCGCCTGGGACGTATCCGCGTTACTGGAAGTCCAGAAAGACCAATACTCACGCTGGCGGTACTTAAGAACACTCGCGGCTTTTAACACAAAAAACTACCCTACCTAATATTTTGCTCGGCTCAGGCAAAAAAGTCCGTTAGGGCTATCGGTTCTTTGTCTACTGGCCTCACCCGCAAGCGATGATAATTTAACTTTAAAAGTTTAACATTTACTAGATGCGGGTAATAGCCATTTATGGATCTTCAAAAACAGGAAAAACGACGACTGTCGTTGAGGTCGTTAAAGAGCTACGGGTGCGCGGGTATCGAGTCGCAACGATCAAAGACGTTCACGTAAACGACTTCGCGTTCGACGCAGTTGGAAAAGACACATGGCGCCATTGGAAAGCCGGAGCCGAGGTCGTCGGCTTGCGGGCGCCAAACGAAAGCGTACTGATGATAAAACGGTCAGTGATGCTCGATGAACTGATAAGCCACATCCAATGCGATTACCTAGTATTAGAAGGGTTTAGAGGGGCAGTTCTTCCCAAGGTGCTTTGTACAAGAGACGAAAAGGGCGTGGAAGATGAACTGCAGGATACCGTCTTTTGTATTTCGGGGGTGGTCTCGGCGCAACTCACAGTTTATAAGGGGATTCCAGTCATCAACGCGCTCCTCAATGTCGCTGAGCTGGTAGATCTTGTCGAACATAAAAGTCTCAAGCTTTAGACGTTATTTCTGCTTTTTATGATTCGCTCTCGCCTACTTTTCGCTTCAGTCGTTTCAGGTCGCTTCTCTTGTTGATGTTGTACAGCAGTGATTCATCGTGAAGCACGAGCATCGTCTCTTGCTGCATTTGATCGGGCAGGCTTGCATCAACGATATTTAGGCCACTAGGGACTAGGAGTTTCGCACCAGCGCGTAATACGAGGTCAGTGCTCACGTCAGCCTCGTCCAAAAACGTAGAGGGAAGGTAAACTCCAAGCGCAGGACTCTCGACTCGTGCCTGATGTTCGATAATCTTGTCAATGAGTTGGTGATTGATCATGGGAAGATCTGCTGAGATGATGAGAACTGGGCCTTGAAGGTTTAGCCGTTTCATAGCCCACTTGTAGTCGTCGATATATCCCAGGCCTGGCGCTACAAGTAAGGGAACGCAAGAGCTTCTAGCCCAGTGCGTTGTGCGTGGTGTATGAGGGGATGTTACCATCACGATACTCTCAATTTGTGATTTCATCAAGGCAGCGACGACGTACGCAACGAGCGGTTTTCCAGCGAACTCTAATAGTGGTTTTTCCACACCGACTAAACCAAGCCTTTCCCCTTTGCCACCTGCCATGAGGAGCGCGAGCACGCTATCACCTATACGAGCCCTATAGCTATAAGCGCAGCTAAGCGTCCCAACTCGTTTGAGGATCCAATTACGTCCCCGTTGATTCCGCCGAACGCCACATTAGCGAGTTTTACCAATCCTAGCGATAGAATGATAGGGGGTAGTAGCACAATGATACCTTTTACACCAAAAAAAAGAACGGCAACAACTATTGTTAGCGCCAGTGCCACAACAAAAGTCAGCGGGCCACTTCTCTCAGAAAAACGTGATCCAAGACCGCTATGCGTCGCATTTCCGAACGAAGCAACTTCGACCATGGAAAGCTTTGCGGCAGCTTCGGCGGTTATGAATGCAGGTATAAAAGCGGCTGGTTTAATCGCTGTTACTGCAGAGAAGAGCAGAAGGAACGCGAGGGCACAAAACGATATCCCCCCTACACCGATATACGGGTCTTTTATGACTCTAAGTCGCTCTTGTATAGGTACCATGCTTTAGTAATCCATCTCCGACGTCAGCTAACCCGTCAAGGTGCATGAATCCTGTTAGCGTGTACAGTGCCACGAGGGTCAAGCCCGCATGTACAAAATTGTTTAGGTGCGGGGTGAGACTAAGCGCATAACTGATTCCTCCAACTAGGAGCCCGACACTGGCTCCGACCAGTACGAAAACCCACATGTGGTTGGCTAAGCTCTCGAGATCTTCTTGGTGAAATCCTACCGGAATCGTCGTTAAGAATCCGAAGCCGGCTCGAACGCTATTAACGAGGCGTAGTGGCATCAGCAGCTCCTCGATCGTACATGTTAGCAGAAACTCCGCCAATCAAGCCAGCAACGATGTCATCTAAGAACGGCCCGAGCGATCCGAGAATCCCAGGTTTTTGTCTGTCGAATCGAGCATAATCAAAGTGCCCTTTATACCCACTGATGTACATCGCTACGGCCATGCCTAATACTTCGTCTGCGATCAAGCAAGTCAGGTCGTCTTCGTAAGCGGCAGGGTCGAGTTTGGGAATACGGCCATCTAATGCATCTCGCTCTAGCGCCACTCCCACGTGCAAAAGAACCCATAAGTTTGGGTCAGTAAGTGCTCGCCGGAGCTCGCTCGAGAAGACTTCTCTCGCACGTGTTTCGGTCTCGACCCCGGGATGTGGACTCCACAGCAGCATAGCGGTATCAACAATATCTTGGCGCGTAATTCCGGTCTGTTTAAAAAAATCGTCTATCATCTTTTCGAAGCTCTATGCCCCCTTTATTGCTTGAATTGACAATTTGCAAAAGAATGCACGCGGTCTCCATTAGCTCAAGAGAATCATCGCAGGCGTCTGCCAACCTTAGGACGCTGTTTTGACCCCTATAATCCAGCTCGTCACATACTTTACGACCGATTTTTAAGAAATGCGACATTTGAACAAGGGCGTTACTTTGCGATTTCGATCTGACCGCCATCATACTGAACGTGTATCCCTCGTTTCGAAATAGAGCCGACCTGCCTGGCGCCGTCACTGAGGCTTTTGATGCGTGTTGCTTCGCTTTCAGGTGCAATTATGGCAAAACCCATTCCCATATTAAAGGTTTTGTACATCTCCTCAACGTCGACGCCCTCTGCTTGAATCATTTTGAATATCTCTTGAGGCGCAAGTGGATCTGATAAATTGAAACCTAGGTGTGTAAGTCTCTTGAGATTTAGAAGCCCCCCTCCCGTGATGTGCGCCATCCCATGCACTTCGCAATTCCTATTAATGTCAAGTACCTCTGAGTAGATCCGTGTAGGCACGAGCAGCTCTTCACCCAGTGTCCGCTCCATACTTCCGTAACGCGTATGAAAGCTGTATTTGGCCAACAGTTTGCGCGCAAGAGTAAGTCCGTTACTGTGGACGCCGCTGCTTGGAATGCCGACAATGGCATCTCCTTCTTCGATTTTGTGGCCGGTGACAAGCTTCTCTTTAGTCGCAATTCCAATGCAGCTGCCTGCCAAGTCGAAACCCCTAATGATATCAGGCAGGCTTGCGGTTTCGCCGCCTACGATGGATACGTTAGCTATCTTTGCCCCTTTTGCGAGTCCTTGGCCGATTTGATCGGCAATGGAAGGTTCCACGCTCTCCATCGCTAGATAATCGACAAACGCGATTGGCTCCAGTCCCATTGCAAAAAGATCGTTGACATTCATTGCCATACAGTCTATTCCAATAGTCCGCCAGTTACCCATTTCTGTCGCGACGAGGACCTTTGATCCGACCCCATCAGTGGTGATACCTATGATGAAATCGCCCATATCCAATAAACCGGCATAAGCACCCTCTATATTGATAGGACTGCCGTGGCCCTTTTTTTTGGCAGTGAAATGCCTTGTCAGGGCTCTTATTGCCTCTGCTTCGACTAGTATGTCGACTCCAGATTCCGCGTAAGTGTGACGGTGCTGCGAATTCATTTATCGCTCATCAGTATAGTAACCCGTTTTTCGCTATTGGAGTTCTGAAAGAGAAAACTCATCATGTAGACTTTCTACAGCGCGACGAACGAAATCTCGTCTTAAAACAAATGAGACGTTATGCTCGGTTGATCCCTGGCTTATCATAATAACGCTAACGTTGATACCCCCCATGCAGCTGAAAATCCTGCCGACTATGCCGGGCTTTCCAGCCATTCGAGAGCCGACAACTGCTATCGCACTCACGTCCTCGTTGCAGGAGATCTCTTTGATGATATTGCTATTAAACTCACCCTTAAGGTTGTGGAGAGCGTTTAAAGCGCTGCTTAAATGCTCTTCTTCTATAAGCACGGATATATTCGCTTCACTGGATCCTTGGCTTATCATGATAATGTTTACTCCCACGTTCGCAAGTTTAGAAAACACTTGGGCTGCGACGCCGATAGTTCCGGCCATCCCCGCGCCTGAGAGGGTGATAAGGGCAACGTTACTAACCGCTGTCACAGCTTTGACGAGATTTTGGTCATTACTGACGGTGTCGACGATAGTCGTGCCTGCGCCGCTTGGATTAAAAGTGTTCTTCACCCGTACAGGGATCCCCTTAGTTACCGCCGGTTCTATTGTGTTTGGATGTATGACCTTCGCTCCAAAGTACGAAATTTCCATCGCTTCGACGTAAGATATCTGCGGTAGTGTTCGGGCGTTGGAAACGAGCTTAGGATCTGCAGTCATGATGCCATCGACGTCAGTCCAAATCCAAATTTCGTCTGCGTCGACGGCGCTGCCAATAATTGATGCTGTGTAGTCGGAACCGCCCCTCCCCAGTGTTGTGATGATATTATGTATGTTGTATGCAATAAAACCGGTGATAACGGGCACAATGCCAACTTTCAGAAGTGGATCAAGACGCTCGTTAACGCGCCTTTCTGTGATCTCCGTTGGGCGTGCGCCACGATGTTTGCTGTCGGTTATAATACCTGCCTCACCACCCATCAAAAAGACTGATTGGACTTTAAGCGATTTTAACGCGCCAGAGACGATTGGGGCAGATAATCGTTCACCAAAAGAAGAGATATAGTCATAAGATCTATCAGTGAGCTCTCCGAGATGATATATGCCGGTGAGTGCGTTTTTAAGTTCTTCGAGTCTCGTTTCAATTTCTGATATCACCTCCGTGACGATCATCTCGTCTTCGATTGCAGTATAGGTGGCATCGAAATGTCTCTTACCTACCTTATTAACAAATTCTGAGACCTCAGTAACCTCGGCGTGTTCACTCGTCATGCGTTCTGCGATGGTTTGAAGTTCGTCCGTCAAGCCGGACATGGCAGAAACGACCACTGCAATTTCATCTCCTTGGTCATAATAGCTTCGTACGAGCTCCCCGACCTGTTTTATTCTCGTCCCATCTCCCACAGAGGTGCCGCCGAATTTCATTACATATCTCATTTTATCTTGACCTTATTGGCTGTGTTTGAAGCAGTTTATCCAGATTGATGGTATTAAAGCCTTCTGACGGAGATAAGGAGCTGAATGCCGCTGGATCAATTCACGAAGTGAGAATACACTCACTCTGGATAGGTAGCATTACCCTGCTGGAGGATAAGTATTAATCCGATGCCAGCTTTCGCACTAGGGGCATAATCGCCGGCCTGATTCCCTTTTCGGCTTTTGGCCTGGCTGGCAGTCCCATCTCCATGTCCAGCGAGCCCATCAGCTCTAGGTTGAAGCGATCGGCAATCTCTTTGAAAATCCGCCTGTAGGCCTGGCAGTGGGGATCAACCCCTTCGATCTCACCGTCGCTCCGCGCTATTGCATTGTAGGGGCAGCCCCCCCGGCAGTAGCGGATGTGTCTGCAACCCGTGCATTCCCGGTCTACATGCTCCTTGAAGCGTTGCATGCGAACTCCTGCCGCCGACTGGATTAGATCCTCTTGGCTGGGGCGGTCCCGGACGTGGCCCATGACATACTCGAGCATTCCCACGAACCGGTAGCAGGGATAAATGCTGCCATCAGGGCCCACGGCAAAGGTGTTCTCCATGCAGTCTACGAAAGTGCAGACCGTACCTCTACCGGTCAAGACGCATCGGGCATAGTCGTTGATGTTTCGCACCTCTATCTGGTCCATATTCTCCAGATACTTGTCCAGCAGATAGACCAAGAGGTCTCCGTATTTCTCAGGGGAAAGGGCCCACCGGTCCGGCTCGTAGCTTTTTAGAGAGGGCAGCGCCGGGTGCAGCTTGAGGGTGAGATGGTTATCCATGAAAAATTTGAAGATATCCTCCTTGAACTGCACGGAGTGGGAGGTGAAGGTGCAAATGAACTGCACCTGAAGTCCATGTTTTTTGGCCAGCTCATACCCCTTCATGGTCCTGTCATAGTAGCCCTTTGATCTCTGCAGGTCGTTTAGCTCCTTCGGCCCGTCCAGGCTGGAGCCGATAGGAATTTTGTATTTGGCCAGAATCTCAGCCAGATCGGGAGTGAGCTTCCAGAGGTTGGTCTGCAAGGCGAAGTTGGGCTCGATATCCTGAAGTTCATTAGTCAGCAGGGGCAGAGCCTGCTGATAGAAATCGGCCCCGGCCAGGAGGGGTTCTCCGCCGTGAAACGTGAATGTGACCGGATCGTTTCTGAAGTCCTTGAGCCAGGCTATAATATCCTTTATCGTCTCGATGCTCATGACGGGTGAACCTACCTCAGAACTCCAGCAGTAGGCGCATTTGGAGGGACAGCCGAGGGTCGGTATTATCATGACGTGAAAAGGTCTCTTCTGTTTCATCTTCTGTTGCATATTTTGCCTTGTAATTTTCCGCCCTTCTTGTTACTATTAATAGTTTGTTGCAAATCAACTGTTCTTTGTAGCTTCCTTTTTTCCACAGCTCTGTTTTTTGAGCCACCTCTGTCGTTAGAAAGATGTATGTGCAAGATAACGCAGACTAATATCGTTTAGAGCAGGTTGAAACCGCCAGTAAAGATAAAAATGGCCGCTAAAAAAGGCAGCGTTGCTATCACTACGTATTGTGGGATCCCCCAGTCAAGCACTTTTTTTCCGTCGAGGGGGCCTATCGGCAGCAAGTTGAAGGCAGAAAGCCAAACGTTGATAAAAAAACCGAGGTACCCCAACTCTCTGAGCACGCCTCCCGACGGCGCGAGGAGATAGAGTAGTAAGAACAATCCACCTAACGCTAGATTTAGTAGGGGTCCAGCGGCAGAAATGATCCCATTTTGTCGCTTGGTGATGGTCGGTCCGTAAATCATCGTAGCGCCGGGGGCCGCGAAAACGATTCCTGCAATGGCGGCAAACAGGATCGCAAATGCAAGCATAGTATAGCTTGCTCTAAATTCAGACCAGAAACCAAAATGCTGAGCCGTAAACTTGTGCAAAAGCTCGTGTAAGACAAAACTTGAGCCAACGACGACTAGGGTGATGATCAGTGGAGGGAGGACGCTCTCGAACGACGCGTGAGACCAGTTCGGTCGGAATAATACGAGATAGAAGGCGAATGACACGCCCAGCCACGCTATAAGAAGGTCAAGCACTTCCTTGCTGCTTGTCGTGTGTCGCGTCATTGCTCTACACCATCCCCGCTATGCGCGAGAAGGCGGTTTGCAGGAGATCATACGGGTTCACGCCAGTCATCGGAAATATAACGAGCAGAGCGATGAAAGTCGCTAGGGAGCTGCCTACGTTAACCGCGACGGCAACTACGAGTATTCTAAAAAGCTTGTTCGAAAGAAGTTCTCGGACTGAAGTAGCTTTAGTGATTCCTGAAAAATCTTCGGTTCTTGGTGGTCGCTTTGCCGCTTCAATTAATCCGGCAATGACGCCAACCTTGAGAAATGGAATCGGAATAAAGGGGCTAAAGCCAGCGTAACCGGCGGACGCAGCAATTGTAAGCGGATGACTTCTACTAGCTGTAGCAAAACCAGCTGCAAGAACAGCGTGAAGGATAAACCAATACCCGAAGGCAAGCAACACGACGGCGAGTGGGGCGCCGGAAAGAATTATGAGCGCGAATAATCCTATTATTACCGCTAAAAAAGCAATTCCCACAATTTTTGTGAAGTTGAAGCGTTTCTTCGGAATAGTATTGAGCTCTTCAAGTGACGGAACGAGCTCTGGGTGGTCAAGATAATGTTTTATTCCCTCTTTATGGCCCGCGCCGACGACTGCTACGATCTTTCCGCGTAGTCTGAGTAAATTGCCTGCTAAGTACGCGTCACGCTCGTCGACGAGCACTTGTGCTGCGTTTGGTGAGAATTGCCGCAGTTCAGTGACAAGTTGTGAGATAGTATCGTCGTTCGTGATCTCGTTGAGGTCGATTTCCTCGTCACTTGTCGTAATCCCGAGAAGCGCGAAAAGCATTTTCAACTTCTCAATGAGGCGCATCTTCGCCCAGAATCGAGCGATGGTTACGTTAATATCGCGATCGACGAGTGCCACGCTCGCACCCGACGCTCCGTGCCGCATCGATAGCGGACAGCATCTCGCTCCCGGGCTTAACGCCGACTTCCGACGCCGAGCTTGTTCTGTACGTAGGCGAGCAGCCAGTGAACTAAGAACTGGTATAGTTTGCCGCTCGAGAGGATATCCTTGATCGATGCACTTTGTTGTTCAGGGTGCGTCAACGCCTGGTACCGTCCAGGGTCCAACTCAACCGCCACGACGTCAGGTCGTTCTCTTCGATGGTCCGGTGTACTTCTGCGATGCTCTCTTCTGAGATATGTGCAGTTCCGACAACGATGATTTCTGGGGGCTGATCGGGGCTTTCGTTCATCAGGTCCTGCTTCCATTAAGCTTTGATCACAGTGCCGTCAGGGCGCACGAGCTGTTCGCGCGCCTCCCCGAGCAGAGTCATGGCGCTTGTTACGTCTTTTTGCGTGACGATCCCGACCACGTTGCCATCCTGCACGACCGGAATCGACCCCAGCTTCTGTTGCGCAAGCTTAACGAATGCCTCAGAAGCTTCGTCATCAGGCTTTGCGGGCTCAAAGTTGCGCGTCATGACGTTGCCCACCATAATATCATCTCGACGGTTTGCGGGCACCTGATGCACATTGCCAAAGGTAATGAGACCCACAAGCGTTCCTTTGTCGACGACAGGATAACTCGCGTGTTTGCTCTGAAACATCACTTCGATCAGCTGGGTAATCGGCATCGACGGAGGGACGGTCATCACGTCCGTCGTCATGATATCCCGCACCTTAATTCCCGCAAGCGTCTGCGTGATCGTCGTCTGTCGCTCCTCATCAGACGCCGCGATATAGATAAAGAAAGCTATGATGATGATAAATGGACCGAGATAAAACAATCCGGCGATGCCCATTGCAATCGCAAAAATCTTGCCAATTTGCACGGCGGTGTGCGTCGCCTGCAAATAAGGCTGCCGACCGGCAAGCCATGCCCGGAACACGCGTCCGCCATCCATAGGAAACGCTGGAAGGATATTGAACCCACCGAGAACAAGGTTAATATACGCAAAGTTCTGCAAAAACAGATTTGGCACAGTTGCGGTCACTGCAAGGCTCAATCCGAAAAAGAGCGCGCCGAGGCCCAAGCTGACCAGTGGCCCGACTAACGCAGTTCTGAACTCGAGTTTTGGATCTTTCGGGATTTCGATTGCAGAAACCCCTCCGATGAGGTAAAGCGTTATGCTTTTCACTTCGATGCTGTAGTGCAAGGCCAGAAGGGAGTGCCCAAGCTCGTGGAGCAGCACGAAAACAAAGATCATAATGCCCGCTATTGTCCCGTAAACGAATGAGTTGGGAACGTTTCCAAACCCTAGAGGCGGGGGGGAGATGGAAAACGCGAAGGCGAAGAGGGGAATAATCAGTATAAGCGTAATATTGATAAGAATCGGGATTCCGCGAACGGTAGCGATTCGAAAAGACCAAGCCATAGAATAATCCTGATTTAGCCTTTATTTAATAAACTATATATCACTTTAGTCGATAGTGCATGGAGGAGCTGTTACACGAAACTCGAAAGGGAGGTTAAAATGCGAATCGAGCTAACACAGATAATGGATCTTAACGTATACACTGATAAAGGAGATTATGTAGGAAAAGTGGAGGATATCAAGATCGACACGAACGATAAGAGGGTTACAGGCCTCGTTATTGGCGACATTAACCATAATATTTTTGACATAAAGTACCGATTTGTAGTGATACCCTACCGGTTCGCAAAGTCTATAGCTGACATTATCCTCGTTAGCAGCGTCGTGAAAACGCTCATCAGTCGAGCCAAGCCCAAAGAAGAAGCGTAATGAAAGAGCGCGAGATCTACGCAGGCTTGCGTACAGTCGCTCCTTTTTTTGTTCGTGTTGACGGAAGGAATTTCCGACACGCGCTTTCGCTGCTTAAAAGCGAACAGCCGCACGACCTCACCTTTGCGAAGTCTATGGCCGCTGCTTCGGAAGCCCTTATGCACCGAAGTGGCCTGCCGGCGCAGCTGGTTTTCACGTTTTCTGACGAAGCAAATGCTCTCTTTCTTGAAGCTCCTTTTGATGGCAGGATCGAGAAGCTTGATTCTGTTATCGCCAGCTTCTTTGCGAGTGCAGTGACATTACAGCTCGCGCCCAGTATGCCTTTAGCGTTCGATGCACGCGTCGTTCCCGTGAACAAGCTGGATGTACCTCCGTATCTCGAATGGCGACAAAATGAAGCTTGGCGAAATCATCTGCACGCATACACCTACTACCATTTGAGACAAGAAGGCGAGTGTGCGCGAGACGCTCACGCTAAACTGTTTGAGATGAACGCTAGCGAAATGCACGAGTTTATGTTCAACCGCGGTGTCAACCTTGCAAAGACTCCATCGTGGCAGCGGAAGGGGATTCTTGTTCATAAGGAGCTTTACGAAAAGCAGGGCATTGACAACACAGGTCGGCCAAGCAGTGGGCAGCGATCAAGAATTGTTCAAAATTGGGACGTTCCGCTTTTTAAATCGCGAAAGGGGCGAGGAATGCTCTTAGGACTTATTAACGAGAATCCAAATAAAAATCAATGATTATAAGCTAAAAAAATACGTTGCCGTAACAGAGCAGAAAATAAATGATCTGGTTTAATAGCTGGAAGAAATCGATTGCTGCGTCATTGAGGAATATTGAGGAGGGGAAAACATCGTGGCCTTAGGTCTGTGGGGGGCTAAACCGAAGATAGCAAGGAACGAAGAGGTGTCCCTGCTTGAAATCAAAAAGGGGCCGTTCTATGTGGTGGCGTCCGTCGAAGTGGGCAACACGACGACAAAGAGTATCCTCACGGCCACGAACATGCGTGAAGGCAAGGCATATGTCGTTAACAAAGTCGTCAGTATGACGCGTGACGTGCGCGACCCGAAGCCAGGCGAAGAGATCTTTGGGCGTACACTTACCTACAAGCCGCTTACACGAAACAGCATCGCCGAAATGGTGAAACGGACCCTAATTCAGTCGGTGCGAAACGCTAATCTCGAGCTTGCTGATGATCTTCACTTTGTCGTGCGCTCTACCGGCGTCGTCGCCGGGTTTGATCGGCCCGAAGACATTGGCGAGTTCATAAAGGCACTCGCCGATGGCTGTTTAATGGCGGGCGTTACAGCAAGAAAAATGACGCCAGCAATGAGTCTTCACCACCTTCCGAAGAAGTTTCGCGAATACAGTCTCCTCGATAAAGTCGCGTTTGACGGTTCGGTGAGTGGCGTCCTGCCTCCGATAGGCTCGACCGGCGTTGAAGTAGTTGCAAATGAGATGGAAGGGGAGCTAGCGACTGCGGGAATCAAGGAAGGGGCGAAATGGGCAGATGTTGACTTCCGAAATCCGTGCCTGTCGATGGATTTCGGAACGACCTTCAAAGGGCGCATTACCAACGACGTTCTTCCCTATGCGAACACAATTGCGAACTTTTGCGGCATCTCAGGGGAAATCGTCGATTCCGTTGGGCGCGGCACCGGTCTCGTAGATGAAACGAGCGGTACGACGTTCGATCTGCCAAAGCCCAGCCGGTTAAAGGTCGGCATTGGGCGGGAGCGGGACGCAAGAGCTCTCGCAAACGAGATCCACGAACACATCCGAATAGAAGAAGTGCCAAAAACATCGAAGCGATTTGGGAGCGTTCCCGTCAATCCACGCGCGGCAGAGCAAATAGGATTAACACTCATCGGCGTTGATTCGGGTGAAAACGGCAGCGATCTTCACCGGATTTCGAAAGTTGGCGGCGAGATTTATCACGATTTTGGACTCGAAATGCTCTACGACGTGATTGACTGGGTCTCTACCGGCATCGCTGAGAGGATCATAAAGGCGGCATTTACAAAGGGTCTGATCAATGACAAGACAAGTATTGGGATAACAGGCCGCGCGGGCATCACTGGAAACAAGCCGAAGCATATTTTGAAGGTCATCAAAGAGCTGGGCATCTACGCTAAGCCAGAGGAGTATATCGTGTTCGTCGATGATGGGCTCGCGCGAGGAGCTGCCATCATGGCGCGTTGCATGAATTCACTAGGGACACCGAAAAACCCATTTGGGGGACTAAGGGGCGGGAAGTGCATACTAGGCCAACGGATACGACTGCAGACTTACTAGACGGCCCTAATGTTGATTCGCGTCTTTTGCGACCAAGTAAAAGGCCACACATCCTTCTTACATGGGGAGATCAGTCAATTGTTTTTTTAGATATCCTCGCTAAACGGTACGAAGAAGGATATAAAGTACAGAAGAAATGAGTGCTACTGCCTTATCGTTTGATGTCGACAGTGAACGTTATAGCTACTGAGAACAAAACTTAATTATACGAACAAGAAGATAATTTATTAAAAAGACGCATACATTCAAAACAAATGCGTTAACGAAGATTCGTCTCGTTTTACACACAACACAAGAACACGAGGGTACTGAGGTTTATGCACAAGAAAGCGATTTTCGGACTGTCGATTGTGCTAATAACACTGTTATTTAGCTCAGCCGTTGGTCCCGTGGCAGCGCAGACGCCATCGCTTTCAAACACTACCTCAATTGCGAAATATCCTCCGTGGCCTGTAAACTTGTATGAATTTTATAGAACTGATTGTCCGCACTGTCAGGCTATAGCGCCGACGATAGCGGCGCTGGAACGTCAGTACCCCACCCTTCACGTCTATAGGATCGAAACCCAAAATGACGCGAATTACACCCTTTTTCAGAAGTTTATAGCAGCATACAATATGACGTTTGACTCTGTGCCATCCATATTCATCGGCAAAAAGAAGTTCTTGGGAGGCGAGGAGTCAATCTCCGACGTGCAAGCAGAAGTTGCGAGGGCCGTTCAGAACGGAGCGACCGGCCCTGGCGATCAGATCACGGGCCACGTCGTGCCAACCCCGACGCCTAAACCCACGACTCATACAAGCAATTCCACAGGGAACTCAACAACGACAGACGACGGTACAAACGCCCAAGGCAGCTTCCCCCTTCCTCTTTTTATCACGACGGGGCTAATTAGTGGAATAAACCCGTGTGTGTTTTCGGTGCTCATATTCCTCATGGGGACGATTGCCCTAACCGGCTCGCGCTCTCGCGCTCTCGCTATCGGGGTGACTTACATTGCCACGGTGTTCGTTGTATTCTTCCTTACAGCACTTGCGGTTGTGCAGTTTGTTCGAATTATTGGCGCATCGAACCTTGCACTGACAAAGACTGCAATTGGCATCTTCCTCCTCGTTGTCGGGATCGTTTCGATCAAGGATTTCTTCTGGTATAACCGCTGGTTTAGTTTCAAAATCCCAACGTTCACCAAACACAGCATCAGCACTCTCGGAAAAACCGGCTCTTTTATTGCGATAATAGGGCTCGGCTGCATAGCAACGATTGCCGCTTTGCCGTGCACAATCGGTCCGTTCACATACTTTTCGACGACATACTTGACCAGCATGCCTACGATGCAGAACAACCTCTACACCGCCTTGTTTTCGTTTGCATTTGTCTTGCCAATGATCCTCGTATTCATAGCGATCTACGCGATCAAGGTGAGTACAGACAGGGCCGAAGAATGGAGAATGAAATCAGCGCGATATATGCGGCTTATAGCCGGGCTTCTGATGGTATCATTTGGGCTCCTGCTCATCTTCAAAGTATTCTGATACGTCTGGTATAGTGGCTTTGTTAGTAGCGCTTTTGGCGTATTACAACCCGCTCAACAAAATACTCATCGTACAAAAAATCACGTAAGGATCGCTCAGCACAACTATATACAAAGACAAGCTCTTTCGAAAAGGCTTTACGATGGAAACGCAAAAGAGGACCTATTATCCGACTGATCAAATAGGGGATTATAAGAGACGGGCCCTTGAAGGTGATCTCATTAAGCTTGCTGTGGCTATCGTTGCGCAGCTGCTCTTTTTTTACCTATGGTTTAATCTTCCACCACGGGAGCGCTATGAAATCATAGCACATGTTGTGCTGGCAATTTGTATCGTCTTTCCATTCATCAATTATCGTTATTTGATTGTGGTGCCGTTTATAGCCTTCTTGCCCGACTTAGCACGAGGATTTGATTTCGTAAATAACATCGAGATCTCGCACTCACTTGTTGTTTTACCGTTCGTTTTCTTGGTGGGATTTGTGCCTTTTATACGTCGACCGAGGACTGCGCTAATCGCCGGTTATGCCGCTTGCGCTATCTGGGCAAGCCATCTCATCGCTGACATGCGAAAGTATGCGATTATCGATAATATTGGCGGGTATCTGTGGAGTGATATGATACTTTATACCCTCATCTTGACTTTTCTGGGGTTTTTGCTCGTCCAATTCCTGCGATTTACTGAAAATTACGTAAGGATAGACGGATTATGATCGGTTACGGATCAGCATGTGATCAATAGTTGAAGATCCGAAAAGCGGAGCCGATCTTTCACCTCCAGGGAGACATAAATAGTTTGTGTGCTTCTTTTTTCGCACGCGAAGGATCATGCATCATACGTATCGTAACGAGGCAGAGAGAAGGAGCTGGCAGAACCCTGAACAAATCCTGACCGAAGCGGGGGTTAAGTCCGGCGACGTTTTTATAGATCTCGCCTGTGGATTTGGTTTTTTTGCTCTTCCAGCAGCCAAGATGGCAGGTTCTGACGGCTTAGTATGCGGCATTGATATTGACGGTGAAGCTCTCGAAGAATTGCGTGCGCAATCTGAACAGGCGGGTTTAGGCAATATTCGGGTCACGCGAGCCGCAGCCGAAGACGTCTTTTTGTGTGAGCGTTGTGCAGACATTGCGTTTATCGGAATAGCTCTGCACGATTTCAAAGATCCGTTCAAGGTCTTGCTGAATGCCAAGCGGGCCCTTAAGATCGACGGTAGACTCGTCAACCTGGACTGGAAAAAAGAACCGACGCCGTTTGGGCCGCCGGTTGACATAAGGTTCAGTGAGTCAGAAGCCGCGTCTCTCATCGAACGAGCAGGATTTCATGTGGTTTCAATTCAGGACTCGGGGCCCTACCATTATGTGATTATGGCCACTTTGCTTCCGTAGCGGGCATTGAACTTTTCGCTTTTCGTTTTCCTTTTCGATAGCTCACAGCAAACAATATGGTTTTTAACTCGTAACGTGCATAAGGGTCATACTATGTGGCAAAAAAACATTTTGAATAAGCCTGTGTCGTCGAGAAGCGGGACTGACTGGGGCATCGTCGCAGACGTGACGTATAAAGATGGGTTTAAAGAGGGGCTGTTGGTAGTTAAAGATGAATTTGCTAAACATGCCTTTGTGATTCCACCATCTGAAGTTGAACCAGGCGACGACTCTTTGACTATTTCCGATACAGCACGTTTTAGGTCACTCAATGAGAGCGATGCTGAGGCCGTTTACGCGAAAGGGTTGCTTAAAAAAGCAGTTGTCTCGTTAAGTGGGTGTGATATCGGTCACGTTAAAAACTTTAGCATTGATTCCGATTCAAAAGAGATTGGCTTAGAGATTGGCGTTGGTATTCAAGCGTTGCATATCGAAATAACGGTTCCCTGGAGCAAAATAGAAGCAATCGATGAGCTCATTGAAGTGTCAGATGCCTCTTTACTGCATTTGTGCTTAGGGCCCCTCTATTGACGCTATAGCTGCTGGGAGTTGACAGCCGCGTATACAGAACGGAACTTCTGGACTTGCGCACATCGTGTCTACCAGCAACCTGCTTGCTTTGCGCTATTCTACCTTTTCTTTATAAACTGAAATATTATCACGACGGCCTTTTACCTCAGGTTCAACAACATGCAAAGGAAGTCGATATATCTGGAAAAAAGTGGCTCTCTATAATCGTGGCCATAGTGCTCGCAGCAACGGTCTTCAGTTCGGGTTGCACGTACAACGTAGGTAACAGCACCCCATCTCCTCTGAATACCTCTCCTGTGTTAGGATATATCACGTATGGGAATCGTTCTTCTGGGTTTACGATCCAATATCCTTCGTCTTGGCAAGTAACGCAACCAACAGAAGGATTTGCCATTTTTAACAATACTAGCCAGTATAACAATATAGGAGAAGTCAGCACCGTTACGGTCAACAAGCCCGTAGCGTTACCGGCGAATACGACGCTTAGCAACTACTCAGCGGATGAGATATCAGTCAGCAGTCAGTTGCTGTCCGGCTTCAAGCTGCTCAACTCCAGCAACAGCACACTTTCAGGTTATCCTTCCAAGGAGTATGTCTTCATGTCTGGTCCCACGCAAAGCTTGTTAGTGGTAACAGTGGCTAACAACACCGGATATACTGTGCTGTACAAGGCGACGCAGAGCGCATACGCTTCGAATCTCGAAATTGCGCAAAAAATGATACAGTCTTTCAACATCATCAGTTGAGGACAACGTTGCTTCTAGCGTGTAGCGTATACTGTGTTGTGGCGATAGTAGAATGGGCAACAAAAGAAGTTAGCACTCCCTTCTTGTTTTTTTCTCCTTTTGCCTGCTTAAATTAGGTCTGGCCAATTAAAAAGCACGGTCGTTAATCCGCGAGAGCGGGTATTTTGCGGCGCGTTGTCTGATGGTGGTTGGCGAATTGCAGGGGCTCAGACTGCGTTCTTTTGCAAAAGCAAAGACGGCAAAATTGCACGACCCGCCCGAGCATTAATATATCGATGCAGCTTACGTGTTCGAGGAAGAACAGTGAATGTCTCATCTTTCTATCGCGTAGCACAACATCAGGTTTTTAAGGCTCTAAGTGGTAGCCGGGCCGGTCTAATAGGAAAGGCTGTAGATTGGTTCCTCATCTTTCTTATCTGTCTTAACGTGCTTGCCGTCATACTTGCGAGCGATCGGGCATTTTATGAACATAGCGCAGTGCTCTATTACTCGTTCCTGCTCTTTTCAACTATCGTGTTTACGGTTGAATACGCACTGCGTCTCTGGACGTGTACGCTCGACGAGCGATTTAAGGAGACGATTCGAGGACGGATGCGTTACGCTCTCACGCCTTTAGCCATCATTGATCTTATAACGGTCGTGCCTTTCTATCTCACGCTCTTTGTCGTGGATGAACCTATCACTCACGCGCTTCGGCTGCTAATTGTGCTAAGGATATTCAAGCTTAGCCGCTATAGCCCTGCGTTTGATATTCTAAAAACAGTCCTTTACAAACGCCGCTGGGAACTCTTCGCGGTTGCAATTGTAGGAGCAACGGTTCTCATCGCAGCATCTGCAGTGATGTGGCTTGTTGAAGGCCCCTCACAACCGGCAAAATTCGGAAGTATTCCCGACGCGATGTGGTGGGCTGTTGTTACGCTATCCACTGTCGGCTACGGAGATGTATGGCCAGTTACTCCAATCGGCAAGGTAGTCGGTAGTGCAATAGCTTTCTTCGGCATTGCACTATTTGCGCTACCTACCGGAATTCTTGGATCGGCTTTCTATGAAGAGTATCAAAGAAGGAGGGCACAGGAACGCGATATTCCGTCTACATGCCCCTATTGTGGAAAAGAGATCAATAAGTAACGGCACCGCCTGTCGGAGCGTTCACTGAAGTACGAAACCCGCTTTGCTATGTCAACACCAAAAAGTTCGTTTATCGTAAATAACAAAGTTACATTTGTGAAGGTAACCAGAGTCATAAAAGAAGAGGTAGAAAGCGTGTCTCGGCTACATACTTGCGGGAACCGATCCTGTAGCAATTGACTGCGCCGGTCTTGAACTGGTTACGGTCGATCATAAGTTGGCTGGCAACACTTTCGATAGCATCCCCAGTTTGGCCTTTGCAGAACGTTACGGTGTGGGAGCACGGCGACACGAGTGCATAGGACTAGCAGACTAGCATAAGCATAGCTTCTGTGAGGTTTATCCGAAGCATTTCTAGTTTTAATCTAGTGGGTATCATACGGAAGCGGAGTCAAATACAGGCTACGAGCAACAGCTTTTTGCTATTGAATCTCAGTTCGCTGATCTAACAGGCGCGCGACAAGCCTGTTCTCGAAATTCCGCCTGAGTGCGACAAGATTTGTATACAACATTGCTGCCCGCTTCTTCTGCATGTAGTGGAAGCGATTATTCCATTCCTAGATGGGCGAAAGGATAAAAACGCGGATATTTGAGTGACTATCGTTTTAGCATTGGTTAAAGGACTTTATGTGATCTGGCCGACGAGCAACTAACAAACGCTCACAACCGTCAATACAGAAAGAACGACATTATGAATAGAACTATAATGATCACCATCATCACGAACTCGGCGATCGTAAAAAAATCCTCAAGCTTTGGGTTCATGATTTATACACCTCAGCAACGTTAAATGTGTCCATCCTATTAATATGTTTAACGACAAATATTAAACAGACGATGGAAGAAGCTATGCAGATGATGCAGCCAAAATAGGCCTAACGGCCTGCTTTTTCTTTTTTCCCTTTAAGACGGCACACGCTCATATATGTCTTGAAAGGCAAGTGAAACTAATTGAGTCTGAACTGGCAAAAGTGAGAGTTCCAAAATTTAGGCTCATCAATCGTCGCGTTCGATTCTGGGGATGGAGCCTCTGCCTGCGCGGCGATGGGGTTTTACTGTAAATATTTATTTAGTGCAAGTAACAGTTTATAATCCATCGATCACGACGCGGAAATGGGACGCGATAAGTAATGGGATCATGTAAAAGGAACCTTTCCCTTTTTAAAACGGAAATACCTCACATTACGACGATGGAAAAAAAATCGAAAATGGAGGCCTCATTTTGCCAGTATATCCAGTTTCAATGTGTTTGGTCTGCAAATATTATCGAAAAGCGCAGCGATGTGAAGCATTTCCATTAAGAATTCCTCAAGCTATCTTAATAGGTAAATATGATCACAGGAAGCACCATCATGGGGACCATGGCATAAAGTTCCACCCAAAAGAAGGTGTTGATAAAGACGAACTTGAAACGATTCTAGCCGTATTTGATGGCGATTTATAAGCCGCGATCCAAATTTTAACTTTCGCCAACTCACACGCATCGGCAACTGCATTAACTCTCACTTTTACCTGATTTTTTTTGGGAATATACGGCTTAAGCCTATTATATTATTCCTGCATAGATTGTAAGACCAGCTACAAGTGATATAGTTATTATTTAAAAGAATAATCATACCTATTATAACATATTAGATTAATTTTAATATATCTATTAAATAATAACTATTTAAATTAATGTTATTTGTCCCAATCTCTATGATTCGTCATTACAGGTTGGAACTTACTTTTATAATTTTGATTTAATGACTTAGCAACAAAATGCATGAGATGGCCCTAAAATTAAGACTTTTACTTAAATATATCTCGTTTTTCAGCTTATTTAGCTCGTCTAATATCACTCATTTTGAGCTAATGATAGCACATCATAAGAAACAACGTACGCGACCTAATTTTACTCGTTAGATGTTACGTTAAATTTCAATCGAAGATATCTTGAGCGTAATTCAGTCATAATTACAGCTCTCGAAGTTACAAAAGTAATTAGATATCATCAAATTATATGAGTTTCAAGGAGCATCAAATTTTTCTACTTGGTCGACTATTGTTTCTTAACTTTTTTTTGGGCTCTTAACTCTCACTTTTATAAAAATACCACGTCTAAAAATCTACCTTCTGATAAACCTCTCGAATATCATCATCTTTGAATTGTAAATAAATCTGCGTCATATTAAGGCTACTATGTCCTAAAAGAAGCTGTAACCGCCGCAAATCCATGCCGCCGCGAACCAAGTGGATCGCAAAACTATGTCTTAGCATATGCGGGTGTATATTAACGCCTATCGTATTCCCGTATTTTTTGACAATGTATCGGATTTGTCTGCTTGTAAGACCGAAAATAGGTGATCCTCTGGGGTATTCTGTGCTAAGACATAATCGGAGAGCATTTTAAGGGTTTCTTCGTCAAGAAGCACTCTTCGCTGCTTTCCACGTTTGGCTTTAATAATATTGATCACTTGATTGTTCCACTCAATATCTCCCGGCCTGATATTGACTAACTCGTTTACACGGACACCAGTGCGCCACAATACACGGATGAGGAGATAGTCTCTAAAATTTGTGATCTTCGCTGCCTCAAGGATCGCATCGACCTGCTCTCGCTCCAAATAATCGGTTATATTCTTCACATTTCCGAAAATACACATTTTGGGAAATAAAGCTTGCTATTTTGACCTCCTTTTAGGTGCGATACTGCGAATTTATACAATAAGGCAAATTTTGCCGTCAAGTAAGCTCTCTCTTAATAATTCAATTTTTTTTATAAAATTATTAAGAATATTAATCAAATTAACATGATCTAAAAATTCCGCTATGCATTTATTGTGGATGCTGATTTTTTTGGCAAGGGCGGTTTAGCAGAAGCAAAAGTGAGAGCTAACTATTTGCTAAAACGTCAACTCTCTTGATCTTCAACGAAGATTTTGCGATCAAACTCGCATGGGTAAATGAAACTGCCGTTGCTGTCAGTCGACAATGAACAAGCTCGACTTTTAAGCATGATGGGTTTTTTCTGATGACGATAATAGCGACGCACCGGCACCCATTTCACGATCCCTCATACTTCAGCCGTCTAGCAGCCGAAATAAAACCTGTCGTTGTAACAAGCGGACGTTACAACAACATTTATTTCCTTAAGGTGCCTCTTTACGTGTTTTAAGAATAAGCGGCGATCACTATTACCGCCGCCAAAACGCGACGAGGTGAAAAAATGTCAAAATTCTTTATAATGTGGCATGTTGACAATTCAAAGCTTGAGCTTCCCACGACGCCAACAGAGATCGGGAAACTGTTCTCATCGATGCTCAAAATGATAGAAGAGGATTTGCACAATGGATTAATTACCGACTGGGGACAATTTGGCAATGGAATGGATGGATACGCTTTAAGCGAGCTCGACGATAAAGTAGCCCTGGCTGCGGTCATGTTCAAGTACAGGCCGTTCATCACGTGGGACATAAATGCGGTGTATGGTGTGGACGAATCGACAGCGGTGATAAATCAAGCAGCCGCGACCGCGCAGTTGATTAAATGATAACGAGGTGAAAAATGCCAAAGTTCTTTGTAAGGTGGCACGTTGACAATTCAAAGCTTGAGCTTCCCACGACGCCAACAGAGATAGGGAAACTGTTCTCATCGATGCTCAAAATGGCAAAAGTAGATTTGCACTACGGGTCATTTAGCGACTGGGGACAGTTTGGCAACGGAATGGATGGATACGCTTTAAGCGAGCTCGACGATAAAGTAGCCCTGGCCGCGGTCATGTTCAAGTACCGGCCGATCATCACGTGGGAAATATACCCGGTGCTTAATGTTGCCGAATCGAGGGTGGTGATAAAGGAAGCAGCTGCGGCCGTGCAGGGTTATTAGTGGTGCTTCGATAATACAGGGGCGAAAGTTTCAGCGCATTGCCTTTCAGAAACGAGCTCCAGTTGCCTCGCGAAGCGAGATCAAAAGGTGCAGCGTCTGATACAAGAGTTAAAGGTGATGTAGGCCTCGCTTCTTTGTAGCCCCCTCTTTTTCTTTTCACTTTCGGCACGTTCTTGCCTTTGGGTCATCACCGTCAATACGAATGCACCATTAGTGTAACCGATTTGAGATATTTTGCATCCATCCGCTCGCATGAATGTGCTCCCTGCGGTCAAAATTGCAAATCTACATCTCGCCAATATCGCATATAGGTATTATACACGTGCGCAGGCAATGGGTGTTTGTAGTGCTTCCAATCGACTCCGCTGACTCCGTGCGTCATTATGTACGCTCGATTTGCCTGATCCCAACTGCAATATGTCGCCGTGTTGTTCTGTGAACTTCCTTAGATCGCAAAGAACAAAATGAGATTGAGTCGCACTGCCGTTCGTAGGCCGAAAATAAAGCCCATCAGTATAACAAGCGGACGTTGCAACAACATTTATTTCCTTAAGGTGCCTATTTACGCGTTTTAAGAAAAAGCGGGGTCACTACCACCGCCGCTAAACGTGAAAGGAGGCGAATCAAAGATGCTGACGTTTTTGTCGGTTATTAAGCACACTGCCGCAGATTGTCTGACTCACAACGAGAGCGTGAGAAAGGTGACATTTGAAGCCATGAGCAAATTCGAAGAGCTCGCAAACAAACACGGCATCAAAATAGTTGGCGGATGGAACGTACATCGTAAGCACTTGCAGGTTATGGTGTATGAAGCCCCAAGTTTTGAGGCGATGTTAGCATGGTCCGCAGAACCAGCGATCAATAAAATGCTGGGTTTCTATACAAGTGACCTGAGGGTCGCCGAGCCTTTAGCAGAAATGATGCAGCGGTGGATGCAGGCTAAGTAACCTGCATCTTTTCTTTTTTTGAACTAATAGCTTTACGAGGCATATACCGACGCCTTTTATACCCGCGCTTAATCCTGGTCGCCTGTTCCGTCGCGCAGTTATCACTAATAGTTGAAGTTGTATCTGTGAGCGTGAAACAGTAGCGGCAGCGTAAAACTCGCGTATAGTGGCCGTTTACGCTTGCCATCCTACTAGGGCTGCGTTTAGCCCAGAGGATAGGTTTAACGGAACACGATATGCCGCGTAAGGAGATGATAAAACGTTACAGAACGTAAAAAAGAAGCGTGAACGCGGACACGAGAACTATTACTGCACTCCACAGCAGTGTTTCGTGTTTAAATCTTTGTACCGTCGGCCGTGTAATCATATAAACAATAAATAGATAGAGCGGAACGGTTATTGAGAAGAGAAAAGGGACATTTACGTTAAAAACGTTCTTGAACGCTACGGCAAGGCCGATGACGCATGCTGCTGTCACCGATGCCACAGCAATTTCATCGGGTACTTTCTTATGGGTAGGCATATTCTTGACTCCCTCCATTATCTTATGTTCTTGTTCGTTCATTTTGTTTGACTCGCCTTTTTGGTGTTGTGACAGCAATGCCCTCATTGCTCCCGATAGCACCAACGATACGTCGTTATGTAAACCCGCGTGACTACAATTTAGCGTCACACTTGGCTGCAACGCAATAATAAAATAAGAGCCCGTTCTTACAACTTGTAGGCTTTAGCTAACAAACAAGGGAAGTGATGATGCCTGAGCCAGTCGGGGCGCTTGTTCGCGCGGATTAGGTTGGCTTCGTAAACTTTGTGTTTTTTAACGATAGCAGGCTAGAGTGATGGAGATAGACCCACTGAATCCGAAAAAGGCGTTGGATGATTTAAAATTATTTTGTGTGATCGTGTCACCGGACGAAAAAGCGTTTCAAGAGCTCGAAAAGGAGATTGAAGGTAAGTATTTTTGTTTTAAAGATAGAAAAGGACGATCTCACCGGGTGCATGAGAACGTGAATGATGGACGACGGCGGGTCTAGAACCGAGCTAATGTTCCAGAAGATGGCAGGGTGGGCGTATAAGCGATTTTAGCGGCATGAAGGTAGTTAAAAAGCCGCCGCGTAAGCCTGTTTAAAAATTGCAATAACACTTCTCTTTACTCAAATAAAAACGAAATTGCACGAATAAATGCCTACGTCTTCAGGCACTTACTTATTATAAAAACTATCTAAACTCGTCGGTTTAACTGCAGTTTGCCGCACGCAGTGTTAGTCTGTAACACAGAAGTCGTGTCACGCACATTTACATATTGACTTATTGTTTGGGTTATCGAAAGTGAGGAAGAGCGTACCAGCCTCCTGGACTTGCGAATGGCGGCACGTGTCCTCCCTGCTTACATGAGAGTAAAGGAGGTGAATAAACAAATGGAAGCAGAAGTCAAAACAACAGCACTCGCCCTCAACTATTGCTATTTTGACATAAATACGGAGTGCGGGCTGGGACTAGTAAGTCCGGACAGCAAGTTGTGCGCCAAATGCGTAGCCAACGCTTACGCTGATATCGTAAGAATTTAATTATGGCACTAGGCAAACAAGGCCGTTCGATAGTCTGGCACAGCTGAGCTGTTGTAGTCTACCACAGACGCAATTAAGAGGTTTTAAACCGGCACATTAGCATGTACATCTTGTAGGTCCTGGTCATTGAACTTCAGGTAAACTGCTGTTGTATTAATGTCTGAATGACCTCACCTCTGAGAAGTCGCAGTGGAAAGGTAACATCTTGATTCTTACGAATATCAGTCGCTGCGACTACATTGAAACGGTCGAGGGGTGAAACCACACCTAACGCCCGCTGTGACCTTATCACTACACCCTTCGCGATTGATTCTACGTGTGAGAGAAAGCACTCGCTTTTGCGCAAAACAAGTCAAACTCGCGAGGCATAGAGTATACATGCGCATGAAGATACGAAGCCACGACGTTGCCCTCTATTACCCCATCACGTCCGTCAATTCCTTTACCTTGTGCTACGCGATAAGCGAATCGCGCATCAGAATCTAGCGAAGCAATCGAGTAATGGTACTCATGTCCGCGTAAGACATCGCCGCGCTGTGCGATTGGACATTCCATAACAGTCTCGACCGCTACATGCCCTAAGGCTTGGAGCTTTTTTGTCATTTGAACGTCCATCGGAAGAACGTTTCCCATAGTGACTCTTTCTTCATCAGTTGTGGTGAGCGAGCGCGACAGGTACATGAGCCCCCCACATTCGCCGTAAACGGGCATATCGTCTTCCGCATTTTTTTTCACATCGTTGAGAAGGCGTCTGTTCTTGTTCAACTGGGTAGCATAAAGTTCCGGATACCCGCCGCCGATGTACAACCCGTCGACGTCTGGGAGTGCGTCGCGCATGGGAGAGAAATAGACAATTTGGGCGTGTTTTTGAATTGACTGGATGTTTGAGCGATAATAGAAACAAAATGCGGGGTCGTAAGCAATCCCAATTCGCGCATCGTATGTGCCGGTTTTCTCGCGCAGCTCGTGCGGCTTGTGAGGCGCGATGGGCGCCGCTATTCGTTTTATAAAATCGATATCCAGTGATTCGTAGATTGACTTTAAGGCGGCGTTGGACAGTGAAACTTCCGACCCCAAATGCAGTCCGAGATGTCGTGACGGGATGCCCTCGGCGTTTCCTTCAACCGTTCCGACCAGCGGCACATTTATTACATTCATCGCCCGTCGTATGCTTTCACCATGTCTTTGGGTGCTGACGCGGTTGGCTATAACGCCAGCTATCGTGAGTTCGTATGGGGTGTAAGATGCGTACCTCACGAACCCTAAAGCCTCTGCAGCGACGCTTTCCGCAGAAGCGCTTGCGTCAATCACCAGAAGAACCGGCACTTTCGCCAGGTCTGCAATCTGAGCGCAGCTTGAGATCCCGTCATAGAAGCCCATTGCCCCTTCTATGATGGCGTAGTCGGCGGTGGATTTTGCCAGCTCTCGCCTGACGCCGTCGTCACCCATCATGAACGAATCAAGATTATAGCACGGCGCGTTAGTCACCTTTTCGAGGTGGCTGGGGTCGATGAAATCCGGGCCTACTTTGTATGACTGCACCGTAAAGCCTGAGTCCACAAGCGCTTTGAGGATGGCGAGTGCGACCGTCGTTTTTCCGATCCCGCTTTTGGTTCCCGCGATGAGCAGTCCCTTCGTCATTGTTCACCTTCTTGACTGATACCCTTGGCCGTCCTCTGTCTTGTCGGCCTGTCTGAAGCACATTTTAAGCGACGCCCCCCCTAACAGCTCAATACGCTTCTCAAAGACCGCGAGTCGTCTGCGCCTTTGTCGTAAGCCAAAACCGTTCTCTGAGTTCCTCCAGTTCGATAGCCTTGAGATTTGCGATTTTCTCTTTGTACTCATGTTCCCACTCGATGAGCGTCGGCTTGTGCACGCGCAGCTCTTTGGAAATGGTATCAAAGCTCTTGAATTGTGCCCTGAGCGTTATAAACTGGTGTCTCACTTCGGCGTCTTTCATGCTTCAGCCTCGTGCGTTTCGCATGGTCAATACCTGATCTGTGGCGACAGGAGATCCCGCCGCAGTCCTGTCTGCGTGCAAGAGTCGACAGTGGCTCTGCGTCGTCTCTGTATGTATGGTCTCACTACTGGCGTTAGTCGTTCGCTCTCAGACGTCAATTCGCTCGCTGTGAATGCTGACTGAATTACGATCTGCCGGTTCGAGCGTTGCATCGACCAGCGCCGTTTTCAGCGTTCCCTCGTGCGGTGTGCCCGCGACCGTCCACCGAAACGTGAGGCGCGCCGGCTTAAGCACCGGCCAGCCACGGCGCACCTTTTCCACCGTCACCGCCCAGTTCACGACGAGCGGGTGGAGCGCTGACGAGAACAAAAACAGGCCGCGTGTCCCGTCGGGCTTGACGTCTCCTGTTATGATGCCAAACGGTGTCTCGGAGAGCTTTCGGGAAAGCAGCCGGACACGCTGCATCGTTTCGACGTTGGGTGCCGCCCCCTGAGTGGTGAGGTGCCGGACGGCCCAGCACGCCGCGGCCTCTTCAACGGACGTCTCAGGCCAGTCGCTCAGCCGCCCACGTCCTGCCGGGTTCTGCACCCGCCGCGGTGCTGTTACAAGCCCTTCTGCTGCCCACCGCCGTAACGTGCCTGCAGGCACGTCGATGCCAAGGCGATGGAGCCTGTCGGTGAACTCTTCTATATTCATAATCTATTGACCTTACCACGCTCGCTAAGAATATTAATTTTTCGGTTTTTTACGAGCGTAGGCTTTATGAGTACTAAAACCAGATAGCTTGATGAAAAGGCTTTCTTTAAAAATGCGACGGGGGCATGTGCCGGTGTCAGCAGCTTCTACATGCACGACAGATACCACTGGCTTTTGGCTTCCGCGTAAGAACACACCTTCGTCTAGTGGTGTGTGCCCAATATGGGGAAGCGCTCAATCGGACGAGACAGAAGATTCGGCCGTTGCGCCCCGCAAGGCCCATGCACCTTTATATCATATTGCCTCGTCTAACACGCTCGTGCGTATGCCGTTTACGAGCCGTTGGGGCACGGCGTTCATTGCGCTCGTCGTGCTTGGAACCGTTCTGACCGCCGGATGCACGTCAAGCGTTCAACCGGGAACGACGCAACCCAAAAGCGTGACCGTCGGCGCGCTGTTACCGCTAACAGGCGACGGAGCGAACGTCGGCGCCAACGTGAACAGCACCATTCACGCAGCGGAGGCTGACGTCAACGACTACCTCACCGCGGCTAAAGCGAGCGTCCGCGTCCACCTCGCCGTCAAGGACACGGGAACGACCCCTGATGGCGCGCTCGCGGCAATGCAAGCGCTGCACGCAGACGGGGTGATGGCCGTTATCGGGCCCTACTCAAGCGCCGAAGTCGAAGCCGTCGCCCCCTATGCTGACCAGGTCGGCATGGTACTCATCAGCTACGGAAGCACCGCCTCGTCGCTCGGCGTTCCGCGAGGGAACGTGTTTCGTATCGTGCCCGACGACAGCCACCAGGGCCCCGCGCTCGCTGAAGCGATGACGGAACAGGGAGTGAGTCTGCTCATAGCCTTCGTACGCGACGACGTCTACGGCAACGGACTCATCAACGCAACGACCACCGCGTTCCGACAGCAGGGCGGCGTCGTGACCGCGGCGGAGCGATTTCCGCCGAATACCACGAACTTCAGCGGCGCGCTCGATGCCGTGCGACCACAGCTCACGCAAGTGATAGCCACGTACAAAGGGGGCTCGGTCGGCGTACTCTTCATCGGGTTCGAACGTAATACGGTGCCGATGCTCATCGCAGCGGGCAATGACCCGCAATGGTCGGCGGCGCGCTGGTGGGGCGTTGCAGCGACGCCAATCAACGCCATCCTCGCCAACGACACAGTGGCGCAGATAGCTGCCCGTGTGAACTACACCGCCGTTCAGCAGGTCGAAGGGCAAGGCGCCCAATACGATCGCCTCATGCATAATACGAGCGTGAATAGCACGGTGCAAACCCCCTATGGCTCCTTCGCCTACGACGCGGTGTGGATCATGGCTCGCGCGATAGCCGAGGTGGGCGCACAGAACACCACCGCGCTTCGAGAGGCCATTCCGCGCGTTGCCAGTGCCTATGCCGGCATCACCGGCAATACCACGCTCAACGCCGTCGGCGATCGGGCGTATGCGAACTATGACTTCTGGACGATCACAAGTCAAAACGGCACGTACGTGAAGGTGGAGACAGCGCAATTCAGCACCGATCCCCGCTCAGGCGCAACGGTCGTCCAAGGGCAGGGCACGACCACCGCGGTGGTGCAGGGCCTGAAAGGGTAAAGTGCACCGTAAAGACTGCTCATCACTGCCCTTCTGCCCCCCAGTCGGTAATGCAAAAACCGAACGTTTTTGGTGCACAATAAGCTGATAGACTGATAGTGTGTGCATCCTAGGCACGTATTCATTGATATTTTGACCAAACAAAAACAGCGAGGGCGATAAAAAACAGTATAATTACGATTGCGCCGTAGAGAGCGACGTTGCCTCCTTCAATAACTCCCTCGTGCTCCTCCTCTGAGACGTTGGTTAAGCCTTGTTCTATTTCGTGCATGTCGACACGCGTGGCTGTCCAGAGAGAGATTGCCACCGCACCAATAAAGACCGCCGCCAATATGAGATATTGCCACTTCACGTCATTCACCAACAACGTCTCGCGGAGCGAGCAAATCACGGCGCACCTTGCCCAAATATTCTACCACAAATCCCGTCACAATCGCCTCGCCTACGGCCACAATCAGGTTCAAGAGGGGGACTTGGAGTATGTACACGAGCAACGCACTTCCCGAAAGGGTGCTCCCCTGTATCCCTGAAATCACGATGATGATTACTGACAAGGCGTTTCCCACAAGCAACCCGCCAAACGCCGCGACCGCTCCACGGGTGAAGAGCTCAAAACGGCGGGTCGCATAATAGAAGAGGTAATACGCGCTCCCGACCTCGCTAATATTCACAAGGGTGTTTGCCCCGATCAGCCCCCACCCGCCGTGGCCGATCGCCGCACTGAGAATATTGACAATCAACACGATCAGCGACCCGATGGTAGGGCCGGCGAGAATGCCGATGAGCGGGGTGAGGTTCATATGCACCCCGCCGGCGAACGGGATGTTCACCTGAAATATGGCGAACGCAGCAGCAGCGAGTAACGCCGCGATGGTGATCCGCTGGGTGGCGACAGTCTGGCGACGCGAGACGAGGAGCGCTATTGCAAGCACGATCAAGGCGAGCGTCCACCAGACGATCACCCATTGAAGCGAGAACACCCCATCCGGCAGATGAATGTGAGCCATAACCGGTAACACAGATAGCTTCTGAAGAAGGAATCTTGTACGCGTTATCCTACTCTACTTATATATGAATTTATCCATTATTAGAGTAGGACAAACATCTATCGACGATAACAACCCGCACGTTTTATGATAGCGTGCTCGTCAGGGTGCTGAAATCACCGAGGCAATCTCCTTTTGGATCGCCTTAAGGACAGCATCAAGCCGAGCTGCACACGTCTGCAGCGTTTCGTCGATTTCCTGCTGCTTTTTCCAGTCAGCGATGCCCTTCTTCACGTCAACAAGGCGATCCCTCGAAACGTAGCGCCACTTCCCGTGCTGCCGTGAGGGCTCAAAATAGTAGTAAGGGCCGTGCAGTGCGCCCGTCCTACAGCGGCAACTCCGCTTGCCACATCGCATATGCCGTTTTCGAAGTGAACCGGGAAGCGGGTTGAGTTTGGCACGCTCATCAGTCAATGTTGAAATGTGCTCGATGAGTCCGCGGCTTTCATGCAGCAAGCGCTTCACGCTATCGATTTCTGAGTTGGCGCGATTCTGCACGTCCTGTCTCCATTCATTTGACCGTAGCGATGATCTGTCACCACGCTGGCATTGCGGTATCTATGTAACTAACTTTATTTTAACCGATTGTCTTCGCCGGTTGGCCCTTTGAGGCCGTAAGTCGCACGTCGGGGGTTACTCTCAGGCAATCACGATGGGGTCGTGGGGACGAATTACGCTGGTGAACATCCCCTCCACGGCGGGGCGACACTCAACGTATCTCGCGCCCAGTATCCAAACGAGAAAAGTGCGGACGCGACTTGATTAAGAGCCCAAGCTCTCGGCTAAACGCTGATTCCCGCTACTTAAAACTGCGTGCGACGGGAAGCCCATATGCAGGCTCGGCCGACAGCACCGCCCTTGCTATGGCCTTGGCCATGACGTCAGCAGCAAGGACTCCCAGGCTGTCCAGCGCTGCGTCAACGTTTCCCGCAGCCATCACAAACACCGTATCGCCGTCCACGGTCGTGTGTACAGGACGTATCGCCCTGGCGTATCCGTTATGCGTGAATGCGGCCAGCTTGGTGCACTGGGCCTTGGTGAGCCTGGCGTTGGTTATGATGCACCCCAGGGTCGTATTTGCCCTGAACGCGTTGAGATCACGCTCCATGAAGTCCATCATGAGCGCATGGGTATTGTCCAGGCCGTTCCTGTCCTTGTTCAGGATACCCGCCAACTGGTCGCCCGTATCCGCGTCATAAACGTCTCCCAGGGCGTTGACGGCTACGATGGCTCCGCATTTGACCCTTCCGGCCTGCACGGCGTACATCCCCAGCCCACTCTTCATCATGTGGTCAGGCCCATGGAATTTTCCCACCGTGGCGCCGGTTCCGGCGCCGTAATTCCCCTCCTTGGGGCTGTTCTTCCTCGCGTTCATGCAGGCTGCGTAGCCCATTTTCATGTCAGGTCTGGCCTTCGGATTTCCGACGCACAGGTCAAAAAGCGCGGCTCCGCATACGATCGGCACTACGCCGAAGCCGGTTTCGAAGCCGATGCTGTCCTCTTCCAGGTACTTCATGACGCCTCCCGCGGCGTCAAGCCCGAAGGCACTGCCTCCCGAAAGTATCACAGCGTTTATCTTTTCGACCATGTTCAGGGGCGAAAGCAGGTCGGTCTCCCTTGTTGCGGGGGCCGACCCCCTTACCTCCACGCCTGCAGTGGCGCCATTCCTGCATATTATGACCGTGCAGCCGGTTCCGCCGACCGTATCCTGGTCGCTGCCTATCTGAAAGCCTTCGATTTCGTTTATCGTGATTTCCTTCACATTGTGCCTCCAGTTCGAATTCGATTGCCCCACTTAGAGCCGGGGTGGTTTTGGGGGTTTTTGGTTATTTTTCCAGTTCTGGGAATTTCTCATCGCGCGGTACGAGCGTTATCTCATCATCCCAGGCGTCTTTTATCACGTAGGATTTGGCGACCGCATCGCAGAGACAGGTATGTCCATATAGCGCCCCCGGAGCGTATTATAATTAGCGATAATTTAAATCGCATTTTTAGCACTAAGCACGGTTTCGGGCGCGCCTGCTCCGACAGCCGCGACTATCATCACGCAGAGCAAGAGGGCGATAAATGCCATACGTTTCAAATCTAGTCTATCCGCCATAATCACCGCTTTTCGACAGGCTAGTTCACTATTCGCCGCCTATGTGAAAAACTGCTCTTTATCACCTTAGTGTAGCGTATAAGGTTGCTGATTTAGTCCGTCTGAAAAGCGATACGGGAAGGCGGCTGAGCTTAAGCATTTAGTTTTTGCATATGCATTGTCTTATGATAGCACTCCATCAACATACGGCCCCTTTTTTAAGGATAAGGTGCATTGAAAGGGCAACATACGACCGTACAATCAGGATTGAGATTAATGGATGACGCTATCGATTTTGAGATGCCTCTTGACGACGCAACGAAACAGCACATCGCGCATGCGCTCTGGATGCGTTTTTTTGAATCCGACAATATCCCCGATGATGTCGGTGTGCAAATCCGCGATTCCAAAAACAGCACGCAGTCGTTAGGCACGAGGATGGGCGCGTACCTTGACTGGCTTCTGGCGCATCCGCAATCTCATAATCCAAATTATGAACGGCGTTACACTGCGCTCAAGCGCTTATGCAGAGAACTTACACCTCATCAAGCGTATGTGATCGTGAGTAAGTTCCTCGGCCTTAACGCGAGCCAGGGATTCGAACGATTACCCGAGACGGCCGATCTTGAGTTTCCGCGCGACCACCTGCCTCAGCTCAAAACACAAGTTGGCTGGCACTTTTTTGTCGGCAGCTGTTGGGACGCGGAAGGGCGTGAATTCGGTATCGAGTACATGTTGTTCCGCGCTCCTCTGCTCAATCCCGCGCTGGCGGCGCAATTCAACCTTACTGATATCGAAAATCAGGTCATCGAACTCCAACTAGGGATCAGTAAAGCGGGCGATCGGCATTATCAAGCAGATCCTGTCGTGATTGCGGGCACGACGGGCCTCATAACGTGTGGGCTTGCTCCGTATCACTACGCAGTCGGTCGCAACCGGATTGAGAGCACGACCACCGCTTCCTTTTTCCCGCTTCATCTGGCTGCGTGGGGGGTCGAAAAGCGCGCTGAAGCGAAGGAATTGGAAATTGATCTTACGTTCACCTCAGGCAAGGAGTACCTCTTGCAAGGTGCCAATGGTTGTATGCCGTGCGTTGATGGGATGGAAACGCTCTATTACTCCATCCCTCACATGGAGGTCGCTCCTGAAAGCTCTCTTAGAATCGATGGCGAGACCATCAAACTTGAACGCGGCACGTTTTGGTTTGATCATCAATGGGGATACCTTGCAGGCAATCCCCAGTCTTCCGTCTTGCGCGCCGCAAACAACACCAAGCAGCCTGAACCGCCCGGATGGGACTGGTTCATGGCACAATTTAACGGAGATCGTCAGCTTACGATGTTTGCCCCGCATACGAACGCGTATATTTCGTTTTATTATCAGACCGGGGCGCAGCCACCCGGTGTTATGCAGGCCACCGTTGTTGGAAAGTACATGGACGAGCAAAAAAACCTTACCAATACGGTCGGCACGCTTGTGGTCTCTCAATGGGTGAAGAGCGATTATTCGCCAAACGAGCAGTCATATCCCGTAACACACACGTGGCACCCGAATCAATGGGAGTTCACGTTTGGCGAGATTGTGCCCGAGGATATCCGCTCATTTACGCTCGTCCCGATCGTCGAATCAGGGCAGATGAATTATTTTGCGAACGGCAGTCAGTACGCTGAAGGGGCGGTCTACGTGCGCAGCGCACACGGTGATGATATCGGGCGGGGCTTTGCTGAGTCGGTGCAGTACGCCGATACGACGGGCACGATGCTCACGCTTGCAGGCATCACGGACGAACAAGCGCGTCAGATCCTGCGCAATCCCGAGACAAGTTCTGGGTTACGACGCATCCAGAGTCTTCTCTACGTCGCCATGCATCGGTCTGACCTAAAGCGCATCCTCGCGTCGCAGCAGGGACTCGAGATGTTCGGTGGGCTTGGGCAATCGAAAGGTCACAGTCGACATTAGCATAGCGCTATCGCTATGCAGCTGTTTTTGCAGCTGCTGCTTGATTAGCTGCAACTCGATTAGCTTCTGTTTTTTCGATCGCCGCTTTCCTGCGATAGCCGCTGTGAGGCGTGACACAAACACACTGTCACGCTTTTCCACACAATCGCTGTCTCACGCGGCCTTATGAAACTACTCGGTGCAGTTGGATCGGAGATGAATATTATGGCAACGAACCTAACGACCATAAAAACCGGGGCCTGCTGGTATGGCCTCCACTTCGGCTGCGTGAACACAAACGATCCAAACTGCACCAAGTGCGCAGAGCGCCTCGCCAACGCCGTGAACAGCGTGCTTCGCCCCCCGCTCATTAAGTAACGTATATCTATCATAAGCTCACTTACGAGGTGATTACTGATGGCCACTGACGAAGACTTCTCCCGCCGTTTAATTGGATTCGGGCTCAGCGAAAAGGAGGCGCAGACGTATCTGCACCTGCTCAAATACGGCCCCAAGACGCCGTCCCCGCTCGCAAAGTCACTGAAGACGTATCGTGAAGACGTGCACCGCACCCTGAATAGTCTCGTTGAGAGGGGTATGGTGCGTCCGTCACTAAATTCGCCGACAGTCTACGCCGCAGTGGACATTAATGTCGCCCTTAGCTCTGTACTGAAAAACCAACAGAGCGAACTGCGTGAGATGGAAATGCGAAAACGGGAGCTGCAGGAACTGGCAAAGCAGCAACAGTTTCGACGCTCCGACGAAGTTGCTCCGTTTAAGATACTCAAGAGCATCAAGGAGATCGTCAACACTGCGATACCCATCCTCTCCTCAATAGAACAGGAGTTTCTGTGGATAGCGCCCAAAGAAGGATTGCAGTTGGCCTCCATGTTTGGCATCAACGACGTCGTTAGTGAGCTATCTAAACGAGGAGGGAAGACGCGGGGCATCACTGACATCACCTATTCTGTAATACCGTTCGTGCAAGAGGTCTTAGATGTCGGCGAGGACGTGCGGCACTTTGACAGCTACCAAGGGCTGTATTACGCAGTCTTCGAAAGAAAGCACTGTATCAGTGCGATTAACATTGATGTCAAGCACGTGAGGCTCAATGAACCAGCCAATATGCTCTATGCTAGTGACCCTGTATATGGCGCGTATCTCGTCTCCACTTTTGAATCTCTTTGGAAGCAGTCTGTTCCAGCGGAAAAAAGGATACAAGAGCTGCTCAAGCAAGGCCCTCCGCAGGCAGATCATTAAAAGCTTTACTACACAACGGAGCCGAACAATTTCCATCTTTTTTCAAAATCCAAGCGACACCATCCTGTGTCACATACTTATGTATAAGCCAGTTTCGATATGACTTTTCATGCCTGCCGGTACAGTTATCAACAGTGTTAAAGACGCCATAGCGGTGATTTTAGGGATATTTGAATCAGCAAAGCACGAGATTGTCTACGTCACACCTTATTCCTTTGTGTCCCTCGCCGCGAATTATGCTTCTATGCAAAGCGCCGACCGGTTCATACAAAACGGCGGGGCGATCAGGGGCATTATACCCATATCGCGCGATGACGTTGAAGGGGTGCGAAAGCGACTTGATATCGGTTATGATCTGCGTCATAGTGACCAGTTCCATGAAATCTTCATGATCGTAGGTGATAAGCAGCAGAGCATCAGCGCGATAAATCTCGGCGTCCAAGAATATACGCTTGATACTCCTCTCACTGCCTTCTGGAGCGAGAGTCCTAATTATGCTGAGTACCTCCTCACATCCTTTGAGAACGTATGGTCCCAGGCAGTTCCTGCAGAAGAGCAGATACAAGAGCTGTTGAAACAGCGGTAGCATAGTTTCCCAGATTATGTATGCCTTCATGTCAGCAATCTCCTCTTTGCACGAGCTTTTCCACGCAATGAGCGTCTGTTTCTGGACGCTCAGTTCGCGGGCGATGGCGTCAATGGATTTGCCATGCGCCCTGAGGAGCATAACTGTTGTCTCACCGCTGCGTCTTGCATACCCCAGACTCCGTCGTCTTTGTGCCACGCTGGTCAATGTGCGGTACATAGAGGCCACGCCGCGTGTCGCAGTTGCGTATCGCAACGGACGCAGGGCGTGATTGGCCTCGCTTAGTCTGTGTCCCGTGCAGTCTCATTGTATCACTGCTCTCTTTGTGTATCTGTCGACGTTTTTTAGACGTCGATTCGCTCGCGTGAACGCCGCCCCTAATGCGGTCGGCAAGCTCGAGCGTTGCATCTAAAAACGTCGTTCTCAGCATTATTCCGCGTTCTGCCCAGCGTCACAGCTCACCAGCCGGCCGCCGATACCGAGGAGACGGGGTTTGCTGAACCCTCTGCATCAAAGAATAGCGATTACCCCTATGTTGTGCAACAAGTTAATGTTTCACGTTTGGGCGTTAGACAATTTAAAAAAAAGATGTGAGCTTTAAATTTGTAAAGATTAACAGAGCAGCCTCATTTCAGCGCCCGACAATTTACATCTGAGTACGGCTGGGCTCCTTGTTATATATATAGATTAATATAAAAAAGCGCATATCATTAATTACTTTGTTTAACTCAGATTGTCCTCACTACCGACCACGCCTCTAGACAGGAAGTATTTCCTCTGCAATTCAATCCGTAACAAAAAAAAATGGTGTGGTTTTGGAACGGTTTTGGTGCGCTTAATCCTTTGAACATAAGACAAACGTGAAAGCTGCGATACTGACGTAGGCGACTATACGGCCACAACCGTGCATTATGGCAAAGTAGATCTCAACGCACAACAGACGTCAAAGCGGCTTTAAGTCTTCAAGTGCGTCAAGAGGAGCTTGGACGTGTCCATACTAGTCATATCGGATGTGCACGCCGACATACGCGCGCTCGAGGCAATCCTCAACATTACTGCCGACAAGCGATACGTGCGGAAGTACTCCGAAGTGGAACTGATCCTCAACCTCGGCGATACGGTCGAGCGCGGCTATCATCCGAGAGAGGTCATCGACACGTTGCGAGAGCTCGAAAAAACACGCCCCGTCGTCTCCTTGCTCGGGAATCACGATGAAGCGCTGCTCTTAGGTTATCCATTATCCGGCAGTGACGCTAGAAGCAGGCAGGCGCACACCAACTTGGACGCATACGCATCTTTTCTGGAGGCGCTTCCCGACTGCTACATCAGCGAGGATAATCGGATTCTCGCCGTTCATGGAGGCCCGATCGACCCGCACAGACTCGGCGCCGGGTGGCTCTATCATCGGTCGTGGCAACGCATCTCGTCAAGGTCGTACATCGACGCAAGCGGGTACCACTACAAACCAGCAGAAGCCTTCGAATACGTCAAGGAAAGGTGCGGGATTGGATACGTTATCCTCTGTGGACACGATCACGATGCGGCGGTGTTCTCCGACCGACGAGGCAACGTTCTCGCAATGATGCGCTTGGAGCACCATCGGTACGCCGGATACGAAGTGGCTTCACGTGGAATCGCGCGCGATTTAGATACAAGCTACCTCGTACGAGTGGGAATTGCGGGGCCTGAAGGTTATCAACGTTTTAGATACAAGCAGGCTCATTTTGGGCTGATCTCCCAGCGCGATGCGAGGCAGAGAATTGTGTTGTTTAGCTTTGTATTAGCATAATAGAGGAGCCATCAAGGACACGCACAAATTGCAAAGCCAATCCGCTAACGCGTCGGAAGAGAATCGTTGGCGAGTCTCAGCGATTTGCGTCCAGCGCTGCCAAGATGTAAGCTTTTGAGGCAATCTTATGGTATTTGGGCCCCCCGCCCATTGACAGAATCCCGATATAGCCTGCCGCCAGTAACTCGTGGAGCGCTTCTTGCACTTGTGACTTCGACCCAGAAACCTTCTTCTGCACCTGCCACAAGCGAAGGCCTTCGCCGCTCGCTTCATTAATGCTTTTGAAAACCTCTTTTTGCAGATCAGTCATCAACGCTACTTCAGCAGGGCCGTCGTGCAAGAGTGGATTTAGCATAAGTCTTCACGCTTGTAACGATTGTCACAACGCAATAAGTGTTTTTCATATATAGCTCAGTTATATGCTGTCGAATACGAACGTGACTGTCTTAGGCTGCCACAAACATTTATAAGTCGTTCCTTCGCTTAGAACGAGCTAAAACTACCTCAGACGCTTGGCACCGCATCGATTGAACCGTTAGCGGAACACTAAAACACATGCTTACGCTGTTTGAAAAAGGACAGGAGGCACGTAATTCTTATGAAGGTTATGATACCCCTATATTCATGCGTAAAGCGTTGTTCGCAAACAGAGCGAGCAGTGGTTTTGAGGTGTAAAATGGAAATCGGTTCTGAAGTGCCTTTGTTCTGCCTCCCCGATCGCACAGGCAAGCAACAATGTTTAAGCGATTTTACGGGCAAATGGATTGTTCTTTACTTCTACCCTAAAGATAACACAAGTGGCTGCACACGAGAGGCGATAGAGTTTAGCGAACAACTCCCAGACTTTGCGAAGCACAACGCAGTAGTCATCGGGATTAGCCCGGATTCGCCTGCCAGTCATCAGAAATTCGCTGAAAAACACAAGCTTGGCGTGTTGCTGCTGAGTGACGAAGATCACGAAGTGGCGGAAAAATATGGCGTCTGGAAACTAAAACGCATGTACGGACGGGAATATTACGGCATTGAACGTAGCACGTTTCTGATCACTCCACAAGGGAAGCTGGCGCACGAGTGGCGAAAAGTAAAGGTTGGCGGTCATGTTGACGCCGTCAAACAGACTTTAGAAACGCTCAGGAAATAATGCCCACGGCAGTCAACGCGTGCTTTGGTCAATCTGCGCGCGGTTTAAAAAGTCACCAATCCGGTTCGCCCTCGGTGTCGAACAGACCCGAGTAGAACAAGCCGTTGAAGCGGTAGTCCTTAAAGTTATTTAAGATCTCTTGAGACCCGTTGTTTTTACTGCCAACGAGCCTGCCATCTTCAAACCATCTGAGCGCGTCGTACCTGGAAAGCGCTGGAACCACGTGAAGCTTAATGAGCTCTTCATAGGACACTTTGGTCAGTGCTGCCTTCACGTTGTCAATCGGCCATCTCGAAACGTCCGGCTCTAACCACTGGATAAATTCTTCCACCTGCCACGGGTACACGATAAGTGCTCGCATGGATTCTGGTTCAGGGCGTTAAGTGCACTCTTCATCCTTCTTGAAGATTAAAACTTTTTCCCTTTGCATTACGTTTTTTGTTGTTTTTTAACATAGTTAGCGGCATAAGCCGCTTCGGCAACGTTTAAAACTGATAACAAAAGCAGAGCTAACTACAACAATATAAAAAAAGGAAGCCAGGTTATTCCTGGCTTAAATCTATTCAACTAACGCTTTATCAGCCGTCTCCGATTTCTAAGACCTCTACTTCGTTGTTGCTGTCGGTGCGGTCGCCAATCTGTCCACCGTTCCACGCCAAGGCCGGGTTGATCGTTATGTCCTTGATGTCGATTTTTATCGGAACTGCGATTTGGCCAGCGATGTTCCCTTGGTTGATTTCGACAGCGTTGTTGTCGCCGTCAATGGCGACGTTGGCTGTGTTGCTTTGCGTGATCTGTTGGTTGACAGCTTGTCCGCCAGTGGTTGCGGCGGCGCCATCCGTTGCGACTGCGCCAGCAGCTGCCTTGATTGGTGGGTGTACCCAGGCTGCTGCCTTGACTTCAGTCTTGACTTCACAGCACTTGGTGACGACACAGGTCGTGACTACTGGACAGCACGTTACTACCGGGCACGGACAGCAGCAGCACGTTGACGTGACGCAGCTGGTGCACTGAGCGCTCGTGGTCGATGGACAGGCAGTCGTCGTTGCAGCACAGGTTGCCGCTGACACTACGCCCGTCGCTGAAAATGCAGCCACAAGAGCTAGTACCAATAGAGAAATGGCTATTTTCTTCATCATGATTCATCTCCTTAACTTAACACAGAGCGGGGCTTTTTCCCGTCATCTGTGTTGTTACAGTCTTTATCCTTTTTGAAGATTAAAACTGTTTCGCTTCGCATCACGTTGTAGAGGCCAAAGATAGTCTTGTTGATCCTATTTGTGAGACGCAATCCTATCTTGTTTGCATGTTTGACTATGAGCTCGACTGATTCGAGTGTCCGTCCCTTGTAAACGGCATTTCCGATAACGATAAACGCATATCTGTTCGGCTTCAGCACTCGCATCATCTCATCCAAACTCTTCTTCAGGTCCTCATCATAGAGCTCTACCCGGTCATTCATTGGACCTCGCAAACCGACGAACTGCTCGCGCATCTCACGTATGTCCAGTCCGAGGGCCTCAAGCGCGTGAGCATCGTTCTTGATATAATCAAGTGCTATGGCATAAGGCGGGGACGTGATGATACCGTCGATGCTTTCATCGCGTAAGAGCAGCGCGCGTGCGTCCCCTTGTTCGATCGTTGCGCGTCCCAGTGAGAGTTTGAGTTCTGTTCGTATTTGATCATAATCCATAATCGACTTCGTCATTAATCTTGTACGTGAGCCAAATGCCATCGATGAGTCTTTTCGACGCCGAACGCTGTCGCTCAGCGCGACGAGCTTTGCCAATCGAAAGAAATCTTGAACCCTTTGATCAGCAATTGATGTAAAAGGGTTCAGAGCCTTTCCGTCCAATGCCATTTCTGCCTGGTTGAGTGCCATAAGCGCTTCACATTGGTCTCTTATTTCCTTGATGGCTTCATGTGACGCAGTCTTGACCCTGCTTTGGAGGACGCACAGTGGCGATGCATCAAAGCCAACGCAGTTAACACCGAGCAACTGCGCTTCAAGTGCCGTCGTTCCGCTTCCGACGAAGGGGTCTAAGACCGTTTCTCCCGGTTCCATTCCGATAATGTTGAGCGCTGCTCTGATCATCTGTGGATGGAACTTACCCTTGTAGGGGTAGATCCAGTGAGTCAGATACTGATTGACCGATCGCGTCCTATTTTTTCGTGAAATGTAGAAGTAGTCGGTGTGCTCTCCGTTGACCGTCTGAAAATATGCGAGCCGCCTTTTTAGTCGCTGATCGTCTCCGGCGTTGCGCAGTGTTACGCCTGAAAGCTCATCATCCATCTCAAAAGCAGCACTGAGAGAATGCAGCTCGAGCTGCGCTAAGACAAGCTCATAAATAAACTGAACGTTAGGGAACAGCCTTGCTTCGCCGCGTGAGGGATATTTTTGTTGGTCCGAGTACGGCGCTTTCGTTCGGTTTTCCAACGTTCCCTTCACCCCTTCTTGTCGGCTTAATACGCTTTCTTAATACGCTGCGTGAGATCCCTTTAACCGCTTTTAACGCAGCTCCTCTCTTACGTGAGGCTGCTGCGGTGCTCGTGCCCCTCCGTGATCGTAGGGCGAGATAAATTCAAGGGGTTTTGGACGCCCAGGCATTTAAAGCTGACGTAAATGTCTCTCGTTAAACGGCACAAGCCGCTACGGCAACGCTTGTCAACTGCTCATCAAAGCAGAGCTAACTGCAATAATAGTAAAAAAAAGGAAGCCAGGTTATCCCTGGCTTAAATCGAAATCAACTAACGTTTTAGGGCGCCACGGGTAGTGCCGCGGGTGGTACTACGACTACGACTTCTTCTTCGTTATTGCTGTTGGTGCGGTCGCCAATCTGTCCACCGTTCCACGCCAAGGCCGGGTTGATCGTTATGTCCTTGATGTCGATTTGTACCGGAACTGCGATTTGGCCAGCGATGTTCCCTTGGTTGAAGGTGACAATGTTGTTATCGCCGTTAATGGCGGCGTTGGCGGTGTTGCTTTGCGCGATCTGTTGGTTGACAGCTTGTCCGCCAGTGGTTGCGGCGGCGCCATCCGTTGCGACTGCGCCAGCAGCTGCCTTGATTGGTGGGTGTACCCAGGCTGCTGCCTTGACTTCAGTCTTGACTTCACAGCACTTGGTGACGACACAGGTCGTGACTACTGGACAGCACGTTACTACCGGGCACGGACAGCAGCAGCACGTTGACGTGACGCAGCTGGTGCACTGAGCGCTCGTGGTCGATGGACAGGCAGTCGTCGTTGCAGCACAGGTTGCCGCTGACACTACGCCCGTCGCTGAAAATGCAGCCACAAGAGCCAGTACCAATAGAGAAATGGCTATTTTTTTCATGATTCATCTCCTTTACGTAGCACGGATAAGAGCTTTCGCTATTCATCTGTGCTGTAATTAATCTTTTTCTAAGGTATAAAAACGTTTTGATGCTGTTAATTAGTGAATTACCCGCAAATTGCCAGATTGAGCGCTTCTTAAACTTGTTTTTAGTGGCGCCGCTCGACACGGACAATACCAGACGGTTCGGCTTGTCGACGAGTCGCTTCTCTCCTTAGAAGTGCGCGTGGACAAACTCACCAGCACGCCGTTAACGCCAAAGAACGCTCTTTTCGCTTCAGCCGCGGGCTAGACTGGGCAAAGGACCAAGAAAAAGCCCGAAGGCGCGCTCTTGGGCACGGGCTGTTTAAAAAAACGTTGGAACGTATCCTGAACGCAGCGAACCGAACATGTAGTGATTGCTCCAAGGGCGTGCAACATTGCACGACCGGACACGTCGGACACTTCAAAGACTTTTTTTCGTTTGATAACTCTCACAGGTCGCTCCTCCCCATCTCTCTCACACAAATGGGAAGCTGCTCGTGCATGTAGTGAGGTGCAACGTTTCTTTCGCTTCATGATTTGGCTCGCGCTGCTCACGGTTTTGTATAATGTATATATATGCGCGCTTTGAAATCGGATTGTATGCAATCGAGTACCGCGAGCGCTGGAATGAGCGCAGCAAAAAGCGCACCAGCTGCGCCAGGAATGCCGTTAATCGGTGACAAATTCCCGCAAATCGAAGTCCAAACGACCCACGGCAAGATGACGCTGCCTGATGCTTTTAGCGGCAAGTGGTTCGTGCTTTTCAGTCACCCTGCAGATTTTACGCCGGTGTGCACGACCGAGTTTGTGGCCTTCGCCAAACGGTATGACCAGTTTAAGAAGCTAGACTGCAAACTCATTGGACTGTCCATTGATCAAGTCATCTCGCACATGAAGTGGACCGAGTGGATCCAACAGAACATGGACGTTGAAATTCCGTTCCCGATAATTGCTGATACGGGTAAGGTCGCTTCGATGCTGGGAATGATTCACCCGGGTAAGGCGTCAAATACCGTGCGCGCAGTATTCATCGTTGATCCTAAAAGCGTCGTTCGTTTGATAATCTATTATCCACAAGAAGTCGGCAGAAATATGGACGAAATACTTAGGGCCGTGACAGCCCTCCAAACCGCAGATAAATATGGGGTCGCAATGCCCGCGGGATGGCCTCAAAATGAGCTTATCGGGAAGAAAGTCCTTATTCCTGCACCAGCCGACGAAAAGACTGCCAAAGAACGTGTCAAGATGTATGATAATTACGACTTTTGGTTCTGTTATAAAGAGCTCGAAGAGTAAATCGACGTCAGTTGAAGCGCTTTAGTAAAGAAAGCCCCATGGGGGGCGAATGGCATCGTAAGCCGTGAGGGCACAATCGAGGATCCTGTGGTAAATAGGAATCAGAATACGCGTGATAAGATTCGCCTAGTCTATTTGACGCCGGCTGAACTTGCGCGAAGACTAAAGACGGAGCCGGCATGTCTGGTGCTCGATGTTCGCGCCCCGCACGAACTTGAGGGCGAGTTGGGACGATTGCCTGATGCGGTGAACATTCCGCTTCAACAGCTTGAACAGCGTATAGGGGAGCTCTCGAAACGCGAAGGGGAAGGTATTATCGTTGTGTGCCGCACGGGGAAACGCTCAGAGACTGCAGCTCGAATGCTTCAGGAATCGGGATTTGAGCGAGTCTTTGTTTTGAAAGGTGGCATGACAGCGTGGCGTGACACACAGCGCCGAACGTGAAGAGACGACACTGCGTAGCGTAGGCGAGTCTCGGTTCGCGCAGTCTTTGTACAAAGCCGCTCAAGATGTCTGAGCTGCATGGTAACGGAATCGTCCCCTCTTTTATCATACAAGGCTGTTTTTAAGAAATAAGACGAACGACGAGCTCTTCATCGAGAAACTTGCATCGAGCGGCTATGAGCACATTGATTGCCCGGACACAATCCTATCCGCGCTTGAGCGGATATCCGCGGCTTTTCCAAGCTCTGATCGCGCCAAGAACGACGTAGACGTTTACGAGCCCGAGTCTCGATAAAATGCTTGCGGCAAGGCTCGCGCGCCCCCCCCACGAACAGTGGATCGCGAGGGGTTTGTTCCGCGGTATATCCTCTGGATTCTGTTGCAGATGGCCGACAAAGAGGTGCGCGGCTCCTTCGATGTGCCCCTCCCGCCATTCTGGCTCTTCACGGACGTCGAGCACACTAACGGCATTCCGATCTAGGGCCTTTTTCAGAAGATCAACGGAACACGTCTTGAGTCGCGCAATTGGCTTTCCTCGGTTGCGCCAATCGGGTATTCCGTTGCAGAGGTGGGCTGCGACATCGTCAAAGCCGAGCCGGCTCAAATACGTTCGAGCAACCGCGGCATCAGACGGGCTCTCTGTCACGAGCGCGACTGACTCATCGACGCCAAGCACCCATCCAGGAAAGAAGCTTGTGCCGTCAAGCCAAATGCTAAGTGATCCAGGCACATGCGAGCTGGCAAACGCCCCTGGCTCGCGGGTATCAATAACGGTTATTCCTCCTTTGACGAGATTGTCAAATTCGTCTGGGTTGACCTCGCGAACAGCATGTGGCATCGGCGGTGGGCCTTCGAGATTTAGGTCACGCGCTCTACGGAAGTAAGGTGGGAGTGAAAGGTGCAGCCCGGTCAAATAGCGCACGAAACGTTCTTCGTCTAGCTGGAGTAACGGATTCATTCGCCGTTCGTAGCCGAGCACGCTTATATCCCGTGTGCTCATATTGTGTCCGCAAACGCTTCCTGCGCCGTGAGCAGGGTACACAGCCACATGATCGCCAAGCTGCAAAATCCGTTCAAAAATGCTGCGATAGAGCTTTTTTGACTGTGAGACGGTCTGTTCCGCTCCGAGGAGATCAGTCCGCCCGACGTCGCCCGCAAGCAGCGTGTCGCCCGTAAATACGAATAACGGCGTATCGCTGTGCAGACGTTCATAGACAACGAAGCATAGGCTATCGTTGGTATGTCCGGGCGTGCTTAGGACCTCAACTTTGAGATCGCCAACATAGAAAGTCTCGCCGTCAGCGAGATTGTGGTCTCCATATCGAAAACGCGTTTCTTTGCTATGTCCGATTTCTGCACCCGTCTGCCGCTGCAAGTCGAGCGAGCCAACAACTAAGTCTTCATTGCAGTGCGACTCAAAGATAAATTTGATTTGGGCGCACTCTCGGACCCCAAGCTTCGCATATCTAGCACAATCTCGGCGAGGATCAATAACGATCGCCTCGCCACGGTCAGAAAGGAAGTAGCTGTTATGGGCAAGACCTTTTGCCTTCACAGTCTCGAGCTGCATTGATGCTTAGTTAGGCCTTGGCGTTTATCACACTTTCTCATATAGTAATGTCGTGCGCGTTTGATTTCAATATTTGCCGACTTGCGGTGTGATCGCACGCTTTTGGGTAAAGCGGTCGTCCGCGTGACCCTCTCTGATTCCATTGTGTTCGGGGTGATCGCCTTACCAAGCAGCGATTGCATCTATGACGATAGCGCCCTCGTTCGTCGTTACAAGCTTGCAGACACCATCATTCGAATCGCTTTACGGCGAGGACTCGACAAGCTGGAAGCCACGTTCGGTGAGCAATTTGGCTGCTGTCGTAAGGTCGCTCGCTTGGAAAATCAGGATTGCTTTACCAGGCGTTGCACTCGCATAAGCGTAAGCGTAGTCGACGTTTATCCCGTTGTCGGAAAGAGCACTGCTGATCTCAAACAAGGCCCCGGGCTTGTCCGGCATTTCGAGACCGAGTACCTTGGTTTCAGATACGGTGAACCCTGCGCTTTGTAAGTAGCGCAAGGCCGCGTCTGCGTCATCGACCACGAACCGAATTATGCCAAACTCACCGGTGTCAGCGATCGTAAAAGCACGGATGTTGATTCCGTTTTCAGAAAGGATTTTCGTCGCGCTTGTTAGTCGACCGGGTTTGTTCTCTGCGAACAACGTGATTTGCTTCAATACTTTGTTTTGGATCATTCGCATCACTAACTTTGAATGCTAAACCTCGCGGAGATCGATGACCTTTTGCGACTTGCCGGACGATCGCGGTAGCGTTCCACGTTCCACGAGCTCTACTTTTGCGTTCACCATCAGCACTTCTCGGAGCTGCTTTGCTATCCGTTCCTCGAGCTGCATGAGCGCGCTGATTCTGTCGCTCAGTGCACTTTCCGTGACTTCAACCTTCACCGTCATGATATCCATAGGGCCTTCGCGATCGACCACGATCTGGAAGTGGTCGCCGACTTCAGGAATCTGCATGAGCACCGATTCGATCTGGCTTGGAAACACGTTGATGCCTCTGATAACGATCATATCGTCGACACGCCCTTGAATGCGCATAATTTTCGGATGCGTCCGTCCGCACTCGCACTCCTCCCACACGAGCGACGTGACGTCTCCCATCCTGTAACGTATGAGTGGGAGCGCCTCTTTTGAGAGCGTCGTGACGACGAGTTCTCCCTTCTCTCCCTGCTTTACTGGACTGCCGCGATCGTCGACAATTTCAAGCAAGAAGTGATCTGCCCACACGTGAATGCCATTCTGCGCGGAACACTCGGTAAAGAGCGGACCGCTCATTTCAGACGTGCCGTAGATGTCATACGCTTTTATCCCAAGGCTCTGCTCAATGCGTTTTCGCGATTCGAGCGACCAGGGCTCAGCTCCTAAGATGCCCGCTCGTAGTTTAGTTTGCGAGGCTATATCGACGTTCATTGACTCAGCGACTTCGGCGATGTGGAGGAGGTACGATGGCGTGCAGGCGATGGCTGTCGTTCCGAGGTCTTTCATGAGGCTTATCTGTCTCGTCGTCGTGCCAGCGCCTATAGGTAGAACGGTTGCGCCGATCTTTTCCACCCCGTAGTGGAGGCCGAGCCCGCCTGTAAACAGACCGTAGCCATATGCAACTTGGACAACGTCACCCCGTCCCAACCCACACGCCGTTAGTGAACGTGCTAAGCACGTTGACCACACGTCGATGTCGTTAGCGGTGTAACCGACGACGGTCGGTACGCCCGTCGTGCCGCTTGAAACGTGAAATCGCACGATCTGGCTCTGCGGAACCGAGAACATGCCAGTCGGGTAGGTGTCGCGCAGATCCGTTTTGTGGGTAAACGGCAGCTTTGGGAGATCTTCAAGTGACCGAATATCATTTGGTGAAATACCGGCCGATCCAAAGCGTTCCTTGTAAAAACTGGAATATTCGAACGCGTTTTCGACCAGCCGTCGAAGCTTGCGTTCCTGCAGCTGTCTGAGCTCTTCTTCTGGCAAACGTTCGATGTTGGGATTCCAATACTCCATTGTGATCATCCGTTTCTAATCATTGGCACATACCCTTTGCCATTTTAGTACTTTAACGTTATGAGTAACCGTGCGGTCTAATAGCGTTTCTGTAGGCGATAAGGCCCTTAAGGGGCGCAACGAGGGGGAAAAAACGCATTGTATTGGCGATCAATATATCAACACGTTATATATATGCTAAAACTGATAAATATAGCGTGCAGTGTTAGCTACATTTTGATTTTCAAATGCGCCTTGATGCACTGTGAGTACTCATGAAAGCTATCGAAACTAAGGACCTGTTCAAACGATTCGAGAACGTTGAAGCCGTTAAGGGCATCACTCTTGAAATTGACGAAGGCGAACTGTTCGGATTACTTGGCCCAAACGGTGCGGGCAAGACAACTACGATCTCGATGTTGTGTACTATAGTGAGGCCTACGAGCGGTTCGGCAAGTATCTACGGACACGACGTGAGAAAAGAACCCGATATCGTGCGGGGACTAATAGGGATCGTGTTCCAGGATCCGAGTCTCGATGATAACCTGACGGGCAGGGAAAATCTCGATTTCCACGGCCGGCTCTATAAAGTGCCGCGCGGTGAAATAGCAGGGAGAATAAATGACGTGCTCGAACTTGTCGAACTGAGCGACAAGGCCGACGTCATCGTGAAGAAGTACTCTGGAGGGATGAAACGGCGTTTGGAAATCGCGCGCGGTTTGCTTCACCACCCGAAAGTCCTCTTTCTCGACGAACCTACGCTAGGTCTTGATCCTCAAACCCGCCGGCACATCTGGGAGTACATCGGGCGGCTCAACAAGGAAAAGCAGATCACCATGATCTTGACGACGCACTATATGGACGAAGCCGATCAGCTGTGCGATCGCGTTGCCATAGTGGATCACGGAAAGATTGTAGCGATGGACACGCCGGATAACCTTAAGCACGACGTCGGAGGCGACATCGTGATTATGAAAGTGCCAAATGGGGGTGAGCAGCTTAAGGCCAAGCTCGAACAGCTCGATGTCGTCAAGTCAACGCAACTGGTCGACGGCACGCTGCGGCTGAGCGTTGATAAGGGCGAGACCGCGATACCGGTCTTTTTGGATGTGGCGCGTCAAGAAGGGATCGCCGTGCCCTCGATTTCACTCCATGAGCCGACGTTGGAGGACATATTTATCAAGTACACAGGACGCGAGATTCGGGCTCAAGAAGCTGCCGGCGGTTTCGCCGGGTACGGTCCAGGGAGACGATAGAGATGCCAAACGGGCGAATAGAGTTTATGGGTGATATCTATTCGATTTGGCTCAGGGAAATGATCCGGTATATCCGCGCTCGGTCGCGGGTCGTTACCTCTCTTATTACTCCGCTTCTGTGGCTCATTATATTCGGGTCGGGATTTAGCTCATCGCTATCGTTCGGTGGGCCTGGCGGTAGCACGAACTACATCAACTTTCTTGCGCCCGGGATCCTCGGCATGACGGTACTCTTTACCTCGATTTTTGCCGGGATGAGCGTTATGTTCGACAAGGAATTTGGCTTCCTGAAAGAGATTCTCGTTGCTCCTGTGTCGCGGACGTCAATCGTCCTGGGAAAAGCCCTCGGCGGCACAACGCAAGCGTCGATACAGGCCCTGCTGATACTTGCCCTTTCCACGCTGATCGGCGTAAAGATATCGGGCCCGCTCGGACTCGCCGGGGCCCTGGCGCTCATTCTCGTGACGATGTTCTTCACCGGCATGGGTTTTGTCGGGCTCGGTATCAGCATCGCCTCACGGCTTGAGAATATCGAGGGCTTTCAAGTAGTCGCTAACCTCTTGGTGCTTCCAATATTTTTCCTAAGCGGGGCATTCTTCCCCGTCACGTCGCTACCCGACTGGATGAAGGTCCTCGTAGACATCAACCCGCTCGCATATAGCGTCGATGCGCTGCGCTACGCGGTTACCGGCTTGCATACATATTCTCTGATGCTCGATCTGGCAGTCGTATTCGGCTTTTTCGTGTTGATGACTATTGTCGGGTCTCTTCTGTTTCGAAACGTGCGCTAGGACGACTGGTCTGCGCCGGAAAAAAGAAATTGCGCTTCTGGCAGTGAGCGATCGTTATCCTGAGCTTAGATGAAATGTTCCGGATCTCGGTCAAACATCGCCTTGCAGCCAGGTGCGCAAAAAAAGTATTTTTTACCCTTATATTCACTGACGAACTTTGCCATCTTTTCGTCTACGTCCATACTGCAAACGGGATCTTTTGCCATGTTTCCTCTGCTTTGTAATCTATTTACGTGTTTAAATCACTACCTCAATCAATCTAGTCGCTGCTTTCCCAGAAAAAATCAAAAAGTTCGGCGAGGCGTCTATAGGTTATATGGGTCGCAGTGACGAAAAATCCACACGACATATCTATGTCGTATACTTCTCTGGTGGTCACCCGTGGGAAGCAGATGAGCGCGCAAAATTCGTTGAGCAGAAGCACGGTGTTGACGCCATCGATGCATCGAACGGGGGGGCGCTCTGTTGTCGCCGTGCGTTTGCAGAGCACTTCAATCGCGGAGGCCTTGACCGTTGTCTCGTCAACGACGTAATTCAAAACCCATAGGAAGCTTTTCGCTTCGCGCACTATATCCGTTGCTTCTGGGAGGACTAGGTCACCGTCGGAGATAAAAAACTCACTAAGGTCGGCCGGCAAACGTTTGAGGTGCTCCGGAAGTTCAGCTGCTGAGTGGCGCTCCCAGTATTCCAACAAATCTTGGACGTCGCTTATGCCCTCGACGTAGGTTATGACCACTTTTCCATATTCCGATATGACGTAGTCGCCATTTGGGAGCTGACGGACGAGTCCTACGTCTTCCAGCCGGCGGAGATGTCGCACCACTTCGTGTACGAGCAGACCAAATCGTCTGCAAATGTCGACGACTGACGTTTGTTCATACAACTGGTTAAGGATGTCGAGCCGGCTAACGTCTGAGAGTGACAAAAAAAGCCTCGTCAGTTCGTAAGAACTCCGTATAGGCATACTATCTCCGTAAGGCGTTTCGCCGCAGATGCGTGTATGCGTACGGTAAGAAACGTATAAATAACATTCCCTTTTAGAATTTACAGCGGAGGTTGGCCTTGAAAACGGTTCACGAGGACGTCAAGCGCGAATTGATACAGATCCTTACGGGACTCGACGTGAGAGAGACGAAAAAGCAACACGTCGTTTGCACGCCGAGCTTCTATTTAGATCACTTCGTTCAGGTCGACGATTTAAACACCTTTTACGGTCAGCTTCGAACGAAGTACGAAGCGGGTGGGGGAAATATACCCGGCTTTGTCCAAAACGTGCTCTCAGGCGGGGGCGCCGTAAACACAGCAATCGCGTTGTCACGACTGGGGCTGAGCGCTCATTTCATCGGCAGGACGAGCGAATTTGGACATCACGTTTTGCAGTTCTTCGCCCAGAACAGCGGCATGGACGTCTCCCACGCAAAGACCGACGGGAGGTTGGGGCAGACCCTTGCGATTGAGATCGGTGAGCGAAAAATCAACGTCATGCTCAACGATGTTGGCTCAAACTACGACTTTACTTTTGATAGCTTGCGCGACGCCGACCTCGAATTGATCGAGAGCAGCCAGCTCGTGGCCGTTTATGACTGGGGCACCAACGTCGTTGGTGGCACTGATCTTGCAGTGAAAACGTTCGAGTACGCTAAGCAGTACAACGTCAAGACGTATTTTGACTCAGCGGATCCGAGCCCTCGCATTTACGAACTTCCAGAGCTCTTTGAACGCGTCATCGTGAACAAAAACCTCGATATGCTGAGCATGAATCAAAACGAGCTGGGGCAGCACGCAGGTGAGGCTACCGTTGAACGTGCAATCGCGTTTAAGCGGCGAGTTGCCGCGCGGATTGACTACCACACCCCGTCGTTTGTGGCCTCGATAGACGAGAACGTGACGTTTTTCCCCGCATTTGACGTGGAACTGCATCGATCTACGGGCGCGGGCGATGCGTGGAACGCTGGCAACATCTTTGGTGAGCTTCTGGGCTTGACGCCAGCGTTTCGTCTTTGCTTAGCGAACGCGGTAGCCGGTTATTACGTTTCGAGTAAGCGTGCTGTACATCCCACGGTGGATGACCTGATCGCGTTTGTCAAGGCTAAGCAACTGCGCGCCCTCCCCTCAGAGGTTGCCAGCGACTAAAGTTGACGAGTTTTCAGGTGTGCATCGGGTCAAGCTGCAACGCTTCGACGCGGACTTAAATGTGGTCACAGCAGTTGAGAAATAAGGAGCAGAGCCGCGCTTACTCGCCTCGTTCGACGCCAATTTCCGCATAAAATCTGCGCGTTACGACCTCTTCGACGAGATGCAGCAGTGTCGTGCGGTCGCGGACGCCCGTAAAGACTCCAAGAGGGATCTGCGCGGCACCCGCGTTTGAATGGCCGCCAGCCGAGCCTATATCGCCAAACGCTTGGTTCATCACAGCACCGATGTTTACTCGTATGTCCTTGCTCCGCGCAGACAAGTGAATCTTCTCGTCATTCATCCCGAAGACCGCGACGACGGTTACCCCCTCAAGGTTGAGCAGGTAATCGGCAGCCTGCGCGAGAGCGTCAATGTTATGGATAAACCCAACGTTTGAGATGAGGTAGCTCCCGGTAATGTGTTTGTTGTGGATAGCCTCGCCTATTATGTCGACCGTCTCCATCGACATCGCTGGCGATTCGATTTGGATAAGGACCTCTCTATCGGAGAGCTGCATGAGCGTCGTAGCAGCGGCAAGATCTGCTGGAGTCACGTGGACCTTGTAGTCCTGCGTATCGATTCGTAAACCGTAGAGCAAAGCCGTGGCGAGTCGTTTGTCGATGTCAATGTCGAGTTCTTCGAGGTAACTAGTCAGTATCGTGGCGGTTGAGCCAACATCCCTGATATCAGTGTAGAGGACGTTTTGTTCGGGAACTTCGTGATGGTCAATGATAATCCCCACGTTGTCCAAGTTCGTCAGCGGATTGTTCGCCCCTGGGGTGGCGGTGTCGACCAAGGCGAGCATGTCGTAGTCGCTCGGGTCAACTGCGTCAACGTGGACGAGGTCAATAGCTAGTAAGTTAACAAATGCCCGGTTTTCCTGTCGGCTAATCTCCCCATGGTAAATAATTGTCGCCTCGGTGTCAACGCTTGCGGCGATTTGCCGAAGCGCGAGTGCACTTGCTATCGAGTCCGGATCGGGGTTGTCGTGAACGAGAATGCCGAGCGTCTTTATGGTTTTAAGGATCTGATGAAGTCGAGTCGCCGACCGCTGTGATTCGGCCTTCTGCAGATCGTGCAGCGTGGCGTTCGCGATCAGTGCCGATGGATAAACGACCGCATCCGCGCCGGACTCTTCGAGCTTGTCCTTGCTGAGGGGGTCAGCGGCACGCACGATGACAAAAACGTCCGGTTTTCTTTCCTTTATCGCACTCAGTGCGGCCATGTTCGCTTTAACGTCGGAGCTTAGAATCATTACGATCTCAAGGTCGGAGGTTAGGAGGTTCGTGATGACCTCCTTCTTTGTTATGTCGCCGACGTACGCGTCAAAATTCTGGTCGCGAAGCGTCTCAACACGTTTCGCGTTTTTTTCGATGATGGTAAACATCCGGCCGCGTTGCGCGAGTTCCTTGGCAACGAGAAAGCCAACGCTGCCTGCGCCGAGTATCGCGAACGTGAGTCGCTCGTCATTCTTGAGGGGTAAGCCTTGCTCGAAGCTTGTCGCGTTATAACCCGAAATAAGCTACCACCTGCTTCTTGAGCCTCATTATTAAAATCTCAAATTTGAATTGAGTAACGTATATATGTGGAAGGGGTATAAGAGGATATGCCAAAAAACGGGCCGGTAGCTTAGTCAGGCAGAGCGTTGGGCTCTTACGGTATTTTACTGATGACCTGTTGACCAGAGATACCCAAAGGTCGAGGGTTCAATTCCCTCCCGGCCCGCGTATTTGTGGGGCTGTGGCCTAGTCTGGAATGGCGACGGGCTCCAGCGGTATGAAGTTCGCGATATGATGAGCAACGGGTCAACTGATGGCTCGGGGACGCTTGGGCCAAGTGATGTCCCGTTGGAGCACTGATCGGAGAGACCCGTCGATCGAGAGTTCAAATCTCTCCAGCCCCATTTTTTAATCTTAATGAGCTGCGATGCATCGGCGCAAAAAATGTTGAAAGCTGACACTGCGTGAAGAGCGAGCGCTCTGGTTTGTCATAATTGTTTGTGAAATGACGTTCCCTTGCTGATGAACGCTTCTAATGAGCGATAGACACCACCAAAACGTTAAGTATGTATGACTCTTACCCTAGGGCGAAGTCCCGTGGTGTAGTGGTCAATCATGCGGGCCTTTGGATTCACGTGGTCTTGAACGTTGACCACTGATAGAAGAAAGCCCGCGACTGCGGTTCGAATCCGCACGGGACTATCGTACGTTATATATTGAGCCGAGGTGGGGTAGCCTGGTAATCCTATGGCCCTGTGGAGGCCACGACGCGGGTTCGAATCTCGCCCTCGGCCTTTCGTTTTCTTTATCGGCTCTATTTTGACTTCTTTCTAGTAAAATAAGTTTTTCTAGCTCGGCGATTTTTGATTCAATGGTAGAGAGGTGTTGGTCGATAGTGCTTTCGGCCTTTATAGGAACTTATTACTTGCGGACAATAGAGTCGTAACTTGTATTAGGCTCCAGCTGCTATAGGCCATCTTTTCAGGAGATCCTCACTGCCCTGTCAGTTCCTGTCCCTGAGGTCATATTCAACCCGTCTACCTTCCCGCTGTTATCCCGCGTAAATATGAACGAGTCCGGAGACTCGCTCGTCACAAAAAACGTGTCGTTGCTCTCGTGAAAGAGCTTGACGGTCTCTTTAGGCACGCTCGAGGTGTAAAAGAGCAGGTTGCCGTCCTGAAATACCGTGTAGCTCCAAGGCGCCCCTACCGCTTGGTAAGTTCCGGTGTATTCCTGCAACGCCGTTGCGTCTAATGGCGTTTGCTGCCTGTCGATCCTTTGGGGCAGACTATAAGGCTGTCCAAAGGTGATTGCGATGAGGTCTTTTGTAAGGTTTGCCACGTAGGTTCTGTCGTAGTTTGACAGCCACACAATGGTCACGTTATCGTCGGGGAAATACATAACCTGCGAAATGTAACCGAAGTTGCGCCCGGTGAAGCTGACTAACGTGCGGTTGTCATAGGTAACCTTGGATATCCCGTAGCTGTGCTCAAGCATCGCACCGACCGACGCAGAAGAAAGGATTGCTCCCGGCGTTTGAAATACCTGCCCCCACCTGTAAAGATCTTCGGTCGTGGAGTGAAGCGATCCGGCACCGTAAACGTTGTGGATGTTTTGCAAATCGTAGTTGATGAGGGTACCGGCCTCAGTAGTATACCCGCACGCCAAATTAGGGACAATATCGCTCGTTTCTTGTCCTCCCGTGCTGTACATCCCGAGCGGCTTGAAGACATTCTGATATAGGTACTCATCATACGACTGGCCGGATGCCTGCTCGATGATGTAGCTCAACGTGATGTAGCCGTTATTGGAGTAGCTGTAGTTCGTTCCGGGCTCAAAGTCGAGGGGCAAGGCATAAAACCGATGCACGAGGTCGGGCAGCACGATATTGGTCGGATCGGTGACATCATATCCCCCTTCGCGTGGCATCCCGGAGGTGTGATTCAGCAGCTCGTCGATCCGAATATCCTTCCACTGCGGCGGAGCGTCAGGGATATATTTTGTGATCAGGTCGGTGACGTTGAGCCGTCCCTGCTCCTGCAACTTCATAATGGCGGCAGCAGTGAACTGCTTGGTGTTCGAGGCGATCCGAAAAACAGTCTGTGGTGTGTTGGGGACGGAACACGCGTCATTTGCCATTCCGTACCCTTTCGAGAGGAGCACAGTGCCATTTTGCGCCACGAGCACGGCTCCTGCAAACTGCCCCGCGTCGGTGAGAGCATTCATGTAAGCGTCAAGTTTTGCTGACACGGTTATGCTTGAACCGCAAGAAGGTAGTTGTGTGTCACTGGCTTGTGCGGCGCTTGGATAGGCCGTTACGACGGAAGCAGTGAGAAGTAGGATTACAACAGAGGGCACGAGAAGCTTTTTCATACTCAACACCTGGCTATTCTTTTTAACGTTCGAACCATACTGCGCACTCTTAAAAAGTTTGCCATCAGATTAGGAAATTTTACCTCTTTTTTGCATTAACCAATGATTTTGGCTCACAATTTGATAAGACACACCGCGTTAGCTATTTGATTTAATGGATTAGGCGCCGAGCCTGCGCGAACGTAATGAGCGCTTAAACAACCTGTTTCTAATGTTCGCATAAACGTTGTAAATGTGCTCCGGCAGCGGATGTTTGTAATGCTTCCAATCGATTCCACTCACGCCATGCGTCATAATGTACGCTCGGTTTGATTGATCCCACTGAATTATATCGCCATATTTTTCAGCAAATTTCCTAAGATCGCAAGGAACAAAATAAGATTGCGTCGCGCTGCCGAGCGTAGCCAAAACAAAGCCCATCAGTGTAACAAGCGGACGTTACAACAACATTTATTTTCTCAGGGCGCCTTTGTACGTGTTTTAACATTAAAGGAGGTGATTCAAAATGGCTTTGTTTTTGTCGATAATTTCACACGGTGCTGCAGAATGTGCCGCGCATAATGAGTATTATAGGAAAGCGACGCTCGAAGGCCTGAGCCAGATGGAAGAACTCGCAAAGAAACACGGGGTCAAAATAGTCGGTGCATGGAGCGTACATCAAAAGCACTTCCAAGTTGTCGTGTACGACACTCCAAATTTTGAGGCGTTAATGGCATTTTCTATGGAACCGCCGATGAAGAAAGCATCGGACATGTACGATATCGACTTGTGGCCCTGCATAACAGGGGAAGAATTGGCGCAGATGTTGATGCAGGCCTAATGGCCTGCATTTTTCTTTCTTTTTTTCCGGCTGCTGCTGATTAAAATGGCAATCATTTAAATCTTATAACTCGACATCGCTCCATTATTGCATATACACATCATAAACGTGCTCAAGCAGCGGATGCGGATAGTTGGCTTGCATCGGAGCCTGTAGCGGCCTTTACTTCCTCCGCCTGATGTCTTTTACAACAATCCCTAGAATGATCAGCACGATAGCAGCAAAGATAGTAATGAGGTTCACGATGTCCAGCTGCCACCCGTTCGAGAATTCATTAGCGATACCGAACGCGAGAGCTGCGAGACCTGCCACAACTAAGACAATCCTCAGAGCGAGATCTTGCTCCACTTATGACTACACCTTCTTTAGTTATTGTCAGTGCCGTAGCGAACTGCGATGACGCTGAATTTAAGTGCACAGCGGTAGACTCGTGCAAGACTTTCAAAAAGCGTTGCCGCTGCATAATCAATCGATGTGGCAGGTTTATCGGGTTTTTCGTTAATAATGAGCGCTATTCGCCCGCGCAACGTTCGCGATAGCACGCAAGCAATCGCTTGATGATATCGTCAAACGTCTCGCCGCGCTTGCCTATAGTGTCTACCTCGGCTTTCGTTTGGACGTGCACTGATATCGTCGCGCGATCTTCACGTTTCATATTTTCTTACGCATCGGGGCACACGGTCTCGCGCAATCGGCGCTGCAACCGTAATAAGACGCCGCTTCGCGTTCCGTGATCGGCTTCACGACTTGGGATAGATACTCGCAGATTTCGTCGGCGGCTTTAGGCGGTACATCGAACAAGTTGAGGTATAAGTCGGTCACGCGCCAAAATTCGTCGCGATCCTTTACCAAATCGTATTCAAGCGCTTCTAGGTCAATAGAACCGAGCCGCGTTTTATCGAGCACGCGTCCGTTTGGTTTCCGCTTCTCTAAAACTCCGTGAAGCGTAACATTTCCATGTTGAACCCGCCTTCGTGGGCCGTTTTGTTGTCTCACGAAGTGCAATCGGTATTCGATGTCCGTGGTCTCTCCTTACCCCCCTGGTATCTCTAGTATTCAGTCATGCGTAGTAACGGTAATACAATATATAACCGTTCCTAAGATTGTTACAATAGTAACGTTCTTAATAAAAATAAAATTTTTTCGGAATTACAAAAATCGCGCCGCTGGAAAATAGAACGGCATGGTTAAAGAGTTAGCCGTTCTATTGCCGTAGCGCGCACCTTTTAGATAAACAACAAAAACTGGGGAAAGGGTAGTGATGATAAAAGAAGCACGTGTTGGAGTTGGCAAACAACCAGTTCGAAAAGAGGTATCAATCGAGAGTGAGTGTAAAAGATGCCTCCGAACGCTTAAAAAGACAGGGATATTAAGTCTTTTACCGCAAACCGAGAGTGTGGGTGTCTTTGGAATTGACGGAAAAGAGTATCCTGTACCAACTCAAGAACGGCTGCAAGAGATATTTACACGCAATAAGGAATTGGTTGACAGGAAGATGCGACAAGGATTTACTCAGCTTCAGTTAACGCCGATCGCAATACCTACTTCACAACTTATTGATCGGGTAAAAACTGCCGTTCTTAAACATGTCGCAGCGGGAAAAATTATCCAGACAAAACAAAACTCTAAAGACGCTGACATACCGATTCATGTAAAATCTGGTGAACCGATCTGGATATGGGATATGGTGCGTCAAGCAGTGGATACTGCTCAGCTTGTTTATTTCCCTCAAACCTATGCCGATCATAGCCATCAAGGATTGACTAAAGAAGAAGTAATGCAGAAACCCGGCTTATGTGCTGTGCCTGGCTGGAGTGTGGGACTAATTGAGCCTCTACCTATAATCCCTCAACAAGGACGGGGTAAAGTAATCGGAGGAAGAAAACAGCTGGAAGCATATTCTACCCCTCGTGATTATTTACGAACTTTACTTACATCGACCTATCAGGGAGAAACGGGATGGACACCAGAAGATTTTCTCACCCACTTTATAACTCACCTTGAAACAACCAATCAAGTAAGTCATGACCGGTACGAGAGTAATGCGTTGTGGTTGCTTGGTTCGTATATGCCAAATTCTATGCTAAAAGTGCAGCTTGTGCCGACTGGCTACTGGACTCGTGACGGTGGGCGACTGCACTTGACTGCGCATCGCACGGGCAATAGGCTTAGGCATTGGGCGGCGCGTTCCACGGTGAGACTTGCAGCTTAGCGTGAAAAGTTAGCCGACTTAAGCCTCGCGAAATGTCGATTTTGCTTGCTCGCATCGGTGAGATAAGGGAGGGTTACAGTGTAGCTATGATGTAAGCGATAGAAACTTAAGAGCCACTGGCCCTTTTGTTCAAGTGTCCTTTTCTGTGCCTCATTAGATACCATACGAAGTTATATCTGAGAGTGCGACGTCCTACTGCGACGTGGTTGCATGATGCGGAAACATATTTCCACAGTGTTCGTGGTCGGAATACTGCTCGCGGCAATGGTCTTTGTGGCGGGATGTACCTCCAACGTCAGTAACACTCCAACTCCAAGCGTCGCTTCAGCGACGCGGGATCCAAAGTTTGTTCCAAAAAACACCTCAGGCTATCTAACCTATACTAATCGATCTGCGGGTATTTCGATCCAATATCCCTCCTCGTGGACCAAGACAGAAGGTAAACCGAACGAAACGGTATCGTTTAACTTGGGAACTTCGGCGTTTTTCACCGTTACAGCGCCTGAGAAACTAGAGACTATGACGCTTGATGATTATTCACAGGGTGCAGTGTCAGGGATTCAACGCTTGAATGACTTCAAGTTGCTTAACTCGACTAATAGCACGCTTTCGGGTTATCCTGCCAAGAGGCTCGTTTACACATACGTAAACGAAGATACGCCCTCGCAAGCTATGTTGCAACTTACCTTGGTAAACCGAACTGGTTACGCGTTGCTTTACACGACGACGCAAAGCCTTTACCCCAATTATCTGGGGATTGCGCAGAACATGACGCAGTCGTTCAATATCACTAAGTGACGAGGAAAAGGCGCCAAATTTCGATGCTGTTGCCTCATCGGTTTGTAGATACATAGTCAGTCTCCGTTGTGTGCACTTGCCGTTCTACGTGACGTTAGTTAGACGAAATTTCAAACAAATAGCAATCACTCGGTTGATATCCTGAAAATAGACGGGCTCGTGCCGCGCTTAAACGTGCCCCCCAGGAAACGAAGTCTTAAGCAGGAACAGGCTTGCGCCGCGACGGTTTGCGTTTCTGAGTAGGCATTCGGACGACCTCCATGCCCACCTCCTCAAGCAAATGCGGTATCTGACGTGCCGCATCACGATCGTACTCCTTCATCTCTTCGGGCAGTCCGGTCCATGGTATGATATATGGGCTAATCTTATTTGCCACGTCCTTTATCGGTCCCCATTTCCACCCGTCAAGCAGGCGTTCCACGTTCCACCGGCCGTGCTCAAGCTCTGCCATGATCTCGACTTCCTCAGACGAGAACTCCTGCACGACAGGCGTGCCGCGTGCCTTTCTGACTCCATAGCCAGCTGCGCTTAGTTTTTGTGCGATATGATCCGCTTGTGCCCTGCTTGAGTTTTTAAGGTGTTCGACAAGCCTATCCCAATCAGCAAGCGAGGGGTCCTCGCTTTGCGTCATTTTGAGGCGGTTGCGATAGATGTCGTGGATCTCGCGTGCGATGTGCTCTCGTATGGCCGTTGGGAGCGTTTGTTCGGTTGAACCGATGAACACCTGCGCAGAAAGCGGATCTTTTGGCAGTTGTATGAGCGTCTCGGACGTACGCCATTCGTCGTCCTGGACCAACCGCGCCGCTTCCTCGCCGCTTCCCGCGACGACGGCGACGCTCGCGCGCAATGCGAGCGCTAGACGATACTCGATGCCCGCAATGCTGCCGCCATCGATGCCGAGAAGCTTGACGCTCGTGGGTGAAATACCCGATGTTATAAGATCAACCCAATATTGGAGGGGCTCAGCGGGGTTGAATCCCTCATCATCCGTTCGGCGGATTTCGCTGTACCGCGCATCGAGAGCAGAGCCTTGGGGAAGCACGCTCGGAACGAATCCAATCGTTTGTAGCTCGAGATAGCGCTCTTGCACATCCCCAATGACGTGGCTAATGCCCGCGTCGATACCGCTCGAGATGATTGTCCCGTTATAGTCCTTGAAAGCCTCACGCATAAGCTCCTGATAGCTCGTCGCATATGATTCACTCAGAGAATCGTACCCACCAGTGACGATGGTGACCGGCGCTTTGATTCGCCGGCTATTCGGCGTGGCCAACTTTTCGAGATATGTGCGTGCCTCAGCAGCGTCGAACCGCCCTGCCCATCCAACGAGCAAGAGGGTGCGCGCCCACGTGTAACCGTGTAACGCGCTCTGGACAGAGGCCAGCTTAACGAGAGAGTGGTATGCACTTGCAATCGGCCACTCTGCGGTGCTCATTTGGATAGCCTTTGCATAAGCGATGAGACTATCGTGAAGCTCATCGAGGAGTAAATGGAGCACTCCAAGGGCATAGTATACCCACGGAATATTGATCCCAACAGCGATCTGTTCCCAGCATCGTCGAATTGCCATGCGCATTAAGGGGCGAACAACGTCGACGACAGAGGTCGTTCCGCGATGGCTGATTTCGAGCTCTAGATAGTTGATGAGCGCGTAGGGATCTGAGGGATCGAGCTCAAACGCCTGACGGTATAACTCTCGCGCCTTCCATTCATCACTCTCACGCCACGTATCTGCAAGACAGACAAGCGTATCAGGGTCGTGGACTTTCGCAAGCGAAGTCTCGATGAAGCGCTGTCCCTCTCGATAAGGTGTGCTTGAGGGCTTTGCGCTGTGTCGCTTGCAGAGTGCAACTCCTAGATCTTTGAGGAGGGGAGGGTAGCCCGTATCGACGTACGCGGTAAAGGTCTCGATGGCCCGCTCCCAGTCGCCGAGCGTCATCGCCAGTCGTCCAATCCGGTGCGCGTGCTGGACGTTGTGTGGGTCGTGTTCAAGGATCATGATGAGGGTGCGCATCTCTTCTCGTATCTGCGCTTCACTCATGTATGCGCTGTAGTTAGCAGCGTAAGCTGTCAGGCGGTTCTCAATCGTCGCAAAGGATTGATCGGCATCCTCGAGCACCGCGGCTATCCGCGCCAGTTCACGTTGCCACTGTCGCGGGAATGCAAACGAGCTTTTGTAACTCTTATCGTGGCTGAAGTCAGCCCACGCGTGTTCGAGGAGTGTGCGCACCTGTATTTCAGCCTTCAAACGGGCGACCGTCTCTGGAATCTCAATCGAAATGCTTCCGACCGTCAACGAACCAGGACGCAAGCTGACGATGTAGTGGACCGATCGGTACCCAAACTCGGTCGCCTTGAGGCGTTGGTCAATGTTGACGCTATTGTCCCAATCGATGTCAAAATGCTTCTCGATATAATTGCAGATCGACGTGACCTCGGTCTGGGTGTGGGTGATGACGCGTCCCCCACAGAGGTCGGTAAACTCGTTGACCGGGTCGCTCACCTCAGCGCGCTTTCGAATAATCTTCTCTGCGAAGCTCGAAAGTGACTTCGGTCGTGTTTGTACTATTGCAAGCGGTGCGTATCGCTCTGCAAGCGCCGTAAGGATAGCATCAAGAACCTTTGCCAGATCTTCATAGCGCGGCGCAACGCGTTCAAAGTTCTCAATTTGCTCTCTATACCACGCGCGGAACTGGTCTTGATCGGTTTCACTCATCGTGCTCGGCACCTACGCACATCTCTGATTGATGAAGCACTTACGGGTATAGTCTCACTCAACCATAACATTTCGCTGCGATTGATCGCTGAAGAAATAGCGCCTAAAATGCGTCGCAAGGTCGACGTGTCGCACCTCTTCTAACCTGAGCCACCGATATGCGTCGTGCTCAACGCTAAGATGGATATCCCCTAATATAATACGCCCCTCCATAATGAGGCACGCGACTTTAATGGTAGGAAGCTCGAACTCGACAGCGCCCAGCAATCGGCGAACGACGATCTGCAAGTTCGTCTCTTCAAATACTTCTCTTCGAAGAGCCTCGTCAAGCAGCTCTCCAGGCTCAATCTTGCCACCTGGAGGTTCCCATCTCCCTGGATTTGTTTTGGAATCTGAAGATCTGCGTAAAAGCAGGTATTTGTCCTCGCTGTTCCGCAACAACGCGTACGCGGCTAATCCCCACGCTTTTTCAGCCGTTAGAACCAGTCCTCCTTAGACGTCGTACCTAAAACCTTCGGGCTAAACTAGTGTTTATAAAGCGCTCCTACTTTAAATGTGCTATTTTTTGCCAGTTAAGCTCAGCCAAGCGCTTAATATTATGAATCGGTGACTACGTCGCAGTGTATCACGCGACAAGCGGCAAGTGGCTAAGAACCCATTGGCTCGTGACACGGCACGATCAAATCGAAATATTTAAGCCGTTTCGAGAACCCACGCTTTTATGGTGCGCATATTGCAAGAAATCACATCAAATCAAGTGTATGGCGAAAAGCCTGATTTTTGCGGGGCCGCTGAACTAGAGCGCCTTCGTGAGCTTTTGCAACGGGCAATAGACGAAGCTGCGCTGCGGTACGAGCATAAGTATCTCGCCCCGAGCCTCCTTCCGTTCATTATCGCACATATGGTGCACCAAGCCGATCCCTCGTTTTCTGAAACGCTCGTGCAAGCTGAGTTCAATAAGTCTGCCCTTGAATTCACCGAGCAACTAGATCGAGCGACACGCGGCAGATTCACACTAAGCCACGTGTGGAAAAAGTAGCCTATACCTGAAACGGTTTTCGACCGTGTTTGACGTAGATTATCAGCACATGTTGGCTTTGCAGCGCTGCCGCTGTGCAGCCACGTGGGTAAATACAAGAACCGCTATCAGGCAAGCGCGCAAAGATCAGTATTTATCGCGAAGGGGCTGTAACGGACTTTTTTCGAGATGGCGTTTCTGAGCGCCGGTAAACCTTATATACCTACGAATTCTATAGAACAAAGGCTTCATCTTTCGAGATGAGGTCCATCGCGACCAACATACGGTCCTTATGTGGAATATACTTCCAACCGTGAGGGATCGATCTCCGGTCGCGAAATATATACAGTGGAGTTGTAAGTCAGCTGGCGCAATCTGTCAGAAACCTTGCAACTGACGTAGGTCTTAATTGATTCGGCTGAAGCCGTAAATATACGGAATCGGTCGAAGCGGACATGCAATCAAATGCGAATCCGCACAATTCCTTGTAGTGTGCATATATAACTCTGGTTGATCCTGCCAGAGGCCACTGCTATCGGGGTCCGATTAAGCCATGCGAGTCGAGAGGGGTAAAGCCCTCGGCGAACGGCTCAGTAACACGTGGATAACCTACCCTCAGATCTGGGATAACTCCGGGAAACTGGAGATAATACCGGATAATCCGTGAACGCTGGAATGCCTCACGGTTGAAAGCTTTAGCGTCTGAGGATGGGTCTGCGGCCGATTAGGTAGTTGCTGGGGTAACGTCCCAACAAGCCTATAATCGGTACGGGTTGTGAGAGCAAGAGCCCGGAGATGGATTCTGAGACACGAATCCAGGTCCTACGGGGCGCAGCAGGCGCGAAAACTTTACACTGCGCGAAAGCGCGATAAGGGGACCTCGAGTGCGTGCGCAATGCGTACGCTTTTCAGAAGCCTAAAAAGCATCTGGAATAAGGGCCGGGCAAGACCGGTGCCAGCCGCCGCGGTAACACCGGCGGCTCAAGTGGTGGCCGCTATTATTGGGCTTAAAGGGTCCGTAGCCGGACCAGTTAGTCCCTTGGGAAATCTTACGGCTTAACCGTAAGGCTGCCAATGGATACTGCTGGTCTTGGGACCGGGAGAGGTAAGAGGTACCTTAGGGGTAGGAGTGAAATCCTGTAATCCTTAAGGGACCGCCAGTGGCGAAGGCGTCTTACTAGAACGGGTCCGACGGTGAGGGACGAAAGCTAGGGGCACGAACCGGATTAGATACCCGGGTAGTCCTAGCCGTAAACGATGCGAGCTAGGTGTCACGTGGATTGCGAATCCATGTGGTGCCGAAGGGAAACCGTGAAGCTCGCCGCCTGGGAAGTACGGCCGCAAGGCTGAAACTTAAAGGAATTGGCGGGGGAGCACCACAACGGGTGGAGCCTGCGGTTTAATTGGACTCAACGCCGGAAAGCTCACCGGAGACGACAGCGGGATGAGGGCCAGGCTGATGACCTTGCTAGACTAGCTGAGAGGAGGTGCATGGCCGCCGTCAGTTCGTACCGTGAGGCGTCCTGTTAAGTCAGGCAACGAGCGAGACCCGTACCCACAGTTGCCAGCGGCTGCTCCGGCAGGCTGGGTACACTATGGGGACCGCCTCTGCTAAAGAGGAGGAAGGAGCGGGCGACGGTAGGTCAGTATGCCCCGAATTCTCCGGGCTACACGCGGGCTACAATGGATGGGACAATGGGCTCCGACACCGAAAGGTGAAGGCAATCTCTTAAACCCATTCTTAGTTCGGATTGAGGGCTGAAACTCGCCCTCATGAAGCTGGAATCCGTAGTAATCGCGTTTCAAAATAGCGCGGTGAATACGTCCCTGCTCCTTGCACACACCGCCCGTCAAACCACCCGAGTGGGGTTTATGTGAGGGCGTGGTTTTTGCCACGTTCGAACATAGGTTCCGCAAGGGGGGTTAAGTCGTAACAAGGTAGCCGTAGGGGAATCTGCGGCTGGATCACCTCCTAAGCAATACAGGCGGAAGCCGAATCAAGGGACCTTCCACACCTAGGGCTCGTAGCTCAGCTGGAAGAGCGCTGCCTTTGCAAGGCAGAGGCCCTGGGTTCAAATCCCAGCGAGTCCATCTAACGACCCGCGTGGGCGCGAAAGAAGATATTCCAGTTTAATGCACACAGTGGCTGGCGCCGCTGTGGAAGGGTCCACTTTTACAAAGTGTACCGTGCATAAGTTCCATAATTCTGGACGCTAACTAGTTAATGTAAAGTGGCTGCTATACCATCCAGTGAATGGCTCGGCTCAAGTGCTGATGAAGGACGTGCCAAGCTGCGATATGCTCCGGGTAGGCGCAAGGAGCCTTTGAACCGGAGATCTCCGAATGGGAACTCCTAACCGATTGGTTGATCCCGTCAGGGATCGGGAACGCCCCGGATTGAAACATCTTAGTAGGGGCAGGAAAAGAAATCGTAAGAGATGCCGTGAGTAAAGGCGATTAAAAACGGCAGAGTTCAAACTGAATCCCCGCAAGGGGAGATGTAGTGTTGTAAGCCGAGTCCGTAACGCAGAGCCTGAGAAGCTAAAGTTGTCTGGAAAGACATGCCATAGAGGGTGATAGCCCCGTGAGCGTAATCAGTCTGCCGGGATTCGAGTCTTGAGTACCGTGAGTTGGAATTCTCGCGGGAATTTGGGAGTCATCAACTTCCAAGACTAAATACAACTTGAGACCGATAGCGTACTAGTAGGGTGACCGAAAGCTGAAAAGTACCCCATAAAGGGAGGTGCAAAGGGCCTGAAATTGGGTGGTGATGGTGCGGCAGGGCACGAAAGGATCTTCGATGCGAAGGAAGACGTCGCGAGGCGTTTGTACGAGCATCGTCGCCAGTGTTCTGTCTTACGTTTTGAAGAACGGGCCAGGGAGTGTATTCGGATGGCGAGGTTAAGGCCTTCACGGCCGGAGCCGCAGGGAAACCGACAAGTCCGTAGCTCGCAAGAGTGTGGGACGGCGTACAAAATGCGTGGAGTCATCAGGATACGACCCGAAACCGAGTGATCTAGGCGTGGGCAGGTTGAAGCGTGACGAAAGTTGCGTGGAGGACCGTTAGCGGTGCTGATTTGCAAATCGCTCGCGTGACCTGTGTCTAGGGGTGAAAGTCCAATCGAACTCGGAAACAGCTGGTTCCTTCCGAGACATGTCGGTAGCATGACCCCGGCGGAGACCGCCGGCGGAGTAGAGCACTGATTGAGGGAGCCGGGGGAGAAATCCCTCGCCCCTTTGTCAAACTCCAAAACCGCCGTCGTCGTAGATGTCGGGAGTCCGGGCTGGGGGGTAAGCTTCTAGTCCGAGAGGGAAACAACCCAGACCGTGGTTAAGGCCCTTAAATGTCGGCTAAGTGTAATTAAAAGGGTGTCCCAGGCCCTAGACAGCTGGGAGGTGAGCTTAGAAGCAGCTAACCTTTAAAAAGTGCGTAACAGCTTACCAGTCGAGGTTTGGGGCCCCGAAAATGGACGGGGCTCAAGCCGACTGCCGATACCACGGAGCACGGAAACGTGATCTGGTAGGAAGGCGTCCTGCGTGGACAGAAGTAGGGCTGTAAAGTCCTGTGGACCGCGCAGGAACGAAGATCCTGGCAATAGTAGCAGCATAGTCGGGTGAGAATCCCGACCGCCGAAAGGGCTAGGTTTCCTCGACAATGTTCGTCAGTCGAGGGTTAGTCGGTCCTAAGATACACCGTAATTCGAGTGTGTCAAAAGGGAAACAGGTTAATATTCCTGTACCACGCGACATTAAAACCTGACGCCTCAGGGTAGTTCGAACAGTGATGCCAAACTGTCCAAGCGTATTAAGTCCGCGGAGAACCGTAATGGTGAGAAACGGACCAAAGCGTGATGGGGAAACTCGGATAATCCCAGGGGCCCGTGAAAAAGGGAGTCGATGGCCGTACCAAGATCTGACACAGGTGCCCCTAGTTGAGAAGACTAAGGCGTGTCGGCATAACCCACCCAAGGGAAATCGGCAAATTAGCCCCGTAACTTCGGGAGAAGGGGTGCCTGCTCTGAGAAGAGCAGGTCGCAGTGACTAGGGGGCTCTAACTGTTTAATAAAAACATAGGTGATTGCTAACCCGAAAGGGCAAGTACAATCACTGAATCCTGCCCAGTGCGGGTACCTGAACATCCGGTTCAACGGGAAGAAGGGCCCGTCAACGGCGGGGGTAACTATGACCCTCTTAAGGTAGCGTAGTACCTTGCCGCTTAATTGGCGGCTTGCATGAATGGAACAATGAGAGCCCTACTGTCCCTGGGTGGAACCCGGTGAACTTTACATTCCAGTGCAGAGTCTGGAGACCCCTGATGGGAAGTGAAGACCCCGTGGAGCTTTACTGCAGCCTGTCGCTGGGATTCGGTTGTGCATGCGCAGCGTAGGTAGGAGGTGTCGATCCACCACTTCTGGGTGGTGGGGAGCCTACCTTGAGACACTACCCTTGCACGGCTGTATCCCTTACCGTGGGAACGGGACCCCGATAGGTGGGCAGTTTGGCTGGGGCGGCACGCCCTTGAAAAGATATCAAGGGCGCCCAAAGGTTGACTCAGGTGGGTCAGAAACCCACCGAAGAGCGTAAGGGCAAAAGTCAGCCTGATGTGATTCAGCACAGTAGTGGATCACAAGACGAAAGTCGGGCCTAACGAACCTTTATGCCCTATTGGTGAGGGCTAAAGATGACAGAAAAGCTACCCCGGGGATAACAGAGTCGTCACCGGCAAGAGCACATATCGACCTGGTGGCTTGCTACCTCGATGTCGGTTCTTTCCATCCTGGCCGTGCAGAAGCGGCCAAGGGTGAGGTTGTTCGCCTATTAAAGGAGATCGTGAGCTGGGTTTAGACCGTCGTGAGACAGGTCGGTTACTATCTGTCAGGGGTGTTTGAGGTCTGAGGGGAAGTTGGTTATAGTACGAGAGGAACTAGCCAACGTGGCCACTGGTCTATCGGTTGTCTGGCAAGGCAGTGCCGAGCAGCTACGCCATAATGGATAAGAGCTGAAAGCATCTAAGCTCGAAACCAACCCCGAAAAGAGACATCTTAAGGACATCGGTAAAAGACCGGTTTGATAGAGTCGGGATGTACGCACCAAGGCAACGAGGTGTTCAGTCCGCGGCTACTAACGTCCGAGCCACATCTTTACATTAGCTAGGCGTATACCAGGCCTCTTGGAGCGTTGTCTTCAGGAGAGTATAATTATGGAACATGCACTTTATACGAGCGCCAGTGGTTTGCCCGCGATCGCCAAGGTGGCGGAGCGGTTACGCGGTCGCCTGCAGAGCGACTACACTCCGGTTCAAATCCGGACCTTGGCTTGACGTAGCGGCCATAGCGGCGGGGAAACTCCCGTACCCATCCCGAACACGGAAGATAAGCCCGTCAACGTTCCATGTTGTACTGAAGTGCGAGAGCCTTCGGGAACCATGGAGCGCTGCTACGTCTCTCATTTATTTTTTGCGTTTGACGTTACTGCGATTAGACCACTTTGGATAGGTCCCTTAAGGGAATAACAAGCCAACACAACCTTTGCGGCTCGAGAGCCTCGCGCATTATTCAACTCAGGACGTCTGTGAGCTGATTTGCTTGCAAAGCATTTCGTATTTCAAGCGCGATACGTCTGCCGCACGACATGGTGTCATATACATAATCTGCGTAAGGAGACCCTGTCGGATAGAGGTTAGTGCCGGCTACAAGCCTGGCTGACACCTCAAAGACTTTGAATTCAAGCGCATCGGTAACGATCGTTTCTAGACAGAATGGCCCGATCATGCCGTCAAACAAATCAATCGATTTTTCGACGACGCGGCGCCCCATATCAAATACCTCTTCGAGGAGCTTCTCTCGTAGCACGACAGGAATGTTCCCTGTAACGACAAAAGTAGGTTCGACAGCAACACTTCCTGCTCGATAGATCTCATCGACGTTTGCCTCCAATCGTCGGTCAATGCCGAGCATCTCAAGGGATCCTTTGCGCAATCGGTAGCCAGTTTTTGCAATAGGCGAGTAGAAGTAGTGAAAGTAAAATCGCGTGCCAAGAACAAACTCTTGTATAGTATATTGTGCAGACGGATCTATGCCTCTGATGAAGTCAGCATAGTCTTTTGCGATGAAGAAGCCTCGGCCGCCTTTAGCTCCATGATACTTTACGATGACTGGGGATTGAATTTCTCGCGGATCGTGTATCTCTTTGGGCATGATAACCCCTGCCCCCTCTAGCCATTGTCGGCTTTTAGCGCGGTCTGACTCCCATTGAAGCACGCGACGATTCCCAAAGGTGGGCACGTTCAGATCTAAAAAATTGTCAGCGCCGAGGTACTCAACGAGGGATCCGTGAGGGATTAGAATCACGTTCCGTTCACGCAAGTCGTTAGCGTGCTTAAGCACATCCAGATGGCTGCTAACAACTAAAAAGTCGTCGGGTTTGGCCTTGGGGTATGCGTCATAATATTTCGGTATGTGGCCGACGGCGAGGCCGAGCGTTTTAAAGCCCTCTGCGCGGGCGCCGTGGAAAATCTGCAGGCTCGTGTGGGAGCACAAAGTTGCGAGCGTTAGGTCATTCAGATCATAGTTTTCTATAAGTTCTTGTGCTCGGTTCACGCGCTCCCCCCCCGGAGTAGATGGGACAGTATTGCGTTCACCAATATAAAAGAGCACGCGTTTGCAGCGGTCGATGGGTAGTCGACAAAAAAAGCAACGGCAATAGCGACGCTTCGCTGTCTAGGACTGACTCGCTAGCTCTTTGAGAATCCCTCTGCCGGCGATAACTCCAGTCGCCGATGCGTTGATTATGTCACGAGAAAGTCCCGTCCCGTCTCCTGCTGCGTAGAGCCCCTTAATGCTCGTCGCCAATTCTTTCGACACCGTCAGCTCCATCGCGTAAAACTTCACTTCGGGAGCGTAGAGCAGGGTTGAGTCTGAAGCAACGCCTGGTATGACTTCGTTTAGCTTTTCGAGTCCTTCGATAATGTTCATGACGATCCTGTGCGGCATTGCCATGGAAATATCACCTGGGGTGACATCCTCAAGGGTGTTTTTTACCGGGTTTCTCCGAATGCGGCTCCACGTCGAACGCTGTCCTCGACGTAAATCCCCCATTCTTTGTAGAATCGGGTTGCCGCCCCCTATAGTCGTCGCTAGTTTCGAGACCGATTTGCCGTATCTTGTCGTATCCTCGAGTGGTTCGGTAAGTTCGGTGCGTACCAAGAAAGCAAAATTCGTGTTCTCGGAACGTCGACTCTTGAGGGAATGCCCATTTGTGCCGATGAACCCTTCGTATCGCTCTTTGACGACAAACCCGTGCTCGTTTGTGCAAAAGGTTCTTATGAAATCGTCGTACCGCTTTGTGCGAATGTGAAATTTCGGATCGTGGTTTATGTTCGTTATCGGGTCCATTATTATCGCCGGGACCTCGACGCGAACGCCGATATCTATCGCCCCGTGCTTGGCACCGATACCGTGGCGCTTAACGAGGGTATTTACCCATTCCCCGCCAATCCTTCCCGGACAAAGGAGCGTAAATCGCGAGAAAAGCTTCTCGCCGTGTTCGAGCAGTACTCCCTTACATGTGTTATCGTCGATAAGCAGGTCGTGCACCTGAGCATTTAGGCGAAAGGTTATCCCGCGAGACCTTAGATCATTTTCAAAGTTCTCGATAATGCGGGGCGCGTTATCAGAGCCCATGTGGCGTTGGGAGATCTCTATAAAATGCACGCCTACTGAAGCCGCACTCCGCTTGAGTCTTTCAACTTGAACGCCCTCGGCGTTAAAGAGTTTCTCGGGGGCGCCGTACTTGAGGAACAGGCTGTCAACATAATTCACCAGTTCCCACGCAAACGCGTCATCGTCCGTGATTGCTGCAAGGTCACCCCCGATATCAGGCCGGAGATTAAGGGTGCCGTCAGAGAACGTACCGGCGCCGCCAACGCCGCACATGATGTCGCACTGTTTACACTCCGCGCATTTTCCTGTATCTTCCATAGGGCATCGGCGCTCTTTTATGTCGTGCCCGCGATCGACGATCAACACGTCAATGTCATGGTTTGCGAGCTCGTTTGCTGCGCACATGCCAGCAGGCCCCGCTCCTATGATTATAACGTCCCAGTCCGCCTTTTGTTTTGATTTAGTGCGTTTCATGCTATGTTATGATCTTCTCTACTTCGTTAAGAGCGATTGCGCGCTTGACCTCAAGCGCGAGACGCCGTCCTGAACTCATCCTTGTTCCAAACAGGGAATTTCCATACGAAGCACCGACGTTCGTATGGACGTTTGTGCCTCCGCCGATCCGCGTCGCGATGTCATACACGTAAAAGTCCATGTTTTGATCAACGATGGTCTGCAAGCAGAATGGCCCGATGATAGGGGCACTGTAGTGTCGCTTCGAGAACGCTACAAATTGCTCAGCCATACGGTACACTCTTTCGAGCAAGGACTCTCTGAGCGACGCGTTAGCGTGGCCAACGATCGTCATAAGTGGGTCACGGTACCTGTGCGGGCAGCTCTAACTGCTGCTCAGCGGGAATGCGCACCAATCCGTCGAGGTTGCTTTCGAATCTGAAGTCAATCCCCAAAAGCTCAATCTCGTCGTCGATGGGGGAATAAAAGAAGTTAAAGTTGAACACCGGCCCTATGATATACTGTTCAATGCGGGCGTCTTTGAGGGCTTCGGTTGTAATAATCTCGCGCTTAAGGAGGCGCTCGACCTTTGCGTCGAACTCCTCGGGGGACGCGGCCGTGAAGAACCCGCGCTCGAGCGTCATGTACTTGTGGTGGAGCTTTACCATGACGAGCGTGTCTATATCGTCTTTGCTCGCATAGTGTTTCGGGATTGGAATGCCCGCTTGTTGACTGACCCAGTAATAATTTTCTTCTTCCGTCTCCCGGTCTTCGATTTTCAACATGTCGCGCGTGCCGACGAGTGGCAACTTAAACTCATTCTCGACCCGCCGCACGCCGTTGTAGACTACAAAAGACCGATTGGGGATAAATAGCGTATTTTTTTTAATGAGTTGTTGCTGCACTCCGTCAGCGAGGATCTCATCAAACTTGTTAAGTACAAGAGTCTCATCAACGAAACCTTTCTGCAGTCCGTTCACGGTCCGATTCTTAAAATAGTTCGTGTAAAGTCTATCACGGCCTTTTTGGCATACGACGAGGTTGGGAATCCCTTCATCGCGGGCACCGTCACAGACATCTAGTGCGGAATGCGAGCCGAGCACGCCGATTGTGATATTCTTTTTATCATATTTGCTCACCACATCTATGACGTCCTGCTTGGTTATCATAAGAAGTCTCCTCCACCATATTCATCAAGCGCCTATATAGGTTTTAGGACAATCTGACAATAAGTGGCTGTGCCCGAGATCAATCAGGATCGTTAATAAGGGGGGAATGCACGCGCAGCTGCTAGATTTCTAGAGAACATTGTCTATAAGATGCTAGGTGTTGGCGAACGGAAAAAAAGTGTAACAAAATGGTAACAAAATGGTAACAAAACCATGCCACTTTTTAAAAAACCAACCTACGATCGTTGAGGCTTCCAACGGCGCTGACTCGTCTTAAGTAAAAAATAAGCTCTTTTTACAATTATTTAATAAATTTTATATAAATATATCAATATAATAAATGCGCGTTCTTGATTGAGAGGTCTTTCTCTCTCTTGAGATCGATTGATATCAGGTGATGAACATTTGATTCAATGCTAAAGGGGCAACTAAAAAAGACAGGGTCAGTAAACGTGAGCGATAAGGAGAATTTTAGATATGAAAAGGATACCTGTTGAAGAAGCCGTGGGCCAAATACTGTGCCATGACATGACCACAATCTTGGAAAGCGGCTTCACGGGGGTGAAGTTCAGGCGCGGCCATGTGATTGCCGAAGAGGATATCCCCGCGCTGCTGGACATCGGCAAGTCTCACGTTTTTGTCTGGGAGGCGGAGGCGGACGAGGTTCACGAAGACGACGCGGCCCGAGCGATAACCGAAGCCATATGCGGTGAGGGCCTTAGTTATTCTGGCCCCTCCGAGGGCAAAATGCACATAACCGCAGACCGAGACGGTCTATTCTTCGTAAACAGCGAGGCGCTGATAAAGATAAATTCCGTGGAGCACTATACCGTGGCCTGCCGCCCTGGCTTCACCCGTGTCCGGGCGGGTGAGAAGCTGTCAGGCGCCAGGATAGTACCTCTGGTCACAAAACGCGAAAATGTTGAAAAGGCCGTTAGAATCGCGGAAGAAAACTTCCCCGTATTTTCTGTTAAGCCTTTCAAGCCTCTGAAAAGCGCCGTGATCATCACCGGCAGCGAGGTCTATTACGGGCGTATAAAGGACAGTTTCGAGCCCGTCATGCGTTCGAAGCTAGAGGGGTATGGAGCGGAGATTCTGGGCGTCACAAAATGCCCCGACGATTTGGATATGCTGTCCGCCGCCATCAGAAATTACGCAAACCAAGGTGCGGAGCTGATACTAATCACCGGCGGCATGTCCGTAGATCCCGACGATCTGACGCCCACTGCCATCCGAAGCAGCAGTGCAAGACTGGTGACACAGGGCGTGCCCGTGCAGCCGGGCAATATGCTGACAATGGCTTATCTGGGCATGTACCATGCTGATGGGTGTACCGGGAGCCTCCATGCACTTCCCCACTACCAGCATCGATGTTTTCCTGCCCCGAATTTTCGCAGGTTTGGAGATCAAAAAAGAGGACATCGCACCTCTGGGTGAGGGAGGTTTCTGCGCGGACTGTAAAGAATGCCAGTATCCCGTATGCTATTTTGGGTTCTGAGATGGAGTAGTCTGAAACCCTTAGCAAAAGCAAAAAAAAACCTCGACCGGGCTGGGTTCATCGCAGGTTTTCCTGCCCGGTCAAATAGTGACTAAGATACCAACGGTACGAATGACACTTATTTCGTTTCTAGCGCCACCCCAGAGAAGAATGTCGAATTCTTAGTCGCAAGGCCTGATCACAGCTTAGAAGCTACTGCTTACACGTTGTCGCCGAAAAGCTGAGCATGGAGCTTTTTGTCTGCTATGGTTTCGGGCTTATCAGATAGCTCAAGCTCACGCACTACGCCGCACGTTTCGCATATCCACAAGTGTTTAGTCCCCGGCCATGAGCAGTTGCATTCACTGATGATTTTTTTGTCACACTGTCCGCACTTCACATAATCACCCTTTCGTTCGATATTAAACAACTAAATCCTTAAGCACGTCAAACAGTGCTTGCCGTTCAACTAAGTCAGTCGGATATATATAAAAATCGACGCCATGAGGTTTGGCTTCCGTGCCAAGCTGTTTGAAAAAAGAATACATGAAAAAAATGATCGCTAAGTGCGGCTCGCTTAAGAATGCGACGAGATTCGTTTCAGAGCCTCAGCAGCGCCATACGAACACAATCACAATTATCGTGTGTGCCCATCTCAACGGCTCAACTGCTTTGATGTCGTCAATCTTACCAATGCGGTAGCAGCAGGTCAGTTTCATCGTTTACCATAACTGTACTAAAGGCGCTCCAAATGTCTTGTGCAGCAGCTGCAAAAAAGTGAAATAATCGCAGTTGAGCAAACGGATCGGTTAGTCAATCTTGACAATATGCCCCGTCTTATAGTAGGTCTGTATGCCCGATAGCAAGCGTGAGGCGAACTCCTGCGATCGTAGTGCTTGGAGAAATCGTGTTAACGGTAACTCTACTCAGCTTCCTAAGCAAAAAAAACGCTTGGCCTACAGCTCTTGCAGCGGCGTGCATAGCATAAAAGAGGTCAGATGACGTCCGCTACTATTCAGGAAGTTCGGTTTTTAGCAGAATAAGTTTATCTCCTATTATTTTGATGAAACCGCTCAATTCGTGCAGCACGGTATCTAGCCCGGCAACTTCATATTGTTCGCGCTTTAGAAGTCTTACCAAGTAGTCGAGGTCAGCGAAGTCGGCTGATAATTCTCCAAGCTTGTCCAACAAGTCGTCATACGAGACCGCCACTGAAAGCTCTATCCTTCCTTCATTATTGAATTGAGGTGCATGGCAGTTCGTATGTCCATTCGTATGATTGATGTCCCGAGTTGGCGTAATGCAGGCCGCCCGCGGTGTTTGTGCGGGCGTTCCTTGACTACATTTTTACAAACAGCTTGCCTTCTCCGTTTTCACCGTGGTCGCCGTTTAGGACTTGAAAAGTTGCTTTTACTCCGTCGATTTCAAGCTCTTCGGTCCCATTAGGTGAGAAACCAGGCATCATGGCTCCGATTTTTCCGAACACGTAGATGTATCCACGGTTCATCATCGCGCCAACGCGTCCCGGCGAATTACCGTGAATGATGATGGTTGGAGGGGGGTCTTTCCGTCCAATGCCCTTGCCCATGTGAATTCCAGCATTGATGCCGACGTCGCCTTTGACGGTGATCGTGCCGCCCATCATGTACTCTCCGACGCTTTGGCCTGCATTCCCGTTAATAACGATCTTACCACCTTTCATGCCGCGCCAGTCACCGCGGTAGGAGGCGCCACAGTAGTCAAATACGTTCCCTTCAAAGAGGATATCGCCGCCCTCCATCTGGATGGCGCAAAAGGCATCAGCATCTCCTTTTACCCGAATTCTTCCGCCCTTCATCCAGGCGCCACAGTACATATCAACGTCGCCTTTGCAAAGCACAGCTCCGGCTGTCATGAATGCGCCGATGTACTTGACACGAGGAACGTCGCCTGCTACAATAATCCCTTGGTCCTCTGCCGAGTCTGCTACTTTTCCGGTGACGGTGAAAAACCGCCCGAGCGGCCACGTGGTGTTTCCTTCGAGAACTGGCAACTGAGCAATTTCTTCAAGGGTTTTGCCGCAAACTGCATCAGGTGCTATAACTGGCGTTTCAAGTACAAGGTAGTCGACGTCGTCTTTTGGTGTCAGCGTTAAGCGGTCCATTTGCGATTCGCCTCCCACTTTGGTCTTGCCCGTTTGGTATAGTGACTTTTTCATGAGCTCTTGAGGTCCAAGCACGGGGCCACTCCCTTTTTCAATTTGAACGACCAAGTTCTTGTATCGAGGACTGCCTGTTGATTCCGTTACCGGGGTTACGACGATGTTCGCCCACGGACCACGGGGGATCCAGATTTCTCCTTTTTGTTGCCTGTCGGTCTTTTTTGCCCTCAGGATAACGCTGTCGCCGTACTCGTTGGTGACTTTTACAACCCACGGTTTGCCTAATTCCTCAAAGTCTTCAGGGTTAATATCGCAATACGCCGCTTCGTGCGTATATTCGTCAGTGAATTTGCGCCCGCCTTTGATGACGGCGCCCTGAAATGCGGTGCTGCCGGTATTTAGAATTATATCCAATCCACTCTCCTCCTGCATCATTAAACGGCTCTGGAAACGAGCTTATCTAAACGTTGTCCAAACTCTTCGTTAGTGAGTGGAGTCGTCTGAGGCATCGCCTGCGTCTCTTCTTCCTTTGCCTTTTCTCGCGCTTCCAGTTTCTGTATAATGGCGTCACGCAACTGTGTACACGTGTCTTCATTTGACTTCGTGAAGTCAAATGGCGGATCGCAGAAGCTTCGAGCGTAGATCGGCACGTTGTCCATCCGATAGAAAGTGCCCTCACACTCCATAGCGTCTAAAACACCTGGTAGCACGACGTCGCTAATGAATGCTTGTGGTCCCTCCGCAGTTTCTATGGAGACTACGGGGATCTCGCACATCCTCTCGACAGCTATTTTCGGTAAATGAGCCGCCAGATCGGCGCACATGCAGAACAACGCGTCGACTTCGCCCCGCCGAAGTGCATCAACACACGAGTACTCGCCCGGCTGATAACGTGGCGCCCCGGTCGAGAAGTCGACGGCGTATGGAAATCCATGTGACCAATTAAGGATTTGATTGAACCCTGTGACGTTGCAATGCCCTCTGTTTGCCAGGATCACGAACTTGCCAGTTTTGTTACCGAGCTGCGTCAACCGCATCGCCATTGATGCGTTGTAGTGTTTGCCGCGGGTGCTTGCGATGCCTAAACCGACCCATATCACTCCAAAGCGTGCCTCTTTTACCATTTCTGCCGCTTTGTGTATATCTTCACGGCTGATACCGGTTATTTCTGTAAAGGATTCGTGCGGCTCAAATCCGTTGAGAATCGTCATAATCGCGCTGAGCACCTCGAAATCGGTGCCTGGCTTGAGCTGGAGGTGAAGGTCCGCGTGCTCAGCTGTGGTCGAGCGTCTCGGGTCGACGACGACGACCTTTCTCCCGTAGCGACCCTGTTCTGCGAAGAAACCGCGCACGAATATCGAATGGCGGCTTAAGTGCCTCGGGTGGGAGTCTTCTGGGTTGGCACCCCAGTAGATATCGAGATCCGCTCTGTTTCGGGTTTCACCGAGTGTGCATCCGGATTGCCCCACGTCTTGCATGGCCATTACTGTCGGCCCGTGGCAGATCGTCGCGTTACCATCAACCAGTCCACCTAACATCTCAGCGATCTCGATGCCTACTGCCATAGCCTCTGTGGTCGTTTCGCTTCCCACGAAAAAGAACGGTCTTTTCGCATTTACGAGAAACTCAGCTGCTTTGTCGATAGCCTCACTCCACGGGGCCTCTTTTCCATCAATTAGAGGCTTGGTAATTCGGTGACTGCTTCGAAGCTCCTTGAACTTCGCATCACCCATAATGCAGGCATTTCGCGTAACGACGGATACGTCGTCAAGCTCGACTTCAATATCGTCACAGGCTATACCACACACGGGGCACGTCACGTCCGTGCACGTTAGTTTATCGCCAGTTTTGGTTATTACGTTTGCTTCAGAGCTCATTTAGCACCTCAATTCGCATTGCTTGGCTTCGTTCGGATTGTAGCCAACCTAACGGCAGAGTGCGCAGCTTTATCTTCGATTAACCTTGAAGCTAAGCCATTCAACGCCATGCGAATTATGCCTCTGCTTAGCGATATTACTTTATTATAATATCGTTACGTTATAGCTTCTGTAGAACGTAAAATATAAAAGTATCGTTATAATGAATGGAGCATATCACTATTCGCTATTCAGGCGGAACTAAACATGAGCATGACACTCAATGAACTTGAAGCGTTGATGGGACGAAATGGCACAGAAGAGAGAATTCGCCAGTACATACGGCAAACTGTATCATTCCATGGTTGGGCTGCACCTGGCTTGCTCATCGGGGTATTTATGGTCGATCTAGCACTCGAGAAGCTGGGGGCTACGTCAAACGAAAAACTTCACGCGGTGGCCGAAACGTCGAAGTGCGCCCCAGATGCGTTGCAAGTTGTCACGCATGCCACGGTAGGCAATCATCGGCTACGACTAATCGAATCGGGACGCTTTTCGATTACGCTGAACAGGCCCTCTTCAGAGAAAGAAGCTGAGGGGATACGAGTTTATGTTGATGCAGCCAAAATCAAAAGTTATCCGATCCTTAACCAATGGTTTACGAATGATCCTGCTTTCAAACGAGTGACCGATAAGGACGGGATCTACGACGACATTCTGCGAGGAGGTCGACGTATCTTATCGTGGGAGTCGGTGAGGGTAAAGGTGCCTTTGAAGGGGTCATGGGAATCCGTGACGTGTACTGTTTGTAGTGAGGTAGTGCCAGATTACTTGCTTAAGGATGGCACGTGCGTAACCTGCTCAGGGACAAGCTATTATGAATAGTCGCTGCAGTCCTTGTCATTTATTGAGAACCGTGGTAAGTTGAATTCGTTACCACACTTTATTGTGCGTAATGGTTCGTTCAGGGTCAAGCTAAAGGATGAAAAAGAAACCGGCCTTGGAGCCGGTAATAAACATTCTTTCTGCCTACCAGACTTCGGCGAAGGCCATATTCGTGTAGATATCCTCGAGCCGGGCCTTGTGGGACCTCTCCATATTTGCGAGCTGGGAGAAAAGGAGCTCTTGTTCGACATCAGTGGAAAGCGTGGCAAGCTGGGTGTACATCTGCATTGCCTCAAGTTCTTTCTTGATCGCTAGGACAAGGCCTTCGATTGGTGTTAAATCATTAGTTAGCTTAGGAGTTGGCAAAGCGTCAACGACCTTGTAGTTGTGCGTTCCCGAGAACTTGAGATCGGCGGTGTCCTTCGTAAGGAATGCTTGGAGGAACTCCCTGTGTTTCTTCTCTTCGCCCGCAAGTTCTCCAAAGAGTTTCTTTAACGTTGGATCTGTCGCCCTGTCAGAGACGCTGGTATAATATGTATATGCCTCTACTTCGCTGTCTATTGCGCTAGAAATGATCTTTTTTGCGTCTTCTACATTCATGGTTTTAAATACCTCTATTTTTTTACAGTAATTCAATTTCGCTCCGCTCATTCTTGATTTATGTGCATCGATGCAGTCAACGGACGGATACACCGCTTTCGGTGCCCCGACATCGTTCTTATCGACTTTGCCTGCGATCTTGAATAGTCCATTTCTGTTACTCAGACAATTTTTTAAGACTTTGCGATATAGTATGCCAGTCACGTTGATAAATGTTTGAGCAGACAAAGTATTTATCCCATGTTATTCTAGAATCATAACGAATTTATAATTTGGAGCAAACCACTCAGCAATCTGCTCTTAGCTTCGGTTGCTGCAGTTTAGGTTGAAGCAGATTTACTCTGGAGGAAATCGCATGGATATACAATACGTACCGACAACGTGTCCCTACTGTGGGGTCGGCTGCGGACTTAACCTGGTGGTTAAGGACGACAAGCTCGTCGGGGTCGAGCCATGGAAGAGAACTCCCGTGAATGAGGGGAAGCTCTGTCCAAAAGGCCTCTCATGTTGGGAATTCGTTCAAAATGAGGATAGGCTCACGACTCCCTTGATCAAAAAAGATGGCAAGCTTGTTAAGGCTAATTGGGACGAAGCGCTCGATCTAGTCGCTTCGCGATTAAAGGAAATTCATAAAGCAAACGGCCGGAACTCGGTCGCGTTTCAAGTGTCGTGCAGAACTCCGAACGAAGAATGTTACATTATGCAAAAACTCGCTCGGGTCGGATTCGGCACCAACTACGTCGATAATTGCGCGCGCATTTGTCACGGTCCATCCGTTGCCGGGCTTTCGTTATCCTTTGGTTCGGGCGCGGCAACAAACGGATTTGCAGACGCTTTAAACGCCGATGTTGTTTTCATGATCGGCTCTAACGCGTTGGAAGCGCACCCGCTCGCCGGGCGAAGGATCATCCAGGCCAAAGAAAAGGGGGCGCACTTAATCGTCTGCGATCCACGGTTCTCGACGACGGCGAAGCAGGCGGATACATACGTGCGCTACAAGCCTTCATCTCAAATTGCCTTGCTTAATTCAATGATGTATTGGATTATTGCGGAGGACTTGCATGATAAGGACTTCATCGCAAATCGGACGAAGGGATTCGAGGACCTTAAGACGACCGTACAGAAGTACGCAGACGTAGAAGCTAGAACAGGAGTGCCTACTGAGCTTGTAAAAGAAGTAGCGCGGAAATACGCGACCGCTAAAAATGCAGTGATTATCTACTGCCTCGGCATTACCGAGCAAACAACTGGGACGCATAACGTTATGTCGCTCGGGAATCTTGCGATGTTAACTGGTAACATCGGAAGGCCGGGCGTTGGCGTCAATCCGCTTAGAGGTCAAAACAACGTCCAGGGCGCCTGCGACATGGGGGCCTATCCGAACGTGTATTCCGGCTATCAGAAATGCGAAGTCGCTGCAAATCGCGAGAAGATGGAGAAGGCGTGGGGCGTTACGGACCTTCCTGGTGAATATGGGTTGACCCTGACCGAGCAAATAGACGCATGCGGTGATGAGATAAAGGCGATGGTCATCATGGGTGAAAACCCGGTGATGTCATTCCCAGATTCCAACCACGTCCGCAGGCAACTTGAGAAGCTCGATTTTCTTGTGGTGCTGGATATCTTTCCAACAGAAACGACACCATACGCCGATGTCTGTACTCCCCGGCGCGTGCTTTGCCGAAAAGGACGGCACGTTTACCAGTGGTGAACGCCGAGTGCAGCGCATACGAACGGCGGTTAGTCCACCAGGTGAAGCCAAACCTGACTGGGAAATCTTTACGCTTCTCGCTGACAAACTCGGCTTAAGCGGCTTTGAGTTCACAAGTGCCCAAGACGTTTTTGACGACATGCGAAAGGTGACGCCTCAGTACGCGGGGATGACATATGAGCGACTCGAGAAACCTGAAGCTCTCATATGGCCGTGTCCAACAGTAGAGCATCCCGGAACGCCAATTCTCCACAAAGAGAAATTCGCGTTGCCCGACGGGCTAGGGGCCTTCTATGGCATTGAAGACAGACTACCTGCGGAGCTGCCAGATGCCGAGTACCCGTTTGAACTTATGACGGGCCGGATCTTGTTCCATTACCACACCGGAACTATGACGAGACGATCGCCAACGCTCGACGCTGAAGTCCCAACGGGATACGTTGAGATCAGTGTTGAAGATGCAAAGGAGCTTGGCATACAAAGTCACGACCGGGTAAAGCTTCGAAGTCGCCGCGGTGAGTGTGAAACGCTGGCACGCGTTACGAGCGATATGCCTAAAGGCGTGCTTAATATGAGCTTCCACTTCAGTGAAGGTCCGGCGAACGTGCTTACGAATACGGCACTGGACCCGATGTCAAAGATGCCAGAGCTGAAGTACTGCGCAGTGGCTCTGGAGAAAGCGGCGCTTGAGAAGGCGTAAGGAGGTGCAGAACATGGTAAAAGTAGGAGATATGTTTTACGCGCAAGCGGCCGACAGCGCGATTCAGGAGAAAGGTGAGTGTGGCGGCGCCGTTACCGCGATGCTAAAGTATCTGCTTGAGAACAAGATCGTCGACGCCGTGCTCGGAATGAAGCGCGGTGCGGACATCTATGACGGCGTGCCGACGCTCATTTCTAATCCGGCGAAGATCACTGAGCTTTCCGGGTCGCTGCACTGTGCCCCCATCATCCAGTCAAACGTACTTCACAAGTACCTCAACGGCGCTAAGGACATGAAGCTCGCCGTCGTTGGCGTCGGGTGTGACTCGCTCGCCATGGGAGTACAGATACGACAAGGCGATTTGAACGCCGACAACCTCGTCCGCATCGGCCTCAACTGCGGGGGGACCTTCCCGCCGGTGCAGGCCCAGGAGATGATCTGGAAGTTCTACGACACCGATCCGATGGACGTCATCAAGGAGGAGATTTCCAAGGGCAACTTCATCATCGAGACGAAGGATCACGAGCACAAGGAGGTCAAGGTCGACGATCTCGAAGAGCAGGGGTACGGCCGAAGGGCGAACTGCCGCCGGTGTGAGGAGAAGATCCCGAGAACGATGGACCTTGCGTTCGGGAACTGGGGAGTCATCGGTCCTGACGCGGGCAAGGCCACGTTTGTCGAGGTCTGCTCTGAGAAAGGGGCGAAAGTGCTCGAGGGCGCGGTGAAGGCAGGCGCAATAACGACGAAGGATCCGATTCCGAAGGGGCTTGAGATCCGGGAGAACATCGAAAAGGCGATGCTTAAGCTTGGGGCCAAGTGGCAGGCGCACGACTTTAAGAGCGCTGAGGAACGCGACGAGTTCTGGCTCGAGCAGTTCGCAAAATGCATAAAATGCGGCGGCTGCTGGAAGGCGTGTCCCGTGTGCACGTGCGATGACTGCAAGCTCGAGAGCTGTGAGCCGCGCTGGGTTGAAGAAGGGCTCCCTCCCTCGCCGAAGCTGCAGTACACGAGAGCGGCACATATGGATGCCGACTGCGTGGACTGTGGTCAGTGTGAGGATGCATGTCCTGTTGAGATCCCCCTCTCGACGTTCTTCCACCAATCGACCAAGGACACAGCTAAGCTCCTGGCCCGATTCGCTGAACTGACATCGGATTAGGAAATGTAGGGGGTCTTCTGCCCCCTGTTACCTTTTTTTGACGTTTTTTGCAGGGTCTAATATAGCCTGGAAATTAATTAGCGACGCTGCAATAGAAAAATAACAAGATTCCTTTAGGCTCGAATCGAGCTGATTGTCGGCAACAAGCCGGTTTTTTTGATTGTTCTCAGCGGATGTAGTCGAGAATGCTGTTTTTACATCTGTGTATGAGCACTCGCTTCCCTTCGACTGACCCATCTAACGGTAACGATTACTGCAAATGAGATTAGCACAAGAACGACTGCAATGTAAATTGCAGAGTCAATATCGCCTTGCATGGCGATGGTCGCCGGTCCGAATCCGGCCGGTTCCATCGTTCTTTTTCCAATTAGACGGACTATAGATGACTAACAAAACTTTGTCGACAGCGAGAATAGCTACAGAAACTCGTGCTGAACTGTCGGACAACGTCAAAATAAGCTAAACTCACCGTCTCAGTGAGGCGGAGCCCGTTGCCTGAGAACGTGTATGACATCTATATGAAATACTGGGCAGGCGTATTTTTAAGACTTGAGCCAAAGCGTGGGAATAGAAAGCACTGAAAGAAAGCGAAAATTATAAACAGCTGAGATACCAACTGGTATAGACTAGACCCCCTCCTTAAACTCAAGGCGATATGTTGCAACGTCTTCTTTTTGGGCGAGGTCTAGTCCCTCCATCTCTTCAGTCGACTTGAGCGATGAAGACACCACTGCTAATGGGATTGAACGAGAAACTGTGACGGTTTGACGTGACTCAGATCATCTTACACGCGCTTAATGCTCTTCTCGAGTTTGCACGCTGGGACATACAATGAAAGAACACCAAAAGACCTGCGTTGCTGCGCACCCCGATGTTTTCGAGAACATGCATAACAGTCTTATTATAACGGAGAAAGGGCGAAAAAAGTACTATAGTTACATCCGTTAAACAACAGTAGAACGAAAGAGGTGTTTACATAACGTCTCTTCTTTTTAGTTATCCGTATCCTCGTAACTAGCGCTTGCGAGCTAGCTTTAAGTTAGTCGGAAATAGCTTTCATACCATCGCTCCAGCCGTGTTCACGGCTGGTCAGTGCGCCGCCGTATCTCTTCGAATATGGTCGGCCCGAGCAACGCCTCGGCCTCATTCTTGTAGCGCTCGTGCATGAGGGCGACGAAGATCTTGCTACCCTTGTTTGTAGTATGAATACCAACGCGTTCAGCTCGCGTTATCAGTTCGTCCATTTCCATCATGCCCAAGATCGGGAGCACGTAATAGTGCGGCACCTCCAAAAAATCAGCGAGTCGGCGTGTCGTAGGCAGCTTGATGTGTATCGCGTCTTTAGAAAAACGCACGGAAATACTGTTGTCGATGATGAGTAGTATCCGCAAGGCGGCGTCAAGCACGATATGGAGGTCTAGATCGACCATGCTTTGCAAGGGCCATAATCACGGAGCGGCTCTAAAGGGGCTGCAAAAAGGCTACGTTACAGTTTTGCGTGAAAAAAGATCCGGATGGACCTCTGACACGGAAATCGCCGCGGCTGCAGTGTATTCGAGTCCGGCGCCCATAACGCGTCTTAAAAGAAGCCACTCTCGTGATTCGGAATGACTAGGACCCTTCTCCTTGCTTTTTCAACTCATCGGGCACTGGCTCCAAGTAGACAACATCAGCCCCAACGTCCCCTGCGATCTGTTCGAGTTCCGTCTTCCTCAGATGGACTGCACGAATGTGCAGCTCTGTGCCCGTTACGGCAACAACCCTAAAACGGGGCTGTTTCACGCCCTTTCCGACCTTCACTCGCTCTCTCACATATATCTTCATTTTTTCCCCTCATTCGCATAAACACTTGGTATACCAACTGTTAACAATAACAGTTATGCATCTGCAGCTATAAGAAGCTGTCGAAGGATTGCACATGCCACGAAGACTCGGATTGGAATCAGGTATGCGGGACGAAACCCTCGTACGACGGGCGTTCTTAGAGGGGCTTGAGAAGGGCGAATCAGTGCGTATGCTGCCTGAGCTCAACGTGATTAAGCTTGGCGGACACGGAACGATCGACTATGGGAAGGAGGTCGTCCTTCCGCTCGTCGATGAAATCGGCGAGGCCTCTCGCAAAGATCAGCTACTGGTCGTCACGGGGGGTGGGGCGCGCGTGCGCCACGTGCTTGACCTGGGCGTTGATCTTGGGATGCCAACGGGACTCCTCGCCGAGCTTGCCGGCAAGGTGAGCGAACAGAACGCTATTATGCTCGCCATCTTGTTTTCAAAATACAACGGCGTCCGCATTAAACGCGAAGACCTCTTGGACTTGCCGATGCTATTCCATTTAGGTGTGCTACCGGTCATTCACGGCACGCCGCCCTATGGGCTGTACGAGCATCCTCCAAGGATTGGGAGGATTCCCCCCCATCGGACCGACACGGGCGCACTTCTCATGGCCGACGTGCTTGGCGCGAAGAACTGCATTCTCGTTAAAGATGTGACTGGGCTCTACGCCGAAGATCCTCGAATACATCCCGATGCGGAGCTCATACCTGAGATCACGGCAGAAGAATTGCTCCAGATGGATCTTGAGGACCTCGTGCTCGAGCGCGCCGCCGTGGAGCTGCTGCAATTTGCTGTCAACGTAAAAGCAATCAGAATTGTGGATGGCCTCGTCAGCGGTAACGTTACTAAGGCGCTGGAAGGGCACAACGTGGGAACCGTGATTCATGCGAAGCCCTTGGGGGGTTACAAGAGCATTAAGCCTTAAAGCTGAATTTATTGCGGGTACAGACATTTATTCAGAACTATTGGTGCGTTGCTGATCCAGGCATCTCGTCTCGAGAACGCTTTTTACGCGCTTAATGCTCTTTTCGAGTTCACACGCTGGGACAGGGTTAAGGAAACCGTTGAGGGCATTCTGCCCCCTGTTACGTTTATTAAAATCGTTTAAGATAGGTCAGATCCCATTTTGACTGCAAAAAGACTAGGTCAGTTTCATCGTTTACGATAACGTACTGAAAGGCGCTCCAAATGTCTTGTGCAGCAGCCGCAAAAAAGTGAAATAATCGCAGTTTTGCTTACGGATCGGTTAATCAATACTAACAATATGCCCCGTCTTATCGTAGGTTTGTATGCCTGATGGCAAACGTGAGGCGAACTCCTGCGATCGTAGTGCTTGAAGAAACCGTGTTAGCGGCAGCTCCTCTAAGCGGTCTAGCGGTATCACAAAATCGTACTCTTCATCTGCGAGTGGGTAAAACTCTAATCCGTTCAAATCAGCGACAGGCTTGATACCTATGCCGGCGTCAGCCTTCCCTAATTTCACTGCAGAGGCTACTGCACTGTGCGTTCGCGCCTCATAGTCATAGCCTTTAATAGACTGGGTCAATGCGTCAAACTCGAGCCCGCGCGTTGTTGCGATCTGATGTAACAACGTGTCCGTTAACACACGAGTTCCGGATCCTGCATTCCGGTTTATGAATTGCGTTTCTGCAAGGCCATCAAGTGAGACCATCTCTCCTTTTCGAGTAATAATCCCCTGTTGCCGCAAGTAGCCTTTAACAAGAGCAACGTCGTGCAATCCGAACTCTTTAATAAACGGGAGGTTGTACTCCCCAGACGCGCTCAGGAGATGAGTGCCTGCTATATCCGCAATACCCTTACGGACAGCGACAAGCCCTCCTTGAGAGCCGACGTTGACGGCTTTTACGTGCGGAGCAACGTCTTCAATCATCTGAAAGAGGATGTCTACCCCTAGATCGTGGCTCCCGATAAACATTAGGTCTGTTAGCTCAAATTCTCCGAAAAGAGTGACCTCAACTTCCGTATTTTCATCAAGAATCTCTGTATGCTCGGGGATTTCAAGAAATCCGTCAGAGAGAAGCGTGGTTATCGCGTCAGAGCTCGCTAAAACAGGGTAAGCTAAGCTGCGAACGAGGTTCACAGGGATCAGCTGATGTCGTGGCTCTGAGTGGACCTCAATCCCGAGTCTTGCACGTACCTTGCGTGATGGCTTTGCCCCCCCTCTTATGAAAGGATCTATGAAGACATAGTAGACCATAAGCGCTGAGACGGGGTATCCCGGTACGCCGAAGAACGGTTTGCCTTCAAGCTCTGCGATGATAAGTGGCTTTCCAGGTTTGATGCTCACGCCGTGCGCGAGAAGCTTTCCTTTTTCGGCAATGCGGTACACTACGTCACCTTGTCCCGCTGACGTGCTTCCGGAGGAGATCACCATGTCGCATTCGTAAAGTGCGTCTGCTATTACGTGCTCAATCTGATCGATGTCATCTCCGACGATTCCGTAGTAAAGTGGTTTCCCACCGCTCGCTTCGACTGCCGCTCCAATTGAATAAGTATTGACGTCATAGATCTTGCCGGGCGTCAGCGCTGATCCAGGAGGCACGATCTCATTGCCGGTCGTAAGGATGCCCGCCCGTGGCGGTTCGAAGACATTTACCTCGCGACAGCCAATCGTTGCCAAGGCTCCGATCTCTCTCTCAGTGAGAACTGCTCCGCGGCGCAGCACAAGCTCTCCGGCCATCACGTCAGAGCCAGCCGATATTACGTTTTCATGGATGGTAACGGGCTTTTTTATCGCGATGCCCGTTGCTTCGACGTCGACGTGTTCGACCATGACTTCAGCGTTGGCGCCCTTGGGCATCATTGCGCCAGTGGCAATTTCGACAGCCTGCCCGGAATGCACCTCGAATTTAGGTAAGACGCCAGCTTCTATGGAGCCCAAGAGCGGTAGTCGCACCGGTGCGTCTTCTCGAGCGGAATAGGTATTACGCGCGATCAGAGCGAATCCATCCATAGCTGCCCTATCGAAGGACGGAACGTCCACGCGTGATGTGACGTCTTCAGCGAGGGTTCGCCCCAAAGCAAGCTGCAGCGCTACCTTTTCAGTTCTGCGAACTAGCACAAGTGTTCTGATGATCTCGTGGGCCTTTTCGACGCTTATCAGCTCTCTAAACTCTTTACGTGTATCCATAAGCACCCGATGGTCAGTCAAATAGAACAACTTCTACCCGTTGGCCCTCATCGTACCCTTCGACGTTTTCAGGAATGATGACGAATCCGTCCGCTTTAGCCATCGAGCTCAGTATTCCCGATCCTGACACCATTATGGGTTTAACGCGCTCATTCCGGATTGCTACGCGTGCATACGTTCGTGAACCAGGTTTACCGGTTAGCTTGCCAGTCAGCGTGCCGGTCACTGTCCGCTCGAATTCCCGTTCGACATGGGCGAGTCGATTGATCGCCGGCTTTGCAAACGCATATGAAGCGACAAGACATGCGACCGGAAACCCTGGAAGGCAGGCTATGGGCGTATCCTCAACAAAACCGAGCGCCGTGGGCTTTGCAGGACTCATCGCGATGCCGTGTACCAAAACCTTCCCAAGCTTCTGCACCGCCTCAGGAACGAGGTCCCGAATCCCAACGGATGTTCCGCCTGTCGTGAGTATAAGGTCGGCATCCGTATCCCGCAACAACGCGGCTTCAACAAGCTCACGGACGTCGGGAACGATATTTCGGTAGCGGGAGCGTGCACCCCACTGTTCAACGAGAAGCGCGTTCATAAGACCGTTTGTTTCGACTACCTCCCCTTCTGCGGGCTTATCTCCAACGAGTTCTTCTCCGGTCGGTATGATCGCGACGTTTGGTTGCCTATAGACGGTCACGTCCGGGACCTCGAGGGAAGCGAGCAGGCCGATGTCCGCTGGCCGCAGGCGATGGCCGGCAGCAAAAATATGCTCACCGCGATGCACGTCCTCGCCTTTGAGGCCAACGTTTTCGAACGGATGCACCTGTGCTCTAATCTCAGCGACGTCGTCAAGACGTTCGACGTCTTCTACCATCACAACGGCGTCTGCGTGGTCCGGCACTTTGGAGCCTGTATGAACTCGAGAGACAACGCCACGTCTCACATCATCACCAATTTTGAGAGCAACTGGAGAACGCTCACTTGCTCCCAACGTATCGTCGGCAACGACCGCATAACCGTCCATAGCTGCCCGCCGATAGTTAGGTTCGTCTCGCTGCGCTATAATCTGGTGGGCAAGCACCCTCCCTCTGGCCTTTCGTATCGGTGATACCTCCGTGTCTTCGATAGGCACGATGGCGTTGAGGAATATATCTAAAGCCTCGTCAAACGGAGTTCGTGTTTTGAATATCATCGTTATTGTTAAGTGTGCACATGGACTATTATATGTTACTAGCATGAGAATTAGAATGTAGTATGAGAATTAGACCGCGATTCAAGCTTTGGTTTGTCGGTGAAGATGAGGAATACGTTTTTGGCCTTGGCACGATGCGGCTTCTTGCTGAAATTGATAGACTTGGTTCCATAAGCGCTGCAGCGCGCGAGCTAAGGATGTCTTATCGCTACGCTCTAGAGCGCATAACTATCGTTGAAAAACGACTCAGTCGTCAACTTGTTGACAGGACGCGAGGCGGCAAAGATGGGGGAGGGGCCAAGCTGACAGCGTTCGGCTATGAGCTTCTAACGGATTACCGTGGCATGGAAGGTTCGTTGAACCAGCTCACGAAATGGTACGTTGACCTTAGTGAGTGACAGTCGCCCGGTTTAACCGCCTGAAACAGGAGGAAAGATCGCGACTTCAACGTCTCGGAGTAGACCCTAGCAAGCAATTCCGTAGCAGAGATCTACGGTACTCGTTCCTTCATTGCTGACAAGCACGAAGAGATCATCGCTGACAAAGCAGTAGTTAACTAAACACGTTCAGCTAGTAGGCTTTTTAAGATCTGGCTACCTTGACGGCTAAAGCCCGTCCTCTCTTTTTTTTGAATTATAAATTCGTTATGATCTTAGAATAACATTCCAATTTAAGCTACCCTCGCATAATACACTGTTGCGTTAGATCTCCTAAATAGACTATTTCAATTGAAAAGACTAGGAGATGGGAGAGACTATGAATTTCAACTATGTACCAACCACTTGCCCCTACTGCGGCTGCGGTTGTGGTTTAAACCTTGTTGTTCAAGACGGAAAGATTGCAGGTGTTGAAACTTGGAAACGACATCCTGTAAGCGAAGGCAAACTTTGTCCGAAGGGACACGCGTGTGCTGAATTCGTACACAGCGAAGATCGACTCACCGTGCCTCTTATCAAAAAAGATGGCAAGTTCGTCGAGTCTACGTGGGACGAAGCCCTTGCCTTGGTTGCTTCAAAGTTCAAGGCAACGCAGGACACGTATGGGCCTAATTCGGTTGCGTTCCTGGCTTCAGCGAGGATAACGAACGAAGAGAACTACTTAATGAATAAGCTGGCGAGAGCGGGCTTCCACACGAACTATCTTGATCACTGCGCACGGCTATGCCACGGGCCGACAGTATCTGGGCTCGCGCGCTCGTTCGGTTCCGGTGCGATGACAAATTCCATTGCCGACATTAGACAGGCCGACTGCATATTCATCATTGGTTCGAATACCATGGAGCAGCACCCGCTTATCGGCAGGAGTGTTATCATAGCGAAAGAGAAAGGCGCGAAGATCATCGTCGCTGACCCACGACTCTCAACGACGGCAAAACTCGCAGATACCTACGTGCAATTTAAACCCGGCACTGATGTCGCGCTTATGAACTCGATGATGTATTGGATCCTTGACGCAGGAAAGGAGGACAAAGAATTCATCGCTGGGCGCACAAAGGGATTTGATGAGCTCAAAGAAGTGGTCAAAAAATACGCAGATGCGCAAGACATAACAAACGTGCCTACTGAGCTCGTTAAGGAAATTGCCATGGATTATGCAAGCGCAGATGCTGCGGCTTTGATATACTCAATGGGTATCACGCAGCATATAACAGGCACTGACAACGTGCTTTCGACTTCGAACCTTGCGATGCTAACGGGCAACATCGGTAGGCCCGGCACGGGCGTTAACCCGCTAAGAGGGCAGAACAACGTACAAGGAGCGTGCGACATGGGGGCGCTTCCTGTCGTTTACACTGGATACCAGTCCGTGGCCGTTGATGCAGCACGCCAAAAGATGGAGGAGTTTTGGGGAGTTAAAGACTTGCCAGCTGCAGGCGGTCTGACTGTCACCGAGTTACTCGGAGCTGCTGGCGACGAGGTCAAGAACATGTACATCGTCGGAGAGAACCCGATGTTGTCAGACCCCGATATCACCCACGTCGCTGAATGTCTTAAGAAGCTCGATTTCCTAGTAGTTCAGGATATCTTCCTAACTGAGACCGCAGAACTCGCAGACGTCGTACTACCAGGCGCGTGTTGGGCTGAAAAAGAAGGCACGTTTACAAGCACCGAAAGACGCGTCCAACGCGTGAGAAAAGCAGTTGAGCCACCTGGTGAAGCTAAGGCTGACTGGGAAATCACCATGGCCCTTGCGAACAAGTTAGGGATCCCTGGTTTCAACTACGAGAGCGCCGAACAGATATTCGAAGAAGTTAGGCAATGTACGCCGCAATACGCGGGAATGACCTACGCTCGCCTGGATAAGCCAGAAGCACTGTCTTGGCCCTGTCCGACCGAAGAACATCCCGGAACGCCGATACTCCACGCAGCGAAGTTTACAGCACCAGATGGACTGGGAACCTTCGTCGGAGTGGAGTGGAAGCCACCTGCAGAAGTAACTGACAGTGACTATCCGTTCATCCTCACTACCGGCCGTATACTGTTCCACTACCACACCGGAACAATGACGAGACGGTCGCCGACGCTCAACAACGAAGTCCCAACGGGATATGTTGAAATCAGCCCTGAAGACGCAGCTGAACTTGGCGTAGCTAAGGGAGACTCGGTTAAGGTGCGAACGCGACGCGGCGAGGTTACTACACTTGCCAAGATAACAAAAGATGTTCCAAAAGGGGTACTCTTTATGCCGTTCCACTTTAAAGAAGCAGCAGCGAACATGCTGACAAATACTGCTCTCGATCCAGCTGCTAAGATGCCAGAGCTGAAGGTTTGCGCGGCGGCTGTTGAAGCCGCTTAGGGGGAGGTGGAGAAAAATCTATGAGCCCTTTTTGGAAGAGAGAGAAGAAATCTGACATTGAAAAGATGTCAGAAATGGAGAAGGCTAACCTTCCAGCTTCAGATGAGAAATCGGAGGCAACTCAACCACAAATAACAGTAAAGCCCGCAGAGGTGGAGAACATGGTAAAAGTAGGAGATATGTTTTACGCGCAAGCGGCCGACAGCGCGATTCAGGAGAAAGGTGAGTGTGGCGGCGCCGTTACCGCGATGCTAAAGTATCTGCTTGAGAACAAAATCGTCGACGCCGTGCTCGGAATGAAGCGCGGTGCGGACATCTATGACGGCGTGCCGACGCTCATTTCTAATCCGGCGAAGATCACTGAGCTTTCCGGGTCGCTGCACTGTGCCCCCATCATCCAGTCAAACGTGCTTCACAAGTACCTCAACGGCGCTAAGGACATGAAGCTCGCCGTCGTTGGCGTCGGGTGTGACTCGCTCGCCATGGGAGTACAGATACGACAAGGCGATTTGAACGCCGACAACCTCGTCCGCATCGGCCTCAACTGCGGGGGGACCTTCCCGCCGGTGCAGGCCCAGGAGATGATCTGGAAGTTCTACGACACCGATCCGATGGACGTCATCAAGGAGGAGATTTCCAAGGGCAACTTCATCATCGAGACGAAGGATCACGAGCACAAGGAGGTCAAGGTCGACGATCTCGAAGAGCAGGGGTACGGCCGAAGGGCGAACTGCCGCCGGTGTGAGGAGAAGATCCCGAGAACGATGGACCTTGCGTTCGGGAACTGGGGAGTCATCGGTCCTGACGCGGGCAAGGCCACGTTTGTCGAGGTCTGCTCTGAGAAAGGGGCGAAAGTGCTCGAGGGCGCGGTGAAGGCAGGCGCAATAACGACGAAGGATCCGATTCCGAAGGGGCTTGAGATCCGGGAGAACATCGAAAAGGCGATGCTTAAGCTTGGGGCCAAGTGGCAGGCGCACGACTTTAAGAGCGCTGAGGAACGCGACGAGTTCTGGCTCGAGCAGTTCGCAAAATGCATAAAATGCGGCGGCTGCTGGAAGGCGTGTCCCGTGTGCACGTGCGATGACTGCAAGCTCGAGAGCTGTGAGCCGCGCTGGGTTGAAGAAGGGCTCCCTCCCTCGCCGAAGCTGCAGTACACGAGAGCGGCACATATGGATGCCGACTGCGTGGACTGTGGTCAGTGTGAGGATGCATGTCCCGTTGAGATCCCCCTCTCGACGTTCTTCCACCAATCGACCAAGGACACGGCTAAGCTCCTGGCCCGATTCGCTGAACTGACATCGGATTAGGAAATGTAGGGGGTCGTCTGCCCCCTGTTACTTTTTTAGGGTCTTATCTAGCCGCTAAACATTGATTAGCAGGCTAGCAAAAATATACCAAACTACTTCAAGCGCCTTAATCGAGCTATTGTCGGTTAGCAGACGATTTGTCAGCTGTTGTTGTGCCTGCTTTTTTTAACCTTCGCGAGTAGTAGCCTCCTGCTGAACCATCTAACTGTTACAATAACAGGAAATGAGATCAGCTATTTGCGGAGAGAAGCTATGCTAAAATAGCAAGAGCGGCGAAATTGTGAACTTAGACTCTAAAAACAATTTCTTTTGTCTCGAGAAACGATGCCAACCCTTCGTGGCCCTCCTTCTCGGCCGATTCCACTTTGTTTAAAGCCTCCGAATGGGCCTTCTACGGTCGCAATGCGCGTATCATTTATCCCAATTAACCCAAACTCAAGTCTCTCTGCAATCTGTATCGCCTTGTTGAGATCACGAGTGTAGAGGTAAGCTGCTAATCCGTAGTGGGTATTGTTTGCGCGCTGGATTACCTTATCATCATCTTCGAAAGCAATTACAGGCGCAACAGGCCCAAAAGTTTCCTCTTGTAGCAATGCGCATATCTGACGTGACGTCAGCTAATACCGTTGGCGCGTAGAATGAACCAGACGCGAGCGTCCCCTCAATAAGCCTATAACCCCCAACTAGAACACGCGCCCCTTTGTCAATCGCGTCATTGACGTGACTTTCAACCTTCTTGACCGCAGAACGATTGATAAGTGGCCCTACGTCAGTCCCAGGGTCAAGGCCGCTGCCAACTTTCAGCTGCGCGACCTTAAGCGACACTCGCTCCAAAAAAGTGTCAAGTAGGCTTGAATGCACAAAGACCCGATTAGGCGCTATACACATTTGGCCAGCATTTCCGAATTTGGCGGACATTAAGCCTTCGATCGCTTTCTCACAATCAGCATCGCTCATTACAATAAAAGGCGCGTTGCCGCCGAGCTCCAACGTCACTTGTTTGACGCTCTTTGCCGCGCCGCTCATCAATTGTTTGCCAATCTCGATAGAACCCGTAAATGAGATCTTCCTTATGCGGGCATCGTCGAGAAAGGCTTTGCCAATCGCGTTGGGATCTCCTGTAACGAGATTAAAGACTCCAGGCGGGATACCTGCGTCAACAAATGCACGTGCAACTGCCAATCCAGTGAGCGCGGTTTGTTTGGACGGCTTAACAATCACCGTACACCCTGCTGCTAAAGCCGCGGCAGCTGTTCGTGCTATCATATACGCTGGAAAGTTCCAAGGGGTGATAACTGCAACGACACCTACAGGTTGTCGGATCGTTAGCAAGCGTCTATCTGGAAGCGGATCGGGGATCCATTCGCCGTAAGACCGCCGTCCCTCCTCAGCGTACCAATAAATGAATTCGGCGGCAGCACTGACTTCTTTTCGCGAAGCGCGTAAGAGTTTCCCTGCCTCTAAAGTGATGAGCTGCGAAATGTGTTCTTCGCGCGAGAGAAGCAAGTCTCCTGCTCTGCGAAGGATTGCTGCACGCTTCGCGGCGGGTGTCTCTGCCCATTCGTTAAATGCGGCGTCGGCTGCGTTGATAGCTAAAACAGCATCGTCGGCTGAGCCAGCTGGCGCCTTGCCAACCATAGCGCCATTTGCTGGGTTGTAAACAGCGAATGAGTTATGGGAAGCGGCATCAACCCACTCACCATTAATAAGCATATTCTCTAAATTCATAAGTATTTTCTCCGGGTTTACGTGGTTTAGCAGGTTTGGCCTTCCTTACCTTCGCTTCTGCCAGCGTGCTAACCCTTTAAGTAGTGGCTTTGCCAGCTCTTATTGCACCAGCAGAAAGTGCCATATTTGGGGCGCTGTTTTGAATTAGATCTGCAGATTGCGCGAATCAAGTTCGTATATTAAGTCCTGTATTTAAAGTGTTGAGTGGGCTCTAAAGCAGAAGTTCTAGTTTACGTCATACTATCCGAGATTAAGCTTAGCAATTTAAGGACAAAAAAAATAAAAAGTCGATTCAAGCTAGGGAGAGAAGGTGTAGGACGATTACTTCACACCCTACACCTGCTAAATATATTTATCACAAAGTATAAAAGCGTTATTACTCGTTGGTAATAATGCAACTAATTTTGATTAAATACATTGCACTCGCCTGCTTTGCTAGTAACCGGCTCGGTACGCAATAGCATTTACGGGCCGGGTAAGCGCACTGACTGTCAGATGAACTGTTGACTTAGTTGAGCATGGTTTTTTCTTCTTTATCGACGTGTTTCTCTCTCAAGGTGAGCACTTTTACGCTGATTATTACGGCAAAACAGATCAGCACGAGAATGACGGCAATGTGCACTGCCGCGTCTAGGTCAGAGTTAAGTGCTGTGTATATCGCAAGAGGCATCGTCTGGGTCACGCCCTGAAAATTGCCTGCAAATATGAGAGTTGCACCGAACTCTCCAAGAGCGCGCGCCCACGTCATAAGTGCTCCGGAAACAAGACCGTTAAGTGCGATCGGTGCTGTCACACGGAAAAATGTTGCGGTGCCTGATGCTCCGAGCGTGTGGGCGGCCCTTTCGTATTCAAGGTCCACATCTTCGAAGCTCGTGGTTGCTTGTCTTAAGTAAAAAGGAGACGACACAAATATTTGGGCAAGTATAACGGCGGTTGTAGTAAAGGCGATGTTGATTCCTAGGATGTTAAATATTGACCAAGCAACCCCATACGACCAAAAGTTAACAAAAGCGCGATACCTGCAACGGAAGGGGGCAACACGATTGGGAGATCGATTAGCGTCTCTATTATTCTCTTGCCTGCTGTACCTGTGGCGGGCGTTATAGTATGCTACCGGAGTGCCAAAAATGATAACAACGGCCAAGGTCATTGACGTGGTGACTAAGCTGAGCTTAATCGCTTCTTGGACCATCTCTGTTGAGAGTGAGCTAATAAAGCCAGAAGCAGTCTCATTCAGAAAGAGCGCCACGATGGGCAACGCGAGATATGTAACGACGACACCGAAAAATAAAAACACGATCAGCAACTTAGCTGCTTTTTTAAGTCGAGTCGATTTAGCATTTCTGCTTCGAAAGATACGTTAGAGATCGTGGATTTCATAGGTTTGGATCTTGTTAGAATTTAGAGATTGATCAACTGCCCTTTTGAATCTGTTCGAGTTTCGCACTTTCTTAGTGTCCCACGACACTTATCTATTACAAAAGAATAGTGTAGTGATTTTACTTTAACTCACAGTTTTGTCATCGGCGAATAGTTTGTTGCTTATAAATCTTAATGGATCGAGTTGCGGCTAAAAAAACAGCACCCACCGATATCACGGTGAGTGCAATCAAGCCTGCTTTAGTTTAACGTAACGGTTTTTAGAGCCCTTGTTGTAAATCAAGCCGCAGCAGTGGCAGCTGTTGTGGTAGCAGCTGTGGCAGTAGCATTCTGAGACGCCTTTGGGATGATGAAACCCGTACTTCTGCAAGATTGCCTGGCCTGCAGGAGAAGTCACGTAGTTGATCCAACTCTGCGCCAGTTGAGCACTTTGTGAGCTGCTGAGCACCCCAATTGGGTATTGAGCGATAACGTTAACGCTGTCTGGAATCTTGATAACCGTCACCTTATCCTTATAGGCAGCTGGCACGTCAGATACATAGACGATACCTGCGTCACCTTGGCCTAATGCAACTTTTACCACCACATCGTTGACATTCGTTTCCTCTGATACGACGTTTGCTAAGACGCTGGTATTAAAGCCAGCCCCGTAGGAAGAGTTATTAGACGCTTTACTTAGCATCTGCAGTGAATAATTCCCGACAGGGACGGAACTGTTAGCGACAACGAGTTTGATGCCGGAATTTGCTAGATCGTTCAAACTTGTGATTTTTGCGGGGTTTGCCTTTGGGACGATGAGAGCTAGCTTGTTCTGAGCGAAGACCTTAACGCTTGAGTTGTTCATTAACCCTGCGTCTTGAACGGTTTTCATGTTCTTTTGATCGGCAGACGCAAAAACGTCCGCATTCGCCCCTTGTTTGATCTGGGTTGCTAAAGCGTTGCTACCAGCATAATTAAATACGACAGTGACCCCCGAGTTATTAGCTTGAAAGGCTTGAGCGGTTTCGTTAAATGCGCTAGTTAGTGATGCCGCTGCAAAAACAGTGAGCTTCGTACTTTGGGTGTTTTGCGTAGTCGTGCAGCCACATGTGGTAACATGAGCACGCTCAACAATGCACAAAGCAAGATGGGAATAAACTTCTTCGTATTCATTGTATCATCTTACGTTGTCGTTTGAATTAGCTATAGGTTGGGAAACAGCACTCATCATATCGTTCCAGCGGCGTTCATAGCAGCAAAAACTATGCCTGAGCCTTTCCACTTGGCTGAAAACATAATACTTAAGATATTTAAACGTTATTACTGCGCAGTAATAACGCTTTTATATAATCACTCTTATTCCATCCTTAAAGCAACGGAACAAAAAGCCGTTGCTGATTTCACCAGCTTAGCGACGTTGAACCATTGCTGCTCAACGTTGTGAAGCTCTTGCAGCCACATGAGAAAGGCGTTTCCTCTAGGTGTGCTGACCATGATAAAGAGGACCAGCTATGGACGAGAAAAAGCTTGAACTGGTTTTTCTTGCGCGCTCTTAAGCGTGCTCGTCGTCATATCGTGCGGCCGACTCATTTTTTAAATGCAAGACTTGTCACCTTCTATCCTTGGTCACAGGTTGAGGAAGTGCAGCATTCGCCGTGGGATCCATATAGCGCGACAACTTGTGCTGTCATCGTTTTTTCATTACGTTGACCCCAGTTGCTTTGAAAGCAAGCGCTGACTTCGCTCCCTTTATCGAGTCTTAGTGCCTCTCTAGATCGTATTGGTGACATAATGCAGCGAGTGGAAAACCGCAGTCAATGATGACCTTGTTAATTGGCCCGAGGTATAGAATCTGCGTTATCGTTCCTGTGAAGTATTTCGTGCGCTGCTTACTGTCTGCTCGCGCATTACTGTAACGTTTTCAGGTCTATACTCCCAAAAGGACCCTCTCACCTTTTCTGTTGTCTGCGACGGCTTCAATAGCGGCATTGCACAATGTCTGCTATAATGATTCCGCCTTCTTGAGAAACAACCATCCCTTCAAAAATGTTCTCCATCCCTACAAACGCTGCAACTCGTTTGTTCTTAGGCTTGTCAAACACTTGACGCACTGAGCCTGTTTGTATAAGCTGGCCTTCGCACATGACCCCGAGTCGATCTGCTAAGCAACCTAGCTTCAGTCTGGTCGTGGGTCACGAACAGAGCTGTGATTTCGAACTGATTGACAACGTCTCGAAGTTCTTCGCGAAGCACATCCCGTGATCGCGTATCAAGAGCACTAAGCGGCTCGTCGAGAAGCAGAATGCGAGGCTCGACAATCAAGGACCGCGCAAGGGCAACTCGTTGCTGTTCTCCACCGCTTAAGGTTCTTGGTGTCCGGTCTCTAAGGTTGTCAATCCCCATTAAGTTCCATCATGTCCTCGGTTCTGCGCTGGTGGTTGGGTAGTCCTAGCGTACCGTAGGCCAAATTTGACGTTCTTGTAAACGCTCATGTTTGGAAAAAGCGCATTATTTTGAAACATGTAGCCGAGATGCCGCTTCTCTGTCGGCAGAAAAGTAACATCGACATTATCGAGGAGCACCCGCCCGCGTCGCGGTAAAACAAATCCCGCGATGAGATCGAGTAAGACTGATTTCCCTGCGCCGCTAGGGCCTAAGATGACAAAGAACTCGCCGCTAGCCACGTTGAGGTTAATGTCGCGCAGCGTGAAATCGCCTAAAGTTGCGTGTGCATCTTCTACTGTAACTGTAGTCATTTTTTTTCTATCTGAGAATTATTATCCTCAAACTAATGCAGCGAAAGTCTTGAATTGGAGGGCGCTGAGGGCTCTTCTTGCAACGAAAGGTCACCAAAAGCTTCCGCAACACTTTTCCTTGCAAAGCTTTAGAGGCAAGGAAGTAAGCAAACGGAACGCCTAGTATGTTCATAGCTAAAAAAAGGGGTAAGAGCAAAAATACTCCTACCCACAAATCTGCTGTCTGGCGTTGGAGGTGAATCTAACGCCCTTTATCTGTTGTTATTCTCTTCGTATCTTTCGTCTTGGTTGATATCCTTTATTCCATGTGTCGATCGTTTACCCAGCCGCCTTAGTCGTCATCGCGCTAACAGTGGCGGTCGAAACGGCCATCCCAGTCATCGTCGCGTTCGCAGTGGCTGTCGATGTGGCGGCCTTCAGCGCAGGTGGCACAAGATCACTAGCAAGGCCGGTGCACGTGCAGTTAAATTTGCTGCAATTTCCGTTCATCGGGTAAAACAGTGGCTGTCCGTACTTTTCTACGCCGTATGCGCCGATCAATTTCTGGGTCGAATTGGAGATCATGAAGTTCACGAAGTTGTTGGCTAATTGGATCTCTTGGGTAGTGAACTTCGTGTTGTATACGGTGATAGCGCTGTACACATTCAGCAGGGCGGGATCATTCGTGACCCCCAGCGTAACGAGTGTAAGGTTACCCTTATAGGCGAGGAAGGTCCCCAGATCACTAAGAGTATATCCTTGTTTCTGATCGGCAAGCTGCAGCGTCGCGCCCATTCCTTGTCCAGCCTCGACATACCAGGCCCCGGATCCGCGGATGTCTTTGGTGTAGTTATATCCTGCCTGCTTCCAGATATCCTGCTCCTTTGTGTGAGTGCCCGATTGGTCACCGCGGGAAACAAACGTCACCCCGGTGGTGTTATTCATGCCGAGTTGGTTGATCGTCTGGAACGCCGCCACCGCGCCCGTCCCATTGATCGCGGCCGGATCGCTCTTCGGACCAACGATAACGAAGTAGTTGTAGGCAAAGCAACGGCGGTTCATCCCCGTGCCATTAGCCACGAAAGCTTTCTCCGCGGCCGGGGAATGGACTGCCAGCACATCGGCATCCCCGCGGCTGGCGATCTCCAGCGCCTTCCCACTTCCCTGGGAGGTGATCAGGAGAGTAGCGTTGTATTCCTTTTCAAAAAGGGGCTTGAGGTAGTCCAAAAGCCCGGTGTCATACAGGCTCGTGGTGGTCGCCAGCGTTAGTTCATTGGTACTGGTGGTAGAGGTGGTGCAGCCTGAAGCTGCCACCGCTATAGTGATGACTAAAATGCCCACTATCAGCATTTTACCTAATGGTTTCATTTTTCCCTCCATAGCTCGCAATCGATATGTTGCGCAGGAAATATCACTTTCATGCTTAATGAGTTTTGCTCTTTCGAAACCACTGGCAGAAAACTTAATTTTTTGTTTTATAACTGTCTGTTAACTGATTTACGAGAACAGACAGTTGAAATAATTTATACGAAAGATCATTTGCGATTTAGCTAACTATTTGTGCTAAATCGCGTAACTTTATACTCTGTTTTATTAGCGTAGGTGATTATTGAGTCATATCGGCGTAAGGAGATCAGCGACCGTGTCCGAAACCGCTACACTCCCGCTGAAATTCAGTCTCTCGGAGCTGGCGGGATCGTTTGGCGATTTCGGGACGATCATACCGCTCATCATTGCCGTTGCGCTGGTCTCGGATGTCGATCCCCGGTACATCCTTCTCTTCTTTGGGATCTGGTTCATCCTTACCGGCCTCTACTACCGGCTGCCGATCCCGCTTGAGCCGATGAAAGCCGTGGCGGTGATTGTGATCGCGGGAGGCATCACCAAAGGGGAGATTGCCGCTGCAGGGCTAGTGTTCGGCGTGGTCTTCCTCGTCCTCGGGTACGGCCGCTTCTTCGCAATCATCGAACGATGGGTGCCGGAGAGTGTGGTGCGGGGCATCCAGCTGGGGCTCGCCCTGCTCCTGTTCCGGTCTTCGGCTGGTTTTATCATCAAAGACCCGCTGTTCTTTAGCATTGGTATCGCGATCATCGTGCTGTTCATCGGTACTGGTAAAGTACCGCTCGATCCCAGACCTCTCTTCGCTCTGCGTCATCGGGGCGGGATTTATCGGAGGAATTTTGATCTCCGGCATCCCCCCCGTCAGCCTGATCCCCGCTCCGCAGCTGATTATCCCCCTGCCATCGGATTTTCCGGGCGCTTTCTCCACGCTCGTCCTCCCCCAGCTGCCCCTCACCATCGCCAATGCGATCCTGGCCACATCCCTTCTCACAAAAGACTTGTTCGGGAAAGATATCCCCCCAAAGAAGTTCTCGACCACGATTGGCCTGATGAACCTGACCTCCGTTCCGTTCGGGGGGTTCCCGATGTGCCACGGTGCGGGAGGGCTTGCCGGCCAATACAGGTACGGCGCCCGCACCGGGGGTGCGAACGTGTATGCTGGCCTGATCTTCCTTACCCTTGCCCTCTTTTTCACATCTCCCCAGGTGCTTTCCATCATTGCAGTTGGCGTTCTTGGGGCACTCCTAGTCTTTGTCGGGATTGAGATGGGCCGTCACAGTCTCAAAACCGACTCGTTGCTGGTGACGGTGGCTATCGGTGTCCTAGCACTGGTCAGCTCGATGACGCTCGCCTTTATCGTGGGAATGGTCGTTGCGTATCTTACCGGCTGGATTAAGGAGAGATCGGCACAAGACACCGGCTGAACCAGTCGGAAAAAAAGGAAAGTTATGACGTTGTGGCCGTCGCCAGCAAGATCGTTCCGTTTATTCCCGATTTTTGCTCATTCACGATTTTGCCTCGCGGACATGTTTAGCATACTGGAGCAGCTCGACCACTTTTTAATTGCTTTTCATATAAAGAGGGATTAATGAATTAATCCGTGTCTTTCCGTTCCACCACGTGAATGGCACTGGCCTTGAAGGTGAGCTCTGTCTCCTTCTCCAGCGCGAGACCGAGCTCTTCGAATGATCGATGGGTGATGACCACAGTCAACTTTATTCCGGCATCGACCTTCAGGCGCACCATCGGCCCGACGGGAACGACTTCGGTAATCCGCCCGATGAACATATTCCGCGCACTGCTCCGAATGCTGTCTTTTTCATACAAGGTGATATCTTCAGGTCGCATGTAGAGGGTGACCGGGGTGCCGGGGGGGGCGCCCGAGCAGGCGGTGATCCGGACGCCGTTTACATCAATGACTGCAAGCCCCGCTTCATTTTCGGTGACGACACCGTCTAAGATATCCTCAACTCCGACCATGTGGGCGACCGCATGGCTCATCGGCTGGTAAAAGATCTCTTTCGAGGTTCCAATCTGGCCGATTCGCCCGTCGATGACTACGGCGATGCGGTCGGCCAACCTCTGTCCCTGGACCATATCGTGGGTGGACAGGATAACCGTGATACCTAACCGATTCTTGAGGTTCCCGATCATGCTCTCGATCGTCTCAGTTGAGACCGGATCGAGGTTGGCAGTTGGTTCATCGAGGAGGAGGATATCAGGCTTGGTGGTGATCGCCCTAGCGATGGCCACCCGCTGCATCTCGCCTCCTGAAAGGGTGATGGCCTTCCTCTCTTCATACCCTTCCAGTCCGACCAGCTCCAGTGATTCCGAGACGCGCCTAGAAATCTCATCAGCGATTCACTCTCCTGAACCGGAGCCCCATGGCAACATTGGCGTACACCGACCCACGGAGCGGAGAGGGCTTCTGGAAGACCATGCTCATCCTCCGCCGTACCCGGATCTTCTCCCGGTCACGGATCTTGGTAACATTAGTCCCATCAACCAGTATCTTGCCCGATTTCGGTCGTTCCAGCATGTCGATGAGGCGCAGGATAGTGGTCTTTCCAGAACCGCTCGGCCCGATAAAGGTGAAGACCTCACCGTCATTGATGGAAAACGACACATCTTTTAAGACCTCTTTCTCGCCGAAGTTCATGACCACGTGGTCGAACTCGATCACGCTATCAGCGCTCCTGGACTAGGAAGAGGAAAGTAGAAACGATCAAAGCTAGGAGCAGGAGGATGATGCCCAGCGCGATCGAGAGCGGGAGGTCGCCAATCGAGGTCTCCAGGGCAATTGCAGTAGTCAGCACCCGCGTATAACCACGGATATTCCCACCGATCATCATTGCGGCTCCGACTTCTGAGATCGCCCTGCCGAAACCGAGAATGATACCGCCGAGAATGGCGAAACGGGCTTCCTTGACTATGGTGATAACCGTCTGAAGTGAGGTTGCCCCGAGGGATATCACCGTATCCTGTTTGGTTTGGCTCACCCCGGACAGGGCGATCAGAGTCATTCCGATCATGAGCGGGACGATAAGGACGATCTGCCCAATAATCATGCCGGTAGGAGTGAATAGGAATCCCAAAAATCCGAACGGGCCGGCGCGGGAGAGCAGGAGCCAGATGAGGAGTCCGGCGAGCACTGTGGGGAGGGCATACAAGGTCTGGATAATGGTGATCAGCCCCCTCTTTCCACCGAACTCCTTGAAGTGGATGAATCCCCCGACAGGAATAGCGATCAGTGATGCCACCAAAGTTGCTGAGAGCGAGATGTAAAGGGACCGAGCAGTTATGTCCATAACCTCTGGGTTCAGGGTGACGATCAGCTGAATAGCCTGCTGTATGCCGTCAATGATTTCATTCGCCAATGAGCTCCCCCCATAGAGAGCAGGTCTTCACGAAACGATGATCGATACCATTCAACAGTACTACCTCGCTATGTGGCCTACTACGTTCAGGTTATCGCTATGAAGAAGGGGAACCCGAAAAACATCACCTCGATCACTGATCTTACCCGGGACGGACTGAAGATCGCGCTTGGGGATGTAAATGCCACCCAATCGGGAAGGCCAACGCTAAACTTCTCAAACGGCTCATTGTCCCTCCATAGCTCGCAAGAGCGATATGTTACGCACGGAATATCCTTTTCATGCTTGATTAGTTTTGCCTTACTGATTTCACCATTTATCTGCGTGTTGTAAACTTGGTAAGTGATTTCCTGAACGAGCAATGCGGGCAGTCCTTAACGGGAGATTCTGCGCTGTTATGCTCACTAATTGCGTTTGTTTCCTAAATCTAGCAAAATTGGGAAGCAGGTAAGACTAGCGCGTTATATCGCTACGCGAGCATAGCGTAAAACCTTAAGACATTTGTCGAGTTTGTCAAAAGCAATCTCCTAACTTGAGGAGGTCTCTTAATCTTTGTTGGGCGAATATCCGTAAAGTCGAGTCGACACAACTCACATTAACCAACAGATCTATACTTAAAAAGTGCAGACACCAAAAAACGGTCTAGCGTTGCGTGTTAAAAATGCATCATTAAGTGGATAAAGCTTCAGACTTTAAGAAATCGTTTCGAGTTTTGTCTGCCGCTCGTCCTCAGCTTTTTTTAACGTATCAACGTCGATGAAATACTCCAACGCTTCTGGGCATTGACTCGCAAGTCCCTCGAAAAATCGGCGAACGACGGCGCTGCTAGCCAATTCAAGGGTCTCGCTATAAGCTGCGACGAGTACAGGCGGCAACTTCTTTGTACGCTCTATTATCTGCTTTATAGCTGTGACTGTGCTGTCCACTTCTCCCATCGTGCTGAAGCTATCTGCCATGGGCTCCCTGTTTAATTGACAGCGTAATCGTATTTAAAAACAGCGTAAATCGGGGTTTAGCACATTTTTCTCGTTTGAAACGATCACGAAGAAGATTGCTCTTCGCTATAGTGCCGTTTGATTTTTTCGAGCGATTCTTCTGCAGTCGTTCGAACGTCGCCGTTTATGTCTTTAAGCGCGTGCTGTAGCGCTACGCTCGCGTGCGAATCCCCCATTCTGCCGAGCGCGTCTGCAGCGCGCTCGCGAACAAATTCATCCGGGTCGTTCAACGCGCGAATAAGCGGATCAGTCGCGTCACGGTCGCGTAGTTTTCCCAATGCGTCAGCTGCGTTCCATCTCACATCGACGTCGAGATCCTGAAGCGACTTAATAAGCGAGCTGGTTGCATTCTTACTTCTGATATTTCCGAGAGCTTCGGCGGCGTTTCTGCGTACGTACCTGTTGGTGTCTTGTAAAGTCCCGATAAGAGGAGCGATGGCCCTTTGATCTCCGATCTGTCCTAGGGCGAGCGCAGCGTTCCATCGGACAAACCAATCGACGTCACTCAGAACTGAGCACAAGGCGACTACAGCGTCATCATCCCACACTTGTCCGAGAGCTGCAGAAGCGGCTCGACGAACGTGCCTATTCTCGTCGTGGAGTGCTTTTACGAGAAACAAAACAGCGCCTTTCTCGCCGCTATTTCCGAGAGCTACGGCAGCTTTCGTCCGGATAATCGGATCTTTGCTTTCTAATTGTCGAATCAACGGTTCAAGCATGTTTTTTCACTCTGCTTACTTCACGGCCCAGTTCATTTGCAGTGGTCGCGCAGCTTCTGAGCTTGCTCAACAAGCTCGCTTCATAGATAAACTGCCTTCAAGGATATTGGCTTTTCCACGGAGTTGCCAACACTGGTTCTGGAGTTTTTCTTATGTAGCACAACACTCCACCAGCGTTCGCGCCGTCGGTGATTTCTTAGGGAAGTCGTTATTGCCTTGAAGATCACTCGAAGTATGGTGACATCACATGCAGATAAGCGTACGTAACAAGCTTGCTGGAACGGTTAAAGAAGTGAGACTGGGTGCCGTAATGGCAGAGATCATCATACAAGTAGGCGACAACCAAGTCGTTTCGGCCATTACAAAAGATGCTGCTGAGGACCTCGCGCTCAAAGTGGGCGACAAAGTCACGGCCTTGGTAAAATCAACCTCAGTGATGATTCAAAAGTGAAAAAAACGGTGGCACAGATTTAGGCCACCGCCCTTTTTTTACAGAAAGTCGATTGGGGGCTCAATTATTAACCTAAGTTAATCCTGAACGCGTTTTTTTTGTCGATCTGAAACCAACCCTCGCATCGTCGTTGATCTCTATTCCTTCCCCCTTTTTTGTCATTTGCCCGAAGGTCAATGTTCTCATCAGGACCAAGGAAGCGCGGAATGAAGATGAATTGCTACACGCGTTAGCATGCAAAAGTATTTGTTTGATTTTTGCCCTCCGGTTAGATGTGAAGCTGATCATAATAATTGGGGATGGAATGGCAGATGAGCCGCTTAACGCGCTCAAGGGCAAAACGCCGCTCGAGTATGCGCAAACACCATATATGGATGAGGTGGCGCGTTCTGGTTCGGTAGGTCAGTTTTACGCGATTAAACCAGGCATTAAAGTTGATAGTGACGCAGCTCACTTGGTAATGCTCGGCCAGGAGGTGAACCTTGCCACCTCAAACCGTGGTGCATATGAATCACTTGGAGCGGGCTTCGCCCTCGGCCCTGCAGACGTCGGTTTCCGGGTCAACTTTGCCACTATAAATGACCAATTTGCGCTAATAGACGGCAGAGCGGGGAGGATTAAAGGCGAAGCAAAGGAACTCGAGGATACGGTCAACGAAACGGTCGAATTGGACCACATTTCTTTTGAATTTAAGCAAACCCTTGGGTTCAAAGGCGCGTTCGTGTTGCGGGATAACGATTTTTCCGTTGACGTAAACCTGCCAACGCAATACGGCGTCGGAAAGCGCATTTGGGCGCGACCATTAGTCGAAAGCGCCAAAGCACGACACACGACTGACACGATTAACGACTTTATGTCAAAAACATTTGAGGTCTTAAAAGATCATCCACTCAACGTTCAGCGCATTGCTGAGCAAAGGCCGCCCGCCAATGTCATAATGCCATGGGCTGTAGGGCAGATAAATGGGTTGAACCCAACTATGGCAAAGTATGGCAAAGGCCTGTGTGTTGCAGCAGCGCCAGTCATAAAGGGCGTTTGCAAGTATTCCGGCATGGACATCGTAGACGTGCCTGGCGCTACTGGCGAATATGACACGGACGCCTTGGCAAAAGGCAAAACGGCGCTCGAAAACTTGGATGATTACGACATTGTTCTAATTCATGTCGAAGGAACGGATGAAGCCAGTCACGATGGTAACGTCGAGGGAAAACTGATCACAATTGAGAAAATTGACTCGATGCTTGGTTATTTGCTCGAACGTACAGATATCGAACAAACCCGATTCGCGTTGTTAACCGACCATGGAACCTCTTGCGTCACGCACGATCACATGACGACTGACGTTCCGATAGCAGTCTGCGGGCCAGGAGTTGCCGCAGATGAGGCAATGCACTTTGACGAAAAATCAGCTTACACGGGCCGGCTGAATACACTCTTCGGCAGACAGCTCCTGCCGTTACTTACACAATCACGGGTGTAACTGCATTTCAGCTATGCGAGTCACGGTGCGAGACGACCTGAAACGTGTGACGCCCTGCGAACACGGCGGCAGGATCATTGAAGCCTCAGAGATAATGCCGAGCGCGCTCGACTATAGTGCAAATTTCAACCCATATCTGCACCCGCGGGTCAAATCTGCGATAAAGCAAGCGACGCTGGCGGCTTACCAATATCCCGAACACACATACAAGAGGTTTCGAGAGGCGGTTGGCGCATACCTTAAGGTATCCTCTGATGCGATTGTGCCTGGAAACGGATCAGTCGAATTGATCCGGCTTTGTGCGCAGGCGCTTCTTGAAAGAGGCGACAAGGTGATAATTCCGGCGCCGACGTTCAGCGAGTATGAGCTCGCGTGCCGTTTAAGCGGAGCTGAGCCTCTGATCGTGCCTTTATGGGCTGAGCACGAGTTCAAGCGCGACCTTTTCTGTGCCTTGGCCGACGAGGATATAAGGATGGTTTTCTTGTGCAATCCGAATAATCCTACGGGCAAACTACTTACAAAGGAAACGGTTGCCGAAATTGCTGCTCGGTGTCGTGAGACTCAGACGTTCTTGTTCGTTGACGAGGTCTTCATAGAACTGTCCGACCCGCTGCACAGCATCATCGGAACTAAACTTGACGACATCTTTGTCCTTCGATCGCTGACTAAGTCGTTCTCAATTCCAGGGGTCCGAGCGGGCTATGGCGTCACTAACCCCTCTTTAGCGCACGTTTTAAACAGCATAAGACTTCCGTGGAACCTCAACTCGATTGCAGAGGCATTAACCGTCGCTTTGCTCAAGGACTGCGAGTCCTATCTTGACGTGTCGCGAGCCAAAATCGCCGCACAGCGACGGTGGTTAGTCCAGAAACTCGCAAAGATACCCGGGCTTGAACCGCTTGAAAGTGACGTAAATTTCGTTATGGTAAACGTTGCAGGGACCGCCATCACCTCGAGCGAATTTGCCCTGAGAATGAAACGTTATGGATATCTAATTCGAGATTGCAGCTCGTTTAGATTGACCGGGCACGACTACATCCGGATAGCTGTGCGGAAAAAGACAGAAAACGCTCATTTGCTTGACGCTCTCAAAAGAGTCGTTGACCAAAAAAACTGATTACTCACCCTCGAGCGCTTTCGCCTCCTTTGTGAAAGTTTCATATTCCAGGAGTGGCGTAGTAGAGGGCAGGGAGTACACGATGACGGAAGTATTATTGCTAACTCACAAGGGTTGTCCAGTATGCCCGCTGGTGAAAAGCTTTTGGGAGAAACTGCAGCAGAGCTGCGATTTTGACTACAAAAACATTGAGATCTACTCGCCTGAGGGTCTGCAGTATATTCGTCAGTATAACATCCGAAGCGTTCCAACTACGTTAATCGATAAGAAAGTGGAGTTTGTCGGCGTGCCGGACCGCGACAAGGCGCTTGCGAAAGTCAATTGCGTCAATTCGAAATAGTCGTCCCCTGCGGCACTTCATAACCGATGTTATAGATAAACGCCTCGAGCTGAATTCTCTCGTTGAGCCCTTGGAGGCGTGCATAATCTGCGTTGCCCACCGTCACCAGGAGCTTCGCGAGCGTCTCTTCGGGCAGCGACATCGTGCGAATGTGAGCTCGTATTAAGGTGAGGATCTCACCGCCGCTAAGGCCAGTTTCAAGCAGGAGACGATCAAGCACCTGCCTGGCCTTGGGAGCATCGTTTTGTAATGCGAGTCGCACCAGCTCGGCAATCCCCGTCGGGTTCATGCGTTCTGCAAGCGTATCTAACTCAAGCGAATTCGCATCAGACGAACTGCTTTCCGCTACAATCTGGAGCAGTGTTAGCGCTTTTCGAAGATTGCCGCCACTGTGACGTGCCACAGCAAGAACTAATTCATCAGATAACGTGAAACCTTCATCACTTGCGATATGCTGCAGGAAGGAGAGCGTAACGTCTACGGGGGGCTGCGTGAAGTGCATCGGCAAACAACGCGATCTGATGGGAACAATAACTCGCGACGGCCGTTCGGTGGCTAAGATAAATTTACAGGTTCGACTGTAACGTTCAATTGTCCTTCGCAGCGCTTGCTGAGCGTCCAGCGTCAAAGCATCAGCGTCGTTGATAAACAGAATTCGGTATGGAGTAGCTAGCGGAGCGATACCAGCAAGTCGATTCATAATCAGTTTGAAGTTGTCAAGCACGCCCCTTCGCGCATCGTAAAAACGCGCCAAACTGCGTGACGCCTCAAGGTACTTCTTGCCCTGTTCAAAGATGTCCGACGCGTTGAGTTCTGTGAAGTTGCCTTCCCAAACGTCGCCGAAAAGTTCTCTTGCCACGACTTCAGCTGCTGAACTCTTACCCGTTCCAGCCGAGCCGTTGAAGAGCAGATTGGGCAAGTTCTTGCTCTCAACAATTTGCTCTAGTTGGACCTTAACAATAGGTTGGCCCACCATCTCTTCAAACGATTGCGGACGATACCTCTGCACCCAGAGGAAGTCTAAGTCTCTGCGAGCTTTAAGCCCCTGTTTTTTCTCCACGTTATCCATATTTCTATAAGCGCTGATATGTGTATGTGCCCTTCCGCCTCGCATTCAAGCGACTCTCAGAACGTTGATCCACGTGCAATTGACTGTAGCAACGTTATTCATTTTATTCATTTATTTATAAAAAAACGCTTTCGTCCTGCTGCTCGCACTAAGGACACTATGGGCCGTAACTACTATGAACTTGTCGAACGCCAAAGCGCCGCGTCGGTACTTTTTTCAAAATCAATATTTGTGAGCTGGACGACTTATGACGGCTGTTAGATGAAGCTGAAGCCTATCGTTAAGAGATCATGAATTGTTAGCATTTGTTCGCTCGTCACGGCGAGTCTTCGTCTGGTTCTTGTCGTTCTTCAGAAGCGTCTATGGGTATACTTCTGATCTTACTTTCTGCCGCAACCAGTGACCTGTTTTTTCGTTCAGCCTCGATATCCGACTCGTTAATTGGAATTTGCCGTGATGGCTGCGGAGCTTCCGAAGCGGATGCCGGTGCAAGAGGTCGTTTGTCGACAGGCGGCTCATTGTCACCATCACGAAGCAGTTTCAAAAAGAGATAAGCCAAAATCACGAGGAGAACAAGGATGACTGGAACCCAAAGCCACGTTGGAAACTCAAATCCGCTGAAAAGCTGTGCGCTGCTGCTTGAAGTATTTTCGACTCTTGAAATTGGAACGATAATACGAGTTATGTTGTCAGCTAAAGCGCGGCTGGCTTGTGTTGAATTGCTTGGCACAGCAGACTGCAACAACAATACGCGTGGATCTGACGTCGCATCCTGCGGAGTGACGCCTTGATGTTGATTTGTCTGGCTGTCCGCCACCGTTCCGGCCCAAAAAGCTGCTGTGACGCAGGTTGTTACTAGAAATACTGCAAACAAGCTTGCGATGAGCAGCGAGGCATCTTTTTTCATGAGTGTCGACAGTTCCGACAGAAGTGTTTAGTATACAAGTAGCCTTCGATGTGGTCTTCAGAGTAGTTGTTATGCCCCTAACTTTTGACAATGCGGACGACATGTCGAAACTAAAAGAAGCGTTCTCACCGCGTGAACCAAAAATTTACGTTGATGAGCCTTGCGCTTTTTTGCGTACGTCTGAAACAGATGCCGGTATCCGGCGAGGATCATGCCCTCAAAATCTGAGCACGCAGCTCCTGAACAAAAACTGGGAAATCAGGAGTGCATCCCCCCCGTCGACCGCATCTTGCAATCGGGGCTTCATCACTCTAATTGAGCGCTAGATGTGGTCGCACGTCTATGGTTCCTTAGCATGAAATCGAGGGTCTGGTTTAATAGCGGCTAACGGATCTTTTTCGTGCAATGTTTCGCCCGCTCTTGTTTTTGCGCTCTGTGGAAACGTACAGTTGGCGACGCGTGGTTAGACCTTCATATGTCGGCCCTGGTAAAACGCAGAATCTTTGAGGAATTCTTCGATTCTCAAGAGCTGATTATATTTCGCGTTTCGATCACTCCGGGCTGGCGCGCCAGTTTTTATGAACTCTGAACTCAGCGCGACTGAAACGTCAGCAATCGTCGTATCCTCGGTTTCGCCTGATCGGTGGCTTACCACTACAGTATACCCATTCCGAAAGGCGAGCGTAGCGGCATCGAAAGCTTCAGACATCGTGCCAATTTGGTTTAGCTTTAAGAGCAAAGCATTTGCTGCTCCAAGACTTATACCTTTAGAGAGTCGTTCGACGTTCGTGACGAACAAATCGTCCCCGACAATGGTCGTTCCGCGGAGTCGCGACGTTAGCTGTGCGAAGTCGTCAAAAGCCTCCTCGCTGAGTGGGTCCTCGACGAGCATTATGGGGTATCGGGCGATCAAATCCTCATAGTAATTGCACAGTTCTGTGGACGATAGTCGGTTGCCGTCTATGGAATACGTTTCTGTAGCGTCGTCGTAGAACTCAGATGCAGCACAGTCGACGCCGAGCCGCATCTCCTGAACATAACCTGCCTTGTCGATGGCAGTCGTAATGGCGTCAAGTGCCTCAGAAGATGAATGAATCGGTGGGGCGAATCCACCCTCGTCTCCTACATTCGTTGCTCCTTGTCCATATTGCGCCTTTAGAACCCGCTTGAGCTCGTGATAGGTCTCAACGCCCATTCTGAGAGCGTCAGAAAACGTCTCTGCTCCCACGGGTATCACAAAAAATTCTTGAATCGACAGCGCATTGCCCGCATGTGCCCCCCCATTAATCACGTTCATTAATGGGACGGGCAACCTGCACGCATTTGGGCCGCCCAAGTATTCGTAAAGGTGCATATTGACTGAATTCGCGGCTGCACGAGCAACTGCCATTGACACACCCAGGATTGCATTTGCTCCAAGATTCGACTTGTTAGGAGTTCCATCGAGATCGATCATGGATTGATCTATGCTTCGCTGCGCTCGAACGTCTATCCCGATGAGCTCTTCTTCTATGATTTCGTTGACGTTACTGACCGCCCGCAACACGGTTTTTCCGCCGAAGCCCGTTTCGTGGTCTCGCAGCTCAAGCGCTTCGTTTGATCCAGTGGATGCGCCGGAAGGCACGATCGCTCTGCCGAAGCCACAACCCGTGAAAACTTCTACCTCTACCGTAGGATTTCCGCGCGAATCGAGGACTTGTCTTCCTAAAATTCCTTCGATTTCGAACATAATTCCACTATCTTTTCTGCTGTTCAATCATAAATACTGTTCAATCTTAATCTTATCGCTAACTCTCCCCTCTGGTTGCATTCAAACGTTTTCTCTGTTAGCTAGCATACGTTGCTGGGCAAGACGGGCGCAGTCCCGAGCTAGGAAGTCTTCATAGCCCGTCCCATAAAGGTGCTTCCCTTTTCTTGTCGAAAGCACAAACAGTCGCTAAAAGTGCTTCGGACCGCTTGTAAAATAGCCGATTTGCACGCGAGCTCATCGCTTAGACAATTTTAAGTCCTTAAAGCTGCAATTTGGAGCGAATGTGGGGGAAGCGATTCTCCAAGGACGGTCTTGTTTTCGGCGTAAGTATGAACGTCTTAGTCCTTGGGATTGTGAGTCTGTTTGCCGACATGAGCACGGAGATGATTTACCCACTCATTCCTCTTTTTCTCGTTAACGCGCTCGGCGCAACGTTCATTGATGTGGGCCTTATTGAGGGAGTTGCTGAAAGCGCAGCAAGCATACTGAAGATCGTTTCAGGGTATCTCTCCGACAGGTTTGGGAAACGCAAGTCCTTGGTGTATTCTGGTTATGCGATTGCTGCGATCGCGAAGCCCCTGTTGGCATTCACAACCGCATGGCAACAAGTCTTGGCGATTCGGTTCTTTGATCGCTTTGGCAAGGGCATACGAAGCTCAGCGCGTGATGCAATCATATCTGAGTCAAAGAGTCTCGGGGTGGGCAGGTCCTTCGGTTTTCAACGCTCTCTCGATACGTTAGGGGCTGTTATCGGCCCGCTTATCGCGGTCGCTCTGTTTGGCATCCTGAGCTATAGGGGACTATTCCTCCTCGCATTCATTCCCGGCATAGTTGCCACGGTACTTGTGGTTTTTTTCGTCAAAGAGACGGCCGCCGGGCAACGAAGCAAACAGTTATACAAGGTATCCTTTAGGTCGTTAGACCCGAACTTTCGCACCTTTCTTTTGGGGCTCGGTATTTTCTTTGTTGGAAATTCAAGCGACGCTTTCCTCTTTTTACGTGCGCAAAACCTCGGCATCCCGACGCTCGTGATACCGCTACTCTATCTCTTGATGAATGTTATATATGCGGTTTCTGCATTTCCGTTTGGCATTGTCTCCGACAAAATAGGACGCAAGGCGGTGCTATTGATAGGCTTTGCGATCTTCTTCATAGTCTATCTAGGATTTGCATTCGCTTCATCTGCACTCGTTGTCTGGGTCCTTTTTCCCTTTTACGGACTTTATTACGGTCTTACTGACGGAGTGTCCAGAGCGCTCGTGTCCGATCTTGCCCCTCTGCACCTCAAAGCCACCGCATTCGGTACGTATTACTTCGTCATCGGCGCTGTCGCTTTGCCAGCAAGCCTGATTGCTGGCACGCTCTGGCAAACGATCGGCCCTACGTTTGCTTTTCTCTACGGCGCGTTCATGGCCGTCGCCGCTGTGCTGATAATCGGCTTTTTCGTGCGAAGTGACCGACCGATGAATCCGTGATATGGGTTCGCTTCAAGCATGCTTGAGGGGCTTGAGCGAAGCGTGCCCTGCGGAGCATGTGAGCCCCAAGCGCAACGAGACTGCGACCTTAGATTCAACCGATGTTGTGCTGATCAACTCTTGCTCCTGTCCAGTTGTAAGAACGCCGTTTGTCGGGTCTTTTGACAAACAACTATAGCCGCTGTAAGAAATTTTATATAGAACAACAACTCTAGTTATTTCGGAGGTTAGCATAGTGATTGGTGGTCAACCGATTCTCATTCTCCGTGAAGGAACACAAAGGACGAAGGGCAGGGAAGCCCAGTCTATGAATTTTACCGCAAGCAGGGCCGTTGCTGAAACAGTGCGAACGACGCTCGGACCAAAAGGCATGGACAAGATGCTCGTTGATGGGATGGGCGAAGTAGTCATAACAAACGACGGTGCTACGATATTGAAGGAAATGGACATCGAGCATCCTGCAGCAAAGATGATGGTCGAGGTCGCTAAGACGCAGGATGATGAAGTAGGGGACGGCACGACAACAGCCGTAATCTTGGCAGGCGAATTACTAAAGTACGCAGAGGACCTACTTGAGCAAGACGTCCACCCAACGGTCATCGAAAAAGGCTACAGCCTCGCAGCAGAAAAGGCGATTGAGGTCGCAGAATCGATGTCTCGCCGCGTTTCGATAAACGACGACGACCTGTTGAAGAAGATTGCTCAGACGGCGCTCACGGGCAAGGGGACTGATGTTGGAAAAGACGTTCTTCCCGAGTTCGTGGTTAGAGCGGTCAAAGCAGTCGCTCAAAAGGATAATAAGAAGTTCAAAGTCGATGAGGAAGACATCAGAATTGAAAAGAAAGTATCTGGTTCTGTCTCTGATTCGGAACTCGTCGAAGGCGTCGTTATCGATAAAGAACGCGCTGCTGAGGGAATGCCACGAAAAGTATGTGATGCGCGGATTCTCGTCTATGATCAGCCACTGGAGCTAGCCAAAACCAAAACTGATGCCAAAATCAAAATAAAAGACCCTACTCAAATGAAGCTCTTTATGGAACGTGATCACGAAACGCTGATCGAAAAAGCTGACAAGATTCTGGCAAGCGGTGCAAACGTCGTCTTTTGCCAGAAGGGTATCGACGACCTTATCCAATGGCATTTTTCGCGGAAGAATGTGATGGCAGTGGAAAACGTCAAAGGAGAAGATATTGAGACGATCTCTAAGGTGACCGGCGCCCGGGTCGTATCCAGCTTAGACGATCTGAGCAGATCTGACTTAGGCCGAGCAGGCGAGATAGAAGAAACTACTGATATTGAATCAAGCTGTGATACCTGTGGCATTGATTAGAGAGAGGTCCCAACAATGATAACAATAAAAGACTGTAAGAACCCGCGGGTCGTCAGTATTGTCGTTCACGGAGGCGCCGATCATATCGTCGAAGAGACGCACAGAGCTGTGTATGATGCGGTTCGAGTCGTTCAAGCTGCGATCGAAGACGGCAAGGTCGTCGCAGGTGGAAGCGCTCCTGAAATAGAGATTGCCATGCAACTGCGAGAATATGCTTCAACGCTCAGCGGGAGGGAGCAGCTCGCGGTCATCGCATTCGCCGACGCGATCGAGATAATCCCAAAAACGCTTGCTGAAAACTCGGGTTTGGATCCGATGGACTCGCTCGTTGGCTTGAGGACTGCCCACGAATCGGGAAATAAAACGATGGGGCTTCAGATTTCAACCGGAAAAGCCACTGACATGTGGCCTGACGTGATAGAGCCTCTGAGAACTAAGAAGCAGGCTATCTTATCAGCTACTGAAGCTGCGAACATGATCCTTCGAATTGATGACGTGATTCAAGCCGCTACGTTTTCGAAGGGGCCATCCGAAGAGGAAATGGCCGGCATGTCCGATTCAATGATGGATCAAATTTAATTTAGTGTGCTGCAGAAGTCATTATCTGCAGCGCTCGTTTCTTTTTTTACGATTTTTTGCGTTTATGTCAAATCTACGGTAGTCTCAAGACTGCACGAAAAATCGGCAAGATTCGCAACAATTTCCGAATGCGATACTCTTTATAAGAGGTATTCTTGAGCTTCGTCTTTTGTGACCCCTTTGTAGGAGCTCATAGTTTCGCAGGTAGGGCATATCTCAGGAGGATTTTCCCCAAAATGAATGTCGTCACAGACTGTGCAGTGGAAATACCGCTTCATACATTTAAAAAAAAACTCTAATTATTTAGCTCTTTTGCTATAACGTCTCGAGATTGCCCTTTATTCACTTCAACCGTTTTGCGACGCTTAACCGACCACGGGGGATACATCCGAATCTCGGCACTAAGTGCCTAGCTAAAGCTTTACGTGAGGACAGGATGTTTAGATGTTTTAGCAGGAAACTAGCAGCACACGAGAGGTGGTTCTATCCGCCTAGCGTGATATCCTGCTTATCATACCAATCAAGCGCTGCAAAGAAGTGTTCAGGCTTGAAATCAGGCCAGTAATCATCGACAACGTAGATATCTGAGTAAACCGATTGCACCGGCAAAAATCCGCTCAGCCGTCTTCTACCACCCCACCGAATTATCAAATCAATACGTGATACATCGGACGATTGTATCAGGGTGTTTACGTTTCCGCTCTGCGTTGTGGATTTTGGCTGGGCATAGAGAGGTTTCAAATCCCATTGCCAGTCATAGTTGACTAGGAAATTTACTTTAATTTTTCCTGTGCCAAACTTCGTTCTTTTTGTGTACGGGCGGAGCTTCTGGGGGAACATCGGGGAGTTTGGGTCTCCCACGACAAGTAGGCAAGCGTCCTCCAGCTTGAGCATCTCTACGCCGTCAATACATGCTTTTTGGAATGCTCGCCTTTGCTCTTTGGACCTTTTTGTATTGTCTTGAGTGAAGCCGTAAGTTGAGACCTCTTTGACACCAATATTCGTACACAACCTGAGCATTTCTAACCCAGGGAACAAACCCGATTCGTAACCCGCCTTTTTTGGCAAACCTCTGGCGACTGCCCAGCGGCGGTTCCCGTCGGGAATGATGCCGATATGACGCGGTATTCTAGCCATGTAACGAGTGAGTTTGAAAACAGGGATCGATCTTATCTTCCTTAAGGTTCATAATCTTTGTGGGTGCATTTATGACTTTTTGCGCGTTCTTGCGAGTTATTTGACACTTTGAGCTATTTCAAGGCTTTTAGGGGTGCGACTTCAATCAATGCTAAATGCTGTGTAACTTCACAATGAGGGACTTTAGCTGGTAATCAAAGGGCGCTGTGTGGGTTTGATATCATTTGTTTCAAACGTACACAGTTCTTCGTGAGGCACCGCGTTTGCAGTAAAGCTGTTTGCAGTTTGTAGCGATTTTATATCCTATATGCGGCAACGATTATTGATGAGCAAGCAGTATAGTTAGAGTATAACACGACCGAAGCACGAGCATGAAGCTGACAGACCACTCTGAAGAACCTCTTGAACCTATCGTTTGGGGGGCGCATTTGTCGAACTCGCATAATCTGACAAAGGAGGAACGAGAAAAGCTTCTTTTTAAGTTAAATCGACTCTTCACGTTCGTCGGGACAGAAGTTCCAGAAGAGATTGAACTTGACGGACAAGTCGTCGCGCTCCACGAAGTTATGTGGCGTTTGATCAATCACAAAACGGAACTCACTCCTGAAGAGTTTTCTGCAGTTCAAAGGCTTTACATGGCGATTGAGAGAAAGATCCATGAAAATGAATCTGCAATTAAAAGCCAAGATATCGACGAACACCAAGCCCTCGAGCTATATACAGAAGCTCAAGGCCTAATTCGCGCTGCCATTGAACTGCGAGACTTTGAGAAAGGTAAGCTGCTTGATAATTATGTGACGACGGCATCTGAAGAAAGAAACGAAGCCGAAAAAAGGTGGCTTAGTTATCTTAAGAAGATAAAATAGACTTTTAGAGCTTATTGCTCTGTCATAGTCTCGTGAATACGATAAGGTCGAACTTAGGCGTTCGTGCGGGCTTTCAAAAGCCTGTCGACTCGATCGTGTCGCAAAGCATGGCTTGCGCTATCTGGAGATTCGCAAACAGATCATCACACGAAGCTATCATAGTCCGCAGCTTGCTCGCTCTCAGTACTCCGAGCACTTTTTTCCCTTTAGCCTTCATTAGTATTTCAGGTGTGTTATCGGGTTGGAGAACTTCGACAAGCAAGGACGCTTGCGGATGCTCGTAAACGATTATGGCAGTGATCATTGTTTGCGTGGGCGAAAAATAGCGGTGACAATATATGTTACGTCTGCCGCCGTCGGTTTGTCCTAACGTTAAGTCGCGCGTCAGCTTCTGGAAACCGTGAGAAGAAGTGGAAGCACCCTATCGTGAGATCAGCATCTCTACGGTATCTAATCGGTACGACCACTCGCTCGGTAGCACAGCTTTGTTCTTATAGTAGCGAACAAGCCTTCGAATCTTCGACTCTGTTAATTGAAGCGCTCGTTTGTTATGCAGATCCTTCTTATTTTCCTCAAGATGATCTCTGAGATTTAGCGCTTTAGTGATAAGATTGAACAAATCTTCAGGGAGTTCAGGGGCGACCCCACCATCGCGAAGTAATTCCGTTAGACTCTTCTTCGTTACCGATTTGACATTCGGTATGCCGTACGTGTCCCTCAGAACGATGCCGATTTGGCTCGAAGAAAGTCCGCTGTTTCGCAGCTCAATCACGAGTTTCTGTACTTCTTCTGGGGTTGTCGTGATGGGAACAGTACTTGTAAGCGGCCTCGTCGATCCAGACACTCCTTTCCTTCTTGCGTGCATTCGCGCCATTTGAGCTCCTTATTCCTGTCAGATAATTTCTATGTGATGTAGGGTGTGCTACTCTATGAGCCCCTCTTATATAATTGTCGTTGCCCATTTCACGAACTGGTCTACCGCGTTGCTGCGGTGCGATATAGCATTCTTCTCATTGATCGTCATCTCCCCAAAAGTGCGACCCTCGTGCTCGAAGATAGGGTCGAATCCGAAACCGCCGCCTCCTCTTGAAGCGACTATGCGTCCTTCGACCTGTCCACGGAACAGCTTAAAATCGTGATGATAGCTTCCGATGAGTGACTCAAATCGGGCCGGCACCCCTTCGCCGACTAGTTTGACCAAGCCGCTGTTACCTATAGTTTTAAAGACGTACGACGAGAACGGCCCTGGGAACCCGTGGAGAGCGTCAACGAAGAGACCAGAGTCTTCAATGATAAACGGTGCCGGGAACTTGTTCTGGCAGAAAGCGAGTCCGTAACGCACGACGTCTTCCAGCGTGTCAGCTTGAAGCTCTGGGTAGGACGCATCAATATGGTTAATCGTCAGTTCGAACTGCTTAACCTTAGCCTGCAATTCAGCTACCTTACCGCGGTTTTGCGTGATAAAATTGATCTCTTTCAAAGATATCGACCTCGCCCCTTTATCTCTTCAACTTTGGAGAGTACCTGCTCAGCGTCCCGGCTTTTTTTGGCGTAGCCTGCTAGAAACGCCTTTTTGAGCGCATGGTAATTCTCGTGCGAAGCTTCAAGGCTTTGGAAAAAAACATGCACGTCTACGCCGCGAGCTTCGAGACTTCTGTCGTACGAGGCGAGTCCAAAATCGATTAAATAGATCCGCTTATCTGAGACAATCATGTTGCGTGTCGTTGGATCGCCGTGAGCGATGCCTGCTGCGTGAAGCGTGGAGAGAACTTCGCCAATCTGTTCAGCGATTGTCTCATTTATAACAGAGCGTACAGATGGGCCCTCTATCCGTTCCATTGTAATGTCAAAGCCGTCGATTTCTTGTATTATAGGAGTCGGCACACCTGCTTTTCGTGCTTCCGATTGAATCTTAGCTTCGCTTTTTGTCCGCTCTTTCCGCAGTTTGATATCGAGCTCTGCAGCGCGGTATTTCTTTGGAACGCGCTTTTTAATGACTGAGTGAGCCTGTATATAGACTGCTGCTTCCGCCCCTGTCACCACCTTTACTATCCCTTGATCCATAGTACCTCGACCTCGTCTGGCCTGAAGTTCGGGTTAGCCCCGGAAGCGCTAATCGGCGTGTGAACCCCGTGTGACAACATCAGTAAACCTGTGTACGCGATCATTGCGCCATTGTCTTGCAAATACTTCGATTTAGGTGCGAAGAAACGCGCACTGCGTTCAGAGCACATTATAGCAAGCATCTCTTGGAGCCTTTTGTTTGCCCCGACCCCACCAGCTAAGAGCAAATCTGATTTATCCGTTTGCGAAAGGGCCCGTTCGCACACTTCGACGAGCATAGAGAAAGCTGTCTCTTGAAAGCTATAACATATATCTTCAAGTGGGGCGGATTTCAAAGCCTCTTGAGCCGCGGTAGCGATCCCCGAAAACGAAAAGTCCATTCCCTTGACGACGTACGGCATAGGTATGTATCTTTGTGACTCTTGCGCGAGTTTTTCCACCTTGGGGCCGCCAGGATGCGATAATCCTGCTGATCGCGCGAACTTGTCCAAACAGTTCCCGATTCCGATGTCCAAAGTTTCTCCAAGAATACGATACCTCTTTTGACGGTACGAAAGCACTTGCGAATTCGCCCCACTGACGTAGAGTACAATTGGATCCGAGAGATCAGTTTTCCATCGTTCTATTTCAATGTGAGCAATGCAATGGTTGACCCCAACCAAAGGCACGCCGAGCCGTAAAGCAAGGGCTCTGGCAGCAGTACCAACAATACGCAAGCACGGCCCTAAACCTGGACCTTGCGAAAATGCTACCCCTTCGATGGAGCGAGGATCTGTTGAACTGAGAACTTCGCGAATCACGCCGACTACGTTACTAGCGAAGTGTTGCGCAGCCTCTCTTGGATGAATTCCACCTGAAATGGGTAAGTATGCTGAATTCGCCTCGCACAAAACCTCATCATTATTCACTAGGCTTGCGCTAAGATTCCAAGCGGTCCCCTCAAGGCCTAGAACGATCATTCCTGCGAACGAAGATCATTTTTTAAACTGTGTGTATCCACACTTACCACAAGATGATCTATCCTTATGCTCGGCTAAAAAGACTCCTTCGCCGCAGCGCGGACAGTTTTGGCGCCGCCTCTGCGCCTTTTCTTCGGTCACGTCGTAAAGATCACATGCCTTAATTTTCTTCCCCCCCGTTAGCTGGTTCCGTCGTCACCGTCTCTTCCGCTTCTCCAGCCGGTTCCGTAGGTTCCGTCGTCACCGTCTCTTCCGCTTCTCCAGCCGGTTCCGTAGGTTCCGTCGTCACCGTCTCTTCCGCTTCTCCAGCCGGTTCCGTAGGTTCCGTCGTCACCGTCTCTTCCGCTTCTCCAGCCGGTTCCGTAGGTTCCGTCGTCACCGTCTCTTCCGCTTCTCCAGCCGGTTCCGTAGGTTCCGTCGTCACCGTCTCTTCCGCTTCTCCAGCCGGTTCCGTAGTCGGCGGACGGTTCCTCTTTAGGATATGCTCTCGTTCAATTTGCAATGCGACTTCAGTGGATTCATACACTTTGATATATGCTATCGTTTCTTTCTTGCCAAAAGCAGTTTTCATATTATCCACAATCACTCGGTCAGGTTCGACCTTCAAGTCGGCTGCAACTTTGTTTTTTACTTCGATCCGTGCTGGGGTAGCTGCAGGATGCTTAATCTTGATTTGCAACTCTTTTCGATCCAGCAGTGCGTTATGCTGTTCTTTGATAACTTCGATTTGCATATTAACTCCTTTTTTATGCTTATTTAGGCGTGATTTTCAATATCTCGTGCATCAATTGTCTTGCTTTCTCTTTCCTCTCTCGCGTGATAGCGATAATCACCATGCCCTTGTTAGGCTGCCCATAAACCACCGCGGCACCCAAAGGGGCCTCTACGACAGCTGGGATAACAGCAAGATCTTCTTCTCCGTTGACGACGATTCTTACCCGTTCAGACCGGGCGATGCGCTCCATAGAGCTGCTTACCGCGTTACATAGCTGCCGTGAGATGGAACCTGGAGGATTATCTACTTTGTAGATAACGCGTGGGTCGACGCTGATCGCGCTGCAAATATCGTCCGACACCCTCTTTCTCATTGTGATGCCGTCAATGATGCTTACGTCAGGCGCAATGCCGGCTTGTACGACATTGTAGGTCGTAATGTCGCCAACAGTGACTATTTTGCTATAAGCTCTTAACTTTTCTGCACAATTAGCGTTGGAACAAAGATCACCAAATGGTTTTTGCAGCTCAGCTCGCAGTTTTTCGGTCAGCATGAGCTTTTTATCGAACTTTGAGCGCGTATTTTCCAGGTAAGTCGATATTCATCCGCTTGGCCACTTCAGAGCGTTTCGGGTCGATGATGATCAGATAGCCGCTCCAATCTCGCCCGAGTGAGCTCGATCCACAGACAGGGCATACAAGTCCTTCGACAAACCGATGGCACGTCTTACACACTTGTTCTGGCATTTTTTTCCTCTTCTTCTTTCTTGGCTTTGTCTCGTGCTTCGACAAGCCATTCAACCTTACCGAGAGCTGCCTGCCGCATTGTAAGGCCAATCTTGCTCTCTCGCGGTTCTCGTTCATTGAGGCTTACCGCGACTATCCTCGCCCGCAGCATATCCCCTTCGGCAATCGCCCGTCCAGTCTCTTTTCCGACTAGTCTCGCGTTCTTCTCATCGTATGAAATATAGTCATCAGCTATTTGGCTAACGTGCAGCAATCCATCGAGCGGTCCTAATCCGACAAAGGCACCAAATTCAACAATTTCTACGACTTTACCTTCGATTATCTCCTGCAACTCCGGTTTGAAGGTAATTGCGTTGAAAGTGACATCGTAATAAATAGCGCCGTCTCCCGCCAGTATGCGCCCCTCACCTATGTCTAAGACATCAGTGACAGCGATTATTGAACCAAGCGTTTTGTCTATTCGGCCTTCCAGCTTATCACGCAGGAGGTCTTTCACGACTGCTATCGTATCTTCTCCTAGCCTTTCAGGCGGCAGCCTTACCGTGTCAATCAACTTCGCTTTTTTATACATCTATCCCCTCATGTCCATCAGCTCATTGCAAATCGACCTCTAAATATTTCCTGTTTCTTAGCTGCACTATATGTAGCCCGTGCTCACGAAGCTCACGTTTAAGATCCTTGTCGTTCGTTACAACTGCTGCCTTGTACTTAAGAGCAGTGTTGAGGATTTGGTCGTCAACGGTCGAACCGCCTGCAGTTTCGACGGTCTGACATCGCGCTGAAAGGCGCAGCGCCACGCCTGCCCCGGCAAAGCCTTTCTTCATCAACGTGTTTAATTCTCGACGAACTGGTTCTATCGTTGTCGGTACGAATCCCAGCCTGCGCACCTCCTCAAATACGTCGATTCTAAAATTCCACGGGATGAGAAGTGCATTGGCATCCAATATGGCGATCATTTGATAAGCGTTCCAGCTCCAATAAGTCGCCATCGAGAGCCAATTCGTCTCGAAATGGCAATTCGAGACCCAATTTGTGCACAGACGGGCCGCTTGAGTGCTACTTCAACAGCTGAATCGCGAGCGCTGGTCGCGATTCCGACGGTTGTAGCAGTACCGATACTCAACATGAGTGGCTCACTCGTGTGTATCGAATCGACGTTAAGCTCGTTAGAGCTTCCAACAACGCGATCGAGGAGCTTAACTTCCATCGTAAACGATTTCCACACAGGGGGCAAAGTTCCAGGCGTTCCTGCAATCTGGCCGACGAGAGAATCACTCTTCACCAACGCAGGATCTAATTTTGTTCCTACACCGAGCAGCCCCCCTGGCGTCGCAACTTTCAATCTCTCCTTTTCGGACACTATGCTCGACACAGATGTTGTGATGGACACCCACTCGTTCTTACCACCAACTTCGACGCTCCGTCCGGGGCGTATTTCAATTTCATCTTTCAGCTTAAGTTCACCTTGGTTCAACGTGCCGCCGATCACACCGCCGAGCAGCTTTGCGATGTCCGTTCCAGGTTTATTGACGTCGAAAGAGCGTGCGATAAACATTTGCGCAGGTTTAGTCGCGTCGTGGGCAGCGCACGGGATCTCCTTCTCGATAAGCTCAATTAGTAGGTCAATGTTAACCCCTTGTTGGGCTGAGATAGGTATAATTGGGGCGTGCTCTGCTACAGTCCCTTTCACAAATTCCTTGATCTGTTCGTAGTTAACGAGTAAATCGTCGCGCGAGACCAGATCGATCTTATTTTGAACAATGATTACCTTTTTAATACCAATTATATCGAGCGCCATAAGGTGCTCTTTAGTTTGTGGTTGCGGGCATGGTTCATTTGCTGCAATAACAAGTATAGCACCGTCCATAATTGCAGCCCCTGATAACATCGTAGCCATCAGTGTCTCGTGTCCGGGCGCATCTACAAAGGAAACAGTGCGCATCGGTTCTGCTTTAGCGCCACATTTGCCGCACACTGACGCGACTGTATATGCATCGGGCTCCGGACACTGCGGGCATCTCTTGAAAGTGACGTTAGCATATCCGAGTCTGATCGAAATGCCGCGCTTTACTTCTTCACTGTGTTGGTCCGTCCATGTGCCTGAAAGAGCGGACACCAACGTCGTCTTGCCATGGTCGACGTGTCCTACCATCCCTATATTTACGCAAGCTTCCAAGTTAGCTACCTCCACGCCACAAGTGGCTGAATTCTCGTTGGCGCTCTTAACCTACTACTTCGTTAGATGTTTTCGTATGCACTCATTTTGAGCTCAAATCGTTTGCTGAAGTTGCTCACGGCCTCTTCAAGGTCACCTTGCGTTAGATTTGTTCTATCTTCAAATAACGCCTTCAGCACTGCTTCTCTCAATATCAGCCTGAGATCTGAACCGGTGCATTGATCAGTCATATCTGCTAGTTTCTGAGTGTCAAACGTGCCCGCAACGCGCGCTAGTATCTTTTCAAATATTTCTTTTCTCATAAACGCGTCGGGAAGCGGAAAATCTACAATCTTGTCAAATCGCCTCCACGCAGCGGAATCAAGTAACTTTGGGTGATTTGTGGCACCAATCAGAAGCACTCCATCATCGACAAGGCTGATGTCGTCGATACTCTTAAGCAGCATGTTCACGGCTCTTTTTATCGCGCCATGCTCATCTGCAAGACGTGTTTTTGCCACATAATCAAATTCATCGATAAAAAGGATGCAGGGGTTCAATCGTTTTGCAAGAGTGAATACTTTGCCGATATTCTTAGTCGTTTCCCCAAGATATTGCGATGTAATCATCGAGAGACGGACCTCTAAGAACGGGAACCCTAACTCTTTTGAAAGGGCTCGGGCAACAGAGGTCTTCCCTGTTCCAGGGGGCCCAACGAACAACAGCTTTCCTATTTCAAATAGTTCTATCTCTTTAAGATATTCTCTATATTGTATTGCCTTTACTATCTTCTCTATTTCCTCTACCTGTTCCTGAGTAAGGACTATTTTACCGAGGCTTTCGCGAACATCCTCGGGCGCGGAAATAGAAACTAGTTTGAGCATATCTTCTGCTTCTTCGCCCTCGCCTGCGATCTCGTCTGTTAGTGATTGTATCCATTCCCTGTCCATTTCTATGGGTTTGTTATCTTTACGCGCTTGTTCGTAGCTGACGTCAATTGAGTCTTGCTGTGAATAATAGAATGCCAAGGTCGGGTTCCGTTTGATGCGGGACAAAGAATCTTGATTAGCAAACCACTTGGCGCCCAAGTCGAATACAGTGAGGCTGATCCGAGCGCCAAACTCATCGAATGAGACAAATGGGAACGTTTTTATTAGACTCCATCCGTGCGGGATCTCAAAGATTCCGTCAACAGATTTTTCTGAAACGATGATAGGTCTTTCTACCTTGCGCTCTTTGGAGTTCCAATAGTTCTTTCTTATTGGTGGGGGCAGGTCGTTTTCATCAAGCTGATCGTTGCCATTGTAGATATGCGCAGTAAGCAACAGCTCAACGATATCAAGAACTTGACTTTCCGAATCTTCCATCTAGCACCTTTTCTATATAAAGGATGATTATTGCGTGAACAGCATATAAAGATTAGGTTGAAGGCAGATAGCTAAAAAGACACGTAAAAGCGGTATCAGATTCTAGTTATTACTTCGCTTCCGTCGGTCGTTACGATAAGGGTATCCTCAGCTTGTGAAACGAGTCCTTTGTCTTTTAACACAGGATAGGGGTGGATCATGCCCGCTGTTTCCAGTTGCTTTAAGCCCAGATCGACGCGTCCCGTTAGCCATCTTTTTGCGAATGGAAGTGACTTGTAAACCTCCACTTCTTTCAAGATCGATCTAGCCTCGGGCGATCGAATAGGCTTTGTCTTCACAAGGCTGAAGATTTCCGCTTTTCCTGTCTCGTAAACTCGACCATTGCCGTTAGAGGAAAAAGGTTCGATAGCGATAACCTGACCTTCTTTGAGCGTCGTACCGCTTTGAGTTCTTCGGTTGTGTATCGCAGGCGGGGCGTGTTGTGTGTAACGCTCTAGGCCGTGCCCCGTTAGATTGACGACAGGGTGGAATCCGTAATCAGTGATGGTTTGTTCGATGACCGCGCTGATCTCAGCCGTGTCGACGCCAGCGTGTACAACTTCAATTGCTCGCTCGAGTGCGCTATTCGACGCTTCTACTAATTCCTTATTACTGCCGAGATCAACAGTGATAGCGGTGTCTGCGATATAGCCTTCTATATGGACGCCAATATCAAGCTTGACGAGATCGCGGCCGAAAGTCGATTCATCTGCCTTGGAAGGGGTAGCGTGCGCTGCTTCATCGTTCAAGGATATATTCATCGGAAAGGCTACCGCTCCACCTTTTTGCTGTATTAAGCTTTCTATGCTTTCAGCCACGTCTAGCAATTTTTCACCGATTCTTACTTTTTTGATGGCTTCTCCGCGAACCTCTGCTAGTATGCGGCCAGCTTCGCGGTATTTATCTAACACGTCGGCTTCTTGCACCTATATCACGAACTCCTTTGGAAACTGGGTGATGTTTCTATTCCCGTTATGTGTAATAACAGCTACGTCTTCGAGTCGTACCCCTCCGATGCTAGGGTAATATAAGCCCGGTTCAACCGTCACTACGTTGCCTTTTTCCAGGAGCCCACCCCTTTTGCTGAGGAATGGTAGTTCGTGGACCTCTAATCCTAGTCCGTGACCTGTTGAGTGTATGAAACCTCGACCGTTGTCGAGGTTCGTTTGGAAACCACTCTGTTCGAAGTGATCTGCAACGGCCAAATGGACCTCCGACCCACTCATCCCTGGCCTTAGCATTTTAAGGGCAATGTTTTGCGCCTCTTGAACTGCAGAATACATATCGAAGAGTTCGGGAGGCGCATCTCCGCGAAGTACTGTGCGCGACATATCTGCGTGGTATCGGGATGTGACCGATTGCGGAAAAACGTCAAACACGATTGCAGAATTCGCTTTTACCGGCCCTGACCCTACTAGATGGGGTAACGCGGAATCCTCGCCGCTCGACGCTATGACGTCTTGCGGCGTGCAAGCATCGCTGATAAGGGACTGGCCGATTGCGCTTTTCAATAGTTCCGACGTAAGCACCTGCCCCTTATACCTCAGCGCGTCGCCACTGATTTTGCTATGGGTTAGGATGGTGATTGCGGAGGCGAGCGCTTTTTCGCTAGCACGCTGCACTTGTGCCATGAGTTTCAGTTCGCCGGCCGTTTTGATTGATCGTAAGCGTTCGATCGAACCAGATATAGGGACAATCTCGTAGCCAGTGCGCCGCAGCTCGTCTGCTAAACTTACAGGAAAATCAGCGTTAACTCCTAAGCGCTTGATGTCACGTTCCCTTAGCACTGATCCGATCATGTTAAGTGTGGCGCGATCGACTTCCGTTTCGTATGAGTCCTTCTGAAAATCCTCTCGCGTAAGCACGCGATCAACATCTGAAGATCTAAGCGCCCTCGCTTTCTCCATGCTGGAGATTATTAGGATGGATTGTTCGCCTGTTCGTAAAAACAAGAATGGATCGTCCGCTAAGAAACTAGTCAAATAGTAGAGATTAGCGTCCTTCGAAGACGCAGCGTACTGAGCATAACCGTCAAGTTGAAGTTCGGCGATTTTTCGATCGAGGGTTTCAGTTAGCGTTGAATTCAAGTTGTTCTCCAGCAAATTTGCCCTTCAGGGCTTTCAGGCCGCAGCAAGTGATGAATGCGATCAGATACCTGGACATTGTCTCGCAAATCTCAAATAGACTGTAGATGCGTCTGCTTCATTGCTTGCTTTCGACATAGCATCAGTATGGCCGGGCCAGAAGGGCGCAGACGGTCGTTGGTGCACTGCAAACGGGGCAACGCCCTTCCCTAGGTTCGGTTTCTCCTAATATGTCAGCATCACTTAACTCTTGGATCTTCCGCCCGCAGGGCTCGGATCCACACCACGAGATCTTAAAAATGCCTTTCTTGCCCTTTGCTTGTTCGGGCATTTCTATAGCGACCATATGCGAATCGAGAAATGCTTGCGCCTTTTCGGCGATGTTTTCCAATACGTCACTCATCGCTTGTGCGAGTCGAGATTGTAGTTCAGACCGTTTCACGCTCTCTTTTTTTCTTGTATCCCTACGAACAAGGGTAACAGAGCCTTTCGAAAGATCCTTAGGGCCGATCTCCAATCGTATTGGCACCCCTTGTTTTTCCCACTTATAAAACTTAGCGCCCGGCCGAATGTCGTCTGTGTCGAGAACAACTCGATAGCGCGACAGTTCCTGTCGAATTTCGGTACAAGCTTTTAAAATAGCCTCGCTGTCGGCCTCTTTGCTATAGATCGGAATAATAACGACCTGAACGGGGGCTATCTCGGGCGGGAGAATCAAGCCCTTATCGTCGCCATGGACTGATATAACGGCTGCGATGCAGCGCTCTGAAATGCCATAACACGTCTGATTGACGAACTGCTGATTGCCGTCACGATCTTCGTAGGTGACATCAAATGTCTTAGCAAAGTTGGTGCCGAGATGGTGAATCGTGCCGACCTGGAGGCTTTTCCCGTCAGGCATGAGCGTGTCAAAAGCGAGTGTGTAATCTGCTCCCGGGAACTTGTCCCACGTCGGACGACGCGAAACGATGTATGGAATGCCTAGTCGGTCATAGAATTCCTTGTATAAATCCACAGCGGCGTGGGTCTGCAATTCGGCATCTTCCCAAGAGGTGTGGGTAGTATGAGCCTCACAGAAGCTCGTGATCTCTCGTAGCCGTATTAACGGTCGCGTGTGTTTTGTTTCATATCGCAACGCGTTTACGAGCTGGTAGATCTTCAGTGGCAGATCTGCGTGCGAGCGGATCCAAATGCTAAACATGGGGTAAATCGCGGCTTCCGAAGTCGGTCGCAACGCTAGCGGGATATCCAATTCTCCAAAACCGCCCCGGGTCACCCAGAAGACTTCTTCTTCAAATCCTTTAATGTGTTCTGATTCTTTTAGCAGCTCATTTTCTGGTATAAGTAGGGGAAAATATGCCTCTTCGTGATCTCGATCGAGCAATGATCGGAGGATATCGTATGTCAGTTTGCGCAACTTAAAACCGAATGGAAACCACACATAAAGTCCTTTGATCGGGTATCGCACGTCCACAATTTGCGCGTCGATCAGTAGATCGTTAAACCAGTTGCTGAAATTTGTCTCCTTCACCTCATAACTCCTGAACTGTTTTGAGCGCACTTAGAAGGCGCTCCTGCTTCAAACGTGTCATATGCCTAGGCTCATACGCAATATGTCTCTAATGGCCGGGGCAAGGCCTACCGTGAGAATAGCAAGCTTTACGAGCCCGACAAGGGTCTTTGACTCGTTCTTTAAATACTGATCTATGATAAACAATACGGGGATGGTCACAACGAGCTTGAGCGGGTACATTACGAATGCCGTACCAGTAGCTTCGATAAGAAAGTTCGGGAGCACGTGCTTCTCTGCGTAGGGTAGGAACGTGAGTCCAAATGATGTTGCCGTTGCATCGAGCAGTTGTCCGTCGAGCACCAAGGCATTCACGCGATCCTTTAGCAGAGCGACATTTAACAAGTGAGCGACTGCGTAGACGAAGAAGCTGAGGGCGATGCCGACTGACAATATGAGGGCGAAAATCCAAACGTTAAACGACACCGCGTTCGTATAGAGGAGCCAGACATTTATTGCACTCCATGCGATGCCGGTCATCGCGAAGGGCCAATAATAGTTGATGCGAACAGTGCGCTGCAAACCAACCGACAATATAAGCGCCACGACGCACACAAAGAATATGAAGAAATAGATTAGCGGCGTGATGAGGAGATACTTGTACGGCGCTGCAAGGATACCCGCGTCTTCGACGACTCGCAACGATCCCCCCGCAAAAATATAAGGGGTTACAGCGAATATGAACACCTCATCAACTGTAATCTTAAGCTTATTGAGAAGCTTGACGACTCCAAAGAGGCTGAGGCCTAAAATGATTGCCCAGGTGATCGTGTTTACAGGGTTGTAGCCGGTGTCATAGATGATGGGGTTTAAATAGTACTCGTTTATAAAGTTCCCTAAATCGACTGCCAAATGATCACCGATGAAAAAATGGATGTCGCTCCCTAGAATAGTGGTAATGGAACAGGACGCTATACGCGATACTGCCAACGTGCTTAAGGAACTTAAACTTGCTGGGGACGGGTTAATAGTTTGCGGAAAGCACACGTGTGCATTTGGGCGACAGATTGAGGGCATCCTGGGTAATGAATATCCGGCCGAGGTACTCGTCGTCGGTTCGGCCACGATGGAAGAAGTTGGACGAGTCGCAAGTCATGCTACAGATAAGAGATTTATCGTCGCCGTTGGCGGAGGAAAGACTATTGACATCGCCAAGATTGCTTCTGTCACAGCGAATTTACCTTTCATAAGTGTGCCTACGGCAGCAAGTCACGACGGAATCGCCTCGATGCGCGCGTCGATACGTTTTAGTGAGGGGACTCAATCTATAGAAGCTCAAACGCCGCTTGCTATTATTGCAGATACTAGGATCATAGCTCAGGCGCCTCATCGGCTTCTTGCCGCAGGCTGCGGTGATATCATATCCAACTATACGGCGGTGAAGGACTGGGAACTCGCGAGGAAGCTGCGAGGTGAGGAGTTTAGCGAATATGCCGCAGCGCTGTCCCTCATGTCCACTGAGATAATCCTCAATTCGGCGACCCAAATTAAGCCCAATCTTGAGGATTCTGTTAGGCTTGTGGTAAAAGCCCTAGTTTCCAGCAGCGTAGCGATGAGTATTGCTGGATCGTCTCGTCCAGCTTCAGGAAGTGAGCACAAGTTTAGTCACGCGCTCGACGCTATAGCCCCTAAACCGGCTCTACACGGCGAACAGTGCGGCGTTGGCACGATTATGATGGCTTATCTCCATGGGGGCGACTGGCAACGAATAAGACAAGCCCTTCAGAGCATCGGAGCCCCTGTCGATGCGCGCGGTCTGGGGGTCGAGGATCAGTACATCATTCAAGCGCTCCTTCACGCAAAGGACGTCCGACCGGAACGTTATACGATTCTTGGCGAAGGATTGACGAAAAAAGCTGCTCACGATTTAGCGAAGGTCACGATGGTGATCGAGTAGCTTTGTTGATATCTTTATCATCAAACAGAGTAACTTACTTTTGTAAGATTGCGTTTGCGTAAATTGAATCGGATTGATAGCATGCCAAAAGGAAACGCTAGCATAACACTCATAGGCGTCGGCGTGGCCAAGATAGGCACAGAGTTTGTATTCAATGGGCCTGTGAACGAATGTGAGACGTGCAAGCTCAAAAACACTTGCCTGAATCTGGACGTTGGGCGTCGGTACAGGATAGTAACCGTGCGCGGGAACATAAAGCACGATTGCGCCTTACATGATCTAGGAGTTAAAGCCGTCGAAGTAGTCGAAAGCCCCAGTATCGTCGCAATTGACGCTAAAAACGCATTTGTCGGCTCGAAAATCTTGTACAAACAGAATGAGTGCGAGGTAATTGACTGCAAGATCTACGAATTGTGCCATCCTGACGGCGTGCGAGAAGAAAGGCTCACGATTTCTGCGGTTCTCGGAGATGCGCCGCAAGCGTGCCCCGAGGGAAAATTGTTGAAATTGGCTGAGCTAAAGAGATAGCAGATCTTTCGATGGACTTCGTTCCCGGCTCGGCATCGGGCAGTGTTGTGCATTCAGCGAAAAACCGAAGTCACTTCACTAATGTCAGGTTGATGGGGAAAGACAATTGCCGCAGTCTTAAGCGTGAGTTTTTAGCATGGGTGACGATTGTCAGTCAGGAGATTGTGTTTCCTTCTTTCCTGGCACTTCCGATTGTTGATCAGCTTTTTCCTCTGGAGCCTCCTTTGGAGTCGCCTCTGTAACTTCTTCTGTAGCTTCTTCGCTGACGGGTTCGGGTCGCTTATGCACTTCGATGTAATCGACTTCTTCCACGTCGGCAAAAAGCATTATCTTTTCAGCAAGCAGTTTCTTATAATACTGCATCTGTGGATTGAACCCTAATTCGTAAGGCATGTCAACTTTCACTCTTTTCTTGGTGACCGAAACATCGAAGTCCTTATTCAAGTAGTACTTGAGCAACCCTTTGACTTTTTCGACTGTCTTGTCAACAATCTTTTCAATCGTATACTGATAACTGATCGTCTTACCCGCATAAGGCGAATTAAAATCTACTCGTACTCGTCCCCCTACTACGCTCTCGACGTTCCCGGTCTTGTTATCTAGGGAAACTCGCGTTCCAGGGGTCGGCCTCTTTTCGAATCTGCGTGTAGGGACGACCTCAACCAATTCAGGCTTTCGCTCGCCAAAAGCATCTTTTGGCTGAATCTTGACTTGTCCTTCGTAGCCAGACGCTTTTCCGATCAAATCTTCGTCAAGCCCCGCAACTACCATGTTCTCTCCGGCAATTATTACTATCGGCGCATAGCTTACGCCCTCAGCGAATAGATCATTCTCCTTGGCAATGTCTTCGTTCGTGGTATCAAAAACATCGCCGTTGTCTAATCGGCCAATGTAAGACAGTCTAATGAAATCGCCCCTTTCAACGCTCATAGTGGATACTTACGGTTAATACTTAAAACCCTTATCGTTGGACGATTAGGCCGCCCAACGTAGAATTCGCGTCGACTCAACCTTGAATCAGCGAGACGTTTGAGCCCTCTTCAGGGAGGATTTCAACGACTGCACCAAATCCGCGGGCGGCCATTCCAGGATTCACAATCGTAGTTTTGCCGGCAATAAGCGTGCCGCGCTGCTCGTGTATGTGCCCACATGCGAGCACATCGACAATGTTAACAGCGCGAAGAATAGCCTCACTGCCGACGTGCCTCGAGTCAACTGTGTCTAAGAACCCTTTAGGTGGGGTGTGCGACAGCAAAATAGTCGTTTCACCGACTTCGGTCAAGAGCTTATCGACATAACTCTGAATTTCTGCCTCACTAAGTTCAAAAGGAGTGTTAAATGGCGTGGGGTTTGACCCACCGATTCCGAGGAATTTAATGTCATCATAATCAAAACTCTTGAGATGTAAGTTGACTGCAGGAGACTCTTCTATCGTCTCAACAATGGTCGGAAGGTCACAGTTGCCCGGTATCATAAGTGTTGGTACATCTTCTCCGAGCAGCGAAAGCAGCTCCTGAACCAGGTTATTCGGCCCAAAATCAGTAATATCCCCAATTACGCAAACGGCATCGACGTCTCCAGCCTTATATAACAATTGGGCGACATGAGTATAGACGCCGTGAGCATCCGAAAGGACTAGAAACTTCATAAAAACCTCACAACTCGAGAATACGTTTACGGCCCTCTGTTTTAAATCGTTTGCCTTTTTTGTGGTCTTTAATGTGGTTCCCACCGACCGGTAAGTTTACCGTCGCGCGCGAGTCTGCCAAGTCTTTTCTGTACCTCTTTACGTACGGGTGCTGGCGTCTCGTTTTCGTAGGGGGTTCCAGGTAGTGGAATGAAGTAGTGGGCACGCACTTTTCCGCCAGCAGAGACGATGGAGTCAATAAGATCGAGGCTTTCCGCCTGATCTGCTGCAACTTCGGTCGGAAGCCCAAAGATGAAGTCCACTACTGGACAGAAACCGTGGCTGCGGCATATATCGACTGCTCCTTCGACGTCGCAACGTGAATGTCCTCGATTTGTCTCCTCCAGCACAGCATCGCTTCCCGACTGTGCCCCGATGTGAATTGACGTATTTGAGCAGTATTCCTTGACGATATCAAGCATTTCGTCTGTAATAAACTCAGGCCGTACCTCGGACGGAAAGGTTCCGAAATAAACTTGACCGCTAAGCGAAGCAAGGAGCTCAGATACTCTTGTGAGCGCTGTGTGGCGGCCGTCGGATCCGTAAGCGAACGCGTTAGGTGAGATGAATCTAACGTCTGACAGGTAATTGCTGTAGAAAGCGATCGATTCCACGCTCCGATGGCGCATTTTTGTGCCGAAGAGGCGCGGTGTTTGACAGTACTTGCAGTTATGTGGGCAACCGCGGCTGATCTCGACTGGGGCCCGTAGGTTCTGGTTGAAGGGCGGATAATCGTCGAGCAGTACGTGAGTTCTTGGACGGGTTTTGTAAATCATACCTGACCTTTTATATGCGATGCCTCGCACCTTCTCAAGGTCGCTATCGTCCTTGAGCGTGAAGATTAGCTCAGGAAGCGTCTCTTCACCCTCTCCGAGGACGACGAAGTCGAATTGTTCTAGTGCCTCGCGTGCTTTGGCTGACGGATGAGGTCCGCCCGCTATGAATATAGATTGCGTTCGCGCGTTTTCCACCTCGTGATATACTTCACGCGCTTGCGGCGTCGCCACACTATAGATCATGACACCATCGCGCGGACTCGATGAAAAACTTGCTTCGATACCTCGTAAGGTGAGTATCGCTTGGATGGCTGCCAAGCTGAATGTGTTCCGCTTATCAAAGCGTATTGTTACGCTTGAATCGGGATTGGGGTGAAACAAGCTACGCATAGGCCAAAAGCAATAATTCCTAAGACTACACGCTTACTATCGAGCTTTTTCGTATCGTCGATCGGCCGCGGATGTCCTCCGGTCGCGAACAGTAAGGTGAAGAATCCCCAAAACAGGAGCATCTCTCCGTTCAAACCATTGAGCGAGTAGTAGACTCCCGTAGCCATAAGGACGAGCGGAACTGCTGCTGATATGTACGTCGTTTTTTCGCCAGACATAGCTCGGGCAATATGTCCTCCGTCTAGTTGTCCTACTGGCAGAAGGTTTAGACTGGTTATGAGCATGCCTACCCAGCCTGCGAACGCCACTGGATGCGTACCGGTCGACGTCAACGGAATAACTTTTTCTATCAACGCAAAGAGAAGGGGGGTTCCTAACGCGAAAGTCTGCGCTTGCGAGGCGCTGGTGGTGACGGGTGGGAGCAGAAATCCAACTATTGTAACGACAACAGCTGCTGCGAGGCCTACAAGTGGCCCGGCGATTCCTACGTCAAAAAGAGACTTTCGATCTGGAATAGCTCCCTTAAGCTTGATGAGTGCGCCCAAAGTACCGACAGGTGATATAAGTGGCAGTGGTATGAAGAACGGTAAGCTAGCCTTCATTCCGCGGCGCTTCGCGACATAATAGTGAGCCAACTCGTGAGAGCCAAGAACGAACATGACAGCTGCTGCAAAGGGCAAGCCCTTATAGATAAGTAAAGGGTCTGTGATGGGGTTGACGCCGTAAAAAAGAACTGCGCCGGTGAGAGTTATGGCTAAAGTGGTAGCGATTGCCAGAATAACGTTGACATGCTTGTTATCGTCGGCATCGCTAACAGGCATCGCTAATAGAATAAACTCGCCGTGTTCGCGCTTTAGTTCCAGCTCGTAACCCTTCCCAGCGAAGTCATTCCAGAGGGTCGCTAAAAGCGTCTTGCTGTTAACTAGCGGTTCACCGTAATATCTGACAACTGGCCCACTCGCTTGAATCTCGTAAACGTGAAACACAGCATTAATTCGGTCCAAGCTGACGAGGTCGTTCAAGATTCTACCTCTATGAAGCCGTCAACGCAATTTACGAGGACGTGTGATCCGGGTTTGATGGCAGCAATCGGGTCGACATCAAGTCTATCGATGAGCGGGATGTTCGAGATAATCGCTCCAACGGCAACAATCGTTTCGCTTGAAGCGTTAATAATCGCGGCCGGGGCTTTGCCGTTTCTTTTGAGCTGATACATCACATACGATCCCACTGTTGATCCCTTGCCTTGTGGAAAAACAAGAACAGAGCCCACGATTGAAATACCGTACAACTCGTGCTTTAAATCCATTATGACTCCTCGTTTGGGATCCACACCCCCCAAGAATGAGAGTGGTTGATTCGTCACCACGGCCTGCCCTTCGCCAATTCCTTTTGATATTATCCGGCCGTTGATTCGTTTAAACATAGAAAACGCTGCTATCTTTTTGATATCATCACGCGTTACACGCGATATTGATACAGCCCGCAGTTGTTCCGATCACAGTGTGCGAATTACACAAGCTTGGTCCATATTCAAGTGCTTTTCCGGAATTAACCATCATGCTTCGTTTTTCAAAAGCTGGCGACACGATCATGCAGGTGTCGCAGATTACGTGGGCGCCAGTCGCTTCAATGCGAGAGACTAATGGCTTACACCGATCCGCCACGAACCGTGAAGTGCATATCCAGAGAGGTCGTTCGACGGTGTGTCCCTCTAGAAGCTGCGCAATCTCCGTAAGTTCTGAACGTGAACAGTGCGGACACCCTAATACGACGACGTCAGGTTCGCCTGACGAATAAATGTCAAGGTCTGAACGCTCTAGTTTGAGCATTTCGCTTGGTGTTGCTCTTTTATCCGCGTAAAAGAGGGCTACAGCCCCTGTGGCGGCCATACCGGCACCGAGAGCTTTAAGCTCATCATCGCTCGGGGGGGTAACAAAGGAAAACTGTGGCACCCGTGAGTGAACGATCTTCCCAACGACATACCCGAGTGCGCCAAAATCGGCTCCCGCTAGAGGAAAATCTGTTTTTATAGATATATCCGGGACTCGGTTCTCATCGAGGTGATAGCCGTAGAGTGGTGTTTTTCCCACCAGTGCAGCAGCAAGTGCACTTGGTCCCCCCTCTCGATTAGTGCGAGCACAGAGAACTGAGTTTGCATAAGAAACGGCGGATGACTCGGACCAGCTCAAATGGGAATCTCTACGTGGAGAATTCACATAATAAGGCGTGCAGGTGCATTGGGCATCGATTCCGAGCAGTTCATATCGTCTTATAATGGCCAGCTGTTTTTCAACGAACGACTCATCGATTCCCATTTGCCGCCATTTATATCGGTCCATTCCCATTGGGTTGAGCATTGTTGGAACGGTTACGCTTCCAGCTAGATCTGTCAAGTATTCAAGTCCAGCGTCGCCGATGGTTTTATATGAAACACCGGCGATCTGAGCGCTCTCTATTGGGACAAGTCGTTCCGCCTCATATATATCGCCAAGAGCGACCAAGATCTCCATTGCTTTTTGTTTAACAGCCCCCAATTCGCCAGCAAGGATGTCTTCGTCGTTTCGATTCAGGTGCATTATATGTAAATATAGTTACTTTACTATAAAAACTCGCGGCAGATGACGGAACTGAATATGACGTAAAAGCAACAAATGCGACTAGCTGCGTGTCTAGAAATCAATGAGACTAAGCGTACATTTGGTCTCGAAATTCCGCTGTAAGGACTATATGATTGAGCTTGCGATCGAGGAAAGATAAAAAGAGCTACTCGAACCTGAAGACAAAGACAGGTCCTATTGCCTGTACCAATTTTTTTTTATAAATCTCAAATTTGTTAATCGACGAAAATTATATGCCAACAGGCCTAGCATGAAAAACTCCTAAGCAATTGCCTCGCGGTGCTTAATCATATGCGATGGCTCTGACATGGTGAAATTTGTTGACGATCCGAAAGCGCTTCCGAAGTGGCGGTTTGTATTCGTTTGCAAATCAGAGCGCTGTTTGGATGAACGCCTTAACGAGCTGAAAGAACTAGAAAACAAATTTCCACAATACAAATACAACTTCAGATGGGAGCACATTGGCAAAAACTACGTGGTTCGCTTGATAAATGTGACTCTGAGATGAATCCATATAAAGTAGAGCTGCGAGGTGGAGAACTGGCACACGCAGGTTAAGGATGCACTGTTTGATACCGTAAACTGCCTCGCATTGTTTAGCGATTACTTAATAATCAAAGTTTGAGTTCACTACGAAAAGAAGTTGCGGTTACTGATGTAGCATGCAACATTATGCGAAAAACTTCTCTCGTTAGAAAAACACATGTCTTCGTCTAAACGATCTAAAGATAAGAGTCGGTCCGCATCCAGCGCGCGTGGAAGATATCGTAGCTCAAGGGTGTCCGCAGTCTTCATCTGTGCAGGCTTGTTGTTGATCACTGCAGCACTAGCTCATACGTTAGGTTATCTCTAAGACCACTTAGTTCTACGCTGCTTCAGCCCTATCGATGCTTGTTGGCAAAACGTAAATTGTCTTGGCTATCCTGTCTAGACACTTCCTTCAGCCTGTTGACACCGTCGATTTGGCTGATAATCTCCGCTACCACTTGCGGTACACGTTGCTCCCACGGTTCGTCATTGAGCATTCTTCTTCGAATCTCTGATCCTGAATATTTGTCTCTTTGATAGAGCGGAGAAGACTTGACGTCGAACCCTGCTTCATTGAACAGTCGCACGACGTAAGGATTGTTCGTGTAGACGACGTCGAAGGGAGGGGCCATCGTCATTACGTGAGAAACCCATATCGCGTTTCTGCGGATGTCTTCAATTGGTATGACGTAAAACAAGACATTGATATCCGCTAGCGAGCGCATAATCATTAAAATTCGTTCGCCTGCCGTAAACGGATCTGAAAACGTGTGACTGAGCTGCGCACTACCGACGCCAACAATGATCTCCTCGCATTCCCGAGCTATTTTTTCCAAGACCTCCTGATGTCCTAGATGATATGGCTGAAAACGGCCGATGTAAAACGCGCGCATAAATCGTGATTTTTTCGAAGTCTTGCCGAGCTTAACAACGCTTTTTTCTGCTTCTCAAAGGTCGCACGAAGTTCAAGCGTGAGTTAGCTCCGATATTTAATCTTTAGAAGCCTTTATGCGCGTCGCGCTAATAATAGTTGTGTGTGTCAACGCTTATCGTCACGCTTAAGGGGCAATGATGACTGACTTTGGGTTTGAAAAGCATCTGCCAGATCTTGGTTTGATAACACATTACTCTGAGTTTGGGAGTAGTCCCGTCCACAAATTTAGTCCTTGGACGAAGATCATCCTACTTCCAGTCGTGGTTTTTGACATAACGGTAATAACAGACCTTCGCCTCTTGCTGATGATGCTATTTGCTGTCGTTTGTCTCTATTGGGCGTCAGAGCTGCCGATAGTACTCCTCCTCTATTGGTGGACTTTGCCGGTTTTTTTCGTCACAAGCATTGTGTTCCTGCTTATTTGGACCGTTCCGGGATCAACTCTGATAAGCTATGGTCCAATACACCTCACTTTTGAGGGTGTGGCACTGTTCGTGACCTTGATAGTTAAAACGCTTACCGGGGTCTCCTATAGCTTAGTTTTGTTGATGACAACTAAATACAACTATTTGACACATATAATATCGAAAGTCTTACCTCACCCTTTGAGCCAAATAGCCTTACTTACGTACAGGTTCCTGTTCTTGATGTTGGAGGGACTGGAGTCAATGGTGATTGCGATGAAATGCCGTGGGGGCCTTAAGCTATCGGGAATTAGAAAGCATGGTAAGTTCTATGGATCAGTTTTTGCCCTCGCGTTCATTAGGTCATTCGACAAAGCTGACCAAGTTTCAAAAGCGATGCAATCGAGAGGATATCAGGGAAAACTTATTTCCTCATACCACGTGCCAAGGCCATCTGCAGGAGGTTACGCGTTTATTTTTGTTGCCGTGTTGCTCTCTATATCATTTTATTCTTTTGGGAGGTATTTCTAGGAGATGTCCAATGATAAGCAGCTAAGCGCCTGCGAATTTCGAGAACTCGAAGAAGATGAACTGATCCACGTCGACTGTCTTGAGCATGTTTACCCTGATGGAACGAGTTCTCTGCATAACGTTTGTTTTTCACTATTCAAAGGTGAAATAGTAGTCATATGTGGAGCAAACGGCGCGGGAAAAAGCACTCTAGTTGAACATCTGAACGGACTTATAAAGCCTCGAGTAGGACGTTTAATCGTCTTGAGTCAGGAGGTCACTCAGAAGACAAGCGTCATTACTGAGGTGGGTTTAGTGTTTCAAGATTCAGACAGCCAAGTTTTTGCCCCGACTGTTTTAGATGATGTGATGTTTGGGCCACTCAACAAGGGGCTGACAAATGAAGCGGCGCGACAAGCTGCAATAAGCGCCTTGGAGCGCATCGGCGCTGAGCATCTAATTAATAGGATACCGTACTACTTGAGTAAAGGTGAAAAGAGACTTGTTGCGATTGCGGGGGTTCTCGCCATGAATCCTGAAGTAATCGTTGCAGATGAGCCTACGAGCGACTTGGATCCGCTCCACTCTCGCCAGATCGAATCAGTGTTGAGTGAACTGAAAACTCACTCCGGGATTAGTATTGTGATTGCGACTCACGACATGGATCTCGCAGCGAGGATAGCAGATCGAATTTATGTTATCGCCGAAGGCCAAGTTATCGCGACTGGAACGCCGCGCGATATATTTTATAACAAGTCTGTTTTAGCTAGGGCTAATTTGAATCAGCCCACAGCTGTAAGGATATATGAACGCTTATGCCAAGCCGGTTCAGCATCTGACTTAAAACCAGTCAAAGAGCACGATCTAGTGAAGATACTTGAGAGCGTTCTCGGAAAGCCAAACCGTGAGGCATTATAAATCGCAGCAAGCGAGGAGGATTTCATGGAGTGGAAAGAATTGTGGGGCGTCGAGGTAGAGAGTTCAAAAAGTGTATCGTTGAAGATTAGTGTCTCCGAGGGAGAAGATGCTGTTAAGGTACTGGGAATACGGAAGTGGGTGCAGCGAGGCTCCGAGAGGTATCCAACTAAGGACGGCTTCGCAATACAATTGACGCGGGCGACCCTTGATGAGCTCATTAAAGCATTAGAAGCAGCAAGAGACTACACAAGCGAAAGCGAGTGAATTATCGCCCTGTAAGCAGTTAATTGGAAAGTGAAGTTTGAAGCGCTAAACAAGGCAGAAATACGTTTTCAACACCGTAATGCTTCTATACTCATACGTTACATTATGACTTGATGTCTGACGCGGAGCTTGAAAAATTTATAAGAGAGAAAATTAGACAGCTTGGGGTGGACGGATTATATGACAATCCGAAACTGACCCTTGTAGCTGAGTTAATTTACGGGACTCTCGATAGAGCACTTGAAGCCGCGCTGAATTTTGACATCGTGGATGACATTATTGCGTTGTATCGAAATCGATTCGATATGACCGCAATCAGCGCTGAAATGGAGCATCCTGAGGTTTACAACAAAGCCATTAAAGATTATGGTTCGTGGCGCGGCGCTTTGAAGGCTGCCAAAGCAAAGTGCGAACAAATGCGCGCAATCGAAAAGGATGAATGGGCGTTTCCCAATTACAAAACCGAAGAGTTGTATAAACGCCTGGCAGCGAACGCCGATGCGGATAATATAACGAATTCAAGCCGCGACTAGGAGCTCTACGTGTGCGCCTTTTTGAGTTAACTACAATAGTCAAGATTTAGTTGAGTGCTTGGGTATCCAATATCGTGTTCTAGGCCGTTTAGATAGCTTATGAGCGTATTGCGCGCACTGTTTAGGTAAATATTTATATTTTGCTCCCGTACATCGAAGATAGAAGAAGAATCGCTAGTGATAAGATGGGTGAATACGACTTCGACCGCCTTACTCGGTATAGAAGAGTTGACGTACTTTTAAAGGCATTAAATGACGAAAACGAGCACCAGCGATTCAAGGCAGTTGATGCGCTGGAAGCGGTTGCTCTTGCTTCAGGCGATGCGGACTCATCAGCTCGCGATGTTTTGGTTCTAGCTGCGACACAGAACGCGTACGACGACGTGAAATTGCATGCAAAGATCGCTCTAAAAACGCTCAACACCTCGCAAGAAAGTCAGACTCAGAAGGCTAACGATGACCAAGAAAATGGTCCCAATCATCTTGAATCCAAGAGAAACGCGACAAAGAAGCAACAACGCGAATACCACCACGATGAGAACAGGCTTCTTTGCGAACTTGACGACGATTCTACGACTTTGATAGTCCGCGGAAGTTCCCTTAGCCGGCGTCATAGGCTGAGTGCAATTAAGGGCGGACACTGGGATAAGGAGACGCGGGTGTGGCGATTTCCGATCAACCGAGAATCGATTGAAAGCCTGAAGGACAGTGGCGTCGTGCTCCATCCTACTGTGCAGTGTTTAAACACTTCTTCTCACAACACGTGGGCAGTAGGAACACGCAATAAGAAATGGATCAAGGTATTAGGGGATACCCATGAGATAGAGGCCAATTTAAAACAAATTCCAGGAGCTCAATGGGATAACTCGGAAAAAGTATGGAAAATTCCGTTTAAAGCGGATTCTATAAAGCGCCTCATACGGACCGATGGCCTTTACGTCAGTCCATTCATCCTCGATTAGCTCTTTTTTTCAGACGCACATTTTTTACGGGCGAGTTGACTGAAGACGTTAGCGATTGCTATCCCGCATTGTTTAAAAAAAGGAAAAAAAGGAAAAAAGGGTAATAGATTGGACTATTACTCTGGTTTCGATATCAGCTTAGTCTTACTAAGTATGGCTCCGTCTCTCGAGTGAGGCGCCCTCTTCACCGTGTCATCAGCCTTTTCCATTTCACGCGCTTCATCTACGAGTTTGGCCGCCGTGCGCATCATATCGTGAGACGCTGCTGTCAGGGGTACGTACTTCTCCCACTCTTTTGTCATGAAGCAGGCTTTAACGTTGACGTCGGCGACTTTTGCTGCCATCTCGTACGCGGCGATCGCCTTTGCCCGTGCGTAGGGGTTACTGAATTCATTGATAGTCGCCTTTTCTGCAGTCATCACAATCTTAGGTAGCTCGCATTCTTTGCCCTCTTTAATAGCTGTGAGACAAGTGTCAAGCGCTGTGTGGAGCACTCTAAAGGTGCCAGTTGCCGCAAGGACCTTCATTAAATCTGCGTTGTAAATGGCCATCTCTATAGGATCCAACCACTCTCTTCTTGCGCCGATCATCGCATCCGCGTTTATGAGGATGTACCCGAATCCCCCTTCCTCCTCAAGCTTGTCCTTCAGCTTTGGTGAGTCAGTAATGACAACGACCTTCTTGCCCGCATCCTTTAACAAAGTTCGAGCTTTTGTTGGGCCTGGCTGCGCTGCGTTAGGAGACACAACGACGCACAAATCCGGTTCAAATTTCAGCAGTGCTTCGACAACCTTTGCTGCATCTTCTTCTTTCATCTTCGTGCCGCTCGTAACGGTCACCGCTTCAAAATCATCACGGTCTGCGCGCTCGTCGAGCAGCAAATCAGTCATCAAACCGCTTACGATGTTACCTATTTTTGCGATTCCTAATTTCACCATATTTAATTCACCTGTTACCTTTAAAAGCTAAGCCGTAGCTCTCGTAGGGCCACATCCTTCTTAAGTTAAGGGAGGATATATCTCTTTTGGTTACCGGTCAGACTGTGGCTTTCACAGGCTGCTATCGACAAATGGAACTCGCAGCGATCATTCTGGATCAGCATAATCGCTGAGAATCTGGTGAAGGTTGAACTTAAACGGTCCAAGCTCCCCTCCATAGTTCCCGGCTGATATACCTTTAATTCCTTCTGCGTGTGTCGCCGCAAACATTCCCCGCTTCATCGCTTCGGCAATAACCCCTTCGTCAAGGCCACAAATTACAATTTCGTAAATTGCCTTCACGCCGTCCGGGACGAATGAATCAGGGATTTTGTCTTTGAGCGTCGGGGCAAGTCTGTGGTGGGTAGACGCCTTCATAAAAGTCGAGTATGTTGGACAACCTACTTTAGACCCAGATGCAACAATCCCGCCTGGGAACGGGGTTATCGTCCCTTCAACAGATTTGATTGCTCCAACTGCAGCTTGAGCGGCCAAGAGCGCCGAAGCTTGCGTTTCGCCGTAGATAAAGAAGTTGCCCCCGGCAACACCCTTTTGCACGCCATAGGTCTCTTCACAGATGAACTCCCCTTCAAGAATGGGGATCGCCCACACGCTCCGACCACCGACAGTGGTCTGATATTCGTATCCGTCTCCAAAGTAGTGGAGCTTTACCTGCACGGTTTCTTCTGATTCCAACGCGTTAAACACAGCGGTTGTAGCGGCGGTGAGAACACATTCTGCAGTCCTTTCAACGAGGTTGCTTTTTATCTGTTTCTTGGATGGGTGAACAACCATAATTATGACGCCTGGTCTGCCATCGGGAGTTTCGTGTGGCAGTACATAGCGATCTATTCCTGCTTCTGCGCTACAACCGATAACTGAAGTAGCAAATCCAGTCGCAACGATTGCAGCAGTTTCTGCAAGCGCGGTGGTTGCGCCCGTAATCAAGACGCGTGCTACGTATACGGGGAATGCCTCTGCGTAGGTGTCGTCAATATTTACGCCGTTTACCTTCATTTTAAACCTTCCAACATTTTATCATCCCTTAGCATCGTCCGCTATTATATCTTTCTGTTTCCAAAAAATAGGGCTATCAGGACTCAGTGCTTCTATGACCTTAGATCAATTAGTTGGTAGCATTGACGTGCGTTGATTTCTGGCTCGAAGTTCTATGGGGTATATAAGCGTAATGGATACGCGCGTCTGCGACATAGCACTCCAAAATTGCTGTGTGCAAGCGTTTATTGCGCATTATTCACATAGATTCCATGATGCGTTATTATCGCAGTCGTTTTGTTGTACAGGAGCATTTCGCTAGGCATCATCACTATGACTTTCGTCTCGAAATGGACGGAACGTTAAAGAGCTGGGCAATTCCAAAAGAAGTCCCTCGCGTAAGGAAAGTTAAGCGCCTCGCTGTACAAGTCGAGGATCACGACTTGGATTACATTGGCTTTGAGGGAGAGATTGCGGAGGGCCAATACGGTGCGGGCACCGTTAAGATATTCGATTCAGGGGACTACTACTTGCTCGAAAAGAAAGAGGATAAGATTAAAGTGGCCCTCCTCGGTAGCAAGCTCGAGGGCGTATATGAGCTTATTCGTTTGAAAGATCCGAAGAACTGGCTCATGTTTATGGTGGGTGATCGGCCGTACGTTACCAGTTAAGCAGGAGTAGACGTGACCAACTCAAGAAAGATATTGTGTAAGGATGGATGCACGGGATGCAACGTCGCGAACACTGCGCTGATCGTGCCTGTCCATAAAATGAAAGAAAGAGACTTTAAGAAGTTGGGTATCGACTTTTGGACCTCAGACTTCAGCGACATATTTTCAAACGGAACGTGATTACGTCTGATAAGCGCCTTTCACAGTTATTTGAGACTGCAGAAAATGGAAACCCAATCGATCTCTGTTAGACACTCAAAATGCTGAAAAAGCCTCTTAAGGACATTCAAGGTAACGAGTACCTCGAACGATATTTTTCTGTTGATTTCAGAACGATTGCTCGCGACACGTGCTTTCTTATGTCGAGCGTTGCCACCGTAAAAAAGCACAAGTTAACTCCGCATGTCTACATAAGCAACAAGCTGGCAGACAGGCGAGTCGGTTGGATCTACAACCAAGCCTATACGTTAGCTCTATCGGGCAAGTATCTCGAAAGCCTCGCGCGATTTGATGAGGTGCTGAGACTGGAACCAGGGTACATCCACGCCTGGAATCAAAAAGGTCTCTGTAATTATTTTTTAGAGCGCTATAGTAGCGCTATCAGTTGCTTTGACAAAGCCAGCTCTTTGAACTCGCTCTATCTTGAGTCGCTTAACAACAAAGGCTGCGCTTTGCAGAGACTTGATGAGTTTGGAGCAGCAATCGATTGCTTTGATAAAGTGGATTCGATACGCGAAGGTTTGTTTGAGACGTTAAACAACAAAGCTCTCTCACTGATAGCATTAGGTGACTATACAGGGGCTTTGACTTGCGTTGATCGCTGTATTTCCACCGGTTTGGGTAAAGGGTCATTTTATATTGTGCGTAGTATATGTTTCTTGGCGCTTGACCAAATCGGCGAAGGCCTGTACGACCTCACGATTGCCTCGAAGTTAGATCCGCAAAGCAAACACGCTCTGGCCCTTCGCGAGGTTTTCAATCGTGCTGCTATAGCATGAAAGTGAATAAGGGAGCCCCGTCATGCGAGAGGGTCGCGTTACTTGGGCAGCCCGTTTCGCGCCCTTCATAAAGCTTTTCAACAACAATAGCTATCTAGAATTACTATGCCGTTAGACGATCGAGAGCTCGAGCAGATATCAAAGTTGCTTGAACGTGGTGGCAAAATGCTTGCAGACCCTTGCGAAACCTGTCACTCTCCGTTATTCAAGTATGAAGGCAAAGTGACGTGTCCTGTTTGTTCATACAGAGCGTCGCAAACACCTGTCACAGAAACAGAACGTGCTCCAGTAGTCGAGACACAATCCCCCCAAGCAGCGCAATCACCACGTGCCCGTCAAAGCTTACTTTTAGACGAAGCAATAGCCGAGTTTATCTCAAACTTAGCCGTTAAAATGAGCACAGAAACGGACTTAGCCCGAATTCAAGTGCAGCTTGAATGCATAGAACGAGGGCTTCGAATCATTCAGCTCGCCCGTGGGATCGACAGTCTCGTGAGCAGCTCGCGTTTTATTGGGTAATGGGGGATAAGAAATACGTGTGGCTCGTAGCCCTGAAGAAGCGCGATCTCTTAAAGCAAGTGGTTTGCAGCTCATACAGCTAGGAGCAAGAGGTTCGTAATGGAGCACGAAGAATATCGTGAAAATCATGTCGACGACTTAAAGGAACGGGTATTGGAGTTAGCAAAGAGACGCGGGTTTCTGTGGCCCTCATATGAGATTTACGGTGGAGTCGCGGGTTTGTGGGATTACGGTCCATTGGGTACGCTACTGAAACAAAAAGTCGAAAACGCGTGGCGCGAGATTTTTATCGTAGGGGAAGGCGCTTTCCCAATTGACACACCAACGATAAGCGTTGAAGAGGTGTTTCTCGCTTCTGGGCACTTGTCAAACTTCGTGGACCTTATCGTTGAATGTGTCGACTGCCATCACACTCTGAGGGCGGATCATGTTGCGAATGAGTATCTTAGGAGCAGGGGGATAGCTGCGGATCTCTGTGAGCCTGATATTGCCGAAGCGTGCGTCCCTTCGAGAGAGAAGACCCAAGAACTCATTGATTCTTACGGGATTACATGCCCGGATTGCGGAGGTCCTCTCGGGGACGTGCATGACTTCAACTTGATGTTTGCCACCCACATAGGGCCTGGAACCCAGCGAAAGGGATACCTTCGACCTGAGACCGCGCAAGGTATCTTTTCTGATTTTCCGAAGCTTTTGAGGTTTTTCAGAGACAGATTGCCTTTTGGGGTCGCGCAGATTGGCAAATCCTTTCGAAACGAAATATCACCACGCCAAGGCGTGATCAGATTGCGTGAATTCACCCAAGCGGAAATCGAAGTGTTCGTTAACCCAGACAAAAAGCGCATTCACCCTCGGTTTGATGAAGTAGCGGACGTTGAAATAGAAATCCTCTCAAAGGATTTCGTCGGTAAGGCTACAGTCAAAGCGGCGTGCGACAGAGGTATAATCGCCCATCAATATTTGGCTTACTACGTCGCGCGCAGCCAGGAGTTTTTTTTGCGCGTTGGTGTACATGAATCGCAACTTCGGTTTAGACAGCACTTACCCGACGAGATGGCACACTACGCGGTTGACTGCTGGGACGCTGAGGGACTTACGCAACACGGTTGGATTGAACTTGCTGGAATCGCTGATCGAACAGATTATGATCTGAAACAACACGAGAGGCAGAGCGGGCTCCAGATGACGGTGTTTGTGCCATATGCGAAGCCTAAATCGGTGGAGCGGACCGTCGTCCGTCCAAAAATGGACTTCCTTGGTCCAAAATATAAAGATAAAGCCAAGCAGGTGGCTGATTATCTCGCGACGATAAGCGATCCTAGCGGGCCTTTCATATTCGAAGGTCAGGAAATTGACCCCCTTGGCTATGTGATAGAAACCGCTACGCAGTCAGTCTTAGGCGATTTTATAACTCCGCACGTAATCGAACCGTCGTTTGGCATCGATCGCACGGTGTATACGACTCTTGAACACGCTTACGACGAAGACACCATCGATGGGGAGCGAAGAATCGTGCTGCGTTTGCCCCGAGGCTTAGCTCCTATCGAAGTTGCAGTCTTCTCCTTAGTTAAAGCGCTGAACGAAAAGGCAGTGGAGGTCTTTCAACTCCTTCGGGCTGAGGGATTTTTGGTGGAATACGACGATTCCGGGACGATCGGTCGACGTTACAGGAGACACGACGAGATTGGAACGCCTTTTGCAGTAACTATAGACCATGAAACCATTGAAAACGGCACTGTAACAGTACGAGATAGGGACACGACGAAACAGATAAGACGACCGATTGCTTCGCTTGCAGCAACTTTGCGTGAAATGCTTGAGCGTGGGTTTGCTGCTTCTTCCCACTAAAAAACGAAAATGAAAAACGCGCAAACGATGACTTCTAGTGGGAACGTTGTCTGCTAGTTTATGGGATTTGTATCGGCCCAGCCTCTTTGACCGAATTCATAATGATGTTGATAGTTAGATCGGTTATTCCAAGCGGGGATATGTACTCCTTCAATATACTCCTAAGATGGTCGTAGTCGGTGGCAGCGATAGAGAACTCTAAGTTGTGATCACCGGATATCTGGTTGATTTGATACACCGATTCTATTTTTTGAAGCTCTTTAATACAACGGTCCAGATTCTTTGGGTCGATTCGTGCAAACGTCCGGGCGTTGCAGTTGAGGCCGACTCTCTCTTTGTTAATGACGGCCGAATAACCCTTGATAACACCGTCGTCTTCCATTATAGAGATACGATCGCGTATCGTTGACTCCGATCTGCTGAGCGCCCTGGCAATGTCTTTATACGTCATACGTGCATCTTTTTGGAGCAAGTACAAGATCTTCTTGTTTATGTCATCGATACGCATCTCATCACCTTTTGTCTGATTTAGCCAAGATTTGTGGCTTCATCTTATATACGTATTTGACGCGGAGTTCACTACTTCGCCGCGCTCCACTGGAAGATGCAAAAGGATTTATCGGCCTATCAGCGTTTTCATAGTACTGAAAGTAACTGGTTGTTGTAGCGTCACGATGGGACAGGATATACTGAGGGAGTTTGCACGACTCGCTGCGCGATCGAAGAGCCGAGTCGGAATAGGTATGGGGCATTACAATCCATACTTATTGCGCGCAGTGGCTAAGGTGAATCGTTTTTCTGATATTGTGTTAGTTGGAACTAGTGGCGAAGCGGGACAAGAGGTCGTGCTAACATCAGAGCCTGAGCGCAAACTCGTCGAAATGCTTGTCGATGGCACGATCGACGCAGCTGTTCGAGGTACAATCAGTGCACGGAAAACACTGCAAGAACTTAAACAGCAGACAGGCGCCGGCCAGATGTGCCGCTCTGCACTGCTCTCAACCTCTGATGCTCGACAATTCTTTTTGCTTCCCGTCGGTATCGACGAAGGCATATCGATGCTCGAACGAACCCGTCTCGTTATGAAGACAGTAGAGCTCCTCAGCGCGCTCGGCGTGGCCCCAACAGTTGGTGTGTTAGCAGGCGGCAGATCTGAGGATAAAGGTAGGAATGAGGCCGTTGATGCAACGCTAACATCCGCAGAGGCGCTGACCAAACAGCTTCAGAACATAGGTATCGATGCGACTAACTATAACATACTTATCGAAGACGCGGTGAAATCATCGAACATACTCGTGGCTCCAGATGGGATTACCGGAAACCTAATTTTTCGAACACTTATATTTCTTGGGGGCGGAAAGGGGCACGGAGCGCCTTTTTTTGGAATCCCGTACACGTTCGTTGATACATCTCGGTCAGGGGCGTCGTTCGCTGATGCTATCCTCATAGCATCTGCTCTGAGTAATCTTGCACGCGGATAATCCCCGATGTCATCTCCTGGACTATCCTCATGCGCAGGAAAACCGCAGGCAGTCTGCAAGGACACGACATCAGCAGCGCCAAAGGAGTTACACAGCGAGTAATATTCAGCGACCAGCTGCTATCTGCGTTATTGGAGTTTAGATGAGTTTGTCGCTATAAAGTAGAGAGTCAACGCGTAGATATTTTCAAAGCACTTTAAATCATACTAATACGTGTATACGTCTTGGGGCAGAAATGCGAGAGAGAAATGTTACCTTCAGAATACTTGGCATGACGTGCACTATGTGCGCACTCACGATTGAGAAACAACTCTCAGATCAGCGTGGGGTTACGGACGTCTCTGTCAACTTTGCGCTAGGACAAGCCAAAATAAGCTATGATCCAGATACCATTAGCCCCAAACAACTCGTGCAAGCAATACGAAATGTAGGCTACACGGTAGACTCGCAACGTGTAGAACTTGAAGTTGTGGGTATTGTCTGCGCCTCTTGCGTCATGGCGATCGAAAATGCCCTTAAAGAAGTGCCAGGCGTTATCGATCAGAGTATCAATGTAGTGACTGCTAAGGCAGTCATCGACTATGATCCGTCTATTGTTACTATTAATGCACTCATAAAAACGATACGAAACACGGGGTACGAGGTTGCGGAAGCGCCGACAATAGGCGCTGAGACTACGCGACTCGACCGGGAACAGGCCTCTCGAAAACGCGAGATCGCACTTTATCGAAATCAGTTCTTATTCACTATAATATTCGGGATACCCTTGCTACTTGGCATGCTTGCTCCGTACGTTAGTTCAATCCCAATGTTTTTCATGGATCCTTTTTTTCAGTTTGTGGTGACGACACCTGTAATGGTCATCATCGGCTATGGATTCTACAAGAGGGCGATCATCTCCGTATTACACCGCAGCGCGAATATGGACGTTCTTGTCTCTTTGGGCACAATTGCGGCATTTGTATACAGTACAGCGACGACATTTTTTATCGCAGGCGATACCTATTTCGACACCTCGGTCTTCATCTTCGCATTCGTGCTTCTCGGCCGCTATCTTGAAGCCCGGGCGAAAGGTGGCACATCGGAAGCAATTAGGACCCTTCTACAATTAAAACCGGAATTCGCGACCGTAGTCACAGAGGGGCTAGAGCGAGCTATTTCAGCCGATGAGGTACAAGTTGGTGACATAGTCCTCGTTCGGCCGGGTGAAAAGATACCGGTTGACGGCGTTGTTGCTGAGGGGCACTCTGCCGTTGACGAGTCCCTGCTTACAGGTGAAGCTATGCCGGTCGACAAACAGCCCGGCGACGAAGTGATCGGTGCAACGATCAATCGCGAGGGCGTCCTCAAGCTGAAAGCTACAAAGGTTGGGGCTGACACAACTTTAGCGCAAATCGTACGGCTTGTGGACATGGCGCAAACATCAAAAGCGCCTATCCAACGGTTTGCAGACCGGGCTGCTAGTTATTTCGTGCCGAGTGTGGTTGCAGCCGCGCTTTTTACGTTCGTGGCGTGGACCCTCCTCGGGCTCCCGTTTAATGACGCCCTTTTGCCAACGATCGCAGTGTTAGTTATAGCCTGTCCCTGTGCGTTGGGGCTAGCAACGCCCACCGCTGTAATGGTTGGAACCGGTCTTGGGGCGGAAAACGGTATTCTCATCAAAGGGGGCGAATATCTTGAGCGTTCTGAAGCGATCAAGACCGTCATCTTTGACAAGACTGGGACGCTTACAAACGGCACGCTCAGGGTGACGGACGTCTTCGGCAATACGTCACTATCAGAAGAGGACGTTCTACGCTTAGCTGCAAGCGCAGAGTGGGGTTCTGAACATCCGCTCGCTCAAGCAGTCTTGCGACGTGCAGCTGAGCTAGGCATCGCGGCGGGCCCTCCACGGGACTTCAAAGCTGTCGCTGGACAGGGAGTCGTCGCATCACTTGACAGCGCAGAGGTGGTGCTTGGCAATAGGGCGCTTATGAACGCGTATGGAGTTGATATCGCACAGGAAACCAAGATACGTGAGCTAGAGGCGGAGGGGAAGACGCTTATGTTGCTAGCGATAGATGGGGTGTTAGCTGGTGGTATCGCTCTTGCTGACACTGTGCGCGGCGAGGCATCGAGCGTCGTTCGTGAACTTCAGCTTATGGGGATTAGCGCGGCGATGCTTACCGGAGACAATCAGACAGCCGCGCGAGCAATTGCCGAGCAGATAGGAATTCAAAGCGTGCGCGCCGAAGTGCTCCCGCAGGGTAAAGCTGCCGAAGTATCACGTTTTATGGAAAGTGGTAGCGTCGTGGCGATGGTGGGTGACGGCATCAACGACGCGGCCGCACTAGCGCAGGCCGACGTTGGTATCGCAATTGGCACCGGCACCGACGTCGCAATTGAAGCTTCGGACATCACACTGCTGCAAGCGGATTTGCGTGGCGTGATTGCCAGCATTAAGCTCTCTAGAAAAACAATGACAACGATTCGTCAGAACTTCGGCTGGGCGCTTGTTTATAATGCCATAGGCATTCCAATAGCGGCGTTCGGATTTTTACGCCCTGAGTTCGCAGCAGCAGCAATGGCGATGAGCTCAGTGTCGGTCGTAGCAAACTCGCTGCGCCTCAAAAGATACAAGCTTGATTAAACAGTCCCGATTGTGAAATCGCGACAATCGGCTCGCAAGTAGATGAGATTTATGCGATGCTGCGAGAGCAGGATTGCCTGAAGCGTCATTGCGCCGGATTTTTGCCAACAACATTGGAAGAGTGCTCCGTTAGAGCGGGGATTGGACCCGCTAGATTAGTCGAAAGTGCTTTATAAGTCTGAGGGGCACTTCTCACCATGGGTTCACTCGACGATTACATATCACAAGCAACAGACTTACTAAACAAGGACGATATCGAGGCAGCGATCCAGATGTATCAAGAAGCGCTCAAACTCGATCCAGACGATCCCATAGCTTTGACAGGGCTAGGGGCCGCGTTCGACGAGGCTGGTGAGCTGGAAAGCGCTGTAGATTGCTATAAAAAGGCATTAAAGGTTGATTCTGATGACGTTATTGCGCACAGCGGCTTGGGGGTTGCCTACGAGAAACAAGGTAATACTGATCTGACTATACGAGAGTTTCACTCTGCTTTTTTACTCGATGAAGAAACCGCCTCCTTGCACATTGCATATGCTCGAGATCGGCACGAAAAGAGGCTTATGAGGGAAAAAGCGCTTTACGAATCAAAGGTAGGCGAGTTAGACGAACTCATTCGCCGTTATCAGAGAACTACAAAGTTAGTCGACCGATCCACATCGAAAGACTTACCAAAGTAGCATAGGGCAGATCGCTTACTGGCTGCAGTTTGTTATCGCATTAGTGAAGCGAGGTGGCGTTTTTGGTATACAACCTTAAGCCTATTGGCGTCGTGCAATCCGCAGTGAAGGACTCGCAGGACATGCCACTTCAGGGTGTTCCGGCAGTTATTAAGATTTTTGATGAGTTCATAGAAGGGCTTAGTGGTATAGAAGGCGATAGTCATATAAACGTCATCGGCTGGTTTAGCAAAGCACAAAGAACGCCACTGATGGTGAGACCGCGAAAAATAAACCCCGAGCTCGAGGAGCGCGGCGTCTTCTCTCTTCGCTCCCCTACACGCCCAAATCCGCTGTCACTTTCAGCCACACGCTTAATTAAAGTAAAGGGCCCCCTCCTTTATGTCGAACCACTCGATCTCATCGATGGATCGCCGATCGTGGATATAAAGCCTTATTCATCAGGATGGGATGCAATTTTTTGGGCTCGAGACGTTCACTCTTCTTTCATCATGCGTCATATGGCCCGAGCTGACGTGCTCGCCGAGCTCCTGCGAGAAGGCTTCAACTATCACGGAGAGAAATGTGGCGCGATAGCGGTTGCTGCAAAAATCGCGTATGATGCATCTCAGACACTTCAGGCAAATGTGAGAGATTTTTCCTTGCGACTTCCTAAAGACATAAATCCGCACGTGGCTGACGGTTTGATAGGCATCTCAAGAGCCACAATGGGCAACGGAAGGCTCACGTTCTCTGACGATCTTACCGTTCTCGTTTCGGCAGCTCTTAACTCTATTGGCTACCAAATCTTGGAAGTTCCCAACGTTTCAGCGCACGAGGTTTTAGAGATGCGCTCTGAAGAATTATTCTTAAGACTTCAGCACGCTTGCGTCGGGTCATCGTAAAGCCAACAAGTAATTGAGATCGGTTATCACGCGTTGCAGAAAAGCGGTAAGCTGCAACAGGACAATTTCGCCTAGAGACCCCGTCTTCTGACGCCAAACAATATATCCACGCTATGTGACGTATTTGTATGGAAGAAGATCTCTCAGTGCGCGTGACGTACCTGAGCCATTCGTGTTTTGAAGTGAAAGACGTCGATCACACGCTTTTAATTGACCCTTTTTTTAGGAAAGAGAATCCTAACGCACATAGATACACTGGCAAACCAGATATCGTTCTTGTCACCCACGAGCACTTCGATCATAGCGCTGCAGAGTCGTTCAACGTTGCTGTGGTCGCTCCACCCCCTCTAGAGGGTAAGTTCAAGAAGATGGTCGTTATGGAGCACGGAGCAACCAGACTTGTTGAAGGGATTAGCGTAACAATGATCGGTGCAAGTCATCATCAGAGCAAGTACCCAGCCGGTTACGTCTTTGAACTCGGCGGCGTTCGATTTGCACATCTCGGAGACACCTATTTAGACGGCGTTCAATCTTTGGAAAATGTTGACGTGCTTTTCATTCCTATAGGCGGATTTTTCACTATGGACATAGAAGAGGCGCTCGACGCGCTCGACATTATTAATCCTAAAAACGCCATTCCGATGCATTACGACACCTTCAGCCAGATCAAAGCTGATCCGCAGCTTTTTAAGCAACTCGCTGAAAATAAGGGGCACCACGTCACCGTGCTATCGATTGGAGGGGCTATCACCTTTTAGATCGATCTCGCGTGATTTTAAAACCGGGCCTTGTCTTGAGGGTGACGACGCTATCACCAGCAAACTTCAGAAGCAGCTCTGACGGTGGCTAGCAAGATTAGCGCCCCTTGCCAAGCAGCAAGTCTGCGCCTAAAGCGCAATTTAGAGGGGCTGCACCCCTCTCGCTTTACGAGCATTTTTAAAAGCGTGTTTCATGTTGAGTTCGGAAGCAAAGTCACTTCAGGGCTTCGTAATAGGTCGTAGCAAGGGAGTGGATTGCCCGCGCGGTCTGGGGACCAACGCCTCGGACTTTAGTGAGCTCTTGTATTGGCGCGCGAAATATAGCCTCAAGTGAGCCGAAAAACTCCAGCAGGGCACGCGCGGTAACGGGGCCTACCGACGGGATTGCAGCAATTACATGCTCTTGTTGTTCTCGAAGTGTAGTTGAAATCTTCTTTCCGTGCACTGCGGATGTCCACTTTTTACCCGTTTGTTCTCGCTCCGCGATAGCATCCCCGGATTTGACCTCTCCTTGGTCAGCGACGACGCGGACAAGCGTATCGCTCCTATTTTTTTCCTTCGAATCAAAGTCTAAAAGCGTTTTTTGGCGTTCTTCAGGGATGGTACCTGCGGTCCCTCCTGAACTTTTGTGGTGGCTGCGGATTTGTGTCGGTGTGGCATTCGTTTCGGCAGCGTGGAAGCTGCATTTGGTTTCTAATTGGGCATAAGATGCCGTTTGATCGGTTTTCAGTGGGAGTGTGGAGTCTATTGACTCCTGAGGCTCTTTTTCAGCATCAACTTCGATACGTTCAGCAGGGAGCGTTCGTCTCGTGCTCAAACGCTTCATTTCGGCACTCATCATCCGTTTTTTTCGCGAGCTAGATGAGCTGTACGCCTCATCGCGTGTCCCCTTTGTTATCAAAACGACGACGCGACCCGCACGCCTTCTCCCCGTGCGGCCCTCACGTTGGATGCTACGAATTTCAGAAGGAATTGGCTCGTAAAACACGACCATATCGGTAGCTGGGATATCTAACCCCTCCTCAGCGACACTTGTCGCAACGAGGACGTTATACGTTCCATTCACGAAGTCTGATACGAGCTTTACTTGTTCCTTTTGAGAAAGTCCTTTCAGTCCGTCTTTCTTTGCTTGGCCGACAAACTTCTCTGCCCTTACGTCACGCAACGTGTTCAGGGTATTCCTCACGATTTCGGCGGTGTCCCTGTAATTGGTAAATACGATAACACGCGAATCAGGCTTGAGCGCCAGTTGTTGAAGAACAACGCCTTTCAATGCTTCGAGCTTTGGATGGATTTCATCAAGGCGGTTCGACAGCTCCACAGCAGCCTTTATGCGATCATCGCTGACGAGGTTTCGCGCAGCTTTGCTACCTTTTTTTGACTGCGCCTGCTTAATTAGCCTCGTAAAGTATTTGCGCGTGGGCACAACGCCTTGGGTTTCTATCAGTCCAATCGCGTGGCGTAACTTAATGACCTCAGCAACGAGCGACATCGCCCTATAGTTCCTATCAGTCGCAACCTTGTGTTGGACCTTGATTAATTCTGACGTCGAGACCCATTCGCTAAAGATGACTTTCAGTTTTATCAGTTTGCGCAGCCGCTCGGTTGCGCCCTGCTTGAGATGCTGTCGAATTGTCTCCATCTCAGGAGGCAACGTAAACTTCAGCATTTCTAAATTCTTTTCATGCGTGTATGGATACACGTCAGGATCTGATTCGGTGCGGATCTCGATATTGTCGATGAACAAACTTTCGCTGACTTCGTTGATCTTCTCTACAGTGCCGCCAGGAGACGCAGTCATGCCCAAGATGAGCGGATCATCTGCTTGTTCGATGTATCGGCTGGCAATGAATCGGTATGCGTAATTACCTACTGCTCGATGCGCTTCGTCAAAGATAATGAGTTTAACACCAGCAAGCGTAATGCGCCCCGCTTTGAGATCGTTTTCGATAACCTGAGGAGTTGAAACGATCGCCTGCTGTTCCTGCTTCCAAAGCTCCATTCGCTTCTCAGGAGGAATCTCTCCAGTAAAGATGGTCGTCTCTGCGAGCAGATGTGATCGTAGAAACTCTGCATGCTGTTCAACAAGTGGCTTTGTCGGTGCGAGAAATATGACCCGTCCATCTTCTTCGAGGCGTTTAGCTATCACGAGCAGCGCGACAACAGTTTTGCCAAGCCCAGTCGGCAGTACAATCATCGTTGAGGCGCGCATAGCCGATTCTGCTAGCGCAACCTGATACACTCGGGCCTCGACAGAATTCGGGACAATCAGTTTCAGGTCAACGTACTCTCGCATTCCCGCTTTTAGGTTAAATCAAGCGTTATTATAAGTATCCTCGTCTCGCAACGCAATGAGCTCCCTCGGGGATGACGTTAGACGAGGACCTATATGCTTATTAGCTTAAAAATAGAGAATACGGTTAGCCAAGTCCTCTCGAAGTCACATGACTGGTGGCAATCGTGCAAGATACGTATGAAGATTTGAAACAGCTGATCAAGAAATACGGATGCTTCACTGATGGCCCGTATAGACTATCGGGAGGAGCGCTTAGTGATTTCTATTTTGACTTACGCCGCGTTACGATGCACCCTCGTGGCGCCTCTTTAATAGCCGAACTAATGATTGAGCGCTTGACGGGTGTCGACGCAGTCGGAGGAATGGAAAGCGGTGCAATACCGGTCGCTACTGCAATCGCTCTCAAATCAGGCATCATCCGCGCATTTTTTGTGAGAAAGTCTGAGAAAACATATGGGAGAATGCGCAGGGTGGAGGGATGTGTGCGGAAAGGGGACGTCGTTGCGTTCGTGGAGGATGTTACGACAAGTGGAGAATCGGCCCTCTCAGGCATAGCTGCTGTTGAACAGCTCGGTTGCAGGATTGCCAAGGTGATTAGCGTTTTAGACCGCGAGAGCGGCGCCCAAGAGCGCATCACGTCGAAAGGTTATCTGTTTGAATCCTTATTTACTTCAAGCGATTTTTGAAGTATCCAATTTTGAAACACCTTTAATACAGCTTAAGAACAACGCGGAACATAGACGAAAAATGCGACGACTTCGGTGAATTCATGAAACTAGATAAAAGCGATGGCTTTCAGCTGGCCTGCGAAAAATGTGGCACTGCGTTGAATACCGATGCAGCAAGCAGAAGTATTCTATCTGACGGACAGGTTCACGTGTTCTGTCAAGACTGCACTCGCCATATGCTTATCATCAAGGACGGCTCGCTGAACCTCTAAACTAACTTACACGAGCGTTACAATTGCCGATCAGAGGCAAGTAACCTAGATTGAGACAAGTCCGACGCGTCGGCACAAGTTAAGACGCCTTTGCACTCTTTTTTACCATAAAACACGGTCAAAAAAGCAAATCGGCGATCAGCCTTTACTTGAAGATTTCTTCCGTGAGGTCACAATTGACCCTAACCCGGCTGCGACGCCTATGAGCAGGCCTCTGGCGATACCTACTGTTGTATCTGTTGTCGATGTCACGTCCGGTAAAATGAAGACGCCGAAGACTGCGGCACCGACGGCACTTCCGACGCCAGCGCTGATTACGCGAAAGACTTTATCAAGACTGCCCTTGCTGATCAAACCTGATGCAAAACCAGTTATTAATCCTGCGATAACGCCTATGGAGGCACCTGTCATAGCCGATTCTACGCCGCTTGAAAATGAACCGAACCGTGAATAGGTCAGCCAGGCAAAAAAAGCTCCGAACACGGAATAGAACGGTGATTCTTCAGCGATGTTGACTGAACCTACATAAATGAGACCTACAATTGCTCCGACAAGCGTGCCGATTACTCTGCCTATGCAAAGCCCAGCTAGCGTTTGGAGAATGTCGGCCCAAAAAAGTCGTTACTCCGGAAAGCAGCCAGCTAAATATTATGTACAGCACCACTCTAAAAATGGCGCCGAGCACCGCTCCTAAAACCGCTCCAGCTACGAGTCCGACAATCGAGCGCGTGACGACGTTGCTCTTAAAATGGCCGCTGGCCTCAGGTCCTGCAACTTGCAACTCGCTTAGTGCTCTGATCCGACTGGAGCTCATATTGACTGATATATATCGACGCTAGTTAAGCACCTAGTTAAGTTATCGGGTCACTTTTAGCCGCGTTATTCGTGATTCGAGGCCCAAGCACCGGGGAGGGGGATTATGACTGCGATGAATATGCCAGCTCCTTCTCCTGTCTTGTTGACAGGCGGTCCCTCTTTAGTGATATTGTAGCTAAATCATCTTCTGCAGTGCTACCGTTCAAAGTTCTTATTTCAGCTCTAAGCTGTTCAAACTCTTCACACAGCAGCTTTAAAGTGAGTGAGATTCGTCGATCTCGTCCCGCGGCCATTACTTTTAAACGCTTGATCACGATCGCTTCAAACTCGCAGAGACTCAACTGGCGTGAATCAGGAATGGAGCTCATAATCTCCATGCTCAATTCGCGCTGCGGGATAACAAGCTCAAAGCCGCGTCTGCCTAAACGCTTGTGCGCGCTGAGGTTCTTGCTCTCGATACGTCGCTTGATGCTCCTTTTAGGGACTCCTAAGAGCTTGGCTACTTCCTTTATGGTAAAATAGCGTTCTTCTTCAATCATTGGGCGTTTGTCCAGCCAAGTACAGCGCAATAATCAGGTGCCGTGGGTTCATGGCGTAACTGTCTATTATACAGCAGAAGTATCTAACAAGTCCGTCTTGCACCAGAGGGCCTACTGCAGCTTCAAACTCGCGGTTACGCTCTTTCTTATCCAACCCTTTGAAGAAAGGTGCAACGGCCTCTCGCAAAACAGCTGAGTGCATAGCACATGGGGCAAGCGGAATCAACTGCGTAAGTATAGCTCTTTGGAGCTCACTCATTTCTTGGAGCTTCTCGAGATCTTCCATATTTTCTTCGAGCTGATCTCGCGCGCTCGTGTCGTTTCCTCCTGTTGCGTTTTTCTGTAAAAGAGCGTTGTCAGCGATCTCGCAAGACTTAAGATAAGTCACTTCTTGGTCCACAGCATCAGTCTCAAGAGCGTAAGGACAACGTCTTCGGATAAAACTTTCTACTTTGGAACCGCGATTGGCGCTCGAGCGAAGCTATTTGAGCGTCAATCCCGATACAGTGATATCAAGCGATGTCATATCAGGTGTCAATCGAAAAGTGTGGCTCTTACGATGATCACGAGGTTAGAAAGGCCGTCGAAGCGTGTTTAGCACCGCTGGGCGGACTCGAGTCGGTCGTCGCGGACGGCGATCACGTCCTTGTCAAGCTAAACTTGTTGTCCTCCAAGTTACCTGAGGCTGCTGTAACGACACACCCAACCATAGTGAAAGCGACAGTCGAACTGGTACAAGAGCTCGGAGCGACACCGGTGCTTGGGGACTCTCCCGGCGGCGGAAGCACTGCGGCGTCTTACAAAGCACTGTTGGAGAAGACGGGTATTCAGGATGTTGTAGATGACACAGGATGTGAAATTGTCCGATTCGATGAGGCTAAACGAGACGTGGCCTCAGTGAAAGCTAAGACGTTTAAGAAGCTCACGCTGGCCAAAGCAGTTACCGAGGCAGACGTGATTATAGGACTCCCGAAGCTTAAGACACACGCTCTCACGTACTACACGGGCGCTGTTAAGCTTCTGTACGGTTACATACCCGGATTGTTCAAAACCGATTACCATCTGCATACCGCTAACGACATAAACCTGTTTGCTGACCTGCTGCTTGACATCCATGAGACATATCCCCCTGCCCTCACGCTTATGGATGCGGTCGTAGGCATGGAAGGGGCGGGCCCCTCTAACGGAAAACCGCGCAAAATCGGGCTTGTTCTATCTAGCAAAAGTTGCACGGCGTTAGACTACGTCGCAGTAACGATCGCAGGATTTAATCCTATGACTGTGCCAACAGTGAGACTGGCTCAGGAGAGGGGCGTTGGCCCAGCGCGCTTGGAGGACGTCAGGATATGCGGAGAGCGGGTTCAGCCGCTTGTAATTGAGAATTTTGAAAAGACGTTAACTGCATCGCTTTCGAGGGCACCGCCATTCCTCATCAACACCTTGAAGCGGTTTATTGCCGTAAAACCTGTCATCGGCGTTTCCAACTGCAAACGCTGTGGGGAATGTTATAGGGCTTGCCCCCCCAACGCCATCGTGCTTAAAAAAGCCCGGATACCGGACATTGATTATAGCAAATGTATCCGCTGTTATTGCTGCCAGGAGTTATGCCCGGAGGGTGCTATTACCGTATCTGTCCCCCTTATTAGAAGACTACTAAGACGTTGATTTTCTTCCGTTGTTAACAGTCTCCTTTTTTCCGAGGGAGGGGGATCTAATTTAAATCTGAACGCGATTGCTAATTTGAGGCTTTTTGCGCAAGTTGTGAGGCAAGAATCGCAGTAACGTAGCATAAGACTATATGTCATAAAACGTATTGTTTGTTAACAAGAAACGGAGGTGAAACGTGTACAGATCGAATAAGAGTAGTTTCGGCAGTAGTAGTAGTAGTTTTAACAAGTACGGCAGTGGATCTTATAATGATTCTCCCGTGGACGTCGGCACACAATACGACGTAAAAATTGAAGATACTGCTAGACAAGGAGATGGCATCGCGCGCATCAGCGGACTTGTGGTCTTTGTTCCAAACACAAAGGTCAACGATTCAGTTAAAATTGAAATCAAAGCAATAAAGCGCAACTGTGCGGTCGCTGAAGTAGTCGAAGCTTCTGAGGAAGCGGAAACGGCTAGTGACGACGTTGAGTAGTCACTTGTCATAACTGAGCCTTTTTTTAGATGGATCGACTGCATTGTTGTTGTGGGGTTAGGCCCCTAGTATTTGACGAGGATGTTGTTCTTCCATCCGTTTTTCTATTGAAAGTCACCTTTTTTGTGAGTTGCTAGTCTCGTGACGCTTGACTTTCGTAGTACGTAGCGACCGTGTTTACGCACGTGCAGCTGCTTTGTGCGATAAGTCTTTCGTTGAACTGCTTACTAACACGCCGTCAACGCGACCAGATCATCTTATTAGCTGGTTCGCGTAAGCGATTTTAAAAACGACAAACTCGAAGCATTTTTATTCCTACATTCGTTAGCATTGCTTTGAGAAGAGGTCTGCCGAAAAGCAAGGAAAGAAGGAGTTACCTGCATGCGATTGTTCAAACCCGACGTCGATAAACTGAAGGCACGTAATGATGTCGGCGGCCTTATAAAAGCGTTAGATGATCCGGCGTTTGAACTACGAGTAAAGGCAATATATGCGCTCGGCAACATTGGTGATCGCCGAGCGGTCAACGGGCTTATTGAGCATTTGGGTGATGCGGAAGGGAGTGTCAGGCAAGAATCGGCATTGGCACTCGGCAAGCTCGGTGATCCACGAGCGATTGACGCGCTAATTGCAGCTTTGGATGACGAGTACGAGCGAACGCGGGGATGCGCAGCATACGCGCTTGGAAAAATTGGCGATCTGCGAGCAATCGAAGCGCTCGTGCGAGCGTCGCACGATAGACACGATGGAGTTCGCAGGCTCGCCTTAAAGGCACTCGGCAAGCTCGGTGATCAGCGTGCACTGGGGGCCTTGACCAGTGCCCTGAGAGACCCCAGCCTTGACGTTCGATTGGTGGCCGTCAGAGAGCTAGCGACGCTCGGCGATTCACGTATCGTAGCGCCGCTAGTTGAGGCTTTGAGGGACACGAGCCGAGCGGTTCAGAAGGTCGCTATTGAAGCATTAGGGTCTTTAGGGGATGCGAGCGTCGTAAAGCCACTGATAGCATCGCTGATCGCGAACAGCGAGCTTGTGAGCATGCAGCGCGCCATTGTGGCGGCGTTGTTGGGAATTGGGGACGCAGCAGTCGAACCGCTGATCGAAGCGCTTAGCGATGATCATGAAGTAGCTCGAACAGTAGCTGCAGAGGTGCTCGGCGAGCTTGGCGATGCACGCGCGGAAGACCCCCTTATTGAAATGTTATCGCAGGTCGACCTCGGGGTGCCAAACGGGCGGAGCAATCTGCAACGATCTGCAGCATCAGCGCTCGGAAATATCGGGAATCCTCGAGCGGTAGGGCCTTTGATAGATGCACTACTGCAACCTCGCGATGTTGACGTTCGGATCCATGCAGCATCCGCACTGGGAAAAATTGGCGATCCTCGAGCGGTGGAACCTTTGATACAAGTGCTAGACGATGCCACTCCTGAGGTGCGAACTGCTGCTATGTATGCCCTTGGGGAGATTGGTGATACCAGAGCAGTTCAGCCGCTAGCAGACAAGCTGTTCTCCGAAGGAAGAGAGATTCGTGTGTCTGTGGCTTCAGCTCTCGGTCAAATCGGCGATACTGCGGCTGTGGAACCACTTATTCAGGCACTTGGCGATTCCGACAGCTCTGTTCGAGGTAACGCTGCTTACGCACTTGGGCAGATCGGCGACACGAGAGCCGTACAGCCACTTATTAAGGCTTTGATGAGTGAGAAAAGCAAAACGCAGCGTCAGACGGTTGAAGAGGCTTTGGAAAAGCTAGCAGGTGCGAGAGACAGCCCAATCTTGTTTGGCGAGGCGCGAGGATAAACTTGGTCTAGTCATTGGGCTGAATAGCGCCCCTCGTGAGGTGAGGAGATATACTACTAGTTGAGCTCTAAATGCTGAAATTGCGCCTGCTGACAGTTTGATACGTTTTGTTTTGTTCTTTGCTATCATGACTGCGTCGATTTTGGACGATCCCTTTTTAGGAAATAGGAACTCTTATAAGCCCTCCTTTATCTTTTGCACATGGACTTGTAGTTAGAGTAATCGCTGCGGAGGCAAGCATCATGTTGAAGATTTCACCGTCCAGCGCACCTACCACGTCACCTTCGCTGGTAACAGCGCTTACCCAACCTAAACGAGCAGCGTCACCACCATCAACGTGCGTTAGTTGCTTGCACGAAAGTGACAACGATGGGTGAAAAAAAGCCTTGCAAGTTCTGTGGTGCAATTCTGCCACGAGATGCCAAATTTTGTGTGAGTTGTGGGTCTCTCCTTACGAGCTCCACGTTAGCGCCATCAACCCGGGCGAAACCTCGCTCTCAACGACAGCCCAAAATTGACGGTCTACTCGGCAAGAAAGACCGAATTAAGAGCTTAGATAAACCACGTGCGTCCAAATTTTCGCTTAAAAGCAAACATGTGTTCAAGGGGGTTGTTGTTCTCATTGCCTTTCTCGTCCTTGTAGTAATTGTTGGAGGGGCGCTGCATATCCCGACGGGTGGGAACACCACAACGTCTCCAGTGCCGTCATCCTCGCGCACGCTGTACGCACATCGCATAGTCTGCGTCGGGGATTCAATCACGGAAGGGTTTGCGGACCCTAACAACTGGCCGTACCATCTTAAATCAAGGCTTGGCGGGAATTGGCAGGTCGTCAGTCAGGGCGTTGGCGGGGATAAAACGGCAGATATGCTCGCCCGAATAGACAAGGCCCTTGTATTAAACCCCCATTTTGTTGTTATACTAGGGGGCACCAATGACCTTGCGAATGGTGACTTACCGCTTGCAACCATGCAGGCGAACATCCGCGAGATGTGCACGCGTGTTGAATCTTACGGAGCTGTACCCGTCTTGTGTACCGTTCCACCCAGCAGTTTTTACCTCGAACAACGGGATATTTTAAACGGGTGGATAGCCGAGTACGCTAATTCGAAGGGATATGGACTCATCGATTTTTATGCAGTCATAGACAATCCGTCGAATCCAGGGCATTCAAATCCTGCGCTCGTAATGTCAGATGGCTTACATCCGAACGCGGTAGGATATTTGGCAATGGGAAACGCAATTGATCTAAGTATCTTCACGGGGAGGAGCTAAGTTAGTAACGACAAGCCCCGCGCGAAGAAATAATGCAAGCCGTCATCAAGTTCATCTGTTAGACAGCCGGGCATCTTAAGACAATGATCACCTTTGTCAAGACCGCTACACCAGACGCTTATGCAGACATAGTCGGCTGGTCTGAAGTGATTCGGGCATCGGATCTTGATTGGACTCTAGTGCGTGTTCTCCTGCTCGATGATAAGCCGAAGACAGGAAATGTTAAGACCGGCTATCCGGGTCGCAATGAGCTGGGAAGACGTGTATCCCCGCGCTGACTTAGCCGATTTCGTGCTTCAGCAGGTAAAGGACACAAAGTATATTCGCCAAGCGCCGATCATCACAAATTAACATAGATCCCGCCACCCCAATTATCATTCATAATTCTACGCTGTTCCCGGTTACAAAGTAATCTACTTTATCCCCCATGACATTTTTCAGCATAGGATATGCCTTCTACCAGTGAAGTGCCGCGGCTAGACCTAGTAACCTATAAAAGGCTCAGGCTTTTAAGCTCCTTCACGATTCGATCGACCGCATTAGCCGCATCTTCGGGCTTTCGACCGCCGGTGACAACCAGTTTACCGGAACCGAACAAAAGAACGACCACTTTAGGTTCCGACAACCGGTAAACAAGACCGGGAAACTGCTCAGGCTCGTACTCAATGTTCTCAAGCCCAAGGCCGATCGCAATGGCATTTAAGTTCAAAACTGCGTGAAGATCCGCGGACGCCACGATGTTTTGCACCTTGATCTCCGGCGTTCCCTGGACGTCTATCCCGATATTTCTGAGGCTTTGAAATACGTTTTCCAGACCCTTATACACGTCATCGATGCTCTTTGCGCCCGTGCAAACGATTTTTCCCGATCGAAAGATGAGTGCAGCGGTCTTCGGGTCCTTCGTGCGGTAGACAAGGCCCGGAAACCGTTTAGGATCGTAATCTGCTCCCTCTAAAGCAAGCGTTGCTTGATTGAGGTTTATTTCTTGTCCTATACCGGTGGACGCAACTACATTTACAATTTCAATAGTCTCCCGCGGTTCAACCATACTCTTCCTCCTTCTGTGCCAAGAACGAAATAAATCTGTATACGCTAAAGCGTAATCTTGTTTCGTACCACTCTAATCAATCTGCCAAGCGAGATTACACGTATGTGCTAGTTTCACCGAAGGCATAGCGCTTTAAGGTGATGCACTTTGATCATTTTTTTAGACGTTTGCTTCTGGGAGTGGAACATAAACCCTTGCTGCCAACTCGTTATCTAACATGAACAAGGCAGCAGAATCTTGAGCTATCATTTTTAAGCGCCTGACGATGGCCGTAAAATTAGATTCCTCCTCTATCTGCTCATTTACATACCACTCAAGGAAGCTTGAAGCTGCATAGTTCTTTTCTTCAATAGCAATAGTTTTTAAATCGTAAATTCTACCTGTGACAATTTTTTCATGGTTTAATGCTATCTCAAATGCATTTAAAACAGAGCTAAAATCTGATTGTGGATCTTGGAAACCAGTAATCTTAACATTGCCTTCCATTTCAGCTACAAAATTAAAAAACTTCATCGCATGATCTACCTCTTCGCGATATTGCACTCTTAAAAAATGTGAAAATCCTGGCAGATCAATAGCAGCACAATAGGCCGCCATTGATAAATAAATGTGCGCTGAATAAAATTCAAAAGTTATTTGCTCATTAATAGCTTGATTCAATTTTGCGGAAATCATTTGTCTTGCCTCCTAAAATATTGTTTTTGAATTAATATTACTACAACTATAAAATAAAAACAGTGTAATTTCAGGCAATATCTGCACATTCCATGCACAAGAAAAGTGGGAAGATCCCCTAGGACCTTCCCGAGCCAATTGGCAAGGCTCAATCGACCCTCTTGAACAGCTTCCCTTCAGTGCCGCATACTTGGCACGTTCCCGGCGGCTCCATTTCCACCGTATTCCCGCAGATCGGACAGACGTAATAGGGGAAGGTCTCTGTTGATTTGCCTTGGTTGGCAAGAAGCTTATTAAAAAGCTGAGAATGGACCTTCTCCACCTCGTTGGCGTCGTGGAAGGACATTTCGGCGCCTTTTTGCTTCTCGACTCTGGCCGTTTCAATCATCTCCGGATACATGGCCTCATACTCATGATCCTCGCCAGAGATGGCCGCCTTAAGGTTTTCTGGAGTGGACTGGACGACTTTCATTACTCTCAGATGGTTGTTGGCATGCACCGCCTCTGCCTCAGAAGCTGCTCGAAACAGCTTAGCTGCTTGGGCGTATCCCTCTTTATCTGCTTTGGCTGCAAATGCCTGGTATTTGCGGTTGGCCTGGGACTCTCCTGCAAATGCCTCTTTCAAGAAGTCTTCGGTTTTAGACATATTCTACAATCTCCTTTTTCGAATTATTACGTGGTATCTATTAATCTTATTGAACTACAATTGACTAACTTCTTTTAATGCCTATCGGGACTTTGTTTGGATTATCTATTTATGGTAAGGTTGGCCGCGAATTATCCGAAAGCCGCCATTCCGCTAAACCATGGCGTCGAGATATGCTTGCACGCCGACGATAAACATAAAAGGGATATATCGCAGGGAGCGTGTTTATGAACGATGCCGGTAAGATGAACGTCAATAATAGACGCCGAAACGACCGACTTACTTTTAGCGTTACTACAACACGAACGCGAGCGACGGCATTATCTCGCAGCGTTACGCCATTGGCGACTTATTGATGGATAACTGACTGGGATAAGCGAACGTATAAGCGTGCGCGGGCTAAATAAGGCGGCGTGATACTAACGCAGGAGTGCAGAAAAATAATGAGAAAAGGCGTCGAGTTAACGCTGGGAATGGATATAGACCGCTTCGAGCCGGGAGTGTTAGTTGTGACGCCGGGGATCGCCAATGCGCGCGAGCGAGGTATAATAAACGTCGCCGCGCTGAGTAAGCGTCACTTTAGCGGCGACTACGGCGATATAGAGGACGACGATAAGCGCGCAAACGAACGCATTATTAAGGACGGTTCGCGCATCGTTAGCGGATATGATACTAACGCTGGTAAAGTTATTATCGCGGATGCAGAAAGCGAACGAACCGTATTACCTGATTACGTCGAGGGGCATCGCGCGTTTACGACGATAATGCTTTCTTCCGAATACGAGTTACTAAAAACCGTAGACGATCGTGCGCGAAGCCTCGCACAGCGGCGAGAATATAATGACAGATTGTCGTAGGTGCGAGAAGTATAACGGTTGCAAGCTGCGCGGCGATAAGGACAAGGTTCCGTATTGCGATCAGTATCGCCGCCCCGCCGTATCATGTTCACGACGTAATTAGAAGTCGAACTATTTTCTCTGAAAGATTGACCGGAAATATATATGGTCGTAACGCTGAATTAGTCACGTTTTTTCGGGTATTTACTTTTTCAAATGGACTTGAATTTTACGATACGACGTCGGAAAGTAGAAAAAAGCAAAGTGTATAGCATATATAGAAAATCATGCGCCTAAACAACGCAACTCTATTTTGGAGGTGAAAGATGATTAGCAAAAAACTCTTTTCCGCTGTTTTGGCAACGTTAGTGATTCTCTCTATCGTCGCAGGATCGACCGTTGCCTTCGCGCAGACGCAAACGACAACGGCGACACCTATCGGAGAGACCATCATTCAGACCGCAGCTAGCGAGACGAACTTTTCCACACTGGTGGGCTTACTCAAGGTTGCTAACCTTACAGACACGTTGAACGGAACTGCTAATTACACATTGTTTGCGCCGTCAAACGCGGCTTTTGACAAAATCCCGAGCTCAGCTCTTGCCACTCTAGCGAATAACACGACCGCCCTTAAGAGAGTGCTGCTTTACCACGTCGTGCCGGGGACGCTGTTATCGAAAGATATCAAGGGCAATGGAACGCTTACGACGGCAAACGGACTGTCATTGCCTTACTCCGTCACTAGCACTGTAGTCACAGTTGACAACGCCAGCATAACCAAAACGGATATCAATGCGACAAATGGCGTGATTCACGTCATCGACAGCGTTATGATACCGCCGGCAAACGCGACCGCAGCAGCGACGGCGTCAGCCACGGCGGCCGGAGGATTCCTCGGCTTGCCAGGCTTTGAGGCGTTGTACGCGGTAGTAGGACTGTTGGCAGTTTCGTACTTGGTGATACGACGTCGGCAGTAACGCTTCTAGTCAATACGTGAGTCCGGCTGTAGCTGGGCTCGCGTTTTGTTTTTCCATACGAATTACTTTACTAGCAGTCAGACGCGTAGCCACAGCCGCACTGCGCCACGCTCTCCTATTTTAAGTCTGGCGTTTTTAGAGGATTTGCTCTCTAACCTGATTTGAATTCTACGTCTTTCCAATACTGCATATAAACATCATGCACGTGCACAGGAAGGGGATGTTTGTAAAATCGCCAATAGACCTCAGAAACGCCGTGTGTAAGGATGTAGCTCCTGAAACATTGAAGTACAGCACAGTAACGCCCGACACTGCATGCTTGATCTCTTCTCTTCTTTTTTGAAGCTAACATATATGTATCATTCAGCTCACGTACGAGGTGATACCAGATGACCATTGACGACGAGTTCACCAGCCGTTTGATCGGTTTCGGGCTCAGCGAAAAGGAGGCAAAGACGTACCTTCACCTGCTCAAGTACGGCCCTAAGACCCCCTCCCCCTTGCTAAATCGCTTCACACATATCGTGAAGACGTACACCGCACGCTCACGAGCCTCATTGATAAGGGTATGGTGCATCCGTCGCTTGACGCCCCGACGGTCTACGCGGCAGTCGACCTCGACACTGCCCTTGAATCTGCAGTGAAGAAGCACGAGAGCGAACTCCGCGAGATGGAGGTGCGAAAGCGGGAGCTGCAGGAATTGGCACGGCAGCAGCGGCTTCGGCCGGCAGATGAGGTGACGACGTTCAAAATCATCAAGAGCACTAAGGAACTCGTCGCGGTCGCAATACCCCTGATCGAATCGATGAAGAAGGAATGGCTCATAGCCGCACCCGGACTGGCGACGGTCGTTGCCTCTTTGTTTGGCATTAACGATGCCGCAGCAGCATTCATTCAGCAGGGAGGCAAAGTGAGGGCGATAATTGATATCTCATACACATTTATCGACCATGTGCGTGAGATGTTAAGATTAGGTGAAGAAGTACGCCATATCGATAGGCATGGCGTGATGTTCGTGGTGTACGACCGAAAACATAGTATCATGCCAATTCATATAGCCGCAAGCGCCGCACTGAACGCACCGATGACAGCTCTTTGGACCGATGATCCTGTCTATGCTGAGTATCTCGTCTCTACGTTCGAAATCTTGTGGAAACAGTCAGTTCCAGCGGAAGAGCGAATACAAGAGCTGCTTGAGCAAGGCCCTCCGCAAGCATGAGGTTTCCCACATTATCAGTCAGCAGAGCCAGCATTAAAACCTAACAACTAGGGTCAAGCCTTAAAAAGACACGCCTCCCCAGTTTTTCATGTCGACATCATGCACGTGCTCAGGCAGCGGATACAGATAATTGTTATGTAGGTCTTGGGTCGGAATCCTGAGGGGATTGCGACTTTAAACAAGATTACTCGTGAAAAAAAGGAAGGTATGGGAGTTTAGCACTCCCAATCGTCACTTAGCTGGCCGGGAACGCGAGCACGATTCTGCTACAGACGGGTGCGGCAGAAGCCTGCCTAGGGCCATTGGACTGGTATGGACGATGGCTTTCTTTAATGCTCCCAGTTTTTGCAGCAGCACGCTTACCTCTTTGGCGCTGTCCGTAAGCGCTGCGTTTAGCAGCATTCTAGCATCAATATAACAGTAATCTAATCTGCAGTTTAACGACAAGGACGTGCATGAATCGCATGCAAACGTGCCGTTTTAACAGCTTATTTTTCCAATAAGAACTGCTCAGGGGCCTGCTTCTACTCTTCAAAGCCCATCTCTTTAAGGGCATGATTGCATATTACCACTGCTTTTAATAGCACAGAGACACACACTTCATGAGTCTCTGCCCTTTGTATTTTCTGCAGTTGGAAGGCTTTGACCTTAAGTGCTTTCTTGTAAAGGTACTGATAACGTGCTAGCATCCTGTCATCACTATCGTGCATCCAACTTACTTTGCTGGGCATACTGCTAGTCCTCCTGCCAAATAACACCGTTCTCTCGTAGCACGTTTGTTAGGTGTAGCTGTATCTTTTTGATCCTAATAAGGCACTCCGTCTGCTTTCCTTTGTCTGTCATTGCTTGTAGGTGGTCAGCTCGGACACCGGCCAAAGTGTCACTTAAAACGCCCAAGCATCTATCTCTTACATTTTCCTCATAGACTACGTGTGCAACTTCCTCCCAGAGTTCTGCACGCGTAGCCCCAGTCCAAAGTATTACTTCATCTGGGTCAAGTCCTACCCATTTATCCCACTTATCCTGCTGTCCTCTCGTGCTGTAAAAAAGCTCATCGTAGCCCTCGGGCCCACGCTTTTTGGCAGCATACTTACGCTTATACAAGCGGTCCTTTCCCTGGTGCTTCTGCTTCCAGACTGCTATTCGGTCACGGCAAGATGGGCACGTTTTAAGCGGGCCTGCATGCTCGTGGTGACAAGTAGGACAAACTACCATTGTAATACTATGCTACTTCATACTCTACATTAAGCCTTTCTCATACTCTACAAATATGTTTAAAAAAAGAGAAGAAAGAGAGCGCTAAAATGCCCGGGCGATGCCGGTGGCCCAAGCATCGATGTAGTTCCAGTTGCGGAAATCGCCCTCGGGAAAAAGCGTGCGGGCAGCGGGCATCTTTCGGACCGTCCGATCACCGAACGCGACTTTGCTGGCATCCAGCCCTCCGAAGAAGACTCGATGGTCACGGGGGTTGATAGCGACCTTGAACTCAGCGATCTCCTTCGGCGCCGCAGCGACGAGCACATCTCGACCTTGGGCGTCCTTGGTCTCGGTACCAAGCGGGCCGCTACTAAACAACCACACCGGATGACTGGCCAACACGACGCGATTTCGCATCACAAACTCCGCCGCCTGCTTCAGCCAGTGGGCCATGTAGACGGCACTTCCGATGACGAAGGCATCGTAGTCTTCGAGGTTGTGGACCTGGCCGACTTCTTGGGCGTCTGCCTGCGTCCCCTGCTGCCGCAGCTTTTCGGCGATGAACTCCGCTATGCCCTTCGTGGACCCATACTTGCTTGCGTAGACGACGACAGTTTTCATAATTTATTGCCTCCGGCCTTGACAGACATTTCAAACAGCTGATCGTGTTGAGATGTCGTTTGATAATTAAGCAGCAAAGCGATTACTCCTGCGGCTATGCCGAAGAACGGTGGAACTACGCCGCCGCCTACCAGAAGCATTACACTCGACAACAGAATTAGAACTAAGCCGCCGCCGCACTGCCGCCCGCTGATGCGGTACGGTACAGCGAATAATCGCTTCGGTGAGGCTACAGGTCATTCCACATAGCAGCATTCATTCTGGTATTAGATATCGGGAGAGCACTGGAGTTTTTTTTAGCCGACTTGAAAGATCAGATGAAAGAGACTTTACGTCAAAATCACTTGAACCTCTATGCGCAGGTAAAGAATCTCAACAAGTTCGCTTTCACTGGAAATAAACAAAAGTAGAAAAAGGAGTTGACTATATTCCCGAGAAAGTCAACGAATCTGACCTCTTTGATTGTGGTCTTGCGAAGAGTCGCAAGAGCCGTGTTCAATCGTTCATCAGTCGTGATCGTTGTTACTTCTATCCTCCTTAGTCGGGGGCTTCCTCTGGACGCTCAAAGAACATCGTGCAAGCACAATTGACTATTTGATCGGCGCTAGCTGAATCGTCTCCGGGTTCCATCATTTCCTCTACGCCGACTATGAAAGGCTCTGATTGAGGGACTGACTGACCGTCGGCGTCCATGTGATCTTGACGGCTGTTCAAGAACGCACACGCCCAAACCTTATTTAAATCTGGAGCCATTGCTCTCGCATCCTCCAGCATTGCCGCGTTCATAGCCGAGTTAACTTCCGTCCTTGAGATCGTCTCACCCCCGGCCTTCCAAAGTTCGTCGAGTTTGTTCTCGATTTGCTGCCCGATCTCATAGTGAGTTGATCCGTTCTTGACGCCTTGGGCCATGACGTCTTGGATGTGTCCGTATGTCGTATGAGTGACTCCGACGACCTTGTTCGCTCTCGACGTGATCTTATCCTCGACGAATTGATCCCAAGTCAGTTGAACGCCCTCTCTCACCGGGTCTTTGGGGGTCTCGGTGATCATGGAATAATCTCTAAAAAAGTCCTTGCCGGTGAGGACGTCGTGCATGACCGCGATAGCCGCTTTTCCCGTCTCTTTCCATACGATTCTGAGTGCGTTCGCCCAATAGACGCGAGATTGACCCTCAAAGTATGTTTTGATGCGTTCTAATGCCGCTTCGGGGGAGTCGGTTGCCCGCATGATTTGAGTCACATGATTACGATCGAATCTACACGCTTTCGCCACTTGCTTAAACGCTATCCGGGCCCACGGAGTCCTATGTGATGCCATGGCAATAGTAAACCTGTATCGCCTATCGTCTCTTTTGGTTATCATGCTTCGTTATCCTCCTCCTATTTCTTGAGCAACCGCGAATTCTGTGTCTTTCCAATGCTGCATGTCGGCGTCATAGTAGAAAAAAACTAAATTGGCAAAACTAGAATAGGTTTAATTATGCCATCAGAAATCTCAATCCCTCTGGAAAGAGCAGCTGAGTTATGCAAAGCCTACAGAGATAAACACGGTGCGCGGCTGTTTACTCAATGCTGGGGATGCGTTAAGTATTCTAAAGGAGTCCCAGAAAAGTTGTGTTTCTATAACCCCCCTAATAATGATGGATGCAAAAAAGTAAATGAGCTATTTGAAGCTTCACGTTAGAAAAATGGCGTTTATGGTTAAGTTCTTAATCGAGTGGAATGATCATCAACCGGATACCTATCAATATCTGGACGAACTGCAAGCGGAGATATTGATTAAGGAGGGCATAGCGGAGTCTTTCGACGGCACGATGTCACAACGTCCGCATCACTTCATTATGGGGGCAATAGGATAACACCTTGGGGGGCTTTTTTGGGAAAAAGGGATAGGAATAGTTAAGCCACGAATCACCTCTTGTATAAGTGAGAAACGACGAATTCTTTTTCAATTTACAAAAGGTGGATTATGGCTAATAAGAAGAAGTGCAGATTTTGCGGCGAAAGCGCAGTTTTCACTCCCGGACAATTTTGCGTTAACTGTGGTGCTCTTCACGAACCGATTAATGTCGCTTCAGAGCCAATTAGTCAGAGGGCAGCATTAGACAGTAAGATATACGACCATGATTTCCGTTCCGAAGAGCTGCAGATGGCCGAATCAGTTTTAAACGACTTGGACGCACTCATTGGGAGGATCAAAGGCGGTGACGATACCGTGTCAGTCGAGAATTTACTCTTGATACGGCTCGGTATATCGGGATTAGTCGGACATTTGAGACGTCATTAAGTGATTTGGTCTTAACGCACCTTAGCGAAAAAACGAAGTTACTTAGAGCCAAACTGCGAGTTTGAGCACGAGTGCCCGGCAGTTTTCTCAACGTAGTGAGGACATTCCTTTTTCGCAGGTTGAGGATGGCTCTAGTGTGGCTGATTGTAAAAAGAACAATGGGCTCGGCCGGATTCGCACCGGCGACCTCCGCCGTGTGAAGACGGAGGTTTTTGGATACGCATCCTCGTTTTTACCCCCTCCAGCTGCGTCATCTGAAGCGTCTGTTGGAGCAACAACGACGAGAAACGCAAGCGCCCCTTGATGCATGGTCTGGTAGATCCGTGTAAATAACCCAGCGAGATACGAAAACTGGTGGGGCAGCCGCACCGTTGGATAATGGTAGCCCGCTTTAGCACGATGGAGCGAGATTTTGCTGCGGTGGACTTTCAGCAGCTCGTGATGCCGCGTCGCACCGTCACAGCATGAGTAATGTTTAGTACCTAACCTAGCATGTGCACTGTCGGCGCCACGAGCTTAATGATTATGATACGTACCTTGAATGACTACACCTGAAGTCGGCTTTTAGTATGATTTATCGGCGGGGGAAGAACCGGGCAAACACCAAAAAAAGGAGTTGGCGAGCGCGGAGCCACGACCACGCTCAACCGCATTTTATACATTTGGACTCGGCTAGATACTGACCATCACGATTGGACTGTACGCTTCCGCATACTCAGGAAACTCCGACGGGCCCTCAAACCAGGTGCGGTAGTAGTAGTCAACGCTAAAATAATACCACTCTGACCAGTGGTAGTTACCGTTTTTGTCGGTTTTTATCACCTGCTGCAAGACCCAGAGCATCTGGCCATCAGGTCGCTTGTAGCAATACTCTATTCCGATATTCGCGTAAGGTATGGGTTTGCCGTTAGCAGTGAGGGTGCCGTAGAAGTCCCAATGCGTCACAAAAACATTCCAGCCCTTTTCCGCCCGCAAGGTGAGCGTTGTAGGGATGGGTTCGGAGTTCGTGGGGGCAGGCACAGTCACGACTGGGCTGAACGCGTGGAGGTACATTTCGCTGCCGGCGAAGGAGGTGCGGAAGTAGTAGATGTGTCCCGGTTGGAGCAGCAGATGAAACGTGTAGTTACCGACGGCGTTGGTGCGCGTTGGAAGCAACGCATCCCTCCAACGCTCATTGTCGGCAGATACCTGCAGGGCAACCTTCCCACCCTTGATACCGCCCATACCCTTGGTTTTGCTGAGCGTACCGTAGAAAGTGTAGAGATTGGCTGAATGCGTCACGTGCAAGTCGAGCGTCGTGGCCGTTCTTGTTGTGGCTGCTGTCGCAGTGCTCACTGCTGCGAGGTCTGCAGCAGTGAGCACCGAGGCGGCAAGCACAACAACCAGAAATAATGCTGCGAGTTGTTGTTTCATTTAAGTCACCTACGATCGGTAAAGTAAAATGGCGGCATGAACGACTCGTCACGGCTACTAAAGCTGTATGTTCGAGAGCGTCGCTATGTGGCGTAGCCGCAGCGTGTTGTGCCGGGTAGTAGTTCCCCTCTCGTGGCGACGGTAGCGACAAGAGGTATGCTGAGGGTAGAATGACAACCGTCCGATTGCGTCATAATGTGGTGCCTCGTGATGCACAACAGAGACGAAGGTGTTATCTGCCGCCGCTTCTTCACAAAACGAATCACTAGATATTTAGTTTTAATAAAGGTTGCTATAACAGGATCCGTGCAGCCATCAGATTGATAAAAGAAGGCAATATTGACAATATTCGGCAAGGCAAAGTTTAAATGTTCCGCCCTCGTGGTACGACTAATTCTTCCAGGTGACATCGATGCGGTTACGCACTACGCTGGTCGCGCTTGCCCTCGCCCTCCTTTTTGTCGGTTCGACCGGAGCAGGCGTGTTGAAGGCGCAGGCTACAATAACGACGATTTCTAACCCGACATCTGCGCAAATAGCGGAAGCATTAGATTGCCCGCGGCTCGGGTGGTCGTGGTTTTATACACGAGACCATTGCACGGTGTGGAATAATACCGATTTTTCGCTGGATTGGGTAGCACTCGACAAAGTAGGCAGCCAAGAGTCACAGCTATATACCTCGGTTCACGGTCCAGGAACTCTCTCGTTTAAGTGGTGCGCAGACATTAGCGACCAAACGAGCACGTACTCGAACTTCGTGTTAGTGTTCGACGGTAAAGTGGTTGCAACATGTTCTCGCCCCATAAACCCCGGGCCGAATTTCGCCACTGCAACGGTCGACATTCCTGCCGGCGAACACACGCTCTTTTGGATACTGACCGGCACTAGTAAGTACGACTATAATTCGGCTTACCTTGACGATGTCCACTTTACGCCACAGCCTGTGCCGAACGAACCTACAAAGACATCTGTCTTGGCAAGCCTCGCCACGCTCAAGAACACGGTGAAGAGTACGACGAATTCTGCTTTCTACCCGGGCACGAAGATCGCGCTTATTGCCGTTATCGATGCTGCCACGCTCCAGGTGAAGTACGGCAAGTACGACAACGCGGCTAAGACACTGCAGTCGACGTTCGTCACCCGCACGGATGGTTGCGCGTTGCGTGGAACGCCTGACAAGACTGACCTTGTACGGACGTGTGAAGCGCAAGCGCCGAAGTACGCGCAGGCGGCGTCTCTGGTACAGGAATTGCAGTCGCTGCATGCACACACACCGTAACGGTGAGTCGGCTATGTAGCTGCTTTGCCACCCCCACAAGGAAGACAAAAAGATAGGTGAACCATGAAGAAGTATATTGCAATACTACTTATCGCCGTGATGGCCGTTTCAGTCGTAAGCGCTGCCGGTGTCGTGACCGCACCGAAGGCCGCAGCGAAGCTAACGCCAGATCGCTATGTCTTTGCGGTCGACTATACCCGCGCACCAGTCGGCACGACATACAAGTGGACCGTGATGAACTATGACTATCACCGGGCCGATCCAGCGAAGCCGGGATGTCAAGCGGCGGCATATTCGACCCGCAACCTCGTTATGGCAACAGCGAGTATCGTGCCCAGCGGGCCATTTCGCTGTTCGGCAGGAGGGCAAGTCGGCGTGCAGCTGAAGGCAGATCCTGGCTCAGCCGCCTGGGAAACCCTGAAAGACCGAAAGGTGATGGTCAAGGTCACCGTAAGGTCACTCCTTGCGGTGAACGGAGCGGGGCATGCTTTTGCTAATGCAGACCTGCAGACCAATGGGGCTCAAGGCGGCTACGGTCTTGACTCCTATGCAACCGTACAGGGGCGAGACGCGTACGTGAAGAAAGAGACGCTGACATTTGGAGGATCTGGATGGCCATATGACTACCTTACGCTCCAATATATGAACGACAACGTCATAGTTGGTCTCTCAGCAACGGTCTTTAGTGGAACTGTAAAAGAGCAGGCGACGGCGATCGTGAGCATAGAGAGTGTTCAAGTGACGTTCCTGTCGTAAGCACGCAAACGAAAAGGGGGTGCCCCCTCTTTTTTTCTTTATTTTGCCTGAGGTCTGCTAGTTTTTATCTCCTGACGATGACTACCTGAATCAAGAGAACGTTAAGTTGATGAGCTTTGGTTTCTTTCCTCAGTCCTTTTTTTTACGTTGAAGTTTCGAACGGCAGGGATCAAGAGTATGTACGAAAGCCAAGACGCGCCTGTCGCAACGAGTAGCAGTGTTGAGCTCGTACCGCTGGCGGCTGCCACTATCTGGTTTACTTGACTCGTACCCTGGGTGAGTAGGGAAAAGTCCCACAAGGCGTGAAGAATCATTAGCACGACTAAAAGCCCCGTCTTACGGAATATTGTATAGAGCACGCCGCCAAACAGAGATGAAAATACGATCTGCTGTATCGTCGTTTCAACAGCTTGACCATTGACGATGTTTAAGCCGTGCAAAAGTCCAAAAACTACGCTAGTAACTATGAATATCCTCACTTCGGTCAGCGCAGACGCACGTGCTTCGTATCTAACGGCAGAAAAAGGAAAAAGACGGAAGAAAAGAGGCGCTACACATGTTAAACCATTCCTACTTCAAACAAGAAACAACTAAAAATATCTGTTGTAGAGTATGAAACTGACCGTCATAATATGCAAACTTAAAACAATAAAAATAAAAAAAGAGATAGCGCAACACGGCATCTAGTCGCAGTAGGAGGAAGCGTGGCGAACGACAAGACAAGCATCGCGAGCGAAGAGCGATGGCGTCCCGGCTATGGTATGGTGCTGGTCTTTCTCATCGGGACCCTGATTCTGGCGAGCATCAGCAGCGGTCGACCTGCTGGAATCCTGGGCGCGCTGGTATTCGCATCTTCAACGCTGGTCAACATTCTGTTTGTGTCGCAAGCACGGCGGGCTACGCTTCTCGTTGTCGGCGGTGCGCTGGCAGTGAGTGTGCTCCTCAGCGCAGTTGCGCTGTTCCTCTTGGGGAACTCGACCACAGCAAGCTCTGTCACGGGTCTTGCGATCATCGCGATAGCGGGAGCTGGCCCGATAGTGATCGGTCGTGACCTCTACCGACACCGCTCGATCACGATCCAGACCGTGCTGGGCGCTGCGAACATCTACCTGCTGATCGGATTTATCTTCGCGGTGCTCTACAGCATTATCGTCGTGTTGTCGCCGGTCGCACCATTCAGCGGAGTCGAGACGATGCGGGGGATCGATCTCTACTACGACAGCTTCACCATCCTTACCACCGTCGGGATGGGGGATCTGATTCCGACAACCGACTTAGTGAGAGTGCTGACAATCATCGAGGCACTGCTCGGACAGTTGTATCTTGTGACCGTGATCGCTTTGCTGGTGGGGAAGATGGCGCGCGTCGGGAGTCGTTAGGCTAACTCGCACTGCATCTCGTCAAGGGACATCTTGCGCCGGCGCGGGAATCCCTGTCCCAGCCGAGCAGCGTCGTCAGCATGGCACACTTACCCTTTTCTTGATGAGGAAGCAGCCCAGCCGTCGGTTCTGCGAGTATTAAACGGCATGTTCCAGACCAAAGCGGTCATTTATGCGCAAAAAAGCAAAACCTTAATCAGTTCAACGCCGCTTGCTTCACTCATGGTAGGTTTAGTCAGTATCCTGGCCGCAGCCGTAATCATCATACTTATTTTGATTATTGCTTGGTCGGTCTTACGATGGGGCATTCGGATCATTAGATATCTGGTCGTCAACGCGATACTAGGTATCATAATACTTGCCGTAGCCAATCTTATTGGTATTGGAGTGCCGATCAATTGGATCACGGTGTTGATCAGCGCTATAGCAGGGATCCCGGGAGCCTTGGTGGTCATCGTTCTCTACTTAATAGGCATCCCCCTGTAAAATATGGCCTAAGGGCGCGACGCTCGAAGCCATTAATGAAGGAAAGCACGCACTCGCGAAGCTGCGCTATCAGTTAAAGTACGGTATGACTTAAGAAACGCCAATTGCCGCTCAAACAGCCGTTTTGTTGCCAGGAAGGTTTGAAAGAGCGGGAACAACAATCAAACTAAAGACTCAAAAAAAGGTTCTTGGAAAAGTATCTGCGCAATTGAGTTTCTTACTGAAGCAATGACTCAGGAGCGTTAAAACGATGGCAACTTATGTTCTCGTTCACGGCGGCAACATGTCTACAGAGACCTGGAACAAACTTACCGTCGGAAAACAAGTTTATACTCAGGACGGCAAGATGGGCGGCGCGATTTGGGACGGAACTGCTTCTGCTCTTACGGCCCATAACCACCGCGTTTTCGCGCCGACACTCAAGGACGAATACGGCAGCACTCTGACCGAGCATGTCGAGCAGATTTGTGCGTTGATCACCGAAAACGATCTGAAGGAGGTGATATTGGTCGCGCACAGTTACGGCGGGATGGTGATTACCGGTGTCGCCGCCACAATGCCCGACAGAATCAGCCATTTGGTGTACGTCGATGCCGCGTTGCCCGATCCCGGACAGTCATTGTTTGCCATCATTACTTCAAGTGGCAGTGATCCAACGTCGTTCGTCGGACTGGAGCCGGCCGCGCCGTATGTGGAAAAACTGCAGTTTGACCCCAAGAGAGTAAAACCGATACCTAAAACCTATATTATGTGCACGGAAAGCGAGTTTTCGCCCGTTCATCCCATCGTTAAGAAAAAGATTGAGGCCGCTGGAACAGAGTGGGACTACGTTGAGTGGCCGACGTCCCACGTGCCAATGGCTTCCATGCCAAAACAATTCAACCACTTGCTGCTTGAAATCGCCAAGAATGGCAGTTGAAAAAGCACTCGGCGCCCTTGCTGCATACTTCTGGGAAAAGGAACGACACGAAAGGACCGCCTCATGCCAGCAGAAGTCAACTCGATCAATCTGTCGCTCCCCTTCAAACTGGGCAGCGTCAACTGCTATCTTATCAAAACCCACGATGACTATATCCTGATCGACACGGGGGGTTCCAACAAGCGCGCTGACCTTGAAAAAGAACTTGTCAGCGCAGGCTGTAAGCCAGGACACCTCATTTTGATCGTTATCACCCACGGCGATTTTGATCACATCGGCAACGCCGCCTATCTCCGCCAAAAGTTCGGGGCAAAGATCGCCATGCATGCTGACGATGTGGGCATGGCTGAACGCGGCGATATGTTCTGGAACAGGAAAAAAGGCAATCGCCTTCTCAGATCGCTGGCACCGAGCTTCTTTAGGTTTGGTACAGCAGACAGGTTTCAACCCGATGTGATTATCGCGGAAGGGACAGATCTGGCTAAATATGGATTCGACGCTAAAGTTCTTTCAATACCAGGACACTCCAAAGGCTCAATCGGCATTTTGACATCCGCTGGTGATCTGTTTTGTGGCGACCTGCTTGAAAACACCAAACAACCTGCTGTCAATTCCATTAAGGACGATATGCCCACTGCGCAGGCTAGTATCGACAAACTAGAAAGTGATAAAGTCAAGACTGTTTACCCCGGGCATGGCAAGCCATTCCCACTGAAACTGTTCCTACAAAAGCGCTAACGTCCCATTTTTAATGATAAGAGACGCCGTTTTTTTTCCGTGTGAAAACGGAGTATTTGGGCTTTTTTGAAGCACTTTCTGAGGGTTTTTTGGAAACCACGATGAGAAAGGCGAGCGCTCCATCTTGAACAGTCTGATAGATTCGGGTAGGTAACCCGGCGAGTTTTGAAAAGGTATGAGGGAGCCTGATCGTTCGATTAGGCATCTTTTTGGTCTTATTGTTGTCGACCGATAATAATAACACTAGACTTACTAAGCAGCGACATGTGTCCAATATTTACGAGATGATAAGGCCCAATGAGCTATGATTGATCTGTGCTATGTATATTCGGAGACAGCGAAAAGAGCGCAGTAGATGGCGTGCTGTCTAGGATAAAGGCGTGCGGCATGAAGTTCAAGTGTGCGTTTATTACGGAGGTAATGGAAGCATAGATCGTGCCGTGTGCCCCAAGTGCATAGGAAAAAGGAAGGAAGCACGTAAGAGATTCTATAACTTGTTCAGGAAGCGTTATTATGCTTCGTAGTTTCACTTTCTTTCTGCTATCGTCAGTAGAGGGATAACTAATCCAAAGATTAGGCATGTTACGCCAATGAATACAAAAGGCACTCCCCACCCCCAGTGAATTGATATTACGGCGTACGACGCTACCGCAGTAATAATCACACCAGCAATTAGGAAAGCCACTCCAGCTAGTGAAACCAACGCCTTTTCACCTTCTTTTCGTAGTTACTCTTTCTTTCTGTTGTAATTCATAGGAAATAACTACTCCAATGACTAGGAGTATTACGCCAGCGACTGCTAATGGCAATCCATATTCACTTGGTAGTATTGGCCTGCCCATAATTTCCCAAGTACCTGCTGGATACCCAAGAACTGGGGGCAATCCGATCAAAATAAAAATCACGCCAGGAATTATGAAAGCTACTCCGGGCTGTTTCCATAGCTTAACCAATGCCTATTCACCTCCCTTTGCTCGCGGGAAAAAATTAACCAAAAACATAACCCCTTGACGATCCGGCTTAATGACTAGTTTTAAGAATATTTGACCAACCCCAAAGTGCTGAACCCCACAGGTACAACTGCCAGCAAAGCAAAGAAGCCCCCCGCAATAAGCGCCCCAGTATTTTGAGGATCAGCATAGTACTGAAGGAGGAACGCGGTAGCGGGCCAAGTAGCCATGACGGCTGCAACCGTCAGTATCACGCTCCCAACGACCGTCATACCGTCATATTTCGCCATTTCTTTCATCTAATTTTGTGTTGGCGGCCTGGAAATGACCGCCGTATTTTCTAAAACACGTAAAAAGGCACTCTGAGGGAATAAATGTTGTTGTGACGGACGCTTGTCAAGGCGATAGGCGTTATTTTCGACGACGGAGCGGCTCTAACACGGCTATTACTTTCGCCACATACTTCGCGTAGGCACTTAGCACCTCGCTATCTTTGTTATAAACATGACTTATTGCGTGTCCTGTGAGCTTTATGTAAAGTGTCAGCGACGCGGCGAATATGATCGCGTTTCGTTTCATTGCGACTTATACCGCCGGCCACGCCGCGAAACACACGACTTGCTTTACTTAGGAACTTAGCTGTTACAAGCAACGCAACGGCGACCGTTTACCTTTTGAAGCTTGTTTAACGCTCTTCGCGAGGATAATGGCCGGTGTGACGCTATTATTGATGTCAGACAAAAGCGAACATGCATTATGTGATGTCGTTCATGTAAAAAGCACCTACTAAAAGGGGGAAAAATGATAGAAAAGGGACTAATCTTAACCGGCAGCGACGCGGAGTTACTAAGCCATGCGCTTTCAGAAGTCAAAACAAAGGTCGATGAGGAGTCCGAGGCTAACTTAGATGATACTGAAGCACTAAGTGCCCTTGTTTCGTGTTTCAGAACTGCAGAGAAAGAAGAACAGGAAAAAGAAAGACGTCACGCGTATCTTAACCCCTTACGTAAGCGCCTTGTGCTAGGCACGATTATCGGTAGGCAAGGCGGCGCGGACAGTCACGAAAGTGCATCGCGGGAGTGCTAAATGCCGGAGGGGCTCCTTAGCAAGCGTGAACCGTGTTGGCTATAGTCATTAGCCGCAAGGTTCCGTTAAGTCTATCAAGCTTAACCCTAAGTGGTCCATGTGTGCCCTTATTTCTGCAGCCACTGCTCGCAAAAGAGGTTCGTTTAGTTGCAAATCCTTAAGCTTGTTTAACTGGCCACACGCCCGTTCCACTTCATATATTAGAGCTTCTTGGCCTGTGACAAAGCTGGGCTCTTTTGGCTTGCGCTCCCCTATCTTTTCGTCGTTCATGCTTTACCTTCAAGCATCAAAAGCCGTACAATAATATCGTTGTACATGTCCCCTTTATTTTCCAACCACTTAAGCCGCTTTCTTTTTATGCTATCCCAATTCAACCTTAAACAGGGGAGGAATTATGGACGAAAAAATGAAGAAGTTTATTCCACTTTTTGTCCTGCTGGGGCTGGCTTTAGTAGCCGTCGCAATTTACATAATAGTATACCACGTTGGGATGCCAACCCGAGATCTGTCAGGACCCACGGCGAACTTTTGGCTTGGTCTATGGCAAGGTCTTATTGTCTTCCTATCATTCATAGCTAGTTGGTTTGACAACAATATCGTGCTATACCAGGTTAGTAACAATGGATTTTGGTACAACCTAGGATACATTATTGGCCTTACTATCATTGGAGCAGGCAGCGGAGCTTCTAGAAGAGGCTCTAAAACAAAAGAAAAAGCCAAGAAGCAGAAACAGGAACAGGAAAGCCCTATAGACGATGAAGCCAAGAACCAAGGTCAGGAAGGTGCTGCAGAAGACTCTCTTAGAACCAAACAACCCTGGGGATCCGTCTTTGCTGCGTAGCGTCTGAGCTTAATCGTTGCGATGTGGCTCTCAACGCGAGAAATAAAAAAATCAATCAGCCGTTCGAGGGAGCGTAACGCCAACCGCAGTTCCTTCTTCCTCGTTCTCAAACGGGTTCTTGCTGCCGTTTTTTGCCCCTCCATCTACTCTTGTATGAGGGTTTCCACTGGCTGATTCGAGACGATGGTATCCGCATGACGATGCACAATCTTCCAAACACCCTCTTCCAGCCGAAAAATGGTTGTCGCCCGCAGCGCTACTGTGGAGAAATCCGGACCTCCGCCAACCTTGATCTTGGACCGTCTATCTCTCTCCAAAAGATCACGTTAAAAAAGTTGTCGCCGTGCCCTCCTAAGTAACATAATAATTATGTTTATCATGCTTTTATCATAGGAGCGTGCTTTTAAGACAAATCAAAAAGAGGGGCGAATGACAATGCGGAAAACATCGATTTTAGTAGCCTTATGCTTCGTCCTCATAGGCACACTGACAGCCACTACAGGAGTAACAGCAGCGCCAACCGACGACTCAGTCATTCAGCGGTTTAACATAGAGATAGGGGACTACAAATACGGTGAACTCGCTGTTGACACGGAGACCGATCAATTCGTCGCCAACGCGAACGTGGGCAAAGAATCGGCAGACAAACAGGTGATCCTAGTTGCACGAAACGACGTCGCGAGCCCACATTATGTAGCTATTGCGTATTCAGTAGTTAACAACGGCGGTCAGGTACACTGGAAGGGCACCCTCACTGCAGCACAATTAGACTGGATTCACGCATATGGCGATGGCGCGGTCTTCTTCGTAAGAAGCAATTATTAACGCTTTCACAGACGCAGCACAGCACCCGTGGGAGCGTTGGTCTGCGTTCGCTCTTTTTGCTTTACACGTTTCACGGTCTCATATCACATGCAAGTGTGCAATAATAGCGTGGGCATCACGAAGTCCGACTGTTGCGCAATAATGCTCGTATCGCAAACGGAGATCTAAGGAAATTCTGTGAACAAAGGGGGGACAGCGCGACAAGATACCGTAAACAAAGCGAGTTTGTGTAAAGTCACACATAGTTTAATACGAAGCGCCGTTACACGGTGGTGGGTTACAGCGCAAGCACGGCTTGTAACCAGAGGCCCACGCTTCTGTAAAGGTATTGAACTTAATGAGATTTTCCGCATCAATATTCGCAACTTCGAAACATCCAGGGTAGTGGTATTTTTTGTTCAGTGACTTTGAACTTGCATAGAATGGGCCACTATAGGCTTGACGCCTGGACGACTGATTCGCTGTCAGAGCTGATGGCTTAAGCGCTTTAATCGACGGATTACTCGCGACGGGCGTCGTGGATATTGTTGGCGTCGATTGCACAGCGTTTTTCGATGAGCTCGGCGCCGATACGTAGGGGCTCGACGCGTTGATCGAGAGACATCCGTCGGCAAGAACGGCAGCGCACACCAGCACGATACAGATCACGGCCAATTTTTTCATCATAGTCTGGCCTCGCAAACGCCGAGATTTTGCGACAACAAAACAAAGAAGTAAAACAAGGCGATTCCCTTAAGCGTTTTCATTTGGCGCGTGCAGCATACGTAAGTGACCTTCGCCCGATTTAGGTACCTTCAATGTTAAATCAAAGAGTATCGCAGATAAATCTCAAACGTTGATAGATAGACCTTAACTAAACCTGCGAAAAATAGGGAGAAAAACCCATTCCCATCTTGGCGCGACGTACCTGCGCTTAGGCCGCTGGGCTTCGACCGCTTTTACGACTTGTTTTGCGATGCTTGACGTGCTTCGTAACTCGCGTTTTATAACCCGCTCTTCTTCTTGACGCACGTAAGCCATATGATCTTTGTAAAGACTATGGGCGTCCATCCACTCGTATTTATGTGCCATAAACAGCTCATTGAAACCCGTGTTGTACCCTCCGGGATTGATGATGATGACCTTGATGCCAAATGGCTTCAATTCTGTGCGTAAAGAGAACGCAACGCTTTCGAGTGCAAACTTTGTCATCGCATAGGGCGCGTAAAAGGGCGTAGGAATAACGCCTGCCATTGAGCCCATAAAGATAATCCGGCCCTCACCATTTGCGATCAGCTTCAGCACGACCTTTTGTGTTAATCGCAACGTTGAGAAAACGTTTGTCTCAAACACGGCTATGATTCTTTCAGGGTCAATTTCTGCCAAAGGCCCAGAATCGCCGATTGCAGCGTTGTTGATTAAGACATCAATGTCCCAATCATCGACCTTATTGACATCGCTAGCATCAGTTACGTCGAGTTTATCCACCACGAAGTTGTCGCCAAACGACTTAAGAACAGTTCGCACATCGTTGATAGAGGCCTCGCGATGAACGGTTGCGAAGACCTTGTGTCCTCTTTTGAGCAGCCGGCACGCCACATCGAGTCCTATACCGCCTCTGCAGCCCGTTATGAGAATACTTGCCATGAGCTCCTTATCGCCTCATTCCGATAGTATCTCAACACCCTCTATAAAGGTACTTTATTCAAAATGAGCAAAATGGGATGAGGGCCCCACCTCTTCGCCGATCGACCCTGTTGCTTTGCTCGGGGACTATTTCTTATGCGGCAGCCTGCGAACCAGCGACGGTTCAAAGCTTATTTCAGCATTTTCTAATCGTTTTCACTGTTTTTTTTGCCATACAATAAGAGCGCGATAATAGAAAGGGAAAGTTATGTAGCGTTAAACGATAAAAAGCAAGCGATTAGGAAGCTAACGAAATGAATGATAAGCATCCCCACGAAGGACACGAAGGGCACAGAATGCACGAAGAAATGCACGCAACAGAGCATAGCCACGCGGAGCACGGTGCCCACGCTGGCCCCTCGCATCCAGCGTCTGGGAAAGAGGCACCGACGCACTCTCGCCACGCGGGTCACGACGTAGCCGATTTTCGACGGCGGTTCTGGGTGTCGCTCATTGTCACTATACCCATCCTGATTCTGTCCCCCTCAATTCAATCGTTTGCAGGCCTCAGTGGAGCGCTCCGCTTCCCCGGCGACCAGTACGTTCTCTTCCTACTAGCATCGTTTGTGTACGTTTACGGCGGGTACCCCTTCCTAAAGGGGATTGTCAACGAGCTGCGGGCGCGGCTGCCGGGCATGATGACGCTCATCGCTGTCGCTATCACCACGGCGTACCTCTACAGCACGGCGATCACGTTCGGCTTAAGCGGCGGCGTCCTCTTTTGGGAACTCAGCACCCTAATTGACATCATGCTCCTCGGCCATTGGATCGAGATGCGGTCGGTTTTGGGAGCGTCGCGAGCCCTTGAAGAGCTGGCGAAGCTGATGCCGTTTGACGCCCACAAGCTGCTTCCTGACGGAAGCGTGCGCGACGTTCCCTTAGACTCACTAGAGGTTGGGGATTACGTCCTCGTGAAGCCAGGCGAGAAGATTCCTGCTGACGGCGAGGTCGTCGACGGCGAGACCTCGGTAAACGAATCGATGCTTACCGGGGAGTCAACGCCGGTGACTAAAAAGCCCGGTGCAACGGTCATTGGGGGTGCTATCAACGGGGAGGGAGCCATCACGGTCGAGGTCAAGAAGACGGGCAAAGACTCGTTCCTCTCACAGGTGATCGGCCTTGTGAAGGATGCACAACAGAGCAAGTCCCGAACGCAGGACTTGGCAGACCGTGCGGCGCTGGCACTCGTCATCATCGCCCTTGTCGGCGGAGGGCTTACGTTTCTCGTGTGGCAGCTGCTCATCAACGCGAGCGTCGACTTTAGTCTTGAGCGGGCGGTGACGGTGATGGTTATTGCGTGTCCGCACGCGTTGGGGCTTGCTATACCATTGGTCGTTGCTATTTCGACCGCTCTTGGAGCACAAAACGGGCTCCTCGTTAGAAATCGTGCCGCATTCGAGCAGGCGAGAAAGGTGCAGGCGGTTATTTTCGACAAGACGGGAACGCTTACCGAGGGGCGCTTTGGCGTGACGGATATCGCTATCTTCACCGGTGACATAAACGAGCAAGCCCTTTTGTCATATGCCGCAGCGCTTGAAGGACGCGCTGAGCACCCCATTGCACAGGGGATAGCCGCCTCCCAGGCAGTTAGCGTCCCGCTTCACGTTGAGTCCTTTAGGGCACTGCCGGGCAAGGGCGTTGAAGGCACGGTGAACGGCCACGTCGTACAGGTGGTCAGCCCCGGATACCTAAAAGAACAGGGTCTCATGGTCACCGATGAGCGAATTGAGCGGTTAACCGCCCAGGGCAAAACAGTGGTGTTCGTGGTCATCGATGAGGTAGTCGCCGGTGCCATTGCCCTTGCCGACATCATTCGTCCTGAATCGAAGCAGGCAATCGCTGCGCTCAAGGGGATGGGCATACGAAGCCTGATGCTCACCGGCGACAACCCGCAGGTTGCGCAGTGGGTGGCCGAGGAGGTAGGGCTTGACGAGTACTTTGCCGAGGTTCTGCCGCAGGACAAGGTAGTGAAAGTAAAGGAGGTGCAGTCCCGCGGTCTTGTTGTCGCCATGATCGGTGATGGAATCAACGACGCTCCTGCTATCGCGCAGGCTGATGTGGGCATCGCGATCGGTGCGGGCACCGATGTGGCGGTAGAGGCTGGTGATGTCATCCTCGTGCGGAGCACACCCCTCGATGTCGTCGCCATCGTCGGATTGGCGCGCAGCACATATCGAAAGATGGTGCAAAACCTCGGGTGGGCGACTGGCTACAACGCCCTTGCTATACCGCTCGCGGCGGGCATCCTCTATCCATTTGGCATCATACTGACGCCGGCTGCAGGCGCGGTGCTTATGTCGGCTAGCACGGTCATCGTCGCGATCAACTCGCGGTTCCTGAAGCTTGCGAGATAAACGCGAGACGAGACGAGGGCTTTTTCGCGCTTGCTAGTTTCATCCGTCCGCATCTCGGCGGCACCGGCCTGCATCCGGCCATCGTCTTTGTCGCCGGCAGTGGACCGACTGACCGAGACTGGTGCTCACCGTTGCTGCCGGGTACCGACGGCAGTGCTCGGCTCCTGGCTAACGCTCTTACTGAAAAGGGATTCGTCACGATGCGATATGACAAGCGCGCCGCAGGGCCGCACGCGCGTGAAAACCTCCCATGGCTTGTCGGTAAGATGAGCATGCAGGGGCACGTTCTCCTCCAAACAGCCAGATTTGAGGAATTGCCCGGTAACCGGACAAAGTTGACGTCTCAATCGGTCTTTCAGTCTGTGGAGGATCGCGACGGAATGCTGCAGTCCGGCATGGAAGAAGGGGTTAATGATTCTTACGAACGTCTCGATGAGCTGCTGGAAAAACTGCAAAATAAGAACGTAAAATAAGCGGGGATCTGTGCACCCTATTGCGGGTTATACAGTCCTCACCTCGATTGATTAAAAAAGTATGAAGTAGTAAGTTGCTGCAAAAAGAAGGTGACAAAAATGACGTGTGAATACTGCGACACGGCAAAAGAATATATCAAAGATCGAAAAGGTGCGATACGCGGTGAAATAAGCGCCCTCCTGGCCGTCGGGAGAAAAGATGAAGCTTTGTGCATGGAAGCCCGTCTAAGAGAAATCGAAGCGGTAGAAGCTCGAATTTACGGTGGGTTGACGTTCGTGCCGGAAGGGGATAAATGACTTCTGAAAGAAAATGAAGCAACCGACAGCATTTGACAAGAATGGTGCCTATATTATGAGCGTACCACGACGTTAAGCACGGTGTGCACTGCAAATTTGCGGGCGGAGCCTAGTACAGGTTTTTGCTAGAACCTATGTGGCAATTATCAGCATCCGCTGCCCTCCGTTCTAGAGACGGTGACTGAAGCCAGCGTTATGCATCCTGAAGGAAGGGCAGGCAACCCCGGATAATCACCACTCGCCTCACTGGCCGCTTGGTATAGTATGAAAATCTCGTTGGCGTTTTTGTCTGCAGCGAGTGCAGTAATATCATACCTTCCGCTGCTCGAAAAAAATGCAGTCATCTCCCATTGACCGTTTGAGGAGACAGCAATGGGTCCTTCTTGTGGGTAATGGCGGTTCGCGTTGTAATCGAATAATACAAGCCATAGGTAGTATTGTTCTCCCTCAATGTTATGGGCCGTGCCCGTAACAAATACTGAGTTTTCTACCGCGTATCCTTAACGGGGGTTGTGATCTCGGCTGCTGGAATTCCAGACATAGACTCAGTTCGATGATCGATTGGCATAGGAGAAGGTTGCGGAGGGCTCTGACTTAAGTTTTTGTTTTTAGTACGATTATAGTGGGATCAATCAAATAGAGCGTATATTATGACGCACGGCGTCAGCGGAGTCGATTGGAAGCATTACAAGCATCCGTTGCCTGAACACGTATATGATGTTTACATGAAATTTTGGAAAGACATAGGATTGAAACCGGATTAAAAAAAGTAGCCGTCTGGTTTGCTATGAACCCTTTTTATCCCCATTTAGTCCACTCCCGAAGAACAAGAGGTTCAGCGTAGGCACAACTCTGGGATACTAATGCGTTTTTTTATCCTCCGACGAGCACGTATTTTCGTTTTTCAGCTTAAGACGAATAGAAAGCAGTTAGTATTTATCGTTTGAAAGGAATGAGGGTTTTCAAATGGAAAATCAACAAAAACCTTCCCCGCCATCACTGATGGTGTTTGCCAGCATCGGCATTGCATTTATATGGCTGCTGTTCGTGGGACTATGGCTCATCTTCTATGCCGGTGATTTTAGCATCTGGCAAAACATAGGGGTGGTCATTGTCTCTCTTGCAGTTGTAGCGATATTAGAGACCGCGATCTGGCTCCCGTGGGGAATGAAACAACCTGATTGGGGAAAGAGCTAGGCTTCGTTACACAGCGCGACTATTAGATCGTCTTAGCCCGTGCCCTTCGCTTAAAAGAAAGGTAACACTTAACTAAACTATCACCATCTTACGTTTTTGATTTATTTTTTCGACCACATATTAGAAAAGGGGGTGAAAAGCGTTGGTCTCAATACTTGCATGGGCTTTCCTAATTGTTGGTCTGTTTGTTACAGTAATATCGTCTGTACGGCGTAATAGTACACACGGCGGCCCTCTATAATGTATTCATTGGCATAGCTTGCATAATCATTGGAGCAGTTCTCGCCTATCTTAAAATTCCGAAGACGTAACTACTATATTCAGGCCCATCTGTAAACAAGGGCCCCCTTATTTACACTCTAATAAAGCTCGAAAAAGATAACGCTTAAGCCAGACCATTATCATGTTTTTTTTGGTTAATTTTTTCCCGCGAGCAAAGGGAGGTGAATAGGCATTGGTTAAGCTATGGAAACAGCCCGGAGTAGCTTTCATAATTCCTGGCGTGATTTTTATTTTGATCGGATTGCCCCCAGTTCTTGGGTATCCAGCAGGTACTTGGGAAATTATGGGCAGGACAATACTACCAAGTGAATATGGATTGCCATTAGCAGTCGCTGGCGTAATACTCCTACTTATTGGATTAATTATCACCTATTACTACTACAGCAGAAATAAAGACTAACACAGTTAGGGTACTACGCTCAGGCTATTTATTTATCCATCCGCATACATTCAGGCACAGCTTTGCCATAAACAGCGTGCGGTAGGGAGTCGACATACGCAGACTACAGCAAGTATTGGGGCATTTTAACATCAATATAACAGCAATCTGCGTGCAGTTTAATAACAAGGATATGCAAGAAGCATATGCAAACGTACAGTTCTAGGATTTGTGGCGCATATCAGTATCAAAATAGACTTGAAAAGGAGGTGAAAGAAGAATGACTACAGAACCCTCTACAACAGCGGTGACTATCGAGCTGACCGAGCCCGTCTTAAAGAGAATCAATGATATGAGGGGAGGCGTCTCTTTAAGTGACTACATAGCTCGAGCTGATTAACGAGCATCTCAAGAAGCAGAAGCCAATCCCACCAGAGGTCGTTGACAGGGCATTAATCGATTAGATGACGAGCAAGGGCCATTCAAACATCAACAAAACAGCGATTTACTTGAAGTTCAATGACCAGGACTTGCAAGAAGTGTATGCAAACGTGTCGTTCTAACGAGACTTAATAAGGTGGCTTAAATGGATAGAAGAAGGATTGCGACAGTAGCTTTTTTCTTGGGCCTCGTGCTGATACTAATAGCCTTCATGTTCCTTTTCATACCTATATGGATGCCGTAAAAGAGGGCAGACTATGGCACAGTGGATCAAGAGAGGCCCTGGCCGGATAGTAGAGCAAACGGAGAGTATAAGCTATTAAACGTTGCTATTACTGCTACAAGCTCACAGACTTACACAGCACGGTTTGCCCCGAGTGCCTAAAAAAAGCAAAGAAGCGCGTAAGCGATTTTTTGATTTTGCATTCAAAAAGCGTCTTTATGCTTCGTAAAAACTGCAGCAAAACCGACGACTTTAGATAGTTATTATAATAAAGTGGTTGCCCAAAGGCCCCATAGAGTAGGGGCATTTATTCATAGCGAGTTTGTTTTTGTTTGAACAAACAGAAGGGCTGTAGTTATTTTTTAAACAGACTAAAAAAGAAAAAATGCAGGTCATTGTGCCTGCATCATCGACTGTATGTATTCTTCCATCGTCATTGCCACTTTGGCTTCAGTCGTGCCGCAATTACTCATGTTCCTTACTTCTGGTTCCATCGACCACGCTTGGAAAACTTCATAGTTCGGGGCTTCCAACACCGCAACTGTCAAGTGCTCGGAATCAACCATCCAAAAACCAACCATCTTGACTCCGTGTTTCGCTGCGATCTCATCCCCCTTTTTCGCTTTCAATCTGCGCATTTCTGGCAGCTTCGTTGTGATACGCGCAATCCGCAGACGGCCCTATCAGGCGTAGTGGAAGCTGTGACTTCATATCAACGGGGCCCTGTAAAGGCCCCCACAGGGCGACATTCGAAAAAAGTGATTGCAAGCTCAAAGCAAAATAGACGATGCAAGCCCCTTTTGCATGCTTGAGCCCTCTTTCACATGCCTCAACATCTTGGAGAGGTGCAAATTTAGCCCAAGCATCGGACCTTTCTTGGACCGGAGCGGTTACACAACCTTAGCAATTATAGACCGAGGCAAGATATAGAACAGCTGAAAGCTATTTGAACGTTTATAGCAAATTTGTTACGATGTCTGTACTTCCAGCACACCAGACGACCATGATGGGCAGCATGCCCCATTTGACCCCCAAAGAGGCTCTTCAGGCGCTTGAACAAGTTCCACTCACTATTCCAGCCTGGCCGCAGTTGCCGAGACGGTCATTTAAGGAAGCCCTGATCCCTCAGTACACCGAAGCGTTTCCGGGCATTCGAGTTGATGAGGTCGCGAAGCGCATCTGGGTGCAGGTTGATGATGACCTGCCCAACGCCATGGTTGAGTTTTATGAACACCTTGTCGCGGAGCATGTGGACGCCTTTGCGATTTCCGAAGAGTACGCCGCCGGCCTGTATTACATGTTGCGACAGTTGGCCGCTGCCAATATGAAACTTCCATTTCTGAAAGGGCAGGTTACAGGCCCCTTTACGTTCGGTTTAGGGCTGGCCGATCAGGAACGCCGCTCGGTCTGGTTTGATGAACAATATCGCGACATTGTGCTGAAAGGTCTGGGGCATGAAGGCGCTCTGGCAAATTCAGCAATTGCAGCCTTACACTGAGCAAGCGATGATCTTCTTCGATGAGCCGGTGCTATCCGCGTTAGGCACGGCCGCATACCTGATGATTCAGGATGAAGATGTGATTAATGGACTGAATGAAGTCTTTGAAATTTCTCACAATGCCGGCGCGTTGGTGGGCGTTCATTGCTGCGGCAACATGGATTGGGGCCTGCTTGCCAGCACCAAGGTCGACATCATTGCCTTTGATTCGTATTTTTATGGCGCTAAAGTGGCGCTCTATCCTGACAAGATTCAGGCCTTTTTGGAACGCGGCGGGATCTTGGCTTCCGGCCTGGTGCCGACCAGTGACGTCGAGAAACTGCGCACCGAAACGCCCGATAGCCTCAAGCTGAAACACGAAAGCCTAGTCCAGGAATTTGTCGGCAAAGGGATTGCTGAAAATCTGTTACGTGAACAATTTCTTTTCACGCCGTCCTGCGGCATGGGCACACTCTCAGAAAGCGATACGGCGATAGTGCTGAAACTGCTTGCTGCCACCCAAACCTTTTAGGATTAGGAGCGTTTTTCAGTCTGGGGGAAGGCCAGGCGACCCCGCGCAGTGCCTATGATCTGACAAAAAGAGATGCGAAATGAGGGCGAATCTCAGGGGCAAGAGAGAGTGACTAATAACGCCAAACCCGGCTGGTACTCGGTCAGTGTCGAATACAAGTCCATCCCGTTAGAGCTGCGCCCGGGTCGCGGTGAGTGGTACCTCCAAACCACATTAATACACGAGTATCGCGATCCATCGGGTAGAATCCAGACCGAAAAAACACCGCTCGGCAGCATAGACGTCGATAACATTGATTCGGTCGAATTGCGCCAGGCATTCTATGCGGCAACCGACGAAGCGCTTGACGCTCTACAGTTGCAGCACGAAACGCGCGAGCAGATCGCTGGCGAACTCAGGCGCGTGGTGCGGCCACCAACTGAAGATACCCCGAAGCGGCCACGAATAGGGTTAAGTGCGCTGCTACCCGACGAAAAATAATAGCGTTGTCGTTTCAGGCTAGCAAACGGCGTCAGAACGAGCTCCTGATGGCAATTCTATTTTTGCGCGTTAAAACTGTGTAGGTAGCCCTAAACTATGTTGAATATACGTATATTCATCTAATACGCTTCAAATTAAAAAATAAGCGATTATATTAATTATTCAGCTTTTTTATAAAAATAGACGGCAGGAACTGTTAAATAGATGCTCGTCGTCGTTTTTAGGTACACTGAACTACCAGACCGAGGTGTTTAGTTGAAACATGCAAAAAGACAAGCCCTTAGAGTACTTCTTCTGTTGGCGGCCTCGTCGCTTGTTGCAGGGTTGGTAATCACACCGGCTGCTGCACAGCCGACCCCCACTATACATTATTCCCCTCAAGCGGGATCAACATGGGTCAATAACGGAGCTGCAGGAACCAGCTATAACGCATACGTCAGCACCCCAAGCTTATTTCGGACTCAATCAAATGGTTATACGTATTGGGGTAATACCGGGCAAAATGGTTTTATCTCCATTCCGGCCGGAAGTGCAACAAATAACCAAAACACAGCGTCGTGGGAGATAGGGTTTCATTACACGGGACCGACAGGCCAGCGCTTCCAAAAAATCTGGGACAAAGCGTACGGCGCCTTTATGATTGAGATCGACACCGACTATAACAACGACAAAAACTTTGATGCTAACCAGGGCTACCTAACCATCTACCGTGCTACAACCGGCGGCAGCCACGCGCGATGGTACATACCAATGGATACCGTTCTTCGCGCGGGCCACAATTACTATGTTCAAATTGCGTGGGACTCGCGTGCAGGTCCCGGCAACGAAAAGTATCCAGCGATCTGGATAGGAGAGGACGGTAACGCGCCAGTGCGACAAACGCGCTGGGACGAGACCGGCGGGGCTCTTGAGGGTTACGGATCCTGGTATAACGACGCCGGCGGTAATGCGAACCTAGGGAACACAGCTGCAGGAGGCGGATCAGCCAAGACCGCCTGGCTCAACGGCGGCTTCTTCGTGTACAGGCAGTACAATTCAATCGTTGACTTTAGCAACGGTGGAAGCTGGAACACCGACAAGCTGGCGTGGACAGCCACGACGCCAGCCGTCAAGCCTACTGCAACACCAGCACCTAAGGAGACGCCCGCGGCTAAGACAACAGTCAAACCAATAGTCAAGGCGACAGCTACGCCAACGGTGAAGGCGGCCGTAGAACCAGTAGTCAAGGCGACAGCAACGCCAACGGTGAAGGCGGCTGTAAAACCAGTAGTCAAGGCGACAGCAACGCAACGGAGCAACGCCAACGGTGAAGGCCACGATTACGCCCAAAGTGGTGCAGGCATCTACTCACACAAATGTCTCAGATGCTAACTCAGCGCTCGAAATTTCAGTTCCTTCAGCTCAAACGAGCGGAGTTGCAGGCTTGCCTGCCCAACCCGTTCCAGAGTTTTCGCTGCTCGGACTTGGGATACCGGCACTTTTGGCTGGATTAGTCTATTTGTTAATAAGGCGGTAAGAGGCCCTTAGAGGGCCTTTCTTTTCTATTTTTTTTGTTTGACGAGCAGGACTTGGCTTGTGAGGGCCGAATGCCCGTTGTTTGAATGAAATACTTTTGGACTTTTAGGGGGAGCAAGTGTCTGCAAAATTGGAGATTATCAAAGCGGATATTACCACTTTGTCAGTGGATGCCATCGTCAATGCCGCCAATAACAGTTTGTTGGGGGGCGGCGGGGTTGATGGGGCGATTCATCACCAGGCCGGACCACAATTGCTTGAAGAATGCGCCACCTTGGGAGGGTGTCTAACCGGAGAGGCGAAGATCACGAAAGGTTATCGTTTGCCGGCGCGTTTTGTGATTCATACGGTCGGACCCATCTGGCGTGGGGGTAGCCACAATGAGCCGGAATTGCTGGCTGGCTGTTATCGAAGCTGTTTTGCCCTAGCGCACCAACATCATTTGAAATCCCTGGCTTTCCCTTCCATCAGCACGGGTGCTTATAGGTATCCCCTCGAAAAGGCCAGCGGGATTGCTCTGCGCGAATTTCACTTGGCCATAAAGCAATATCCGGAGTTGGAAAAAATCGTTGTGGCTTGCTTTGATGAAAAAACGCTGGAGGTGTACCAGAAAACTGAAAGCGAGTCGTCAGGAGTTTGAGGGCAGGTAAATGCCTTTTAAGGAGACGGGTGTGTTGGATATGAGCTGGTCAATTGTGTAAACTAAGCATTTTAGAAAAATGACTAAAAATATGTTATTCTTGTGGATGGATGATAACTTTTAAACTACCATCCCGCGGTTGGGCAGTCAGTAGAAAACCTTCAACCGTCTCTTTTAATGGAAAAACATGGGTTATCATTTCTGTCACATTAATTTTTTTATACTGAATCCATTTTAAGGCCGTTGAAAGATTATGGAAATCGGCACCATATGAGTGGGTGATAGTAATTTCTTTTTGCCACAGATTCCAGAGATTAATTTCGGATTGGATTTCAGGATTGGTGGGGGCAAAAAATAAGATCGTACCCCCTTGCCCGATTGCTTCAAGAGACTGTTTCACACAAATGGGAATCGGTGCGGTCATAATAACGGTGTCCGCGCCCAACCCTCCGTTTAATTCTTTAAACTTTTTTGGGACATTTTCAGTAGCGAAAATGGTTGCATCAGCGCCGAATTTTTGGGCGATCTTCAATCGATCGGGATTAATATCGGAAATAGCAATAAATCCCGCACCATTCAACCGGGCCACTTGAAGGTGCAACAATCCGGTTAAACCGGCACCAATTATTAAGACTGATCGCCCATCTGAGGTCGGAGCCCATTGTTGCCCTCGTAAAACACTTCCAAGGGGTTCAACAAAGGTTCCTATCTCAAAAGAAACCGATTCGGGAAGGCGCAAAATACCCCGCTCCACATTGATTTCGGGCAGAACGACATATTCTGCATACGCCCCAAACGCATTTTTAAATTTTGTTTTTTGCAGTGTGTCACATGCAGTCGTATGCCCGCGCATACAAGCATTACAAGTGTTACATGCGACATGATGGGTCACCACGACCCGATCTCCCACTTTCCATTTCGGATCCACTTTAGAACCGACTTCTGCAATGATTCCTGTGCATTCATGTCCAAAAGCTCCAATACCACCGGGTCTTCCAGCACGCTTAATTCGATACCATTCCATGACATCCGACCCACAGACTCCGCAAGCCATGATTTTGACTTTGATTTCTCCTGGTCCAACTGATAGATCTTCGACATCTTCGATGCGAATATCACTATTCGTGTAATAGACTGCTGCTTTCATTGCATTCGCTGTGGAGCATAAATTAACAAAGATTTGAAAAAATTAGTCGAGCTTGCATGCATCGGGTAAACATGCATTGTAAATATCCAAGGCTTCCTTTACGGTATGATTTTCATGGACAATTGAACGAATTGCTTTGATCATGCCTATAGGATTGTCATCCTGGAAAATATTTCGTCCGAAATCAACTCCCACTGCACCCGCCTGGATAGAATTGTAGACCATTTGGAGAGAGTCAGGAGGACTTGTATGCTTACCTCCTGCAACGACGACAGCAGTTGGAGAAACAGCTTCAACTAATTTGGAAAATTCCTCACAATAATAGGTTTTGATAATTCGGGCCCCCGCATCTTGGCAAATACGAGATGCAAGAGCTAAATAGCGTAGATCTCGAGCCATCTTTTTCCCCACGGCTGTTACCGCCAAAACGGGAATTCCGTATTCTTCGGCTTGATTGATCATTTCGGTGAGATTTACAATGGTCTGTTGTTGATTAGCAGAGCCAATAAAAACACTGATAGCTACACCCGGCCGCATCCATTCGAATGGCTTCTTTAATTGTAACAGTGAGCTTTTCATCACTCAAATCTTCATTTAAAACGCTATTTCCCCCGGTAACACGTAACATTATGGGTTTTGATCCGACATCTTCTAACGCAATATTGCTCCGCACTGCCCCGCGTGTCGTCATCAGACAATCGCAATAGGGAAGTAGTGTTTTTATTGTGTTACTCATATTACGCAAGCCCGTTGTCGGCCCCTGAAAATAGGGATGGTCTATCGCTAACATAACTACCCGATTATCTTTCGGATTGATTATCCGGTTCATTCGGCTTTGGATTCCAATATCAAGATATGCATTTACCATGGGTAACACCTCACGAGCATGAATGATACACAACTATAAAAAAAAGTTGGGACTATTTTTGCTTCGGTCTGACGATTAGATATCCCTTTTCTGTTAACCAATGGTGAAATTCATAGGTACTATGCATACAATTGGATGCACAAATCGCCCGAATTTCTTCATATTTAGGAGATTTTTCCACTTCTTTGTTCAAAAGCGATTGCACCGGGCATTTAACATCATTACAATATTCCCGACGCTTATAATCGATATAGCCGTCTATCGACCTCATAATTGATGCGTAGAATGGAAATGTTTCCCGAATGGGACTGTAGACACTCGCAACTTCTGCGATTTCATGATTGACTGCTTTACCATTTTTCAGTTTTTTGTCGCTTCTAAATGCTGTATGTTGCCAGGGAATTATTTGATTCTTGCGATTTGTCGCAATGAACCCACATCATCATTGAAGGGTACAGGACTAGGATGATTGGCATTCATTTAGCATCGAGAGATGTGTCCAGGATGGTTAGCTAAAGATCTTTTAGATGCGTACCCTGCCAATATTGTATATACACATCGTACATGTGTTCAGGCAGCGGATGTCGATCGTTGCTATATAGTTTCTAACGTCGGAGCCTGCATTAGGCTCTGGTTGCTGCTTCGAATTCCCTGTTAGAGCACAGCATGATTGACTCTGAAGAAGAAGACCGCACGGCCACCATAGGTGTGAATCCAGTCTAATTGCGCTGCCGTGAGGGTTCCTTTCCAGAAGACTTGTCCGTCGTTTTTCACGGTTGAATGCGCGATATCTATAGTATGCGGGCTCGACCTGTCTTTTCGTGCAACTAGAGTCACCTGTTTGTCTGCCGATTCTGAGCCCACGTTGGCGTAGGCGAAGACGTGATCGGTCTCCGTGTCAACAGAGAGTTCACCGTATTTGTAATCCCCAACCGCTATGTCAAACCGTTGAACGGCTGAGTCGTCCGTTGGCTTTGCTGTTGCCCCTGCAGTTGCTGTCAGCGTGCTTATGAGGGCCAAGCATAAGGCTATTACAATCGAAGTTTTTTGCATTGTCATTCGCCTCTCATTTTGACTTGTTATGCCGAGTCAGCAAATATTGAAAGCTTCTTCCGCGAATCCACGATTTGTTGAAGCGCATCGGCAATGCATTCGTCACACACCGCCGTATCCGGCTCCTCAAGTCCCTTTGCGCAGCCTGAGTGAAGATCGTAGTAGCAGTGGTTACTCTTGACGGTATAACTTAACACCACTTGCATCGACTTTTACCTCCGTAAGCACCAACAATCAATGAGTATGTTAACGCGCGTGACACATTTTTGTGGTCACGCCTCAAAGCGCGTTCCGACTGACAAAAGAAGGCAATATTGGCAAAATAGAACAAGGCTAGATTCAAGTGGAGCACACGTTTGAAGTTTGGAAATATGAATCATGCACCCGGAAGGCCACTGACCCGCTCATAGATCTCCTGCAGGTACTATCACTCATAAATGTGTGATAAAGATGGCAAGCGTTAAGAATGTGGCCGACTAAACCGATGTGGTGATTAAATGCCGTATTGCCAGAATTGCGGGACTAAAAATGAAGAAGGAGTTGAATACTGCGTCAATTGCCAGCAACCTCTATATGACACGCGTCGCAGGCGTACTCGTCATGAGGGGTGCTTTGGGGAGGACAATAAAGAAGCGGAATGCTTTGGACTGCCTCACGGCGGCATCATCGTCGGATTATTCTTCGGTTCGCTTCTTCTAATCGGCGGAATAATAGCACTCCTTCAGAACGTTTTTGGCATACCGATCAACGTTAACGGACAGTTGATCGGGCCAGTGATCTTGATCGCTATTGCGATATTAATTATTGCTGGGACGTTATACCAACTAAGGCGCCGAAAGTAAAAACCGTCTATCGGTCACGTCGCTGTCCACACGTTGCACAGATTTGCTCACGTTAGTCCTGCGAAAGGTTAACTCTGCTAGAAAATGCGTATGATTTTTATGTTTAATATTAGAAAGATGTAGAATTCAAAATCAAGGGGACATTAAAATGTTATTGGCTTGTTACAATTTCCACATATTGTAGCAAGACGATGTAATTTAGTTCCACAGCTTGGACAAGAATAATGTCTTTCAAGTTGTTCAACCCATTCTTCGGTTCCTAATTTCTTCCGTAGTGATATTGATTCGATGATTTCTTTTCTTGCTGGTTGAATTGGAAACTCATCAATGTTTTTGCAGACAAAATCTTTGCATTGATGACAACCATCAATCTTTTTTTCTCCAGAGCATTCTTTAATTGGGCAAAAAGAAACAAAACCAAATGTTTTCTGAGAATTACAACCTTCACACTTAATATTTTCAGGTTCTGTTTTAAAATACTCTGAAAGCATTTGTTTTAGATTTTGGTCATTATTTTTATATGCTGCCAATACTGCACAAACCGAACAATACATGCCACACGGTGAAAGATATTCATTTTTTACGCTCATTTTTTTCTCCTAAAGTTTGTTAGTTGAATACAACTAATATTATTATTTCAATCTGTTGAAATTTTTCTTATTGCTTTTTTTTTTTTTATTATTACCACTGATTTGTTTGAGATAGTTGATAAACAAAAGTCCGGCCGATTAGGTTCCTGTAAAGCGTGCAATCACATAGTAAGTGGCATATATCGAAATCAAACGCTCGCACGACATCTTTGTATCAGAAAGTGTGATAAACGCCGAGGGGAACTAAGCATCGATGCAGCTCGAGACTGTGAAGGCAAAGGGCCTTGCCCACAACAGCTACTCTCTCTCTGATCACGGCGAGGCAATCGTTATCGATCCTCGCCAAGATTGTGACGCATATACAGAGCTCGGGGTCCAAGAATGCGCTCAAATCAAGTATATCTTTGAGTCGCACCGCAATGAAGCTTTAGTTGTTGGCTCACTCGACTTGCGGCGGCAGACGGGTGCTGAAATCAGACAAAGCAAAGAAACTCGTTTTCGAAACGGGGGCCATAACCTCGCCGACAGCACGACTTTCTATGTTGGTGTTCTGAAAGTTGAAATCCTGAGTACACCCGGTCGCAGAAACGATGGCATGCGCTTTGTCGTCAATGAACGGCTGCATAGAATTGAGGTACGGTGAGATCATGGAACGCAATGCCGTCGAGGATCTGCCGTCGCACGTCCGGCGGTCGTCGATGACCTTTCTCGACCAAGTCTTCAGCGGCGCCCGCGTGATCGGGGCCTTCGCCCGCGCTTCTGCTTTGCTGCGCGAGGTCGAAGAGGAGCTGAAGGAAGAGTTGCAGGACGTGGGGGACAAGCCAAAGGCGCTGCGCTTTCCGCACTTGGAGCTCGCACCGGAGGCTTACTGGGAGCGCAACTTCTTCAGCATCCTATTCGTGTCGATTTTCCAGGCCATCGGCATCGACGACGCTCGCGTTCGCGACTACGCCGCGATCATCCACACGGTGCGTGGTATTGTCACTGCTGCGGACAACATTCTGGACGGTGAAGCCAAGGGCGCGCTGCTCGTCGAGGTTCGCGCCGGACGCGTGCTCCCCAACGTGTTCTCGATCCTGCTACAGGCCGGGAGCCTGCACGAGCGGCTGCGCAGCGTCACCGGCAGCGACGCAGCGGGTTTGCAGGCTTGGGGTGCGCTCATCGATCTGCTGTACGCGATTGGCGAGGAGGAAAGCGGCGAGGAGTCTGCGGTCGAAGAGGTGCTGCATCCCAAACGGTTGCTCGACGAGATCCACCGCTTTCGTGGCGCGAACCTGCTCCTGCTCGCCTTCGTTGTGCCCGAGCTGAATGAGTCCGAGCACGCTGAAGCTATCGCGAACGCCAAGGCGGGCATATTTCGGATCGGCCTCGCACTGCAGATCCTCGACGATCTGGCTGACTTCGAAGAAGATCTGCGGCGTCGCAATCACAACGTGCTGCGGAGCTGGCTGGTGCACGGCTGCGGAACGGATGGCCGCGGCGGTCCGGCCGTTGCCATCCCGGACGCTCGGCTCTCGACGTACACGACGGCCGAGCTCGCCGCGCCGCATGAGTTGTTTCCGCAGGCCACCGGCGAAGTGATGGTGATGGCGATCGAGCTCGCGCTGCGCGGCTTCGATCGGCTGCGCCTGGCGGGTTACCCGCTCGACCGCGCCACCACGCGCGAGTTGATGTCCGCGATGTTTCGGCTTCGGGGGCTACCGCATCTGTGGGAATGCTATTGGGCTTTCTCGCAGCGAGTCGATGTCGCGACGATCGAGCCGTACTTCGAGGGTGCATAGGAATACATGCCTCTGAGAGGCGAGGCCAAGCGCCACAGAGAGTCCAAGTCGATGAGGTCTCCGTCTTCCACGCAACTCGTCGCCGATCGGCTGGATGCGGTACGATACCGGGTCGAACGACTCATCGGACACGGCGTCAACGAGCAGCGGGGCGTTCCAACCGGTGGGACAGCCGGTGCCCGAACTCGCCACCATATAGTTAAGCGATGAGCACGCAGGAACAAGCGGTTGATGATACTATGAACTTCGACGAATGCATGTTGTTTGCAAAGGACCACCCCATATGCGCCTTTACTACCGTCGACGGCGACCAACCTCGTGTTCGTATGCTTGGAATGTGGTTTGCGGACGAAAAGGGCTTTTATTTTTGGACGACTAAGATAAAAGAGGTATATCGACAGCTGAGGGAAAACGCCAAGGTTGAGCTGTGTTTCTATGCTCCGCCAGCAGGGGCGCTAGTCTCGTTTCTTCACACAAAGCAGTTATATGCTATTCGGGACGGTCCGCTCGGAGAAGGTGGGACTATTGATTTGGGAAAATCTATGCGAGCGTCAGGTAACGTTGTAGTCCTCGATGACCCAAAACTCAAAGACCGCCTTCTCGAAGAGCGGCCGTTCCTACGTCCTGTTGCTGAAGATATGGTTTTTTTCCGCGTTGAAAAGGGCGAAGCGTGGTTTTGGACATTTGCCGATAGCGGGCGCGAATCTGTCATCGAACGGATTACATTTTAAATCTTACAAGAAACGAAAGGAGAGAGTTATCTACAGCGGCTGCGCAAAAACGTTGTCTGATCGCGTGCCCTGATCCCGGTGTCTACTCACGCGCGAATTTATAACGCTATCACGCCTCCCCGCGCTTGAATCCACACCTAAATCATAGTCTCAACGAGTTCGACTGCATCGCGGATAAAAGCCGGACACTTCTCTTTTGCGACCTTATGCGCCTTCGCGTCAGCATATTGTTGTGGATCAGACAGGTTGTATCCTAGTAAGTCTGTGCATGCAACTGAGCTATGAAGCGCTTTAAATTTCTGTACGAACTCACCAACCATCGCATAGGTTTTTTCTTTCGCTGCACTGTCATCAGGAGTTAAGCCCCCGTAGCGCAGCCCGATCACCATAATCGCCCCGGAAAGAGCCCCGCAGATTTCGTCTGTGCGACCGATTCCGGCACCAAACCCCTGTGAGATTCGCGCTGCTATGTTCCGATCAAGCCCAAAATCTGTTGCTAAAACTGAGAGAATTGACTGCGTGCAGTTGAAGCCCTGTTGAAAGAGCGTAGCTGCATCTTCTGCCTTTGTCATATTCAACAGTCACTATAAGAAGCTCTTAACGGTGTCGCTGCAGATTTATTAAATCAAACAGGCCACTGCTCGCACTTCCATAACTGAATTTCTACGACGAAGTGACCTCCGCCTCGCTGAGGCAATCGCAAATTCATCGTTACTTTTTGCTCTACTTTTCTTGTTCTGCGAGAATGTGGAGCACAGGCTATCCCTCACTAAGCGCATCAAGAGACATGTCCAATCGGGATAATGTAAAGCGGCTGCTGGTCTGGAGGGGTCTCTAACACTTCGCGCACCATCGAGTCATCAAAGGCGCCGATCGGAACCGCTCCCAATCCCAACGATGTACACTCGAGCAACACGTTTTGCGCTGCGTGACCGGCCTCGAGGTGGACGTAGCGCTCAGCACGTTCACCGTACTTCGTTGCGGCCCGCTCGTAGACCCCCATAATCACAAGTTTTAACGGTGCTTGTCGTACGGCGTCCTGATTCAA
>CAVRAO010000007.1:0-20462 GCA_963719035.1 Methanobacteriota archaeon | reverse complement strand
AGGAAGGTGAGAGTGTGGGACGAGGTCGTAGAAGACTATCTGCGCGCTTATGGTAGTTTAACTAACGATGATTCGATTCCTCATCCAACGCCCTAAGGGCCTGCTTAACTCGTTTCATCATTTCTAGGTCCGATCGCCTTTAACTTCATGACAAAAGAGGCTCAAAAAAAAGTAGATATGGGTTACGCAGCATGCGAACTAAGAAACAGTATCAAAATTTTTTAAGCTTCAGAAGGCGTTAGATGGTCGTTTTATCTCCGGGCTGAAGAGCAGTATAGAAAATGCAGACTTAGATATGCTTCTTTTGCACTAACAACGAAATCATAAAGTTTGTGATAGCTAAACAAAAGATAAAAGCAAGCCCTTTATCAAAGCATTGCGACAGTTCTCAAACAGTTTTTAAACGAACCAGGGTGTTTTGGCATTGACCGTCTTCTTCACGACGCCGTGCTAGGAGATTTGATATAAACCGTCTACAAAGATGTCAGTGTCGGTGAATAAATAGAAAGGTGCGCATATGGAACAAAGCAGCAGGATTATGTGCGCTTATTGCACAACGTTGAGACCTGATTGGATTCGCGCGTTCGTTTCGAGCGATGTAATCGACCAATACGTTAATTCATCTCTGTTTCGTCCATTCAGTGTTTATTTGCTAAAAGAATATGTCAGTTGCTTTTACCAACGATTACTACGCAATTAATTAAACCACATGAGAATTCCAAAAGTGAGCCTTATCATCTTAAATTGGAACGGGAAGGATGTATTACAAGAATGCCTTCGCTCAGCTGGCGGATTAGATTACCCTAACTATGACATCATCGTGGTTGACAATGGCTCTACTGATGGCTCACAGGGTTTTATCCAGCAAAATTTCCCTAAAGTCTATCTAATCGAAAATGGGCAAAATCTCGGTTTTGCTGAGGGTCAAAATATTGGTATTCGATATGCTATGGGGGAAGGAGCTGACTATCTATTCGTTCTGAATAATGATATAACGTTCGATCGAAGCGTTTTAAAAGAATTGATAGCTGCTTTTGAAGATGATGAGTCCATAGGGATCGCAGGGCCGAGATTGGACGACGCGGAGAACCCGACAGTTGTCCAAAAGACGGGGGCCATAATAGCGTGGAGTAGCGGGCGCACTCCTTGTGTCGGAGTTAAAGGGTCAGAGCGCGCGTTAGCTAAGACGATTGAAGTGGACTCTGTTGGAATGTTTCTCGCAAAACCGGCCTTATTTGAACACATTGGCTTTTTCTGATCCAAAACTCTTCACTTACTGGGAGGATACCGATTTGTGCTTACGCGCAAAGAACGCTGGGTACAGAATCGTCTGCGTTCTCTCGGCGAAGCTATGGCATAGAGGGGGGCACACAGCTCGAAAGGTGCCGGGTTTCCAAACGTATTATATTATGAGAAATCGTTTCTGGATGGAGAGCAGTAAGACTCAAGGAGCGCACGCGCGTTATTTTACCTTGTTTTTTTTCTAGGAATATTTTGGTTCAACAGCATTCGATTCTTGCTTTTCGAAAGGAACGCGGAAGCGTTCCGTGCTCTTCTTATGGGCACACGCGATGGACTCTTGCAAAGAGAACAGACTGGCCTCTTTCCTGCAATGTCTAGCCGCGTGAATGCGCATGACAGTTGGTAGACTATGGCAAAGCGCTTGTCGATTTATGGGGACGGGTCTCGGTTGTCACGCATAAGGCGCCTGTTCTTTGCGCATAGCTTTGTGAAATCAGAGAGAAGCAGGACTAGATCTGAGCTTAGCCCCAATCAATCAGTCTCAAAGATGCTACGAAAAACATATATGAAAGTCGATGCAGATTGGTCGCATAACGCGAAATCTGAGTGCTTTTATACACAGCCTCAAAGAGCAATTGTATGATTAATCACGAGTGTAGCAGTGGTACCTTATCTCTTCCTTCCTCTTTTCTTCCTTTAACAGGAGGATCACCGATTAGTTGTTGGAATACAGATATGCTGGGGCAATGCAATGGAAGACCAAATAAGATGCCACGCTCTTTCGCCTGACAAAAGAGGTTTGCTTGGCAAAGGTCAGCATAATCATCCCTACTTACAATCGGGCACATCTTAGTTAGAAAAGTGTAGAAAGTGCTCTCAAGCAGACGCATAGGGATTTTGAAATAATAATTGTGGATGATGGATCGACAGATGCCACTTTCGACGCTGTGAAGCCCCTGCTTCAGGATCCACGCGTGCGCTACGTCCGTCACGAAGAAAAAAAAGGACAAAATGCAGCACTAAACACCGGGATACAAAACTCAAATGGCGATTACATCGGATTTTTAGATTCCGACGATATGTGGATCCCTCAGAAACTTGAATTGCAGCTGAACGCACTAGACAAGGCACCTGCAAATTCTGTCGCTTTGACCGCAATGTGGTGATGCTGCAGAAAATGACCTGCAGAGAAGTACTTGAAAAAATATAATGGATATGTGTTTCCTGAAATGCTCGCAGGACCCGGACCAAGTTACTGTTGCTTGCTAGTTCCACGAGATTGTTTCAGAAAAATTGGCCCGTTGGATGAGGCTACCAAGTCTTTGACGGATTGGGATACGTGCATATCCCTTGCGAGAGACTTTGGATTTGTCACTCTGGACGAGCCGTGCACGATTGTTCATCAAGATGGGCTAGATCGGATGCTAAGAAACAAGCACGATATGGCTAGCGGTTACCTACACATTGTTGAAAAGTATCGTGATGATATCCTGCGGCTGATTGGAAAACGTGGGTTGGCTTGGCACTTTAGAAAATTGCGTTCCTCTTCGATGCTGCAGGCGAATTCGCCGTTGTAAATCGTATATGATAAAAGCGTTTAAAATTGACGACAAAAACCCATTGATATTCCTTCTCGCATTTTCAACACTCCTTGGGGAGCGGGTATATCATTTCGTTAAACTGACTGGAACAATAGTGTACAAACGCTCGCACAAGTGTCAGCCAAAATTCGAAAACGGTTCAATTTTTTAATATTCGCGGGTGTGACACCTCGGCCGTTGAGGGTCTATCACGAATTGCCGAACAACCGCTATCGACGTACGTAAGGTCGTCACATAGAGCTTCGTATTCATCGACTTTTCCTTGCACCTACACTTTACGTTTCACAGGGATAAGAAGCTGGTTTGGAGCGCTATCTAAGTCAAGCACGGCACCATATTGCATTATCAAGCCGTTCTAATGTTTTTGCCTGTCTGAGCCAATAGCGAAAGACGCCGAGCTAAGGCCGAACCCACGTTGATCGCGTATTGCCGTCGTTCGCGATTAAGCGCCCTATTGCAGCGGGTCGTCGCCTAGACCGACCACGATATACTCCAGCCTGCCGCGAAACTTCTGTGGGTTAAAAATCCGTCTAGCATCGACTAATACCGGCCGTCCATATGCTCGATGAAGTCCTCTGGCGTTAACACTTTGAATGCCTCCCATTCTGTCACGACGATGAACAGTAAGCCCCTGCCAGACACTTCTGAATCGTATCAGCGCACTCAGTGCTTCAAATCCCGTGATCTCGATTTCCTTGACAACCGGGTCAAACGCGCTAACTCCGAGCCCCTCCGCCATAAGCGCCTTGGCGATTCTTAACGATTGGGCCTCCCGTACGTCGTCAGTGTTTGGTTTGAATGAAAGGCCGAGAATGCCACTTTCTTGCCTTTTGGCTTGCGCAGAGTAGATAATGCAAGCTGGCTACATGGCGCGCTTGCGCTTCGTTGACTGCCAAAACAGCACGCAGAGGGGTGCTTATAACCGCGCGCTTCAGAGAACCTAACAGTGCCTTTGCGTCTTTTGGTAAACAAGAACCGCCAAAACCGGCTCCGGCGTTGAGAAATCTGGGGTTAATCCTTGTATCCATCCGAAGCCCGTCGCTACCTGGTAGACGTCGACTCCAGGAACCCGCCCGCAGACGTTCGCAATTTCGTTTGCGTACGACACTTTCGTGCGAGAAACGTGTTGCTTGCCTATTTCACCATTTCTGCTGATTCTAGCCCATCTTTAGGATCGGTACAGCACCCTTATGGAAATTATCAAGAAGTCCTGGAGCGCCTACCGGCCGCTTATCATATTCCCCGATCACAATCCGATCAGGGTGCAGCGTACCCTCGATTGCTGATCCCTGTTGCAAGAATTCAGGATTCACGCACAGCCCAAAGTCAGCGTCCAGCAGAGAGGGTCGACGTTCTCTCAAGCGCTGGCCTTATGACGTCGCGAGTCGTGCCTGGTGTGACCGTGCTCTTGACGACGACAAGATGATACTCATCCTTTTCTCGAAGCGCCTTTCCAATATCCTCGCTTGCGCCGATGATATAGCGCAGATCGATCGTCCCATCTGGTTGATCGGGTGTCGCAACAGTAATGAAACTTATGTCGGTCCCCAACACCGCTTTGGCGCGACTAATTTCGGCGCGCAGATGTTTTGATTGGACGCTGTGTTTGAGTGCATCGTCCAGTCCGGGCTCGTAAAACGGTGCTCGCTGCGCGTTGATCATGCGGATGTTTTCTTTTTTCTGTGTGGACGCGATGACGCCATACCCGCGAGAGGCAAAACAGACGGCCGTGCTCAGACCGACATAACCCGTTCCAATGATTGTACGCGCGGCATCGAGTTCACGTGCGCGACCATCCACTTAAAGATTGCGTTAGACGTCTAGCAATGACCATCGGTCTTGCAGGCGTGTTTTTCACAAAAAACAAGGCGATTAAATAAAGTTTTAAAACTTAATGCTTTTTTAGGTAACCCGCGATTTGAACAGGCGCTTAAGCGCGTCCAAAGACGTTCGTTTGAAAGCGTCAATGGCACGGCATCGCCCTGGTGCGCAGCTGGCTGCAGCTGCTTAGCATAGCAAAAAGTCGTTGCTTCACAAAATCGTTTCTGGCAAACTCGACTGAGCAAAAGTTAAGAGTAGATACCCCAAATTAGCGCTAGACAGAGTGAATGACCGCCTTCACAAGGAGCTTTGCAACATGCGTGCGTTGATGGATTTAGCGAAGCGTTTTTTGGAGGAACATACGACCGGCGTTCGAGAAAAAACCGAATGGAGAGCGTTTCTTAAGCGTTACCATCTACCACGATCTGTGGCTAAACGTGAATGGTCAATGGACGCTCGTGACTTTGAAGCCATTTTTGATGTTGTACGCCACTACCAAGCGTCGGAGACGATTGAGCATCATTGAACTTGGATCGGGGGGTTCAACGCTCGTTCTTGCAAGCGTGCTCCCTCGAGTGCTCGAAGACCTCGATATTACTTCTATTGAGGGAGACGAAAGCTACGCGCGCCAAGCGCAAGACATGTTACACCTGCACGAATTGGATAATAACGCTAAGGTTAGCTGGTACGTTCACGCAATCCAACAATACTGGGTGGTTCAGCAAGCTAGAACTAGAACAAGTTATGAGCGAAAAGAAGGTCGACATTCTCATAGTGGATGCGCCACCGGGAACGTCGTCCCGATGCGCGCGACAACCCGCAATTCCGTTCTTCTTGCCCTATTTGAAGCCACACGCTTTGGTGATGCTTCACGACGCGTCGCGACCAGACGAGTCGCTTATCACCCAGAAATGGAGACAGTACCTTCCATGTTTCATATCAAATCAACACGCCTCGTGGATTCGCTGTCTTTGAGCGGCGCAACGTTTAGCGCGCGCATCACCAGTCGACCCCCACGCATAAGACGATCGAGACGACATTCGGCTTACGACCTTCTGCTAACACCCAGTCCCAGTTTGCCAAAAAAACCCCCGTGCCGGCATTCTTCCTAAGAACGTAAAAAAACATATATCAAAAAGTATGTCAGCTGTTGCGGGTCAGCTTTTCTCTTGCTGCGATCACCGAAAAAGGGGTGTCAACGGCAAGACAAACTCCAAACGGGACGTCGATATAAAAGACTCGAGCGCTTTTGGCGGAAAAAATGCAGGACTTGGACAGTAAGATACGGACTGGTGTCGCGTGGACGAGCCTCACCCAAGGGGGGCAGCAATTAGCTTATCTTGTGACATCGATTATTCTGACGCGTCTTTTGTCTCCCCAAGATTTTGGGTTAGTCGGCATGATATTGGTGTTTACGGGCTTCGCAGGCGTATTCACTGATATGGGCTTCGGCGCCGCCTTAGTTCAGAAATTAGACGTACAGCAACACCATAAGAACGCGGTGTTCTGGTTCAGCCTTGCCATCGGCGCATTGATCACGCTGATTATAGCTGCTGCGGCGCCCTACATTGCGGCCTTTTATGGCGTGCCTTCTCTCCAGCCGCTCACCGTCGTAATTTCATTGATTTTCTTCATCAACGCATTCGCGACGGTGAAGGTCGCCTTGCTCCAAAAAGCGATGGACTTTCGCACGCTCGCAGCAGCTCAGCTGACGGGCACGGTGCTTTCCGGTCTCGTTGCGATATGGTTAGCCCTAACGGGTTTTGGCGTATGGAGCCTCGTCGCCCTGTACGTCCTGAATGCTTTAGTCTACGTCGTCGTGCTGTGGATTATTGCCCCTTGGCGGCCGGATCTCTCACTGAACTTGGATGCGCTGAAGGAGCTTTCTTAGTTTAGCAGAAACCTGTTTGGTTCTTCGGTGTTCAATTACTGGTCGAGAAACGGCGATAACTTGCTCATCGGTCGATATGTCGGATCGGCGGCTCTAGGCTTTTATGTGCGCTCGTACACGATTATGTTGTTGCCTGTGTGGCAAATATCGAGCGTTATTTCCAACGTGATGTTTCCTGCCCTTTCTGCGATCCAGAAAGACGTGGAACGGGTGAAAGAGATGTACCTCAAGTCCATCAGCGTTATTTCGCTTTTCACGTTCCCTCTGACGTTGGGGCTGTTAGTCGTGTCGGAGTCCTTCGTCTTGGCCTTGTTCGGTGATAAGTGGGCGGCAATGATCCCCATCTTACAAGTTTTTAGCCTTCTTGGGGCGATTCAGTCCATTGGCACCACCGTCGGTTGGATTTACCAGTCACAAGGCCGTACTGATATTATGTTTCGATGGGGGCTCGTCTCAGGCTCGATATTCATCATTTCGTTTGTCCTAGGCTTGCGATGGGGCGCGACGGGCGTCGCTGTCGCATACACTGTCGCCAATTTCTTGTTGTGGTATCCCAGCTGGACAATTTGTGCCCGCCTCATACAGCTTGACTTTGTTACTATACTCAAAAGGTTAGCGCCAACTTTTTTTAGCGCAGCCACGATGGCGTTTGCCGTATGGATTCTCGGCCTCATCATTCCAGGCAGCTGGTCCTACGCTGCGCATTTGGCACTGCAGGTCGCCTTCGGCGCCGCAGTCTACTGGGTCCTAGTTCGTTGGCTCCATTCGGACGCATATACCACAACGTCGAGGTTAGCTGCTTTGTATTTCAGAGAGCTCAGGCTGCGTTAAATCAGAGGGCTCTCTTTAGGTAGCCACGGATGTTACATATCTTTAGCCACATAAAGCCAACTAACGCTCGTCTAAAACGTGGCCTGCGCAATACCTGTAAGACGTCGCGAATCTGCAGATGTGCGACCATCAAGAAAATGTAGAGCCCGAGCATAGATTCGCAATGAACCTTCAACTTTGGTATGTCCAGTGATACGGGACACTGACTAACTAGCCGCTCTTCAATTTTCTCAAGCTCACAGAGGGAATCATACGTGATTCTTTTTGTGTAAGGATACATAGCTGCTGCATAGCGAATTGGTGTGATTGCTTCGACATTGCACGTATCGCCCCCCATCAGCTTGGCTAGATTTGCAGCCCAACTTCTGTTCGCACAAGCTTGCTGTTCATCTCGGTAAGTATGGGTGATGTTACGATGGTGAGATCGGTATACATATAATAGCGTGGGGAGCTGGTCGATTTTGGTAACTCGTGAAAGCCTCGTCCATAAATCATAATCTGGAGCTCGTTTGCATCTTTCATCGTATCCGCCAATTTTGAGGACCACATCTGTTCTAAACATCGTATCTGGGCCTGCGGTAAAATTACAAAATTGCAGCCGATAATAAATCGCTTCGGGACCCCACCGATAATTGACTATTGCAAGCGAGTTGCCATCATCATCAACGACCTCATATGCGCTTGATAGCAGGCCTACGTCGGGATGCGTATCCAAATAACGCGCCTGAAGTCTGAGCCGTTCGGGGAGAGATACATCGTCCGCATCCATACAGGCTACGTACTTCCCGCGCGCAAGATGAAGTCCTTTATTTCTCGAACACGTGACGCCGATATTCTTCTCGTTAGAGACAACGCGGATGCGCGAGTCACTGTAATCCCCCAGTATCGCTGCGGTACCATCGGTTGATCCATCGTTGATGATCAGCAGCTCAAAATCGGCGAAAGTCTGAGCAAGCACACTTTCAATCGCTTCCCGCAGATAACGCTCACCGTTGTATACCGACATAAGAACAGTTACCTGAGGATTTCGTTTCGAGGGCTCTTGCGTCATATTGCTAATGCTCGTTGAATATTGTCTTTATCTCCCCCCAAATAACTTTGCGCAAACGTAGAAGTCTGTCAACGGGACTTCTGCTTATGCACCCGATTTGAGCCGATCCGCAACAAGTTCTGCTTTGCGAGATTAAAAAATAGGGTTCTAAAACTCGCCTCACAGCTGATTTTCATGAGATCCTTGAATTGTTTTTTGCGTAGTAAAAGTGCAATGTAGACTAGCAGCTTGATATTCAAGTGTTTTTCCAGCGACCCTCGATTTAAAAAAGGCGGGGAAGTCAAAAGTATCCTCTCATATATTTTTGTCAACTCGACTAGAGAATCGGCATTGATCGATAGTGGCCCTCTTGCAGCAAATACCTCATCGTGAAAACAAGTTAGTCCGCCAACGCCCACTGGTCGCTGCATTAAGTCTGCGAGATTTCTTGCGTAGATTTTAAGTGCCACTCGGTCCTGCTCGATTTGATACTTATTCGATACACTTACGGGGTGATCTCTCCATTTTGTGAGTGTTTCGTCACACATAGCAATTCGAGAGATCCGCGAAATCCTATACCAAAAATCTGCATCTTCGGCGCGCTCAAATGCTTCGTCGTATCCGCCGAGGTTTTTCGCTAATCGCAGCCTAAACATTACAGATGAGTGGACAATGCAATTGTGAAATATCAAGATGCAAAAAATAGCTTCGGTGCTCAAATGGGGCTTGATAAGAACCAGTTACATGACCACGTTCATCGATGACCTTGACCCCAGTCGCGACCAGTCCAACCTCCGGATGTTGATCTAAGTAACTTACTTGCTTCTCGAGCCTTATAGGCAGCGCAATGTCATCAGCGTCTATCCGTGCGATATACTCCCCTCGAGCAGACTGCAATCCTTTATTTAACGAAAGAGTTAACCCAATATTCTGCACGTTGCTTAGTATACGGATTCGTGGATCGCTATAGCTCTCCAGTATTGCTGCCGTGCCGTCTGTTGATCCATCGTTTACCACTAATAGCTCAAAATCTTTCCACGTCTGGCTCAGCACGCTGTCAATTGCTTGTCGCAAGAAGCGCGCACCGTTATAGACTGGTAGCAAGACGGTTACTTTTGGATGATCCATAGTGTTCGCCAAACTGAAGCAGATACGTCTCTTTTTCCCCTTATAACTGTCGAGGAGGCTCACAGACAATAGCAAAAGAAATAGCCAACTTAGCAACGTCTAAAATGCGATTCCGGCATACATTCTGCGACGGGCACTTCACAAGTGCTCCTAAAAATCGGCTCGCGGCGCCAGCATCTTCAAATATATTACAACCCTGCGACTATCAGTGGCTACGCTTTGTTTCTCTTGGTCGTTCTCTGCTCGCTTATCGCTTTGCAGGGCCTCGAACTGAAACTGTACTATGCGATATCGTCTTTCAGCTATGCCGTTGTCGTGTTTCTATCAGTTTTTCTTCTGGCCGAGCGATTAACGTGGCAAAAAGTTGTCGCCATCCTGCTAATAACCTTGGGCGTATTCATATTCTATTTATAGCCCGGCTTTTTATGCACGTTTAACGAGAGCACGCTGCGGATGATCCGCATATAATCTATCCGGCACATGACCTTTCAGCCCTGCATGCTACTGGCAGTTACCCTTGGAGAACGGTAAAGGCTAACGCACCCGATCAGCGAAAAGCTCTGGTTATGACGGGCCGATCGACGTTTATCAAACGAGTATTCAGGCGCGCTTTTCGTACAAAAGCACTTCATAGCCCTGATAGCTCTGCGCAGACCGAGCAAAATAAGACTCATTCAAAGCGTTTTTTGCCTGAATCAAGAGCGCAGCGCTTCCGTGTCCAGTGGCGGACACGAACCAAACCCGATCGTGGCCATCGACGTCTGATAGGAGTTCCTTGATATTATCAGCGGTGCTTTTTGCATTTGCCTGACCTTCCGAATAATAGCCCTGTGCAGAGGGGAATGGCTTAGCGTCGACGGCTGTCGCCCTATTATAATAATCAAAAACATATTGCGCACCCGCCGGGAAAAGGATGACGATATCGCCGCTCTTGAGATTCTCGTTAAGAACGCCGAACGCTTCTCGCGCGTCCCCATTTGTATCTTGCGCGTAGTATTGTTGCAGGTTCGCAGCCGACAGAATGACAATGACTGCGACGACGGCGAGCTTGACGTAGCGCGAATTGATGTTTCTTATGCCTCCCGCCACGAGTGCGTATAGCGCGACCGAAGCTGCGAGGGTATATCTGAGGAAGTAGACCGGCGTAAAAAACTGGGAGATCACAAATGGCACTACGTTCAGCGTGAGGAGCCACGCGAGGAGAAAGAGCACACTAGCCACGTTGGCGACGCGGACGGTCCACGAGTAATTCCCAAGGGCTTTGAGCGGGGCTTTCAACTCGAAGTGACCGGATACCTTCGTGTAGGTAAACACTGAGAGCACGGACAGTCCGACAAAAAGGACCAATAGCGACACTGTCCCGGCATAGGCGACAAACGTGTCCGCCACAGTGCCAAGCGTAGGCAGCGGCACCCAAAATCCCCTTTGCACGGCTGATACTTGCCCGACCAAAATGCCAACCCAAGGCACAAAAAGCGCAACGACGATCGCTTCGAGCGCTATCCACCGTCGCAACCGAAACGTATTCGCCGGCGATAGCTGCGACAGTGCGACCACGCATAAGTTTTGGGCCAAAACGACGATCAGTCCGTAAACGTGAGTGTAAAGCAAAAGCGTCGTAAACAGGATATACGCGGCTGAAATCGCCAGATCATTCTTCCGTACAAGCTTCACGAAGAAATACATGGAGAGGAGAGCGAGCAGAACCATTAGGCTGTACATCCTCGCCTCTTGCGAATATTGAACGTTGAGCGTAGATATGGCAAGAATGAACGCGCCCAACAGCCCCGCCTCCTCATCAAAGAGCTCTTCACTGATGAGGTACATCATAGGTATTGCTAGGACGCCAAATAGTGCTGATACGAACCGCACAGCAACCTCGGAATCGCCGAACGGGATCACCCAGTAATGCAAAACAACATCGTACAGGGGGGGGCTCAACTCGGTCGCGGGGAGTGCTTGCGCTAATTGAGGCAAGCTCATTTTAGCCAGAAAAACGGAAAGTCCCTCATCCAACCAAATGCTCGCGGCCCCGATATGATAGACTCTTAGCGTTAGGCCGACGAGCATAATCGCCAGCAAAAGTACAGGAGCGCATCGTAAGCACCCGCCGACCAACAATCACCGGCGAACTAACTTCCATTTACATCGAGCACTGAGTTCGAAGACTTAGGCTTTGCGTTTCTTCATCGCATTCTAACTAATTGGAGCGCGTTTTTGACACGCCGATGCTCGCCGCGCCTCTCCGGCTCAGTGTTTCCAGATGAACGCGCGTGGCTAAAGACTACTTGTTGGGTGCCGCATTTCGGAGCTTGCGGTAGAAACCAACGCACTGAATAGATATTCATCAAAGGAGGTTCGTACACTGCGCAGCCTCGAGACGTTTGGAAGCGCCAGCATAAAAAAGCATCGTGGACATCACGTGCACAGACACGACGAGAAACGAAAACGTAAAACGTCATATATCAAAAGGTAGTGAGCTGTTGTCAGGAGCACGTTTTTTGAGCTGCGACGGTCGAACCCAGGCAACACTGTCACGATAGGCTCCAAACTGAAGGTTTTCAATGTGAGCGACGCACAGCGGTGAAAAAGTGGAGGAATTAGACAGCAAAATACGCACGGGAGTAGCGTGGAGCAGTGTTACCCTAATTGGCGCCCAGCTCGCATACTTTGTCACGTCCGTTATTCTGACGCGTCTTCTATCGCCGCAAGATTTTGGACTCGTCGTAATGATCATCGTGTTCACGGGATTCGCAACGATGTTCACGGATATGGGATTCGGCGCCGCCATTTACTGGATCCTTTTGCGTTCGTTCCGGTTAGACGCTTACGGAACCGTTTCAAAGTTAATCGGTTTGTATGCTCGGGATCTGAAGGTTCGCTAAGCGAGAAGCGGTTGGACCGCGTGTTTATCGTAAATGTAGGACAAATTATTCCACTCGTCCGAGAGCGCCCTCATCTGACCCCCTGTAGCGGGTGATACGATAGACGAAACAACGAAGCACGATTGCGTGGTAAACGCGCGGGCTGCTGTTCCCATCGTGGTAGCCATTAAACAAACTATCCTCTGTCTATCTGAGCGAGCAGAACGTCGCCTACGAAAAGCGACTATGCCCTTTTAGAACTAGCGTAGGTGTTCAGACTATTGGGGCAAGTAGCTCTCATGTGTGCTTCACAAAAAACTGAGCGAACGCTCCGATACGAGTTTAACGTCCACTATCGAGTCAAAACGTGGCGCGAGCTGACTGTTTTAGAAATACAGAGAACGTTGCAGCGGCGCCCTCACCTGGGATCGAGTTCGTGAAAACGCGCTAATCATCTCGCCGCGTCAGGAACTATTAGAGGTCCAGCTCGTAGATATTCAGAAGAGAGTAACGTCAGATGAACCTCTACGATCGGTTTGTCCTCAATAAACTGCACATCCATTTGACCGACATCCGCAAAACAGGAGATACGCTAAGATCTAGTAACCAAGTCATTCCTAGCGATTATATAAATAAGCAGTAGCCTCATAGCATAAGATCTGTCAGCATGTATCTACTACTATAGAGGGGTTGTTAATCCGCTAGATAATGCGGGGTATGTATGCGGATGTCACAATACATAGCTCACTAGCCAGGCAATATTTCGAAATTCTTGCGTAAAAGAAAGAATGCAAAAATCTTTCCGGTGAAAATCCCCGCAGTACTCTTATATAAGCTGACGGCAATGCTTCATGGAACGCGTTGTCATTTTGCCACCAAATTCAAATTAGGCCCATATCGATCATTCATTGTGGGCGATCTTCTCTTTGACGACATAAGTGGGCTTATTCATTGTATGGAAATACACACGCGCCAGATACTCACCGATGACGCCTAAAGTGAATAATTGTGCTCCAGAAAAAATGGCAATTATCGAGGCTAAGAAAGGAAAACCGGCTACGGTTGTGCCCACAGTAAAATACTTGAATAGTACGTATACGAGTTACGCCAACGCCTACAAGAGTGAATAAGAAGCCTATGACGCTAGCTATACGCAAGGGCTTGACGGTAAAACCGGTCAACATGTTGAAAGTATGGCTTACGAGCTTGCTGAGCGAGTAGTTAGACGCCCCTTCAGCCCGTTCTTGATGGTCAACTGCGACGGCAGCAAACTTCGTTGTAGCCCAGCTAAGTAGTACATCAATGCTCACAAAAGGCTCATGGAAATCAGCAAAAGCATTACGAAGCTCTGTACGGAAAACCCGGTATGCTGACACTATGCCACCCGTTTCAACCCCCATAATACTTTTAAGGACCTTTTTTGTCATTACAGATGCAAGATCTCGCAAAACGCCATGTCTCTCCCCCTTTGGTGTGCCGTAAACGACGTCGTACCCTTCACGAAGTTTACCTAGTAACGACGGGATCGCCTCAGGAGGATGCTGTAAATCATCGTCCATCGTTACGGTCGTGTCGTAACGGGAACTCCGTATTCCGCAAAGCAGCGCATTGTGCTGGCCGAAATTTCGCATGAGGTTGATTCCAATAATCCAATCGTGCTGCTGCGCCAAGTTGTGTATCACGGACCAGCTGTTATCAAGACTGCCATCATTGACGAGAATAGCTTCAAAATCGGAGCAACATGAAGTGAGAACGCGTTCAAGACCGTTAGCAAGTTCAGTGATAGTTCCTTCGCCATTGTAGACTGGTATAACGACTGATACGCCAGCTTTGAGGCTAATAGATTTCATATTTCTAGACGTTAAATCGTAGTGAAGAGATTATAATATAAACGTTCCTAGCATCTGCGAGAGGGCGGGCGCAAAGAACGAGAGTTTACCGTGAAGAACAAAGTGCGCTCAAATTGATCGACCAACGTTGCGAGCCGTTATTCTTCTTAACTAAGTCGGCTGGTTGCTGGGTCGTCCTCCCTAGTTCAAAAAGATGTCACTCTCTGCGGTAATTTATAGTCATTTACGAGATCTTTCAACGCACCTAACACGTACTCCTTTTCAGCTCGGGCGATTCCAGCGAACATCGGCAACCTGAGGAGTCGTTCACTGATCCGTTGGGATACCGGGCAGTCACCTACGCGATTTCCTAATCGTAAACCCATCGGAGACGAATGCAGAGGGACATAATGGAATACTGCGAGTATTCCCAACTGCTGCAAATAACGCATCCAGCTATCACGCATATCGCTATTTTCGAAGATGATAGGGAACAAGTGCGCGTTGGGGCTAGCGTATCCGGGTATGTTTTGAAACTTGATAATCCGGTCTTGAACGAGTGGAAAAAGCGTTTTGCGATATGTATCGTAAAGCTCCCACCTGCTTCTTTGAATATAGTCTAGCGCTTCAAACTGTGCACACAAAAAGGCGGCCAGAAGGTCGCTGGGAAAGTAACTAGATCCTATATCAACCCATCTATACTTGTCAACCTCCCCACGGAAAAACTTGCACCGATCAGTTCCTTTCTCGCTGATGATTTCTGCACGATCTTGTATCGTCTTGTCATCACTATTTACAAGCAGAGCGCCGCCTTCACCGCAGGTACAATTTTTCGTTTCGTGGAAACTGTAGCACCCCAAGTCCCCGATCGTACCTAGTACTTTTTTTTGTGCTTTGCACATACGCCTTGTGCTGCATCTTCAACGATGAAAAGATTGTTATCCTGGGCAATAGCCGTGATTTCATCCATGTCGCACGCCACACCCGCATAATGAACAGGATAAATCGCTTTAGTTCTTGAAGAAATTTTCTCTCGGATATCGTTCGGATCGATGTTGAGCGTTTCCTCGTCAATATCCGCAAAAACCGGTTTCGCTCCCACCAGTAATATTGGATTTACTGTAGATGAAAAGGTGTACGAGGGAACAATCACTTCATCTCCGGGTTTGACATCAATAAGCAGCGTAGCAAGCTCTAACGCTGCTGTACATGACGTAGTAAGCAGCGCCTTTGAAGCTCCAAATCTATCCTCGATGAAGCGCTCCGCTTTCTGTGTGTACGGCCCGTTGCCTGAAAGTGTTCCACCATTGTATAAGGAGTTGAGCGCATCGCCAACGTATTTCAACTCATTGCCTGTGAGATAAGCCCTATTAAATGGAACTTTCATAGACTTTAACACGCATATTTGTCGTATTTCACTGCAATAAGCCTATCATTTAAATCAATTCTGATTGTTTATCTTTATAGATACTCGCGGCGTTTCAACAAGACCAGTCCAGATGGTCAAAATTCGGTTTATAAGCTAACCTATTAGCTTAATATTGACATCAAGCATAACTCACCTATTGTCTATGAGCAGTGAGAACGTGCGGTACAACATCACAGATGATCCCTATTCTTCTCGGTGTTTTGGTTTACCAATCGCGACTCTCGAGATAACAGCGGGGACTTCTTCTTTGAATTACCTGACCATATCAAAAACTTTGGATCAGATATTGAAGAAGCCAAATTTGCACTACGTGGTATGCAAACACCCGATGGCAGACCTGACAGTAATCCATGGTCTTGAAGAGGCGGGATTTAAACTGATGGGCGTTGGGGCTAAGCTTTGCTGCTTGAAAAGAAGCTTGGTGACTTACACGAACGCTAATCCATTTGTTCGAATCGAGCCGTACGAAAATACTCATTCAGATTTGTTGAGTTCACTGCTCAAAGAGACGCCAAGGTTTTTTTATGGAACTCATTTTTATAACAGTCCATATCTCGACTCGAAGCATGCCGATGAATTTTATGCTAGATGGATTACTAAAGACATGCAAGGCCGATGCAACCTGAATTTTGTCGCTCTGCAAAACGATAAAATTGTCGGATTAGTTACTTGCATGGAAGAACGCGAAAGAGCCAAACTAGACTTAATCTGGGTTGATCAAGCTGTGCGAAGAAAGGGCATTGGAAAATTGCTGATTAATATTCTTTTGAATAACATCAGACCCGACAAATTAGTGTGCGACGCCTACCTGACGGATAAGAATGCACCAAATTTTTATATGTCGATTGGTTTCGAGGTTCGAGATATTTATGCAATCTATCATAAATATCTAAAATAACTCTAAAGCCAACCACTCTTACGATATACCCTGAATGAATTTTGTCTCGCAGAAGCAGGGGACGCTTTTTTAAATAGCGTGCGACGCAACGAAGCACATCCTCGTTTTACGCGACAAAATCACGCATTTCTCTAACAGTGCTATTCTCGTGCAATGCGATTGTGCCGAAAAGAGATTTAGAAGGCGCGTATCATCATTTAACTCAAAATATTGTTTTTTGCTGGCAGCTCAGTCGGGGCTAAATAACTATAAGCATTTAATGACGACAACGCGCTTGAATGCTGAAGATGATCCTGGGGCGGATTTTTTTTATGTGACAACAGGCTGCTTGTCGAAGGCCTACGGCTATAAAAGGAGTGCTAGATAGCAGATAACGTATGATTAGAGAACAACCTTTAGCACGTTAGTTATACCAGCATCCATAAATGGACCGTATAAACGGCGGGATGAAGTTGAAACGATATTTCTTATTCATTTTCTTCGCGATAGTTTTTCAGGCAACGGCAGGATTCTTGATGAAACTAGCGTCGCAAAGCGTGTCCAATTTTGCATTGATTTCGCTTTTTACGAATCCTTTTTTCCTTGCCGCATTCGTGGCCCTCGCCTTGCAAGCACTTGTATGGCTACAAGCGCTTAAGCACTACCCCTTGTCAATAGCGTATCCGTGTCTCAGCCTTGTCAATTTTGTGATTCTTTTCATCGCGGCGGTCTACTTTGAGGAAAGTGTTACCACAATGAATTTTGTTGGCCTAACAGTAATTTCCGTTGGGGTACTGATACTTTCAAAATCCGAGGAGGCGATATGATGTACCTCCTATTCGCTCTGTTTGCGGTTGTCCTTACCGGGTCCTCACAGGTGTTGCTAAAAATCGGTTCTCGGTATAGTGACCAGTTTTTCAAAACATACTTCAACTTGGCGACAATCAGTGGCTATGCCCTCTTTCTACTAGTAATGGTCTGCTCTCTTATTGCCTTGAAAGGTCTCGAATTGAAATTGTTTTACGCCATAGCGTCGCTCAACTATGCGATCGTGGTAATTTTATCGGCTGTTTTGCTACAAGAGAGGTTAACCTGGCGAAAAGCGGCATCAATCCTGCTTATCATTTCGGGAATATTGATATTCTACACATAGCCGCGGGGTGAGTCGCAGGAATAAGCCTAGTGCGTGCTTAATGATCTTTTCCACGATATTGCGCGTTAGCTTCGCAACCCATCGAGGTAAGACAACTAAGTCCAGTGTTTGGACAGCAGGTGCCTAGACTGAAAAATCAACAACTCTAGCTATCAGGTGATTTGGGTGGGTTGCACAGTGATGACATTATCTACCGTTGTGTTAAACTTGTCCACGTCGAATTTCTCGTAGTACAGTAACTTGAGGGTGTTGACGTAGGTCAGTGGATAGTGCCCGTATCCTAATGTTACAGCCAAATCAGGTTCTGCTTGCCTATAGTCTCTCAACCCAAGATATGCAGCGTCATAGCCGTGCTTGTCATACCTTTCAAGGGCAGCCATGGACGAATTAAAAGCGCTTCGATCTGAACCGAAGCGACTTTGGTCACCAAAAGCGTTTTGCAGCATACCGCCGTACTCATAAAATCGATAGACACGGTTATTGGCGTTTGAATTTGCCGTTTTATCATCAAACAGAAACGTGGTATGGTTTTTGATCTCCTCGCTTTTTTTGAAATTATGAATTAATGAGACCTCCTTGAACCAATCCTTTTGGTAATCCAGATAACTGACCACGTTCCCAATAACGAACAAAGCGACTATTACGGAAATTATAGAAACTTTCACAAATGATGATTTAACAACCCGATTTGAAGCTATCTTGAAGCCGTAGAACAACATGAAGCTTGCCCCAAGCGGAACTAGCAGTTGGTGTCGGCTTCCCCAATCGACAAGACTGGGCACTTTTCCGACCACAAGGTAAGGGAATACGCCGATGCTAAAGAACAACAAACCCGCAACAAATAGCTTGATATCAGTATTGTTTTGCGTCTCCGCTGGTCGATACCATTTAGTGAAGGTATTTGAGAGCGCGATGAGATATTTTCGGCCTCTTCGAAAGGCTGAATTAACACGAAAATGCGACACTACTGCCGCGTCAGCTATCAGAAATAGGCCGATTATGCAACATATCACAAATATTGTTGTTGAGAGTATACTCAGTGTTGTTGCTTTAAACAGCAGTCCAAGAGAGTTAGTAAAAACTAGGACAAAAGACGTATAAAACGAATTGACCAAATTAGTCGGGACGTGCATCAACGAATATGATGTGATTCTATTGTATCCTTCATAAATTGCGTGTGGCCTGAAGAAAAGGTAGCGAACCACCCAAAAAACTACCGGTAGAGCGACAAAATCGACGTATCGGAGAAGCACCACAATAAGGCTGTGAATCTCAGGCGGAAATTTTCTGAAGCAATCTTCCTTATAAGCTATGTATACTATGACGAGGACATAGAAAAACAGCAGCGAATTAACAGCGAAAGAAATAAAAAAACCGACAAGGGCGAACGCCCTCAGCAACAGATTTTTTTTGTTCAAATATTTCGAGGTTAACCAAAAACTCAGAAAGAAGGTAAAATAAGCGATTGCATAAAGGAAACAAATTAAGGCTATCCTAGCGCTATTCACCGGAAAGACGGCAAAAAGCACGACCAAAAAAAATCGTGAAGTACGATCTATCTCCTTCACGGTCTTCAAGATGCTGTACAGCAGTAGAGCTGCCAAAAGAAATGATACAAAAATTGCAGCTCGCATAAAGGCAATGGAATTTGGAAGCGAGAACAAAAAAGAATACAGATACCCTTCACCGGGCGTACCTTGTTGAAAAAAGAGACTTACCAAGGCGCTTTTGTCCATAGAGTATACTAGCCAATCGTCCCAAAACAGACCATTGTTAAACAAGATTAGTCCGTGTGCCAAGCAGTATGTTATTGAGATAAACAGAAGGTCTTTTTTATCGCCGGTAACTAGTTGAGAATTCAACTTTTCAGCGATTGCCACACCATACTTCAAGTAACCACCACAAAACGCAGCACTGTGTCTAACGGTTGGCGTTTAAATGGCCCTCTGTATTTATATTATCCGTTTCTTGTTTTTTTGGGGTTTTTTAACGTAATTGCGTCACTCAAAAGGCAGAATACCGCGTGTAAGCAATAGATCGATGAGCGTCTCGTTTGGTTGCCTAAAAAGAGTCAAAGCCTGGGTGTATATCAGAGTTCTACACGAGCGCCCCGCGATCGCGCGACGACAACCTTTAAACTTGATTCGGCGGTGCACGCGACAAGTATTTGGGCTGTTAGCCGACAGTCAATCTTCACATTCTGCCGGCATTGCAAACCCAGTAATGAGTGAAGTCTGATTCTGTAGATAGGGCTTGACTTTGCCTAAATGGGGTGTGAAACAAAGAAAGAGGAATGGGGCCCCTCTTGCTTAAGCAAGCAAATTAGAACAAACAGCCATCGAAACAGGTTGTTCTGCGTGCTGAATAGACCGTCTAAGCTGACTGGCGGTCTTATCGCTTTGACGGCGTAGATGTCAACTGCAGCTAGCATTCCTCCGCTATCAACAGGCATAAAAATGCCTCCTGCACGATGCCGATATGCTCCCGACCTAACAAGCACAAACGAAAGACGTTCTCCCGGGATTCACCAAACAAAAGGCGAGCTGTGCAACACAACTGAACTGGTATCACGCAAATGACACGCTTCACCTATCTGGCCGCTTCCTTTGCACGGCAGAAAATATAATGCTTTGTCCATTTCCGTGATGTCAACGCTTTCGCACGGCCCGCTTCAACTTACAGCGATTCCAGTTGTTCCTGCTCTGCTACGCGGGAGGGCGCGCCTAAACCGACAGCGTGAAACGTTAGTCTATCCTCGAACTGCAG